>JASGJI010000016.1:0-198351 GCA_049840815.1 Thermomicrobiales bacterium | reverse complement strand
GATCGACCGCGACCCCCGCGATATGCCCATGCGGCAGATGGGAGTCGAACTCGGTGAGCGTCAGCACCCAGACATAGCCGAGCGGCGCGTCCTGCTCATCCGCCGCGATGAAGATCTGCTGGTTCTCGGGCGAGCGGTCGAAGTAGGTCGCAATCCAATCGGTGGAGTAGGGGTTCGGCGTCGAGCCGTCCGTCCGCCAGTGTGGGGCGCCCGTCCCCTCCACAAGCTCGTACATCTCCGCGATGAAGGGGATGTCGGCGGGCGTTGCAGGACGGATCGCGACAGGGGATGATGTGCTCACTGGAGGTCCTCGTTGGTTGGTGGTGGTTGGCTGGGGCGGAGAACGATGCCCCCATTCGTGTCGCCAGCATACGCGCAATTCCCGAGAGAGGTGAAGACGATGGATGATACGGACCTGATCGGATCGGTGACGGCAATCCTGCGGGTGGGGCCAGCGCGTTGGCGCACGTTGGCGGAGGCCGTCGACCCCGCGCGGCTGGAGCGCGCGCCGGCACCCGGCGAATGGTCGGCTGCCAACGTGCTGCAACACCTGATCGATGTGGAACCGGTCTTCACGTCCCGGGTCGAGGCCATCCTCGCCGGACAGGCGTTTCCCGCGTTCGATCAGGACAACGGGGGCGAAGTCGGGCAGCCGGTCGCGGAGGTGCAGGCGCTGATCGACCGTTGGACGGTGTTGCGGGAGCGCGGGCTGGCGGTCCTTGCGACGGTGCAGCCCGAGGATCTGGCGCGGACGGCGATCCATGCCGAGCTTGGCGAGGTGACGCTGGCGAATCTGCTCAACGAGTGGGGCGGCCACGACTTGATGCACATGGTGCAGGCGGAGGAGGCGATCATGCAGCCGTTCATCGCTGGGGTCGGGCCGTGGCGCGGCTACTTCGTGGCGCACGAGGCGACGCTGGACGAGTAGACAGTCCACAGAGGGAGGAGAAGCCGGGGATGGCATATGCCATCCCCGGCTTCTCCTCGTGCATCGACGTGAACGTGGGATCAGCCGCCGTTGGCAGCCTTGTCGATCTCCTGCTGATAGCGCTCCAGCGTGTCCTTCACATCCTGGCCGCCGGTGACGATATCGTTGAAAGCATTGCCGAGCGCCGCCTCCACCTGCGACCAGTAGGGGACGTTCGGACGGGCCTTGGTCACGGCGAGGGCCTCGTTGACGACATCGAAGTACGGCTTCTGCCAGTCGGCCACCTGGCTGAGCGCATCGGAGCGCATTGGCGGCCACCCGTTCTTGGCGACCAGCTGCTCCTGGATCTCCTTGGTCATCCAGTACCTGGTGAAGTCCAGCGCCATGTCACGGTTCTGCGAACCCGTCGCGATGCCGAAGACATCGCCACCGAGGACGAGCGCATTGCCCTTCGGGCCTTCCCAGCCGGAGTAGGCCAGAATGTCCTTCTTTTCGCCCTGCTCCACGATGACGACGACGCCGAACGGCCAGTTCTGGGCCAGCACCACGCTCTCGTTGAGGATGTATGTGTTGGTCGTGTCGAAGGTCGCGGTCGGGTATTGCGGCGTCAGGTTCGGCTTCAGATCCTGCATGAGCTGGAAGGCGGCTGCGCCCTCATCGGTGTTGATCTTCAGGGGATCGCCGCCCGCCTGCCACAGGAACTGGGTCACCGTGACACCGACCGCGCCGCCCGTGACGCCCTGGATGGAGACCTGGCCGACACCGGCCTTCTCCTTGATCGACTGGGCGACGGACTTCAGGTCGTCCCACGTCTTCGGCGGCTCCAGACCCCAATCGTTGAACTTGGTGGAGTTGTAGTAGGTGATCTGGACGTTCGGGCGGGCCGGGAGGAACCAGTATTCGTTGTCGAACTGGAGGACCGGCTTCAGCGCCTCGATCGTCGTGGATGGCATGACTTCGGTGGCCTCGGGAATCTTCTCCACCAGCTCGCCGGAGACGAGTTGCCCCGAGCGCGTTGTTGTCCACCACCAGCAGGTCGATCTGGACGTTGCCAGAATCCTTCTGCGCCTGCAGCGTGCGGATGACATCGGTGGACTCGATGTTGATCACATCAATGTCGCCACCGGTAGCTTGCTTGAAGCCGGCGACCACGACATCGCGGAAGACCTGCGCCTCCTGCTCCGCCATCGCGATGGAGGTCTTGAGCGACTTACCCTCGTAGTTGCCGAGGGTGACCGGCTGATCGGCGGCCGGAGACGCTGCCGGCGATGCGGCGGCGGATGCGTCCGGCGTGGCGTCCTGAGCGGCGACGCCATGGGCTCCAAAAGCGGCACTGAGGACGGGAACAGGAGATGCCGGCGGCCCCGGCGAGCTTCAGGAGCGAACGGCGGTCGAATGCGCCCCTCGAGATGATCGGTGACGAGCGAACGAGCGGCGTTCGTTGACGAGCGAGTTCTGCCTCGAACATGGCTCCGTGACCTCCTGGTCATGAATCGTGCTGCGACGCACGCGATCACGCGCCATCGGTCATCCTGGCTATCCCTTCACCGCGCCGCTGAGGTATCCACTGCGAATCCAGCGTTGCAGGAAGAAGGTGATGAGGATGACGGGAATGGTCATGATGATGGAGAAGGTGGCGACATCGGTGACAGTGCCACGGTTGGCGTAGTAGTAGGTGACGAGCGGCAGCGTGCGTTGTGTCAGGAAGAGGTAGATCGCGTAAAGCAGGTCGTTCCACGAATAAGAGCCGGCGAAGATCGCCGCCACGGCGATGCCCGGCAGCCCGAGCGGGAGGACGACCCGGATGAGTGTGGTCAGCTTGCTGCCGCCATCCACGAAGCTGGCTTCCTCGAGGTCGCGCGGGATCACCTGGAACGAGCCGATCATGATCCAGCAGGCGAGCGGCAGGGTGCGGATGAGGTGGGCCATCATCAGGCCGATGATCGTGTCGTTCAGGCCCCAGCGGAAGAAGTTCGTCGCGATCGGCGTCGCGATGATGACCTCCGGGAACATGCGGGTGAAGAGCACCGCCAGCACCACCAGGTAGCGCGTGCGCGATGGCAAACGGGAGATGACGTACGCGGCTGGTGCAGCGGATCATCGCGAAGATCGCGGTTCCGGTCGCGACGGTCAGGCTGTTCGTCAACGGGGAGTTTCAGGTTAGGCACCGTCAGAAGGCGGTTCCAGTTGTCCCAGGTCACGCTTTTGATCAGCCATGACGGGCTGGGAGCGGTCGCCTGGGCGACGGTGCTGACGGAGACCTTGAAGAGCACGTAGATCGGGGTGAGGATCACGATCGAGACGAAGATCGCCAGGATCCAGAAGACGATGTCCCCCCAACGGAATGGGCGTTCGGGCACGAACTTCGGTTCCCGGATGGTGTTGGTGCCTGCGGTGTTGGCGTGGTGATGGCGCTCATCGTTCGACCTCCGAGCGGCGTTCGACCAGGAATATGTAGGCGACCACGAAGACCACGATCATGCCAAGCAGGATCACCGCGGCCGCGGAGGCCGTGTTCGTCTGGCCAGCCTGATAGTCGAAGTAAACGAAGGAACTCATCACCCCGAACTGCTCGACCGGCGATCACCATCGCGATGTCGAAGATGCGGAAGGCGTCGATCGCGCGAAGGATGAGGGCCATGGTGATGGCTGGCATCAGGAGCGGGATGGTGTCGTGAAAAAGTCTGCCAGCTGCTTGCGCCGTCAACATCGGCGGCCTCATAGACATCGCCGGGAATCGCTTCCAGTCCCGCGAGGAGAATGAGGACGACCAGCGGGATTGTCTTCCAGAGGTCGGAGAGGGCGATCACGAACATGCCGCGCAGGCCACTCTGCTGCCAGTAGATTGGCACATCAATGATGCCAAGCTGGAGCGGAGCTTGTTCAGGTAGCCGTTGAAGCCCACGAAGTAGAGCATCGCGGCCCCGGCGACCAGGGTTGGCACGCCCATCGGAATCAGGACGATGGAGCGGAAGATGCCGCGTCCCGGAAGGTGCGAGTAGAGCATCAGCGCGATGCCGAGACCGACCACCATCTCCATCGTCACGCCCATGACGGTGATGCCGATGGTGTTCCAGAAGGCATCGCTGAACTGGCTCTGGCCGACGACATCGCGATAGCTGTCGAAGGTGAATTCGCGTGTGCCCTGGCGCACAAGGCTGAAGTAGAACGATTGCAATACCGGCACGAACATGAAGAACGCCACGTAGAGCGTGAATGGTGCGCAGAGTGCGATTTCGAGGCGATTTCGTTTCACCCAGCGTCCGAATCCCCGCCTCGGATGCGCTGGTGCTTTCGGGGCGGCGGATCGCATGGCCACCGCGCCCCCGGCAGAAGATTGAGTCCCCATGATTGCGTCCCCCGTCGAGCTTGTCGTGCTCCCTGTTGTCGCCCGCTGGACGTTCTGACCGGGGTTACCCCGCGTGAATCGTGCCAGCGCACTACGCCGTTGCGTCGGAATGCGGCCAGGATGCCCGAATGAGCGGGATTTCAGGACCGAGCCGGTCAGCCCATCCCAGCCGTGTCTGCCTGCATCGTACTATCGATTTGGGCGAGTTCCGTGCGGTGAAATGAGGTTGTGACGAAGTTGGCATGCGCTCTGATACACGGGGGAAATAAATCCTGAACCCCGGAGTGCATGCACTCCGGGGTTCAGGATTGTCGACCGGACTGGAGCCTAGTGGATCGTCAAGGCCAACGTGCGCACTTGCTTGTAAGGGCGATCACCGGCCGCAGCTGCGAGGATCGCCCCTCCATTGGAGTCGTTCTCCCGACAACCAGCGGTCCGTCTCTCTTTACCTGATATGGGGAATGGATGCTTGGGCCGGACCGACACGGGGTCGGTCCCTGCAAAAGTGCGTACGTACGCAGGGACCGACCCCGTGTCGGTCCGGACGCCATACGGCGTCAAGTTAGGCGAGATGGCCCATTAGTGGAATTCGGGCAGCCAATCACCATGAGCGTCGATCAGGTCATCCACCAGGTGCCAGATCTGGTCGAGGTCCAGTTCGGCGGCGGTGTGCGGATCGAGCATCGCGGCGTGGTAGATGTGCTCGCGCTTGCCGGTCAGCGCTGCTTCGACGGTCAGCGCCTGGACGTTGATGTTCGTCTGCATCATCGCGGCGAGGTGCGGCGGGATTTCCCCGATGTTGGTCGGCTGGAGACCGCTCTTGTCGACCAGGCATCGGCACCTCGACGCAGCAGCCATCCGGCAGGTTCTCGATCAGGCCGTGGTTCGGGACGTTGCCGTAGATCACCTGCGGTGCGCCGGTCTCGTTGCCGAGGATGATGCGGGACGCGTATTCCTCCGAGCGCTTGTGCTCGATCGGCGCATCGCCCTCGTACTCGGAGCGCATCTTGCCCCATTTCTCCAGCTGTTCCTCGCAGCGGCGAATGTACTCGTCGAGCGGGATGTTGAACTGCTCGATGAGGTCCGGGCGGTCGCGCTTGATGAACCACGGTCCGTATTCGCTGAAGTGCTCGCTGGATTCGGTGACGAAGTAGCCGTGCGCTTCAGCATTTCGTAGCGGACGCGATTGTGCTCCGGCTGGCGTCCCTCGGCGAGGACGTTGCGCAGCGCGGGGTAGAGGTCGACACCGTCACGCTCGAACTTCAGGTAGAAGGCATAGTGATTGATGCCAGCGGCGATGTAGTTGATCTCGCTGACCGGAATCCCGAGATCCTTCGCCAATTCGCCGGCGGTACCCTGCACGCTGTGACAGAGGCCGACCGTTGAGATGGTGCTGGAGCGGGTGATCGCCCAGCAGTTCATCGCCATCGGGTTGACGTAATTCAGGAGAGGACGTCAGGGCAGACCTCTTCCATCTCCTTTGCGATGCTCACGAGCACGGGGATGGTGCGCAGGCCGCGGAAGATGCCACCGATGCCGAGGGTATCGGCGATCGTCTGGCGCAGGCCGTACTTCTTCGGGATCTCGAAGTCGGTGACCGTCCCCGGCTTGTACCCCGCGACCTGGATCATGGTGATCACGTAGTCGGCATTGGCGAGGGCCGCGCGGCGATCGGTATAGACCTCGATGGTGGCGGGTGCGCCGGCCGATTCCTTGAGCTTGTTCGCCACGATCTCCGAGGTGCGCAGGCGCTCCGGATCGATGTCGAAGAGGGCGATGGTACTGCCGGAGAGTTCAGGATAGCTGAGGATATCGCCGATCAGGTTCTTGGCGAAGACTGTGCTGCCAGCGCCGATCAGCGTGATCTTCGGGGTGCGCGTGCCCGGCGAAACCGGGGCGATGCTGGATGCGGGTGCCGTGGTTGCCATGCGATTGAAGCCTCCGATGGGTCGAGGGTGGATGTGACGACAGGGGCACTATACAGGCGGCATCAGACCATGTCAGCAGCACGACGGCCATGGATGGAGCACGTTGGTGCGCACCGTGAATGCGATTCCGATTCGCCTGAACGCCTACAATGCACCCCATGAGTGACGCGGGCTTCCGCCTTCCTGAACGGCGGAAACTGGGAATGAAACGAAGGTGGACGAAATGGCTGTATACGAAGCGGAGGGTGGGAATCGCTCCGGTCTGGCAGAGGCGATCGGGAGCACGCCGTTTGACCTCATTGTGATCGGCGCCGGGATCAATGGCGCCGGCATCGCGCGGGATGCCGCGCTGCGTGGCCTGCGCGTGCTGCTGGTGGACAAGGGCGATCTTTCGGCGGGGACATCCAGCTGGTCGAGCCGCCTCATTCATGGTGGGCTGCGTTACCTCGAGCACGGTGAGGTCGGGTTGGTGCGGGAGTCGCTGCGGGAGCGGGAGCGTCTCCTCCGGAACGCGCCGCACCTGGTGCATGCGTTGCCGCTGACGCTGCCGATCTACAAGGGGCATCAGCGCGGACCGCTGATGATCCGGGCAGGGATGATCGCCTACGACACGCTTTCCTTCGACAAGAGCCTGCCCGGGCACACAATGTACAACGCGAAGGGCGCGCTGGCTCACGAACCCGGACTCAATCCGGAAGGACTGAACGCGGCGGCGCGCTACTACGATGCGCAGGTGGAGTACACCGAGCGCCTGATCGTGGAGAACGTGCTCGATGCGCAGGCGCATGGCGCAGTCGTGGCGACCTACACGCAGGTGGAGCGGCTGATCCTGGAAGCGGGTGTCGTGCGTGGCGTCGACCTGACCGACCTGATTACCGGCGAGACCGCGACGGCGTTCGGCAAGGTAACGGTGAATGTCACCGGCAGCTGGGTCGATACGGTGCTGGCGGAGTCGGGGATCGAGACGGTGACGCGGCTGGTTGGAGGGACGAAGGGCACGCACATCATCGTGCGGTCCTTCCCCGGTGCGCCATCTGATGCCCTCTATATCGAAGCGCGGCAGGATGGACGTCCGTATTTCATCATCCCGTGGAATGGCCTCTACCTGATCGGGACGACTGACGTCCGCTACGACGGTGATCTCGATCGCGTCGTGCCGGGCGAAGGCGAGATCGATTACCTGTTGACAGAAGCCAACCTGGCGATTCCCGCCGCCGGGCTGACGCGCGATCAGGTGCTCTACGCCTATGCCGGGCTGCGCCCGTTGCCGTGGGCGCCGGAGGGCAAGGAAGGCAGCATCACCCGGAAGCACATCATCCACGACCATTCGCCGCAGATCGCGGGCCTGCTCTCGATCATCGGCGGCAAGCTGACCACCTTCCGCAGCCTGGCGGAGGAGACGGTCGATGCGGTCGGGAAGAAGCTCGGCCGGTCACTCCCGCACGAGCGGACCTCGACGGAGCTGTTGCCGGGCGCGGTGGCGCACTTCGGCCAGTTCGCCGAGCGCTTCCGTCGAGAGGCCCCGGAATGGATCGCGCCGAGGTCGGTGGAGCACGTGCTGAAGGTCTATGGCACGCGGGCGAGAGCGGTGCTGGCGCTCGCGGATCGGGAGCCCGATCTGCGCGCTATCGTGAGTGAGGCGACGGGGGCGATCGGGGCGACGGTCGTCTTCGGGTTCACGGATGAGGGTGCCCGCACGCTCACGGACGCGGTGTTGCGGCGCACGATGATCGGCTACGCGCCGGATGCCGGGTTCGGCGCTCTGGAGGCGTCGGCGGCGGTCGCGCAGCGGGCGCTGGGGTGGTCCGATGAGCGCACCGAGGCGGAGGTAGATGCGTATCGTGTGTATATGACGCGCTTCCTGCCGCTGGCCGAGGAGGAGGTCCTCGATGTCGCGATTGGCGTGGGCTGATCGCCGGCCGCGCCATGAGTGGCGTACGCTGGCACCTTACGGGGAGCGGCCGCGCTCACGGCGGTGGGTCAGGGATACTGCGAGGACGTGGACGCGATGAATGAATCCCGGCTGTATGCCATTGGTGACCTGCACGGTCACTACCGCGAACTGCGCGGGTTATATGGGCAATTGCTCGACGATGGATTCGTGCCCGCGCGGGACCGCCTGATCTTCCTCGGCGACTATGTCGATAGTGGCCCCGATGCGCGGATCGTGGTGCAGCAGATGATTGCCTGGCAACGGCTCTTCCCACATTGGGGATTCCTGATCGGGAATCACGAGGAGATGATGCTGGAAGCGCAGGCAGGGTGGGAGGAGAGCGATCGCAAGCGCTTCAGCCGCTGGTGGAGTAATGGTGGCGACGCGACCTGGCGATCCTACGCGGGGCCGGATGCGCGGGTCGATCCGAAGCAGAATCCGCTGGCAGTTGTCGATCCGGCGCACCTCTTCTGGATGTCGACGCTGGACCGGGCAATGGAGACGAATCGGTATATCTTCGTCCACGCTGGCTTGCGACCAGGTGTCCGGTTGGCGGCGAACGATCCCGACGACATGATCTGGATTCGCGATGACTTCATCCAGTCGGATTACGACTGGGGCAAGGTGGTGGTCTACGGCCACACGCCGGTGAAGGAGCCGCTCGTGATGGCGAACAAGATCTGCCTCAACACGATGCCCCGCAATGCGGGGAAACTGACGGCTGTGCGGCTGGATGATGAGGGTACCGACGCGCCGCGCTTCCTGTTCCAACCGGCGATAGATGCGTAGATACGGTGCCATGGTGGTCGGTGTTGTCGGGGGGCGAACGAAAACGGGAGACTCTAATTGGAGTCTCCCGTTTTGCTGCGTTGACGTGGCGTGGGCGCTGGATCAGTGCGCGGAGACGGAGACGGACGTCCTGGCTGAAATGGTGGTCGTGGTGATCTCGCCGCCGCAATCGCTCGCAGTGCGGGTGCCACGACAGCAGGCGTGGACGACAGCCTCGGTCAGATCGCGTGAAAACCCAAGCTCCCGGGCACGATCGGCAAGCTCCGCTGGCTCCTGACGATCGACGAGGGCTTCGGCGATCACGATGCTCGGGCGAAGGGTGCTGATCTCGGTCTTGGGAAGCGCGGTCATAGTCGGGCGAGTCCTTTCATGAAAACAATCACAGCTGTGCCACACACCGCCGGACGTTTCCGGCGATGTTGGAACAACCGAACGTGAAGATGCGAAGAAGTGGGTAGAGGCCGATTCAGCCTGGCGAAGCTCGCCCCCGATACAAGAGAGGGCTTCGCGCTCTTGTTACCATATCCTAACAATCCGTTCGACTTTTCGCAATAGGTTTCGTTCGCATGCACACAACAACATGAGGACCATTGGATCGTTGGTAGGGAGTCTGCAACACTTCTGCAAAGGAAGTGGCGTACGTACGCAGTTTCTCGCGTTGGCAGCCTGGGCGTGGGTCTTGCCTTGCCCTGGTTTTGCCGCCGTGGCCAGTCCTCTGCTAGAATGGTTCAGTGAAGCCGCCGCTGCGGTCGCATGGTGTGCCCGACATTCAACATGGTGGGTGCGCGTGTGACTCCGGTCGGATCGTTCTATGGTTGCCGTTCATCGTTTGGGGTGACGGGTCTGCCTTGCGGACAGACGGAACCGGGTATCAGTGCCACCCGGCCCAGCCAGTTCGCGGAGCGATACGATGGCGAGCGCGGGTTCGCAGCCCGGCCATTGGCCGGGAGAAGTACGGTTTCCGCATTCCGAGCCAGCGACCACTATCTGGCGATCCGCTCCAACCCGGTTCCGGATCGCGTCATTGGGAGTACTACGTGATCAAGCTGCGTCTGCGCCGGATGGGCGCCAAGAAGCGCCCGTTCTACCGGATCGTCGTCGCCGAGCACAGCTCGCCGCGCGATGGCCGTTTCATCGAGATCCTCGGCCACTACGATCCGCTCACCGAGCCGGCCACGATCGTCACCAAGGATGATCGCGTCCGCTACTGGCTGAGCGTTGGTGGCCAGCCGACCGACACCGTTGCCGGCCTGCTGAAGAAGCAGGGCATCCTTGGTGAGGATGGCAAGGTCACCGAGGCCGCCCCGGCTGCCGAAGCCGTCGCATGAGCGATCGTGACGACCGCGACGACCTGACTCCCGCCAGCATCGACGATGCGTTCATCGATCGTGACAGCGACGTGGACAATCTCGATGGTGGCGATGACGATGTCGTCGAGCCGCTGGCCGATGCGTTCGAAGCCGATGGCGAACCCCGCCAGCAGCTCGAAGGGTTGATCTCCTATATCGTCGGCAATCTCGTCGACGAGCCGGACGCGGTGGAGATCGCGTCCGAACAGCGGGGGACCACCATCCACCTGACCGTTAACGTTCCTGAAGAGGAGCTTGGCAAGGTGATCGGTCGTGGCGGGCGTATCGCGAAGGCCATTCGTACCGCGCTCACGGTCGCCGGTTCGCGGCATCATCTCCGGGTCAGCCTCGATATCGAGAGCCTGCCCGCCGCCTGAGTCGCCCCTGTGGTGGCCGTGGCTGTGTCGTGCCGCGTCGACAGCGTGTCGCCTCGTCAGAGGTGACACGCTGTTTCCATTCTCATCTCTCATCCTGAATCCAGCCACGTGCTGGAGGAGCATGTCGTGACCGATTCTCCCAAGCCGGCGACGGGCCAGAAACCCCGGCCGGCCGCCAATCCCCGCCGTCGCACCGCCCCCCGCGTGAAGCGCCTGATCGAGACCGCCGGACCCGCTCCGACCACGCCCGTCAATGAGGTCTACCTCACGGAGGGCGTGCTGGCCGGGAGTCATGGCGTGCGCGGTGAGATCAAGATGCGCATCCTCACCGACCAGCCGGACCACCTCACGACGGTAACGCGCGTCTTCATCGGTGAGCCGCCGGCTCCCATGCGCTTGCTGGGGGTGCGCGAGCATGGCGATATGCTCCTGATCCGCCTGGAAGGCGTTACCACACCGGAGCAGGCGAAGGAGCTGAGCGGCAAGGCCGTGAAGATCGCCGGCAGCGATGCCCGTCCGCTCGCGGAAGGCGAGTATTTCCTCTTTCAGCTCATCGGGTTGACGGTACAGGACGAGCAGGGAGAGGCAATCGGCACCGTCGCGGACCTGATCGAGACCGGTGCGCACGATGTTCTCGTCATCACGCCGAGCGCAGGCGGCCAGGACATCCTGATTCCGAATCACCCCGAATACGTGCTGACGATGTCCCCGGAAGAAGGGCTGCTCGTCGCGAGGCTGCCGGTCTACGATTCCTGAGCTACCATCGGCAGCCTACCGACCGCGGCTGTGAGGGGCTGCCCTATGGAGTGGTTCGACCGCGTTCTGGAAGCTCTGTCGTACGTAGGGCAAGGCCCTACGGTCGATTGCTACTTCTGAACCGACTTCCATCACGAACGATGACCTGTACCCCCAGCCATCCGGCGATTGACACTCCGCCCTGCGGAGTGGGACGATTGCCGTGCTCGCCGCAAGCGAGCCTCACGATCGGCTGGGGAATCATCCTCCGCCAAACTAGGGAAATCCGGTGCGAAACCGGGACTGTCGCGCAACTGTGACCGCGAATCGAGCGGGAGTCAGGATGCCTGGGATCGTGAGGAAACGGCTTCCCTTCGCGTCAAAGGGAGGAGGCATCCGCAACAGGATGTGATTGTGTCCCGCTCGCTCCATGGAGCGTCGGCGATGCGCTCCGGGTTCACCCCGCTCCTCGGTGAGGAGTGGGTTTTTTCGTGTCGTGGTTGTGCTGAACGGGTTCGTTGGTATCCGAGGGGGATACCGGAAGCGTGGAGACGGGCGCGGCGTCGCGCTCGGGAAGGGGATTCGATGGTGAGGACACGAGGACGACGTGCGATCGCGATCCTGGGGATCGTACTCGCGACGATGATGGCGCTCCTGCCGGGAGCGCGTGGCGTGATGGCGCAGGCAACGCCGGAGGCTTCTCCGGTCGCCTCGCCAGCGGCCTCGCCTGTGGCGGGTGGAGGACTCGCGGCGGCGGTGCAGTGGTTGATCTCCCAGCAGAACGACGACGGCTCGTTCATGGGCTTCTCCGGTGAGCCGGATGCCGGCACTACCGTCGACGCGCTGACGGCCCTCGCGGCGGCGAAGGAGTCCGGCATCGATGTCGGAGACTCCATCGATCAGGCGATCGCCTATCTCGGGAGTGGCGATGTCGCGCTCGTCTACGCGCAGACCGGTGTCGGCCAGGCTGCGAAGCTCGCGCTCGGCCTTGTCGGATCGACACCCGCCGCGACAAGGCCGAGCGCGAGCTTCGCAGCCTGGCCGACACCGGTCTGCGCGTAGACGAGCGCGACATCGCCACTCCCGAGATAGGCGATCGCCTGATCGATGGAGTCTCCGACATCGATGCCGGACTCCTTCGCCGCCGCGAGGGCCGTCAGCGCGTCGACGGTAGTGCCGGCATCCGGCTCACCGGAGAAGCCCATGAACGAGCCGTCGTCGTTCTGCTGGGAGATCAACCACTGCACCGCCGCCGCGAGTCCTCCACCCGCCACAGGCGAGGCCGCTGGCGAGGCGACCGGAGAAGCCTCCGGCGTTGCCTGCGCCATCACGCCACGCGCTCCCGGCAGGAGCGCCATCATCGTCGCGAGTACGATCCCCAGGATCGCGATCGCACGTCGTCCTCGTGTCCTCACCATCGAATCCCCTTCCCGAGCGCGACGCCGCGCCCGTCTCCACGCTTCCGGTATCCCCCTCGGATACCAACGAACCCGTTCAGCACAACCACGACACGAAAAAACCCACTCCTCACCGAGGAGCGGGGTGAACCCGGAGCGCATCGCCGACGCTCCATGGAGCGAGCGGGACACAATCACATCCTGTTGCGGATGCCTCCTCCCTTTGACGCGAAGGGAAGCCGTTTCCTCACGATCCCAGGCATCCTGACTCCCGCTCGATTCGCGGTCACAGTTGCGCGACAGTCCCGGTTTCGCACCGGATTTCCCTAGTTTGGCGGAGGATGATTCCCCAGCCGATCGTGAGGCTCGCTTGCGGCGAGCACGGCAATCGTCCCACTCCGCAGGGCGGAGTGTCAATCGCCGGATGGCTGGGGGTATAGGTCATCGTTCGTGATGGAAGTCGGTTCAGAAGTAGCAATCGACCCGTAGGGCCTTGCCCTACGTACGACACAGCTTCCAAAACGCGGTCGAACCACTCCGTAGGGCAGCCCCTCACAGCCGCGGTCGATAGGCTGCCGGTGGTGGCTCAGGAATCGTAGACCGGCAGCCTCGCGACGAGCAGCCCTTCTTCCGGGGACATCGTCAGCACGTATTCGGGGTGATTCGGGATCAGGATGTCCTGGCCGCCCGCGCTCGGCGTGATGACGAGGACATCGTGCGCACCGGTCTCGATCAGGTCCGCGACGGTGCCGATTGCCTCTCCCTGCTCGTCCTGCACCGTCAATCCGATGAGCTGAAAGAGGAAATACTCGCCTTCCGCGAGCGGACGGGCATCGCTGCCGGCGATCTTCACGGCCTTGCCGCTCAGCTCCTTCGCCTGCTCCGGTGTGGTAATGCCTTCCAGGCGGATCAGGAGCATGTCGCCATGCTCGCGCACCCCCAGCAAGCGCATGGGAACCGGCGGCTCGCCGATGAAGACGCGCGTTACCGTCGTGAGGTGGTCCGGCTGGTCAGTGAGGATGCGCATCTTGATCTCGCCGCGCACGCCATGACTCCCCGCCAGCACGCCCTCCGTGAGGTAGACCTCATTGACGGGCGTCGTCGGAGCGGGTCCGGCGGTCTCGATCAGGCGCTTCACGCGGGGGGCGGTGCGACGGCGGGGATTGGCGGCCGGCCGGGGTTTCTGGCCCGTCGTCGGCTTGGGAGAATCGGTCACGACATGCTCCTCCAGCGCGTGGCTGGATTCAGGATGAGAGATGAGAATGGAAACAGCGTGTCACCTCTGACGAGGCGACACGCTGTCGACGCGGCACGACACAGCCACGGCCACCACAGGGGCGACTCAGGCGGCGGGCAGGCTCTCGATATCGAGGCTGACCCGGAGATGATGCCGCGAACCGGCGACCGTGAGCGCGGTACGAATGGCCTTCGCGATACGCCCGCCACGGCCGATCACCTTGCCAAGCTCCTCTTCAGGAACGTTGACGGTCAGGTGGATGGTGGTCCCCCGCTGTTCGGACGCGATCTCCACCGCGTCCGGCTCGTCGACGAGATTGCCGACGATATAGGAGATCAACCCTTCGAGCTGCTGGCGGGGTTCGCCATCGGCTTCGAACGCATCGGCCAGCGGCTCGACGACATCGTCATCGCCACCATCGAGATTGTCCACGTCGCTGTCGCGATCGATGAACGCATCGTCGATGCTGGCGGGAGTCATGTCGTCGCGGTCGTCACGATCGCTCATGCGACGGCTTCGGCAGCCGGAGCGGCCTCGGTGACCTTGCCATCCTCACCGAGGATGCCCTGCTTCTTCAGCAGGCCGGCAACGGTGTCGGTCGGCTGGCCACCAACGCTCAGCCAGTAGCGGACGCGATCATCCTTGGTGACGATCGTGGCCGGCTCGGTGAGCGGATCGTAGTGGCCGAGGATCTCGATGAAACGGCCATCGCGCGGCGAGCTGTGCTCGGCGACGACGATCCGGTAGAACGGGCGCTTCTTGGCGCCCATCCGGCGCAGACGCAGCTTGATCACGTAGTACTCCCAATGACGCGATCCGGAACCGGGTTGGAGCGGATCGCCAGATAGTGGTCGCTGGCTCGGAATGCGGAAACCGTACTTTTTCCGGCCACTGGCCGGGCTGCGAACCCGCGCTCGCCATCGTATCGCTCCGCGAACTGGCTGGGCCGGGTGGCACTGATACCCGGTTCCGTCTGTCCGCAAGGCAGACCCGTCACCCCAAACGATGAACGGCAACCATAGAACGATCCGACCGGAGTCACACGCGCACCCACCATGTTGAATGTCGGGCACACCATGCGACCGCAGCGGCGGCTTCACTGATCCATTCTAGCAGAGGACTGGCCACGGCGGCAAAACCAGGGCAAGGCAAGACCCACGCCCAGGCTGCCAACGCGAGAAAATGCGTACGTACGCTACTTCCTTTGCGGAAGTGTTGCCGACTCCCTACCAACGATCCAATGGTCCTCATGTTGTTGTGCGCATGCGAACGAAACCTATTGCGAAAAGTCGAACGGATTGTTAGGATATGGTAACAAGAGCGCGAAGCCCTCTCTTGTATCGGGGGCGAGCTTCGCCAGGCTGAATCGGCCTCTACCCACTTCTTCGCATCTTCACGTTCGGTTGTTCCAACATCCCCGGAAATGTCCGGCGGTGTGTGGCACAGCTGTGATTGTTTTCATGAAAGGACTCGCCCGACTATGACCGCGCTTCCCAAGACCGAGATCAGCACCCTTCGCCCGAGCATCGTGATCGCCGAAGCCCTCGTCGATCGTCAGGAGCCAGCGGAGCTTGCCGATCGTGCCCGGGAGCTTGGGTTTTCACGCGATCTGACCGAGGCCGTCGTCCACGCCTGCTGTCGTGGCACCCGCACTGCGAGCGATTGCGGCGGCGAGATCACCACGACCACCATTTCCGCCAGGACGTCCGTCTCCGTCTCCGCGCACTGATCCAGCGCCCACGCCACGTCAACGCAGCAAAACGGGAGACTCCAAGTGGAGTCTCCCGTTTTCGTTTGCCCGCCCGATCATGATCCTCGCAATCGTTCGCCCCCCGACAACACCGACCACCATGGCACCGTATCTACGCCTCTATCGCCGGTTGGAACAGGAAGCGCGGCGCGTCGGTACCCTCATCATCCAGCCGCACAGCCGTCAGTTTCCCCGCATTGCGGGGCATCGTGTTGAGGCAGATCTTGTTCGCCATCACGAGCGGCTCCTTCACCGGCGTGTGGCCGTAGACCACCACCTTGCCCCAGTCGTAATCCGACTGGATGAACTCATCGCGAATCCAGATCATGTCGTCGGGATCGTTCGCCGCCAACCGGACACCTGGTCGCAAGCCAGCGTGGACGAAGATATACCGATTCGTCTCCATTGCCCGGTCCAGCGTCGACATCCAGAAGAGGTGCGCCGGATCGACAACTGCCAGCGGATTCTGCTTCGGATCGACCCGCGCATCCGGCCCCGCGTAGGATCGCCATGTCGCGTCGCCACCATTACTCCACCAGCGGCTGAAGCGCTTGCGACCGCTCTCCTCCCACCCTGCCTGCGCTTCCAGCATCATCTCCTCGTGATTCCCGATCAGGAATCCCCAATGCGGAAAGAGCCGTTGCCAGGCAATCATCTGCTGCACCACGATCCGCGCATCGGGGCCACTATCGACATAGTCGCCGAGGAAGATCAGGCGGTCCCGCGCGGGCACGAATCCATCGTCGAGCAATTGCCCATATAACCCGCGCAGTTCGCGGTAGTGACCGTGCAGGTCACCAATGGCATACAGCCGGGATTCATTCATCGCGTCCACGTCCTCGCAGTATCCCTGACCCACCGCCGTGAGCGCGGCCGCTCCCCGTAAGGTGCCAGCGTACGCCACTCATGGCGCGGCCGGCGATCAGCCCACGCCAATCGCGACATCGAGGACCTCCTCCTCGGCCAGCGGCAGGAAGCGCGTCATATACACACGATACGCATCTACCTCCGCCTCGGTGCGCTCATCGGACCACCCCAGCGCCCGCTGCGCGACCGCCGCCGACGCCTCCAGAGCGCCGAACCCGGCATCCGGCGCGTAGCCGATCATCGTGCGCCGCAACACCGCGTCCGTGAGCGTGCGGGCACCCTCATCCGTGAACCCGAAGACGACCGTCGCCCCGATCGCCCCCGTCGCCTCACTCACGATAGCGCGCAGATCGGGCTCCCGATCCGCGAGCGCCAGCACCGCTCTCGCCCGCGTGCCATAGACCTTCAGCACGTGCTCCACCGACCTCGGCGCGATCCATTCCGGGGCCTCTCGACGGAAGCGCTCGGCGAACTGGCCGAAGTGCGCCACCGCGCCCGGCAACAGCTCCGTCGAGGTCCGCTCGTGCGGGAGTGACCGGCCGAGCTTCTTCCCGACCGCATCGACCGTCTCCTCCGCCAGGCTGCGGAAGGTGGTCAGCTTGCCGCCGATGATCGAGAGCAGGCCCGCGATCTGCGGCGAATGGTCGTGGATGATGTGCTTCCGGGTGATGCTGCCTTCCTTGCCCTCCGGCGCCCACGGCAACGGGCGCAGCCCGGCATAGGCGTAGAGCACCTGATCGCGCGTCAGCCCGGCGGCGGGAATCGCCAGGTTGGCTTCTGTCAACAGGTAATCGATCTCGCCTTCGCCCGGCACGACGCGATCGAGATCACCGTCGTAGCGGACGTCAGTCGTCCCGATCAGGTAGAGGCCATTCCACGGGATGATGAAATACGGACGTCCATCCTGCCGCGCTTCGATATAGAGGGCATCAGATGGCGCACCGGGGAAGGACCGCACGATGATGTGCGTGCCCTTCGTCCCTCCAACCAGCCGCGTCACCGTCTCGATCCCCGACTCCGCCAGCACCGTATCGACCCAGCTGCCGGTGACATTCACCGTTACCTTGCCGAACGCCGTCGCGGTCTCGCCGGTAATCAGGTCGGTCAGGTCGACGCCACGCACGACACCCGCTTCCAGGATCAGCCGCTCCACCTGCGTGTAGGTCGCCACGACTGCGCCATGCGCCTGCGCATCGAGCACGTTCTCCACGATCAGGCGCTCGGTGTACTCCACCTGCGCATCGTAGTAGCGCGCCGCCGCGTTCAGTCCTTCCGGATTGAGTCCGGGTTCGTGAGCCAGCGCGCCCTTCGCGTTGTACATTGTGTGCCCGGGCAGGCTCTTGTCGAAGGAAAGCGTGTCGTAGGCGATCATCCCTGCCCGGATCATCAGCGGTCCGCGCTGATGCCCCTTGTAGATCGGCAGCGTCAGCGGCAACGCATGCACCAGGTGCGGCGCGTTCCGGAGGAGACGCTCCCGCTCCCGCAGCGACTCCCGCACCAACCCGACCTCACCGTGCTCGAGGTAACGCAGCCCACCATGAATGAGGCGGCTCGACCAGCTGGATGTCCCCGCCGAAAGATCGCCCTTGTCCACCAGCAGCACGCGCAGGCCACGCAGCGCGGCATCCCGCGCGATGCCGGCGCCATTGATCCCGGCGCCGATCACAATGAGGTCAAACGGCGTGCTCCCGATCGCCTCTGCCAGACCGGAGCGATTCCCACCCTCCGCTTCGTATACAGCCATTTCGTCCACCTTCGTTTCATTCCCAGTTTCCGCCGTTCAGGAAGGCGGAAGCCCGCGTCACTCATGGGGTGCATTGTAGGCGTTCAGGCGAATCGGAATCGCATTCACGGTGCGCACCAACGTGCTCCATCCATGGCCGTCGTGCTGCTGACATGGTCTGATGCCGCCTGTATAGTGCCCCTGTCGTCACATCCACCCTCGACCCATCGGAGGCTTCAATCGCATGGCAACCACGGCACCCGCATCCAGCATCGCCCCGGTTTCGCCGGGCACGCGCACCCCGAAGATCACGCTGATCGGCGCTGGCAGCACAGTCTTCGCCAAGAACCTGATCGGCGATATCCTCAGCTATCCTGAACTCTCCGGCAGTACCATCGCCCTCTTCGACATCGATCCGGAGCGCCTGCGCACCTCGGAGATCGTGGCGAACAAGCTCAAGGAATCGGCCGGCGCACCCGCCACCATCGAGGTCTATACCGATCGCCGCGCGGCCCTCGCCAATGCCGACTACGTGATCACCATGATCCAGGTCGCGGGGTACAAGCCGGGGACGGTCACCGACTTCGAGATCCCGAAGAAGTACGGCCTGCGCCAGACGATCGCCGATACCCTCGGCATCGGTGGCATCTTCCGCGGCCTGCGCACCATCCCCGTGCTCGTGAGCATCGCAAAGGAGATGGAAGAGGTCTGCCCTAACGCCCTCTACCTGAATTACGTCAACCCGATGGCGATGAACTGCTGGGCGATCACCCGCTCCAGCACCATCTCAACCGTCGGCCTCTGTCACAGCGTGCAGGGTACCGCCGGCGAATTGGCGAAGGATCTCGGGATTCCGGTCAGCGAGATCAACTACATCGCCGCTGGCATCAATCACTATGCCTTCTACCTGAAGTTCGAGCGTGACGGTGTCGACCTCTACCCCGCGCTGCGCAACGTCCTCGCCGAGGGACGCCAGCCGGAGCACAATCGCGTTCGCTACGAAATGCTGAAGCGCACGGGCTATTTCGTCACGGAATCCAGCGAGCACTTCAGCGAATACGGACCGTGGTTCATCAAGCGCGACCGCCCGGACCTCATCGAGCAGTTCAACATCCCTCTCGACGAGTACATTCGCCGCTGCGAGGAACAGCTGGAGAAATGGGGCAAGATGCGCTCCGAGTACGAGGGCGATGCGCCGATCGAGCACAAGCGCTCGGAGGAATACGCGTCCCGCATCATCCTCGGCCACGAGACCGGCGCACCGCAGGTGATCTACGGCAACGTCCCGAACCACGGCCTGATCGAGAACCTGCCGGATGGCTGCTGCGTCGAGGTGCCGATCCTGGTCGACAAGAGCGGTCTCCAGCCGACAACCATCGGGGAAATCCCGGTGCACCTCGCCGCGATGATGCAGACGAACATCAACGTCCAGGCGCTCACCGTTGAAGCAGCGCTGACAGGCAAGCGCGAGCACATCTACCACGCCGCGATGCTCGATCCGCACACCGCCGCCGAACTGGACCTCGACCAGATCTGGCACCTGGTGGACGACCTGATCGACGCTCATGGTGACTGGCTGCCCGAATTCCACTAATGGGCCATCTCGCCTAACTTGACGCCGTATGGCGTCCGGACCGACACGGGGTCGGTCCCTGCGTACGTACGCACTTTTGTAGGGACCGACCCCGTGTCGGTCCGGCCCAAGCATCCATTCCCCATATCAGGTAAAGAGAGACGGACCGCTGGTTGTCGGGAGAACGACTCCAATGGAGGGGCGATCCTCGCAGCTGCGGCCGGTGATCGCCCTTACAAGCAAGTGCGCACGTTGGCCTTGACGATCCACTAGGCTCCAGTCCGGTCGACAATCCTGAACCCCGGAGTGCATGCACTCCGGGGTTCAGGATTTATTTCCCCCGTGTATCAGAGCGCATGCCAACTTCGTCACAACCTCATTTCACCGCACGGAACTCGCCCAAATCGATAGTACGATGCAGGCAGACACGGCTGGGATGGGCTGACCGGCTCGGTCCTGAACCCCGCTCATTCGGGCATCCTGGCCGCATTCCGACGCAACGGCGGAGTGCGCTGGCACGATTCACGCGGGGTAACCCCGGTCAGAACGTCCAGCGGGCGACAACAGGGAGCACGACAAGCTCGACGGGGGACGCAATCATGGGGACTCAATCTTCTGCCGGGGGCGCGGTGGCCATGCCATCCGCCGCCCCGAAAGCACCAGCGCATCCGAGGCGGGGATTCGGACGCTGGGTGAAACGAAATCGCCTCGAAATCGCACTCTGCGCACCATTCACGCTCTACGTGGCGTTCTTCATGTTCGTGCCGGTATTGCAATCGTTCTACTTCAGCCTTGTGCGCCAGGGCACACGCGAATTCACCTTCGACAACTATCGCGATGTCGTCGGCCAGAGCCAGTTCAGCGATGCCTTCTGGAACACCATCGGCATCACCGTCATGGGCGTGACGATGGAGATGGTGGTCGGTCTCGGCATCGCGCTGATGCTTACTCGCACCTTCCGGGGACGCGGCATCTTCCGCTCCATCGTCCTGATTCCGATGGGCGTGCCAACCCTGGTCGCCGGGGCCGCGATGCTCTACTTCGTGGGCTTCAACGGCTACCTGAACAAGCTCCTGCTCCAGCTTGGCATCATTGATGTGCCAATCTACTGGCAGCAGAGTGGCCTGCGCGGCATGTTCGTGATCGCCCTCTCCGACCTCTGGAAGACAATCCCGCTGGTCGTCCTCATTCTCCTCGCGGGACTGGAAGCGATTCCCGGCGATGTCTATGAGGCCGCCGATGTTGACGGCGCAAGCAGCTGGCAGAAATTCTTCCACCACACGATCCCGCTCCTGATGCCAGCCATCACCATGGCCCTCATCCTTCGCGCGATCGACGCCTTCCGCATCTTCGACATCGCGATGGTGATCGCCGGTCAGGCAATCCCGGTGATGAGTTCCTTCGTTTACTTCGACTATCAGGCTGGCCAGACGAACACGGCCTCCGCGGCCGCGGTGATCCTGCTTGGCATGATCGTGGTCTTCGTGGTCGCCTACATATTCCTGGTCGAACGCCGCTCGGAGGTCGAACGATGAGCGCCATCACCACGCCAACACCGCAGGCACCAACACCATCCGGGGAACCGAAGTTCGTGCCCGAACGCCCATTCCGTTGGGGGGACATCGTCTTCTGGATCCTGGCGATCTTCGTCTCGATCGTGATCCTCACCCCGATCTACGTGCTCTTCAAGGTCTCCGTCAGCACCGTCGCCCAGGCGACCGCTCCCAGCCCGTCATGGCTGATCAAAAGCGTGACCTGGGACAACTGGAACCGCCTTCTGACGTGGGATGTAATCGGCTCCCCGTTGACGAACAGCCTGACCGTCGCGACCGGAACCGCGATCTTCGCGATCATCCTGGCCGCACCAGCCGCGTACGTCATCTCCCGTTTGCCATCGCGCACGCGCTACCTGGTGGTGCTGGCGGTGCTCTTCACCCGCATGTTCCCGGAGGTCATCATCGCGACGCCGATCGCGACGAACTTCTTCCGCTGGGGCCTGAACGACACGATCATCGGCCTGATGATGGCCCACCTCATCCGCACCCTGCCGCTCGCCTGCTGGATCATGATCGGCTCGTTCCAGGTGATCCCGCGCGACCTCGAGGAAGCCAGCTTCGTGGATGGCGGCAGCAAGCTGACCACACTCATCCGGGTCGTCCTCCCGCTCGGGCTGCCGGGCATCGCCGTGGCGGCGATCTTCGCCTGGCTCGATTCGTGGAACGACCTGCTTTACGCGATCTACCTCTTCCTGACACAACGCACGCTGCCGCTCGTCACCTACTACTACGCCAACCGTGGCACTGTCACCGATGTCGCCACCTTCTCCATCATCATGACCATTCCCGTCATCCTCATCACCTTCTTCCTGCAACGCTGGATTCGCAGTGGATACCTCAGCGGCGCGGTGAAGGGATAGCCAGGATGACCGATGGCGCGGCGCGCATCCGGGTGCGTCGCAGCACGATTCATGACCAGGAGGTCACGGAGCCATGTTCGAGGCAGAACTCGCTCGTCAACGCAACGCCGCTCGTTCGCTCGTCACCGATCATCTCGAGGGGCGCATCGACCGCCGTTCGCTCCTGAAGCTCGCCGGGGCCGCCGGCATCTCCGTTCCCGTCCTCAGTGCCGCTTTTGGAGCCCATGGCGTCGCCGCTCAGGACGCCACGCCGGACGCATCCGCCGCCGCATCGCCGGCAGCGTCTCCGGCCGCCGATCAGCCGGTCACCCTCGGCAACTACGAGGGTAAGTCGCTCAAGACCTCCATCGCGATGGCGGAGCAGGAGGCGCAGGTCTTCCGCGATGTCGTGGTCGCCGGCTTCAAGCAAGCTACCGGTGGCGACATTGATGTGATCAACATCGAGTCCACCGATGTCATCCGCACGCTGCAGGCGCAGAAGGATTCTGGCAACGTCCAGATCGACCTGCTGGTGGTGGACAACAACGCGCTCGGGGCAACTCGTCTCCGGCGAGCTGGTGGAGAAGATTCCCGAGGCCACCGAAGTCATGCCATCCACGACGATCGAGGCGCTGAAGCCGGTCCTCCAGTTCGACAACGAATACTGGTTCCTCCCGGCCCGCCCGAACGTCCAGATCACCTACTACAACTCCACCAAGTTCAACGATTGGGGTCTGGAGCCGCCGAAGACGTGGGACGACCTGAAGTCCGTCGCCCAGTCGATCAAGGAGAAGGCCGGTGTCGGCCAGGTCTCCATCCAGGGCGTCACGGGCGGCGCGGTCGGTGTCACGGTGACCCAGTTCCTGTGGCAGGCGGGCGGCGATCCCCTGAAGATCAACACCGATGAGGGCGCAGCCGCCTTCCAGCTCATGCAGGATCTGAAGCCGAACCTGACGCCGCAATACCCGACCGCGACCTTCGACACGACCAACACATACATCCTCAACGAGAGCGTGGTGCTGGCCCAGAACTGGCCGTTCGGCGTCGTCGTCATCGTGGAGCAGGGCGAAAAGAAGGACATTCTGGCCTACTCCGGCTGGGAAGGCCCGAAGGGCAATGCGCTCGTCCTCGGTGGCGATGTCTTCGGCATCGCGACGGGTTCGCAGAACCGTGACATGGCGCTGGACTTCACCAGGTACTGGATGACCAAGGAGATCCAGGAGCAGCTGGTCGCCAAGAACGGGTGGCCGCCAATGCGCTCCGATGCGCTCAGCCAGGTGGCCGACTGGCAGAAGCCGTACTTCGATGTCGTCAACGAGGCCCTCGCCGTGACCAAGGCCCGTCCGAACGTCCCCTACTGGTCGCAGGTGGAGGCGGCGCTCGGCAATGCTTTCAACGATATCGTCACCGGCGGCCAGGATGTGAAGGACACGCTGGAGCGCTATCAGCAGGAGATCGACAAGGCTGCCAACGGCGGCTGATCCCACGTTCACGTCGATGCACGAGGAGAAGCCGGGGATGGCATATGCCATCCCCGGCTTCTCCTCCCTCTGTGGACTGTCTACTCGTCCAGCGTCGCCTCGTGCGCCACGAAGTAGCCGCGCCACGGCCCGACCCCAGCGATGAACGGCTGCATGATCGCCTCCTCCGCCTGCACCATGTGCATCAAGTCGTGGCCGCCCCACTCGTTGAGCAGATTCGCCAGCGTCACCTCGCCAAGCTCGGCATGGATCGCCGTCCGCGCCAGATCCTCGGGCTGCACCGTCGCAAGGACCGCCAGCCCGCGCTCCCGCAACACCGTCCAACGGTCGATCAGCGCCTGCACCTCCGCGACCGGCTGCCCGACTTCGCCCCCGTTGTCCTGATCGAACGCGGGAAACGCCTGTCCGGCGAGGATGGCCTCGACCCGGGACGTGAAGACCGGTTCCACATCGATCAGGTGTTGCAGCACGTTGGCAGCCGACCATTCGCCGGGTGCCGGCGCGCGCTCCAGCCGCGCGGGGTCGACGGCCTCCGCCAACGTGCGCCAACGCGCTGGCCCCACCCGCAGGATTGCCGTCACCGATCCGATCAGGTCCGTATCATCCATCGTCTTCACCTCTCTCGGGAATTGCGCGTATGCTGGCGACACGAATGGGGGCATCGTTCTCCGCCCCAGCCAACCACCACCAACCAACGAGGACCTCCAGTGAGCACATCATCCCCTGTCGCGATCCGTCCTGCAACGCCCGCCGACATCCCCTTCATCGCGGAGATGTACGAGCTTGTGGAGGGGACGGGCGCCCCACACTGGCGGACGGACGGCTCGACGCCGAACCCCTACTCCACCGATTGGATTGCGACCTACTTCGACCGCTCGCCCGAGAACCAGCAGATCTTCATCGCGGCGGATGAGCAGGACGCGCCGCTCGGCTATGTCTGGGTGCTGACGCTCACCGAGTTCGACTCCCATCTGCCGCATGGGCATATCGCGGGGGTCGCGGTCGATCCCCATGCGAACGGCAAGGGCATCGGGCGCACGCTGGTGCAGGCAGCGGAAGTCTGGTGCGCGAATCAACAGGTCGATGAAGTGACGCTGCATTGCTACATGGGCAACGAGCGTGCCCATGCGCTCTATCAGCACCTCGGGTACGAGGACGAGTGGTACCAGATGCGCAAGGCGCTGTAGCCCGCCATCAAGGCGAAACGGGTCCGGCTGGCGCGCGCCATCCGGACCCGTTTTTCGTTCGCACCTGCCGCCTATGAGGTGACAGAGGTCTTGCGCAACATCTGCATCGCGCCGGTCCATCGCTGGAGCTCGGTGAACATCGTCGCGGCCTGTGCATGGTTCGCATCGGTCGGGAGGAACACTCCCTCCTTGACCAAGTTCATGGCGAATGGCAGGGCCACACTCTCCTTGATCGGCATCACGTTCAGGGTCGTGAGGACCTGCTTGAACTGCTGCGCCGCCCGCAGGCCCGCCGAGATCCCGCCATAGCTCACCAACCCCGCCGGTTTGTACGCCCACTCCTGCGAGAGGTAGTCGATGGCATTCTTCAGCGGCGCCGTGAAGCTGAAGTTGTACTCCGGCATCACGATCACGAAGGCATCCTGGGCATCGACCGCCTCGCTCCAGGCGATGGTGTGCGGTTTCGTGTACTGGCGCAGACGCGGGTGGTTCGGCTCGTCCATCAGCGGGAGATCGATCTCCGCGAGGTCGAGCACCGTCACGTCGAAACCGCCATGCGCGCGGGCCGCATCAGCCACCCACGTCCCGATCGGCAGGCCGATCCGACCCGGCCGCGTGCTCGCGATGATGACACCAAGCCTCGTCGCCGTGCCCGGCTCGACCAGCGGTGCCGGCTGCTGCTCACTCATGGATCCCCTCGATTCTGCACGAAGTCGCTATTCAGGACCGGCGCTGGGCTTCGCGACCAGCGCCGACGACCGCACAGATTGTACTCCCCTTACCCTGAGTAAGCCACGTCAATTCCGACAGGGACCTATCTCGCCGTCAGCGTCCGCCCGACCGCGTCCTTCCACGCCGCATAGCGCGATTCCCGCTCGTCTTCCCCGATGGCAGGCTCGAACCGCCGGTCGATCGCCAGCCCGGCGCGGAGGTCGTCACGCGTCTTCCACACACCCGTCGCCAGGCCGGCCATGAAGGCCGCGCCACGCACCGTCGTCTCGATTACCTGCGGCCGCTCCACCGCCACCCCCAGGATGTCCGCCTGGATCTGCATCAGGAGGTCATTCTGCGCCGCGCCACCATCCACCCGCAGGTCACCCAGCTCGATCTCACCGTCCTGCTGCATCGCGTCCAGCACGTCCCGGCTCTGGAAGGCAATCCCCTCCAGCGTGGCCCGCGCGATGTGCGCGGCAGTCGTGCCCCGCGTGATCCCGGCGATCGTGCCCCGCGCGTTCGCATCCCAGTACGGCGCGCCCAGTCCGGAGAGAGCCGGCACGAAGGTCACGCCGCCCGAGTCCGGCACGGAGGCTGCCAGCGGCTCGATGTCGTGGGCATGCGTGATGATGCCCAGTCCATCGCGCAGCCACTGCACCGCCGAGCCGGTCACGAAGATCGAGCCTTCCAGCGCGTACTCCACCACGCCGTCGATGCCCCACGCGATGGTGCTCAACAGGCGATGCGTGGACGCGACGACCTCCGTACCGGTCTGCATGAGCAGGAACGAGCCGGTGCCATAGGTGTTCTTCGCCTCGCCGGGCGCGAAGCAGGCCTGCCCGAAGAGCGCGCATTGCTGGTCGCCGCCAGAACCCGCAATCGGGATCGCCGCGCCGAGGAGCGCCGGATCGGTCTGCGCGATCACCTCGCTGTTGCCATGCACGGCAGGAAGGATCGCCGCCGGGATGCCGAGGTCCGCCAGAAGCTCGGTCGACCACTCCAGCGCTCGGATGTCGTAGAGCATCGTGCGGGAGGCGTTCGCGTAGTCGGTCGAATGCACCGCGCCGCCAGTCAGGTTCCAGATCAGCCAGGCGTCGATCGTGCCGAACGCGATCTCGCCCGCCTCCGCCCGCCGACGCAACGCATCGTCCCGCTCCAGCAGCCACGCGATCTTGGTTGCGGAGAAATAGGCGTCCGGCACCAGGCCCGTGATGCGCTGGTAGGTCTCCGTCATGCCCCGCGCATGGATCGCATCGACCAGCGGCGCGCTCTGCCGGCTCTGCCAGACGATCGCCGGGGCGACCGGTTGTCCGGTCTTCCGGTCCCAGAGGACGGTCGTCTCCCGCTGGTTCGTGATGCCGATCCCGGCGATCTGACCGGCCCCGATCCCGGTCCCGGCGAGCACGCGGCGAGTGACATCGAGCGTGACCTCCCAGATATGCGCGGCGTCCTGGTTCACCCAGCCCGGCTGGGGATAGATCTGTTCGATCTCTCGCTGCACGCTGCCGATGGCCGCGCCAGCCGCGTCGTAGATCACCGCGCGGCTGGAGGTCGTGCCCTGGTCGATCGCCAGCACGTAGCGCGCATGTGGTTCGCTCATCCTCGCGTCCATTTCTTCTGTCTCGCCCACGGCAACGTGGCGGGATGGTCGGGTCGTCGTGGCGATCATGCTACCGCACGGGAGGGGTGAGGTGAGAGAAGTGAGGACCGAGGAGTGAGATGAGAAATGAGGGAGAGCAGAACAAGCGGAGACGAGAATGTGAGATCGAAGACCCAACCGGACCGAGTGTGTCGCCAACGTGGCGGATCGAAGCACGCATCCGTAGGGCATGACGCATTGCGGGTGAAGGGGGCGAGTCGCGCTGCGGACTTTATGTCGTCTTGACGTCTCCGGCTGCAACACCTGCCGGAGCAGACGCCTCGCCAAATGGTGAACGATGTGTGAAGCTGGCGACATGACGAGCGACTATATCCTCCCCTACAGCCTCATCGAGGACGACGACCTCCCCACCATGATCGCGAAGGCCGTCGGCATCCGCCCGACCGCGCTGACGCCGCTGACCGGCGGCATGTTCGGCACCATCCACCGCGCGACATTCGCGGGTGGCGATGATCTGGTGGTGAAGCACAACCCGGACGACGACTCCCGGCTCGACGTCGAGGCGGAGATGCTGCGCGCCCTCCGTCTGCCGGATGTGATCCGCGTGCCGGACGTGCTCTTCGCCTCGCCGCACCTGTTGGTGCTCGAATACCTGCCGGGCGAGCATCTCCAGCCCGCTGCCCACGCCGATGCCGCGCGACAGCTGGCAGCCCTCCACGAAATCACCTCCGATCAGGCCGGCCTCGGCGGCATCACGCTGAACGGCACCATCCCATTGCCCAGCCCGTGGACGGATTCGTGGATCGCCTTCTACCGTGATTGCCGCCTCCGCTTCGCCGCGCAGATCGCCGCGCCCCGCCTTCCCGCTGGCTTCCCGGAACGCATCGAATGTCTCGCCGAACGGCTGGACGACCTTCTGATCGAACCGGACGCCTGCTCGCTGCTCCACGGCGATGTCTGGTCCGCGAATGTGCTGTCGCTGGGCGACCGGGTCAGCGGATTCATCGACCCGTCCACCTGCTACGGCGATCCGGAGATGGAGCTCGCCTACGCGACGGCGTTCGGCAACCTCGGCGCGGACTTCCTCGATGCCTACACGGCGATTCGGCCCCTGGCGCCGGGATTCCACGAACGACGCGCCCCGATCTACGCGATCTATCCGGCGCTCATCCACGTCCACTACTTCGGCGACCGTTTCCTGCCGATGCTCGACCGCCTGCTCACCGATTCCGGGGTCTAGCCGGATCAGGTAGGATGCCCGGACGACCCCGTACGATTCGTCGCGCCCGAGAAAGGAGGCCCCGTTGACGTCGACTGCCGACCCGCACGCACTTCGGAAAGACAGCCAACCGCATGATGCCGCTCTCCTCCATCCGGGCATTCGACCGGACGCTCTCCCCGGACGGCCATAGCACCGTCGCCGATCTCCTCGCCGCACCATGGTCACCCGATCCCGGCAGCGTCCGCTTCTTCCGCACCAGTGCGAACGTCATCCTCACGATCCGGCGGAATGACGAACCCGCGTTTCTGCGGGCTTCCGCCGCGAGCGAACGGACGCGGCGCACAATCGAGGACGAACTGCACCTGATCGATACACTCGCCCGCCAAGGCGTGCCCGTCGTCTCCACCATCCCCAGCGATGACGGCGAGCGCGTTGTCACCGTGGACACGCCGATCGGACCCTTCCACGTCGTGCTCTTCGCCGCGCTTCCCGGCACAATCCGCGATGCCACCGACCTCTCCCCGGAAGAGTACGCCCGGTGGGGAGGGGCCATCGGGCACATTCACGCGGGCCTCACCGATGTTCCCTGCGACGCTATTGCCCGGCCGCCTTCCTGGCGTACCGCCTTCGAGGCCATCGCCACGCATCCGGCGGTTCCGGCCACCACACGAGCGGGCGCAGCGAAGCTCCGCCACCGTCTCGAAGGCTTGCCGCAAACACGGGACTGGTACGGCCCGCTGCACGGCGACCTCGAACTGGACAACCTGACCTGGGAGGGCGATACCATCTGGGCACTCGATTTCGATGCGGCGTCCTGCGGCTGGTATCTGCTGGACATCGCGAAGGCGCTCTCGGACCCATTCGCTGCCGGACGTCGCATCGACGACGCACCGATCACCGCTTTCCTGTCCGGCTACCGGGAACATCGCCCGCTGCCCGACGATGCCATCGCCCTCCTGCCGGAGTTTCGGCTCCTCAGCCGCACGATCGATTACGCATCGCTCCTGCATGCGGTGGACGTGACGCCGGACCAGGCTGACGTGCACTGGTTGCGCGGTTTGAGCGAACGGCTATCCGCGTGGATGCGGGAGACGGAAGCGCTGCTCGCCCGCTGATTCACCCTCCCGAACGTGAAGACACCCCGGCATGGAGTCATCCATACCGGGGTGACGAGTTGACAAGGACAGGTCGGCTACGCGGCAGGCGTCCCGGTCGATTCCGGGGAGGCGCCGGGACTCGCAGCAGGACTGGCTGTCGGAGAGGGAGTGGGGGTCGGCGTCGGACCGACCGGCGGCGTGCCAGCGTCAGACGTTTTCCAGAGCATTCGCGTCTCCCACGTCGCCAGCATCTTGTTCGGCGTGAATCCTTCAACGCCGGGACGCACCAGCACCAGATCGCGCGGGAAGCCGAACCAGAGGCCGAAGAGATCGTCGTTCACGGCCTTCTGCAAGGCGGTGAGCGCGGACTTCATCTGGTCCTCGGTCGTCGCCGCGAACCACTTGTCCAGCGCATCATCGGCCTTGGCGTTGTTGTACGATCCCGGATTCCAACCAGCGGAGTTCGTTCGCACGTCCCACTGCGAGCCGTACAGATCGTACTCGTCAAACGCCGGGTACTGCACCAGCGTGAAGGCGACAAGGTCGAACTGATGGTTGTCGACCCAGCGCGTCAGGAAGTCACCCGGATCGAGCACCTGCACGGTAAGGCGGGCGCCGATCTTGTTGAAGTTGTCGTTCAAGCCTTGCAGCAGCGCGATCAGTTCCGGGCGATCGGATGAGCTGACGACGCAATAGAGATCGAGCTTGTTGCCGTTCTCATCCTCCAGCAGGCCGTCGCCATCGACATCCGACCATCCGCCGGCGGCCAGCACCTGCTGCGCCTTCTTCGGGTCGAACGCCGGGTTCGTCAACGACGCATCGTGCGCCCACGGCTGGGTGATGGTACCGGTCGCCGTGTTGTCCAGATACCCCGCGAAGATGTCGTTGCGATACGCGACCCGATCGACCGCCAGCGTGAGGGCTTCCCGCAGCGCGGAATCGTTCATCATGTTGGCGGTGACATTCGCCGGGTTGTTGAAGTTGAACGCCGCGAACATCGAGACCGGCGACTCGATCACGTAGAGCGTGCCCGTCCAGTCGTAGATGCTGGTGGCCTGTGACGGCGAGACGGGGAGCAGGTCGACCTTGCCCTCCTGCCAGGCTTTCAGGCGGGCATCGGCATCGTCCTCGACCGTGAGGGTCAGCGTGTCGGCGTTCGGGCGTTCCTTCCAGTAGTTGGCGAACGCCTTGAACGCGATCGCGTCATCCTTGATGGAATCGATCGCCCATGGCCCGGTGCCGACCGGTTTCGTCTTGGAAACATCGAACCCGGTGAGGGTGCGGTTGCCATCCTCCTGCTTGTTCCAGAAATCACCGTACTGATGGGCCGGAAAGGCAGGAAGCGTGCATGCGTTGAAGAGGAACGCCGCATCCGGCGAGGTGAACGTCACCGATACCGTCTTTGCGTTGACCATCGTGATCTTGTCGACGTTGGTGAAGAAGCGTCCCACCGCGCTGTCGATGTCATCCTGGTAGACCTGCAGCGAGAACGCCACATCGGCAGCCGTGAACGGCATGTCGTCATGCCAGGTGATGCCGTGGGTGATGTCGAGTTCCAGCGTCAGCCCATCCTTGCTCAGGGTCCACGCTTCGATCAGCCACGGCTGTGGCTCCATCGAGACGTTATCCGGCCACAGCATGGGTTCCAGATAGCTCGCGCCCACCTGCGGGTCCTGCCGGAAGGCCGCCGGGTTGAACACCTCGAAATCGGCGCTCGCGACGAACATCCGGAGATCACCGCCAGTAACGGGCGACCCGTTCGCGGCTGGCTGCTGATCGGTCACGACCTTCAGCACGGATGGCGGCGTGGCCGTTGGCTCTGGCGTCGGCGGGACCGTCGCGGTCGGCGACGGCTGCGGACTGGATGACGGCGTCGCCGTCCCCGCGGCCGGCGTCCCGGCATCCTGGGCGAATGCCCCCTGAAAACCCGCCGCAACCGTTGCCGCGCCAGCAAGGCTGCCAATCACCACACGCCGGCGGTTCACCGTCGATGTCGTTGGGGACGAGCCCAGTTCCGCGTCGTCGCGCAATTCGCCCCGATGGCGCGCGCCGGGCGTCGCCGTGGTCATACTCGTACTCCTCCGCTCGCGCGGGTGATGCTCAATGCCATCATGGTCACGACGATGGGCGGTTGTGCACAACGCCCGCCCGCCCGGTACCGAAACCAGCATGACAACAACTATACACGGGTGTCCGTACACCCTCCACGTCAAGACGCGGATCACACGGGCTTTCTGCCGTTCGCTATACTCGCGAGAGTATCGGCGCTGAGCATCGAGGGCGACATGACGCACGACACCACGAGCAACCACGACGACCTCACGGAGACCTTCTCCGCGAACGACGATCCCCAGCCGGGCTCGGTACCCATTCCCGACACCGATTCAACGGTGCCATTCACCCCCTTGAACGCGATTCCGATCCCAAAGCCGAATAGTGTCCTCGCTGATCCGTCATCTATGCCGGATCAGCCCGACAAGGAGGCCAGCGATTCCGGCACTGGTCGCGACACGCATGCCACCGAACCGGGTACCGCCACCTGGTTCTCCAAGTTGCGCATCCATCGCAACGAACCTGGCGCCGACCACCAGTCCCCCGCTTCGGGGTCAACGAACGAGGCGCCGCCACGGTTCTCCGAGCCAGACACGACTGGTGCATCCGCGCCCGACTTCGAGGCACGAAATGATGCACCGGAAAGGACCTTCACACCGTCCTCAGCGTCCCTTCCGGCACGGAGAATCGTGGTCGTCAAGCGCCATGCGAACCGGAATGCCCTGCACAGCGCCGCCGCGTTCATCGGCGCTCCGGCAGAGACGCTGACGCCACGTCCGTATCGCATCCTGATCGCATCGGGGGCGATCCTGATCCTGCTCGCACTGCTTGTGAACAATGCCGGACTGGCGCTGACCGTCTTCTCCGCGCTCGTCCCGCTCGTGCTGCTCCTCACCATCGCCGGCAATCGTGGCACGCTGCTGAGCGATTCCACCATCGTGCTCGCCATCACCGGGCTCGGCGGCGTGATCGTCGGGGGCGTGCTTGGCTGGATCGCCGCACGTATCGGCGCATCGAACTGGTTCGATGAGGGTGTCCTGAACTATGGGGCCGCTGGATTCGGTGGACACTACGCCCACGCGGCGGGCAATGCCGGCTGGCTCGTCTGGCTGGTGAATGGCCTGGTGCTTCCCGTCGTGGCGTTGGCCGCCGCGCTGGCGATCCCGATAGCCTTGCACCGGTCGAGCCGCTTCCTGGAGGCAACAGGGAACGGCCTCGTGCTGGGGGCTGCTGCTGGAGCGGGCTATGCGATCGGTACCGCGGCGGTCTTCTGGTCGCCGCTCAGCATCCACGATGCTCCGGCCTTCCCGGTATCCGACTGGACGTTGATGACGATCGGGATCGCGGTGCTCCAGCCAATCGTGGCGGTGCTCGCCCTCGCCGCGTTGGGGGCGGCCGCCTGGCGCTATCTCAGCGACCAGCAGATCGCGCCCGCGATCCTGCCAGCGGTCTGCGGCGTGGGAGGTGTCCTGCTCCTGCGCCTGGGGTCGATCTGGATCCAGCCCCGGCAGGAGCATCTCTGGCTGGAACTGGTCTGGACCATCCTCGTCACGGCGGGCGTGATTGTGCTGTATCACGTCTCCGTGGTGCAGCCGCTCGGCCACAAGCGCACCAGCTAGAGCCCTGCCCGTTTCCGTCGCGACCCAGTACGCGCACGGCGTCTCGTTCATACAGCGGGGCAGACGCCCCACCGCGCCGCCTCAATGGAGGAAGGCGTCATGGGAGGCGAGACGCGCACGCTGCGCGATGGCGGCGGTGGTACAGGCACATGCCCGATCGGTTCAGGAAGCGTTGATTCGCAAAAATGGAGCGCCGGTCCGGTGGTGTTCGGACCGGCGTAATAGAAGTGCTGAAGCATCCAACCTGTCGCCACCCTGGGAAAGGTAGACGTCCCAAGCCGTCAGGACTCACGCTCTCGCTGCGCTGACGGAACCCCGTCGAAGATCCCACATCGCGTGAGATTGCATCTGGATCGGCCGGTCGAGGTGGTGCAATCCACCGGTTCGATCACGGAATCACCAGCCGGAGATGGCTGATGACCGGGTTCCTGGAAGATCTGGAAAGGATGCGCAATGCGCTTCCAGCCACACACTGACGATGCATCACCCGGTTTCCCGGGCACCGACGCACCGCCAGCAACGACGCTTCAGTACTGTCACGGTACCCGTGCCGAAAACGAATGTCAAGGAAAATCGAATTGTAGGACGGTTGGAAAATGCTGAAAATGGAACGTGTCATTCCGGATCCAGCGCGGGAGCGCTCCCACGTTCACGAGCACGCCGCTCAGTGGTCAGCGCAACTCACTGGACGATATCGCGCCTGACACACGCCCCGATTCCGAAGGCCCCAGTCGGCGGACAATGGCATCAAGACGCTGCTGCGTCTCCTCGATCGCACCCGCCATCAGCACGGCGGGCAACGTCAGCGCGCCGAACGCGGCAGCAACGCGAGCGATGTCCGAAACGACAATCGTGCGCCATTCCGCCCGCTCACCCCATTCACCCAGGGCCACCGGGCTGACGATCACTCCCGACCTCGGCCCCTCCGGACAGGTGTCCGACAGGAGCTGGCTGACGTATCGTTCCAGGTCGTTCATACCGCTCGCCGCAGCATCCAGCAGCAGCACCACCGACCGCTGGGAGGATGATCGATCCTCAGGCTCGAAATGGTGATCGACGTCAGCCATTGTGCTCTTCAACCGTTGAGTCCCTGGCCACCGACATTGTCCGAGCGATGTACGCCCGCGCCATATCCCGATAGCGACGCTTCCGGCAGTCCCTGGACATTTCCACTCCGGTACGGCACGTTTCCCATCGCGCCATTCCGTTGCTCCGTGCATATCCAGGCTGCGCGGACAGATGATTCATGCGGATTGCCTCTATCGCTTCGGGGCCGAACTACCACATATGGTCGACTTCATGTTCCAGCCGAGCCATTCGTCTCCGCGAAGCGCCATTCAGCGCTCACAGGACAATAGTCCCAAACTGTCATAGCCAGGGCATCGGAGAAATTGCGTATTCCCAACACATGAATCACGTATTTCACGGAGGGAGGCAAATCCCTGCGCATCACCAGGCCCCCTTTGGTGAAGGACGTGGGCCTGGTGATGCGCAAGGAAGATTCGGTCATCAGGCGGAAAGCGCCTCCAGCAACCCGGCATCGCTCTCAGCGGCGGGGAGCGCGACCACGTTTTCGCCGGCTTCCGCCGCTTCGGCATCCTGCATCGCGCCGAGCATCGCGCGGGAAATGCGGGAGATATGGCCGAGTTCCTCCGGTGTGATCGTCTGGTAGCCATCGCTCAGCGCCGCATCCGGATTCGGATGCACCTCCACCATCAGACCATCCGCTCCGGCGGCGAGGCCGGCCAGCGCCATCGGCTTCACCAGCGACCGACGCCCGGTGCCATGGCACGGATCGACGATCACGGGCAGGTGGGTCAGCTCCTTCAGGCCCGGTACCGCGTTGAGGTCGAGATTGAAGCGGAAGGTCGTGTCGAAGGTGCGGATCCCCCGCTCGCAGAGGACGACATCGGTACTGCCGTGCGCCAGCAGGTACTCGGCGCTCATCAGGAGCTCCTCGATGGTGGCAGAGAACCCACGCTTGAGGAGCACCGGCACGCCGCTCGCCCCCACCCGCTTGAGCAGCGCGAAGTTGGACATGTTGCGCGTGCCGATCTGCATCATGTCGGCGTATTCAGCGATGAGGTCGACCTGATCGGCCTCCATCACCTCGGTGACGACCGGCATCCCGGTGGCCTCGCGCGCGTCCGCCAGGTGGCGGAGGCCCTCCTCGCCGAGGCCCTGGAAGGAGTAGGGCGACGTGCGCGGCTTGAACGCGCCACCACGCAGGATGTGCGCGCCGTTTGCCTTCGCGGTGCGGGCGATCTCGATCAGGTTCTCCCGCGATTCAATCGAGCAGGGTCCGGCCATCACGACCGGTTCCGGCGCATCTGCCCCGATGAGGACATCACCGACGCGAATCGTACTGGCGCCACGCGCTTCGAGGCTGGCGAGCATGTACGGCTTGTGCACGGGCTTCACCGCCACCACACCGGGAAGGAGGGAGATATCTTCCGCCGGGGCGCCCCCGATGCCGATCACGGTGTGCCCCTGATCCCCATCCATGACCTTGGTGCGAAGGCCACGGGCCGCCGCCGCCGCGAGAACGGCCGAATGCGTCGATTCCGGTGCATCGTGTCCGAGTGTGACCAACATCCTAGGCTCCATCCTTCTCGCCGGTTCTGGTGGGTTTCCGGCGGGTGTACCTGCTGCGGAAGCATTCCGCGACGAACGATCCGGACGAACTCCCGACGACGTTGTCGGCCTTGGTGCCATATCGATGGCAAGCAAAAAACCGAGACGTGTGTCTCGGCTTCCCCTCGGTCTGCGCTGTGTGGTGGTGGCGTTGCGAATCAGTGCCTGCTACAGCCCGTTCGCCCCGCCGGCGCAGCCGGGGGGTCGGTAAAGTACCAGGCGTAATAGAACGACGACATCCACGCATCCCCGTTGGGGACCGTGACGACCATCTTCTCTGCGACTGGTGTGGGCATGTGCTGCTGTTTCATCACACGGGCAGCGTACTCGCGTGTCGTGAGGCTTGTCAAGCGCTGCGGGAGGGGAGAGGTGAGAGAAGTGAGGGCTTGGTGCCCGTCGCCTTGCGGTGACCGAGACAGGGCCTCCGGGAGGAGGTGGCGAGTACGACCGGGCGGCCTGGCGTCGTTTCGGCGGGGTTCGAGATGTGGCGGCATCGGAACGACATGAAGGCGTTCCCTGCAGACGACCGGGTGGTCTCTTTCCTCTTTCCTTCGGCCTCGTTCCTCTCATCCTCCCGTCCTCACTTCTCTCACCTCTCCCCTCGCCCGGTATAGACAGTAATCGCTTGGAAAACCCTTTACATCTGGCAGCTGTCTTGCGAGAATAGGGACGTTGGCCGATGATTCGGCGCGCCGGAGGCAGGTGCTTCCCATGGTGTACGCCGATATCGTCACTCGTTTCTCATCCACGGAGGATACCGAGACCATGGCACACGAACTCGCTCCCCTGGCCTATCCGTTCGACGCACTCGAGCCGTACATTGATGCGCTGACGATGGAGATCCACCACGATCGCCACCACCAGACGTATGTCACCAACCTGAACAATGCCGTCGCCGGCACCGATCTGGAGAACGTCAGCTCCGAGGATCTGGTGAAGGATCTGGCGAGCGTTCCGGAAGACAAGCGCACCGCCGTTCGCAACAACGCCGGTGGCGATGTGAACCACACCTTCTTCTGGGAACTCCTGACGCCGGGTGGCGCGTCCGCCCCGTCCGGGGCGTTGGCCGAGGCCATCACGTCCACCTTCGGCAGCCTCGACGAGCTGAAGGCGAAGGTGAACGCCGCTGGCGCGGGCCGCTTCGGTTCCGGCTGGGCGTGGCTGGTCGTTGATGGCGGCGAGCTGAAGGTCGTCTCCACGCCGAACCAGGACAGCCCGCTGACCGACGGTCAGACCCCGGTCCTCGGCGTCGATGTCTGGGAACACGCCTATTACCTGAAGTACCAGAACAAGCGCCCGGCGTACCTGGAGGCGTTCTGGAACGTCGTCAACTGGGACGTCGCGGGCAAGAACTACGACGCCGCGAAGTAGGTCCGTTCGCCCGGATCGACTACGCACGAAGGGGGCATCCGCAATGGATGTCCCCTTCGTCGTGCCTGAAGGACCCGGATACTCCAAGGATTTTCCCATCGTTCTCCGAGCGTTCGCACGGTGCCTTCGTGTCACACTACGCGTCGGAGACGTTGACGCCTGCCGGACCAGGCCGTAGGGTTGGAATCCAGACAGCATCACGCCATTCCGCCCCGTTCCGTTTCGCACCGAGTGACGGCACCCGCAGCGGTTGGCCGTCCCCAGGAGTACGGCAGGACCATGAACCATCCCTTCTCCGGAGACCAGACCACGGCATCGCGGCGCGTTCCGCGCCTCACCCCGGCCCTGATGACCACCATCGCCGCGGTGGCGCTCACCCTCCTGCTGGCAGGAACCTCGGTCATTCACGCGCTGGCTCAGGCGGTCGGCCCGGCGGCGCCATCCCCCGCGCAGGGGCACGCCTCAGTGATCGCCAGTGGCATCGCGTCCATCCCGGATGGCGCGAAGCGGTGGCGGGTGTTGACGCAGGAGGCCAGCGAGGACGCCGTCTACCAGGTCGTGCCATCCACGGGCTTTGTCTATTCGAACGGGACACCGTTGATCCTCATCGATGTGGCGTCGGCGCGCCGGCAGCGCCTCGCCCTGGGTGAGGCCGCATTCATCGATACGGATCAGCAGATCGGCGTCTCCTCCCTGGGGGCACGACAGCAGTTCATGGTGCTCGAACTCGGCGCGAGTGGTACCCAGCCAACCTCGCCCGCGCAGTTCGTGAGCGGCCCCTTCGACGCCACCGCCGGTGACTACGATGTGGCGCTGGTGCGGGATGTCCTGAATCAGGACGAATCGGGATCAATCCCGGCGGGCTCACTGCCAACGCTGGTCTACGCCGTGTCCGGGTCGATCACGGTGAAGGCGGGCAGCAATTCAACCACGCTGGACGCCGGACAGGCGGACACGTTCAAGGGCGACCTGACGATCACGGGCGAGACAGGTGGCGCGACCTACATCGCCGCGCATATCGGCGCGAAACTGCCCTCCGTGGCCACACCGGTCTCCACCGCGACCCCGGTGCCCGCTACCCCGACGGCCACGACCGCCCCAACCGAGACCCCAGCCCCGACGAGCACGCCGCAACCGACGGCGACGACCGCCCCCAGCCCCACGGCGACCGAGGACCCCGCCACGGCGATCGACACGGATGGCGACGGCCTCTCCGACGCCGAGGAGGCCCGGCTTGGCACCGACCCCACGAATCCGGATACGGACGCCGACGGGATCAACGACGGCAACGAGGTGAATGTCTTCAAGACGGATCCGCTGAACCTCGACACCGACGGCGACACACTCTACGACGGCGGGGAGTTGATCTATGGCACCGACCCGCTCAACCCGGACACGGACGGCGACGGTGTCTCCGATGGTGACGAGGTGTATGTGACGCACACGAATCCGTTGGACCCGAACTCCAAGTAGAGGAGTGAGGGGGCGCCGCAGCTACTCCGTTGCGGCAACGGATTGGCCAGTCGGGCACAAGGACGGGGCGGGCGAGGGTTGTCCCTCTGCCCGCCCCGTCTTACTCATCATTCCTTGGAGGGGACCTACTTCTTATCGTCGCCCGTCATGAGGCGGGAGGCGCGGTTGAAGCTGAAGTAGTTCGCCACCCACTGCGTGAAGACGGCGATCCGGTTGCGGACGCCCGGCAGCAGCGCGTCGTGGATACCCATCCAGGCCAGCCAGGCGGAAGCGCCACTGAACTTCTTGCCGTTGATGTCGGCGATGGCGGCGTTGCGGCCAATCACCGCAAGGCTGCCCTTGTTCTTGTAGACGAACGGCTGATACGCCTGCCCGGCGATGCGGTTCGTAATATTCGTCGCAGCCCATTCGCCCTGCTGGATAGCGGCGGGGGCAACGCCCGGAACCGGCTTGCCCTCGGCGTTCTTCACGCTGGCGGCGTCACCGATGATGAAGAGTTCCGGATGCCCGGCGACGTGCAGTTCCGACGTCACCGGCACGCGACCGGCGCGATCGAGCTCCGCGACGCCGGCCAGCTGCCGGGTGAGCGGGGAGACCTGCACGCCCGCCGCCCAGATGATCGTCTCGGCGTCAATGCGGTTGTCGCCCATGTTCAAGCCGGTCTCGTCGATCACGGTGACCATGCTGTTGGTCTTGACCTCGACGCCGAAGCTGTTGAGGCTCTTGACGGCCTTGGCGGCCAGGTCCTCGTCGTACATCGGGAGGATGCGCGGCAGGGCCTCCACGAGGCAGATGCGGCTCTGGCGGGTGTCGATGGCCTTGTAATCGTCCACCAGCGTGTGGTGGGCCAGCTCACCGATGGCTCCGGCCAGCTCGACACCGGTCGGGCCACCGCCGACGACAATGAACGTCATCAGGGCCTTGCGCTTGGCGGGATCGGTCTCCTTCTCCGCCTTCTCATAGGCCGAGAGGAGGTTGCGGCGAATGCGCTCCGCATCCTCAATGGTCTTCATGCCCGGCGCGAGGGGTGCCCACTCGTCGCGACCGAAGTAGGAATGCGTCGCGCCGACGGCCACGATCAGGTAGTCGTACGGCAGCACCGTGCCATCCGTCAGCGTCACGGCCTTGCCGTCGGTATCGATCGTCTCGACGGTGCCGAGAACGACCTTGGTGTTCTTCTGGCGCTTCAGCATCGAGCGGATCGGCGTCGCGATGTGCGACGGCGAGAGCTGCCCGGTAGCGACCTGATACAGCAGCGGCGCGAAGAGGTGATAGTTGCGCTGGTCGACCAGCGTCACCTCGACATTCGCCCCCGCGAACTTCTTGGCGGCGCTCATGCCACCGAAGCCACCGCCGATGATGACAACCTTTGGCTTGCCACTCGTGCGGGGAGCAGCGGCGGGATCCGGCTTCACGACGTCGGTTGCGACGCTGACGAACTGGGCAACCGGCCCCTCATCGGTCTTGGCGGCATCCGCTCCCGGCTGTGTCGATCCTGATTCAGAAGAAACCACGCTGCGCTCCACTCTTCCCGTTTGCCCGCGATCGGACCCCATCCGGTCCGACACATGTCTCCGGTAGGCTGCCCAGTTGGACGACCTGTTCCCGGTAGCGTGAGATCGTTATCTCACGATATGCTCCGGGCAGAGTAGCAACGATTCGCCGAACGACGCAACCGTTTCGCGCGATTCGTCGTGTTTCCGTCCGTTCAAGGAAGTATTGGAGCATCCATGCCGTTGTCTGGCTCCGCCGACACCATCCGGACACCCGACCTCGTGCTGACCGGTCGCTTCGAGCAGAGCGACGAACGGACCTACCGCCACGTACCGTTCACGGTGCCGGATGGAGTGGAGCAGCTCCATCTCTCCATCACCTACAACGACCGCATCGGCTCCGATCCGCAGCTGGTGGGCGGGAACACGCTGGACATCGGCCTCTTTGATGAGGGGGGCACGGCAGCAGGCAGTCCATCGTTCCGGGGCTGGAGCGGCAGCAACAAGACGGAGATCACGGTCGGCACGGATTGGGCGACGCCGCCTTACCGCGCGGCGAAACCGAATGCTGGCGTGTGGAATGTGCTGTTGGGGCCGTACAAGGTGGGGCCGAACGGACTGGACTACGCGGTCGCCGTGACGTTCAACCCCGGCATCGCCGATCCGGGTCGACCGCCGGTGGCGGATCCCTCCCCCCATGCGGTGACAGCAATCCCCCGCGAGGCGGGATGGTATTGCGGCGACCTCCATATGCACACGGTGTTCTCCGATGGGAGCGCGTGGCCGCACGAGGTGGCGGCAGAGGCGGCGCGGCTGGGGCTGGACTTCATCGGGATCACCGATCACAACCGGGCGCAATCACCCGTGGCGTACGTGCCTCAGGGGGATGGCTGGCCGGTGCTGGTGCCGGGTGTGGAAGTGACGACCTATGCCGGGCATTTCAATGTGTGGGGGACGGATTCCTGGTACGACTTCCGGGAGCCAACCGCCGAGGGCATCCAGCGGGCAGTGGATCACGCACGGGCGGATGGCGGCTTCGTGTCGCTGAACCATCCACGTCCGTTCGGGCCAGAGTGGCGGTATCCGGAGGTGGCGGGCTTCCACGCGATCGAGCCGTGGAATGGATGGTGGGGGCTGATGAATGATGTCTCCACCCGGTATTGGCACGCCCGGCTGGCGCGCGGCGAGCGCGTCTGGGGGATGGGCGGCAGCGACATGCATCAGTTGGGCGCGCCGTTCGATCCGGATGTGCCGCTCTCCCCGGCGCAGCTGGGCCGTCCGACGGTATGGATTCAGACCTTCGAGCCGCTGAGTGCGGCCTCGATCCTGAACGCGCTGCGGGCGGGCCGGAGCTTCATTTCGGAGTCTCCCACCGGGCCTCAGCTCTACCTGGCGCTGGAGCCGGACGGGTCGTCGCTGCATGTGCGGGTGCGGGGCGCGAAGGGCGATGCGCTGATCCTGTGCGGTCCCGACGGGGTGCTGGATGCGTCCACGATCGACCTGGACAACTTCGCGTTCTACTGGCCGATGGAATTCTTCTCCGGCGTCTCGCGCGTGCATCCGCCATTCGTGCGGATCGAGATCCACGGAATGGGCGGCAGGGTGCGGGCGTTGAGCCAGCCGGTATGGCTTTGATGAGAAAACTAGAAAAGAGACGGTCAACCCGTCTCTGCCGTTCAGAGCGCGTGACTAGCCGTCTCCCGCAGGTATGCCGACGATCCGGCATACGGCGCTTCGGCGCTACGCATCCCACCCGTTGCGGGCCTCCGCCGCCTTCCGTCGGAAGTATTCGTCATCGTCCTCGTCGTCGGATGTGACATCGACCTGCACGGTCCAGTTCGCACGCCAGGGATTGTCTCCCGCGATCTGCGGTCCGCCCCATTCACCCATCTCGCGTTCGTCCTGCTCCGCCCATTCGGCCATGCGGTCGAGGAAGGTGTCCACCGGCGCGTCGGCGTCGTGGAAGCGGAAACGCCCGAGTTCGTTGAGAAGGGTCGCGCCGGGGTCGAAGGTCTCGCCCCGGAAGGCGGCCTTCCGCAGCCGCTCCAGACGGGCGTCGTCGTCCGGCAGCGCGGCGACGTATACAGCGAGCGCGTCCAGCCCGTCGGCGGAACGGCGACTGCGCGCGGCAGCCTCCGGCCCAAGGCCCATCATGTCCTGGAACTCCCGTTCCCGCCTCCAGGCCGCGATCGCCTCGATCCGCTCCACGATCGCGCTCCGGATACTCTTCATGCCGCTGATTCCTTCCACCTCATCCAAAGGACGCGAATCCGTCCACCGCGAGTGTATCCAGCATTCGCGCCACCCGACGCGCGGTGACCGGGAAGAATGCCCGTCCGGGGCCAAGCAGATCGTGATCCTGCATCGTCCCATCACCCAGCGCATCCCAGGCCGCACGCACGGCGGCATAGGGCGGTTCGTCCGGATTCACGCACCACGCCAGAACCTGCAGTAACGGGCGTTCCAGTCGCGACACCGATCCGGAGAATTTGGGCAACACCTTCATCAGCACGGCAAGATCGAATGCTTCCTCCAAGGAGGCCTGCGGGACAACGGCCTCGTATGATCCAACGAACGCCGCAATCTCATCGAAGACACGATAGCCGAACTGCATCTGCGACCGGGCAAGCCGCGTATTCAGGGTCTGAAGCCACGTCCGGATTTCCGGGTGCGCACCCACAATCCCGACAACCTCGCCCTTGTCGATCCCGACAAACCGGCCACCGCGCGAGAAGACATCCAGCAGGGCGCGCCGCTCGTCGCCATCGATGGGCGCTGGCGCGTCATCGGCCCGGGTTGGCGGATAGGCGGAGAAATCGACGTCCGAAAGCTCGATCGTGAACGCACGGTCCAGCACCTTCGGGCTGAAGGCATGCGTCGTCTCGTCCATGTTGACGGTGCCGACGATGTAGAGGTTCGGCGGCAGGTGGATCGCAGCGGGAGGAACTTCCGTGTCATCCTGCTCCTCGGTGGGATCCAGGCGCTCGATGCGGATCGCCTCACGGGTCCACCCCTCCGCGTCCCGCCCCGATTCGAGCACGCTCAGGAGGTCCGCGAAGTAGTACTCGACGTGGGCGAGGTTCATCTCGTCGAGGATGACGAACCAGGCAACGCGATCCTCCCCCGGTCCCCTGAAGTTCTCGGCGGCGCGAAGGACGAAGCGCAGGAACTCGGTCCACTCATACGATCCGAGCAACGGGTTGTGATACCCGAGCAGCGCCCGGCTATCCCGCCAGTCCGGCCGCACGGAAAGGAACAGGTTGTTCGAAACGGTAACTGGCTTGTTTGCCTCGTCATCCGGGATCTCGGCTTGATTCTCGGAATTGCCAATTCTGAAGCCGACAACGTCATCATCATCGTCGAGTTCCGGTTCAAGGTAGATATGGCCCCCGACTCCGATTGAAGAAATTTGTTCGGCAAATGCATTTGTCAGACCAAGACGGATCTGCGACGAACCCTGAAGTTGTTGTCTGAAGTGCCGGAACGATCCAACGGCCTGGACGGGACCGAAACTAATCCGGATCTTTCGGGTTTCGTTCAAACCTGGGATACCGAGACCTTGCAACCTCTTTGATGGAAGATAGATGCGATGATATTTGAGGGTATATGGTTTGAGGGTTATTCGAATGCTTTCCGAATTCAATATACCCCACGCCGGTGACTTCAACAAATCCGGAAGGCACTGCACAAACGCCTGCGCCAGCTTGCTCTTCCCGGTCCCGCTGATGCCGGAGAGGACCACGAAGCCTTTCGTCTGGAGCGCCGCATAGAAGGTCGCCAGCTGCCGGTCGGTGTACGTCAGCCCTTGCGCCTTGACGCTCTGTTTCATGAACGAGAGTGGATCGATAGGCATGTGGGAGTCTTCCGACATGTGCTCAGGCGCTCCATTTCCCCCGCTGGCAGCAGCTTCCGCATTGATATAGTGCGGAACTGGAAGCACTTCGCCTGACAGTGCCTCAACCTCTTGGATCACCGCAACATCATGATCCTTCCAGTATTGGCCACGCCACTTGACCGTACGCGCTGCCTGTATCACCGCCTCGATATGCGAATCTCGAATCTGTTCAAGGACACTCGCGGCTTTCGCATACTGAACCAGCACACGCGAAGTCCCTGGCAATGTCTTGAGCGTCGCAGTCTCAAGGCGAATACCGTCCACATCAGGGTATGGCGTGCAAAGAAGGATGGGAAATGGCTTTTCAGGATTGTCTCGTGGAGAAAGCACGTAATATCCGCCAATGAGCAACGCGATGTGATCGCGAACCCGCATTACAACCCACGAGTTCGGGTTTATGTCGTGCGCAACCCGGATCGACTCCGCCATCTGCCGGTAGATCGCCGTCCTCCCCTCCAAAGTTGCGTCGTCCAGCGGCCCCACCACGTCCTCGCTCACTCACCTTCTCCCGTCGTCAGCGGACGCATCCCGATCTCGCCCACGCCGCTCAATCCCTCGTCCAGCACCACTGCCGCCACCGTCGTTGAAGCCATCGCGCCCGATACCGGCCGGAACGTCGCACTCGTTCCCGGGTAGAGCACCACCGCCGCCCGCATCCCGAGCGCATCTCGATACGCGTGCATCTTCACCAGATCATCGTCCTTCGGATCGTACGATATCCCGGATGGAAGCTCCCCATCCTCCGGGTCGGACACAGAAGACGAGGCCACCATTCGGAACTTCGCGTCGAGGGCTACGCGCGGACCTTCCGCCGGTGTCCACAGATAATCTGGCCGCAATCCCACACCAGAATACCCACGCTCCCACCAGTTGTAGACCAGCGTTCCCATCGTCCCGAACCGACATGCGAACCGATGCCGCAGGCCGTCTATCCCATCGCCGGCCGCGTCCATCGTCCCCGGGCAATCGAGCGCTGCACCAATCCGGTCCGCCAGCTCGAAGAAGACCCAGTATTCGTACAGCGTCGCGATATCGCGGATGTCGATCGCATGCTCCAGCCGGTCGAACAGCGGTTGCCGCGCCCGCTGGAACGCGAACCACAGCCGCGTCAGCTCGCGATAGCCATCCCGCCGCTGCAATACCCGCGACTCCCCCGGAATCCGCAGCAATGGCCCGACGTCGACGAACTGGCGGTCCTGTGCGAACGACCGCAACCCGCCGCGCAAGGCATCGAGCTGTATGCGATCCGTCTCCGGAATCCGCCCGTACCAGCTGGTGTCCGGAATCGCATCCGCCCGATCTAGCAGTCGCCGCGCGACATCGATCGCGAAACGATTCTCCGGCACGTCCAGCGTCTCGACCGCACGTCGTTGGCGGACGCGATCCGGACGTAGTCGATGCGCGATCCTCGGCTCGGAAAGGTCGTTGTGCGTCGCTCCTCGCAACACGCTCAGCATCGCGTCGACGTCGATATCGGACGCCTCGACCAGACGTACGTCCTCATGCACCTCCTGCAGGCGCCGAAGCGGACGGTGCGCGATCGCCTGAACGGCGCGCATCACCTCCTGCCCATGACGGCGAAAGAAGTGATAGGCAAACAGGAGATTCGGCGGACGCCGCGCTTCCCGCACCAGGCGACCGGTCGGCGCGGCGATCTGGAACGGCATCGGCGTCTGGCGCGCGAAGAGGTCGAGCAGCAGGCCGTCGGTGAACACCAGCGATTCCAGCGGGGTCGCGAACTTCTCGGCGATCACCTCGACCGTCATCCCTTGTCCGAGAGGATGACCAGCCCGCATCGGCTGAATCCGGGAAAACCCGAGCTGATTCTCGAACCGTACCTCGAACACATCGTGACCGGCGATGAGCGGCGGGATACGAGCCGAGCCGACCGCAAGCTCATCCGCGTCCGGGGCGGTCACACGGTAGGTCGCCCACTCGTGAAGAAAACGAACCGGACGATGGGGAAGTCCATGATACGCCGCATGCGCCGCCGCGACATGCGCCTCGGCAAACGCATCTGGACGGTCCCAACGGACGATCGTCATCACTCCCGGCGGAGGATGAACGCCGTCGTCCACGACCGAGAAACCGGGTTCCATGGATGTCTCAGAAGAGTTGCGCGACGAGCAGCGCGATCAAACCCAGCACCACCAGCGCGCTGACAATCACCTGCCACCGCTTCGAGATCGGGAATCCTGCCGACTCAGCAGAAAACTCCTCGCGTACCGCCGGACCGGCGTGCGCAATGTGCGGAGGCGGCACCTGCGCCCAGAGCTGCTTCGGCGACGCCATCCGTTGCAAGCGGTCCCGCTCCACCTCCACCGCCACCACGTAGTCCGTCAACTGAACCGGATCGGCCTCAACCCATCCCAGGTCGAATGGCGACCACCGGCCATCCAGCGTCAGGATCGACTGCAACGACGCAGACTCATTCTGCTCCGCCGCCTGCAACGCCAGCTCGTAGGCTCGCTGGTCGCGCCGCAACTCGTCGGCGATATCACGGCGCACGCTCTCCACCTCCCGGCCCTGGTAGGCCGGGTGCCAGGCAAAGAACGCCCGCGTCGCGGGGGTGGAAGTCGTCGGGGTGGAGGTCTGGGAAAGCTGATCCGTCACAAGGGCTCCTGCGCGTGGCGACCATCATGTCTGCATGCCGCAATGGTACGCCAAACGAGAGGAAACCAGTGGGGAGAGGGGAGAGAAGTGAGGACCGAGGAGCGCCTGGGACCTTGCGGTGACAGCGGAGATTGGTGTCAGGAGAGGACGGGACGACACGGAGTCCTCAGGGGACTGTCTATCCTTACGGATCATTGGCGACCATCGGCAGCCCACCGACCGCAGCAACCACTGCGAGGGGCTGCCCTCCGTAGGACCGCATTTCGGAAGCCGTTTCGTATGGAGGGACCGACCCCGTGTCAGTCCGGACGCCGTGCAAGGTCAGGTTAGGATCGACGGACCAATCAGTACGACATGCCCCTCCAGACGAATAGTGGCACCGCCGTTTCTCACTTCTCTCCCCTCCCCCTCTGGACTCCCCGCTCGTCAGAACCGATCCGCCGGCCAGAGGTACGGCTGCCGCTCCGGAAACACCACCGCGAGTACCGCCGCGGCATCCCCCGACACCCCGATCCGGTCCAGCAGATCGCGCGGCGGGAACGTCCCCAGCACCAACCGCGCCAGATCGCCAGGCGTCACCTCCACCGCAATCGCATCCGACTCCGCCGGCAGGGCAGTCCCGGACACCACGTCGAGCCCATCCGGCGAAAGCACGATCTCGACCGCCTCGCCATCCGCCACGATCCGCAGGGTTCCGCTCCAGCCCAGCCGCGCATCCAGCCACCGGGCACGAAGCTCGCCCGCAACCGCCGCCAGCAACGCCGCCGTGCCCGTCGAACGCGCCATGAACTGCATGTCCCGGAACGTGATCGTCACTATCGCCGTATCCTGCAACCGCGCCGCCATCCCGAACGCGCCAACCGGCGGCTGGTGGATCTCGGCATGCGGCTTGCCCAGCTCGGACGTCCATTGACGGATCGCCGCCAGTAACGCATCCGCTGCCCGTGGCGTCTCCGCGAACGCCTCCCCGATGTGCAACGCCTCCGGATCGTTCCGCACCACTTTCTTCATCCACCAGATGAACGATGCCATCCACGCATAGGCCAGCACCTCGTCCGTCTCATCGACGATCACCCGGCATTCGTCACGCCACTCCGCGATCGCCTTCGCCAGTTCACTCCATACCAGCCCATCGTCTGCCCGCACCGCTGGACCCACCAATGTCCGGGTCGCGTCGGCGTAGATCGTCCGGATACGCAGCAGGTCCTCCCGCGTCGCCGCCCGCACAGCAAGCCCCTCGGGGATCACCGCATCCCGGTCCAGCCGGTCGAGCCGGATGATCCCCTCGTGCGCCGCCGTCGCGTAGCCCCAGCGCGGGTAGTAATCCGGAATGCCATACAGCGACGTCAGAACGGCATCGCCCGCCGTCATCTGCTCCACGGCCTCCGCCAGCGCCCGGCGCGAATACCCTTTGTTTCGATGTGCTTCTGGCGTCGCCACCCCACCGATGCCGTCCATCCGCACCGTCGCGCTGCCGATCCGAAGCGTATACGGGACAATCCCCGTCCGGCTCACCTGCTCGCCGTCAACGACGAGCGAGAGCACCGACGCGCCGGGCTGGTCCGGAATCGGTTCACGCACAAAGTCGCCAGGCACCGTGAGCTTCATCGCATCCTGCATGGAACGCACTCCTTCGGTCGGACCATCAAACACACGCGACCGGGCCACACCAGACCCGGTCGCACAACGATCTTCAGCATGGACACGATCGCGGACGAATCCTGTCCGTGATCGAGGGAGAGGCAAGAGCCGTGAGACGACGGAGGGAGGACACCCCCTTGCGGGTCAACTCACCGCGCTGAGTGGCCCGTCCATCCTACGTTGACGCTGCATGGCGTCCGGACCGACACGGGGTCGGTCCCTCCATACGCAAATGCGGTCCTTCTTAGGGCGATGCCAAGTAAGCAGAGATGGGCCATGCGTCCGACCCAAACCATGGCCCGACAATCCCCTCACTCCTCACGTCTCTCCCCTCTCACCTCAGAGGGCGACAGTCCCTTCATAGACGAGGTCTCGGCAACGCGCCTCGATCTCCGCCGGATCGATGTCCAGCCGTGCCATTCCGGTCTCCTGCGCCGACCGCGCCACCGCCGCCGCCACCCGTGGCGACACCCGCAGGTCCAGGCTGTCCGGGATCAGGAACTCCGGACTCAGCTTCTCGGCAGGTACCAGGTCCGCGATCGCATATGCCGCCGCGATCTTCATGTCGTCGCTGATCTGCCGCGCCTTCACATCCAGCGCCCCCCGGAACACCCCGGGGAAGGCCAGCGAGTTGTTGATCTGGTTCGGGAAGTCGCTCCGGCCCGTCGCTACCGCGAACGCCCCGGCCGCCTTCGCCAGGTCCGGCATGATCTCCGGCGTCGGATTCGCCAGCGCAAAGATCAACGGATCCGGAGCCATCGTCCGCACCATCTCCTGCGTCAGACTCCCCGGCGCGGAGAGACCGATGAACACGTCCGCACCCGGCAGCACATCCGCCAGCTTCCCGGTCTTGCCTTCGCGGTTCGTCACCTCGGCAATCGCCCGCTTGGAGGCATCCATGTGCCCCGGACGATCCGTGTAGATCGCGCCTGACCGGTCGCAGAGGATGATGTCCGCCGCCCCCAGCACGTTCAGCAGCTTCGCGACCGCGATGCCCGCCGCACCCGCGCCGTTGATCACGATCTTCAGGTCCTTGATCTCGCAGTTCCGCAACCGCGTCGCGTTGATCAGGCCCGCCGCCACCACGATCGCCGTGCCGTGCTGGTCATCGTGGAACACCGGCATGTCCAGCCGCGCCCGCAGCTTGTCCTCGATCTCGAAGCAGCGCGGCGCCGCGATATCCTCCAGATTGATGCCACCCAGCGACGGCGCGATCGCCGCGACGATCTCCACGATCGCATCCGGATCGCGCTCAGCCAGGCAGATCGGGAACGCCTCCACCCCCGCCAGCGTCTGGAAGAGCACCGCCTTGCCCTCCATCACCGGCAGGCCCGCCGTCGGGCCGATGTCGCCCAACCCCAGCACCGCCGAGCCGTCCGTCACGATCCCGACCAGGTTCCCCTTCGCCGTGAACTCCGTCACGCGGGAGACATCGTCACGGATCACATGCGCCGGCACCAGCGCCCGTGGCGGCACATAGAGCAGGTTCAGGATGTGATGGTCCTTGATAGGAATTTTGCTCCGGATTTCGAGCACACCATGATTGCGCTCCCGCAGGTCGATCGCCTCCTCGCGGAACGTCCGGCCCTCCTGCCGCGTGCTCGGACGCGCCGGGTCGAGCCGGCCCTCGTACACGAAGCGCCGCGTCTTCTCGGCCACTTCCTCCGGCGTCACCTCGCGCGTCGCCTCCCCGGCTTCGATCGCGCCACGCACCACCGCCGCGGCGATGGCCGGAGCCACCCGGAAATCGAAGAGCGCCGGCACGATGTACTCCTCGTGCAGCTGTTCATCCGGCACCATGTCGGCCAGCGCGCGCGCCGCGTGCAGCATCATCCGCAGGCGGATATTGCGCGATCCACTGTCCAGCAACCCCCGGAAGAAGCCGGGGAAGACCAGCGACACATCCATCATGTTCGCGTAGTCGGATCGCCCGGTCGCGATCACCCGCGCCCCGCCAGCCCGCGCGACGGATGGCAGGATCTCCGGAATCGGTACCGCCAGCGCGAACACGATCGGATCGGGAGCCATCGACCGGATCATCGCCTCGGTCACGATATCGCCCGTGGAAAGCCCGACGAAGACATCCGCGCCCACCAGCATGTCGCTGAGCGATCCCTGCTGCTGCGCGCCGTTCGTCTCCTTTGCCACGTAGGACTTCGCCCAGTTCATCCGCTCGCCACGGCTGCGATAGATCGCCCCCGCGCGGTCGCAGACCACCAGGTTCTTCACACCGGCCCGCACCAGCAGCCGCGCCACGCCGATCCCGGCGATGCCAGCGCCGCTCAGTACGACCTTGACTGTGTCGAGATCCTTCCCCACCACCTTCAGCGCGTTGTACAGCGCCCCAAGCACGAGGATGGCGGTGCCATGATGCTGGTTTGAGAAGACCGGGATATCTGCGCCCTTGTCCAGGTTGTCGGCAATCGTGAAGGCCCGGGGGGAGGAGATATCATCGAGGCAGATCGCGCCAAAGGTCGGGGCAATCGCGATCCCCGTCTCCACGATCTCGCCCGCGTCGGTCGTGTTGACGCAGATCGGCACAGCATCCACCCCGGCGAAGGTCTTGAAGATGACGCTCTTGCCTTCCGCAACCGGCAATTCGGCCTCCGGCGGCCCGCCCTCGCGCCCGAAGAGATCGGACCCATCGGAGAGGATGGCAACCGTATTCCCACGACACGTCAGGTCGTAGGAACGCGGCACATCGTGATGGATGGACATGCAGGCTTCGGCCACACCCGGCGTGTAGACCAGCGAGAGCATCGCCCGGTCCCGCACCGGAACCTTGGAGGCGACACCGATCAGCCCCCGGTAGCGGCGACGATAGTCGAGTCCCTCGTCGTTCTCGTCATAGACAAATGTCCCCTCCGGCGCGGAGGCCGGGGTGCCATTGCGGCGAAAGACGAAGGAAATGGGGGCATCGCTGCGATCGGTGAAGGCGTCATCCGCCAGTTCGGCAGTCTCGTCGAGGCCCATCGGCGGCGAGTCCACCCCCGCTGCGGGGGTCTCGTCCGGAACGAACACCGATGTCTCCGGCTCCGATGTTGAGCGCGTCATCTCCGGTCACCTCTCTGCGATTGTCAGTCCGATGCAGGACGAAGGGCGGAAACGGAGACTGGCCAGCATCCAGTCTCCCTGAAGCACGCCAGGCCAACGATTCGCATCATGCCCGGACGGCTTCGGTTGCGTAGTCTACACCAGCTACAAACCGACCACGCGCGAACTGTGCATAACGCACAAGATCCCACCCCTCAGGAAGGGATGGGATCTCGCCTTTGCGGAGACCATCCGGAGAAGAGAGACGAGAGAAAACAGGAAAGGCCCACCCCGTGTGAACGATCCCGGCCCCGTAGCGGCTCAGCTGGTCTGAGCCATCCGGCGAAGCCGGATATCAGGACCATCCACTACCCAACATCGGCCTAGTGGTTCGCCGCGACGATATCGAAGTTGGCTCTCGTGACTTGCGACGTGGCAGGAGCGCCGTGCAAATGGAAGGCACCCCACACAGGGGTGCCTTCCGTTTGCGAATGACAAGTCAGACGAACCGTCCCCGCATTCCTTACCGCGTCGGCGAGGCCGTCGCCTCCGGAGACGCATGCGGCGTGCTTTCCGGCGAGGCAGCAGGCGATGCCGCTGGCGAACCCACCGGCGTGCTCAGCGACGGACCGACCACCGTGGTCGTAGCAGGTGACGCCACCGGGGTCGATTCATCCACGACCGGCGTCCCAACGGTCGGCATCAGCGTCGACTCATCCACCACCGGTGTCCCCGTCTCGACGACCGGCGACGACGGCCCAACCGGAGCCGGGGTCGATGCACCCGCTGTCGGGCTGCTCTCGGGCGATGACGGCCCAATCGGCACGGTCGTTGGCAAAGCAGGGACCTTGGTCGGCACCTCCGTCGGTGCCACGATAGCGGCGGTCGTGGCCGTCGGCGTCTTGTCCTTGTCGGAACCGCCTCCACAGCTTACGAGGAGCAAGGTACTCAAGCTCAATACGCCGACGCCAACTGCCCGCCGTACTCCAGTCGGTTGTCGAGTCCAGAAACCCATCGGATCGTTCTCCTTCACACATCTGTCGACGTCATGCCCGTCGAGGCGAATAGAGCCAGCAACTCCCATGTCGGTGCCAAGGCGACACCGACCGCCATCGCGGACTCCATACCCATTGCAACATGAAGGCCACTGGCCGGGGTTCCCGCCATCGACCCTCGGCCAATGTACGTCGGCACGGCGCTTTCGGCCCTCATCCTTGCACCGGCCATGTTCCGAGGCCTGGCGCATTCATTCATGGGCGAGGTGAGTGCTGCATAGCCTTGTCCCCCGGCAACCCCACCGGCTACGCTGCCAGTCACGAGGACGTTCGCAAACGACCGGTGGGATACCAACGGACTGGACAAGGAGATCACCCCGTGGGCCTGAACCTGCATCCCGGCACCGCATACGACCGGGAACTCATCGTCGCGATCGAGGCCGCGCGAGGCGCGTCCGCCGCGATCCTTCCCTTCTACGAGCAGCGCACCGCCGAGACCTACACCAAGGGTGACGGCTCGCCCGTCACCGACGCCGACCTCGCCTCCGACGCCTTCATCCAGCAGACCATCCACACCGCCTTCCCGACCGACGCCATCCTCACCGAGGAAGGCGCCAAGGACCTCGCTCGCGTCGACAACCCACGCTGCTGGATCGCCGACCCGCTGGACGGCACCGCCCAGTTCGTCGCTGGCACCGACCGCTTCGAAGTCCTGATCGCCCTCATCGAGAACGGGCGTCCGGTCGTCGCCGCCAGCGCCCACCCGCCCACCGGACTCATCCACGCGGCGGTTGTCGGGGCCGGGGCCTGGACGATCACCGGCGACGAGGTGACGCCGTTCCACATCACCCCGTCGCAGACCCCGCCGCGCGTCGTCTCCTCCAAGTGGTATCGAGGCCGGGAAGGTCGGGATCAGATCCTCGCCGCTGCCGCCACCCTCGGCGCGGAGGAACCGCCGATCATGGAGATCGGCTTCCAGCCGCGCGCCTTCGACGATGTCGTTCGCACCTACGATGTCTTCCTCGGACTCTGGCCGGACAACCAGGCCTCCATCGCCCAGGAATGGGATCTCGCCGCCTCCGACCTGATCGTCAACGAGGCCGGCGGCCGCCTGACGGACTTCTGGGGCCGCCCCCACCAGTACAACAAGGTTGATACGGGCGTCGTGGGCGGCCTGCTCGCGGTTGCCGACCCGGAGACGCACCAGCGCGTCCTGGACGCCTTCGCCTCGATCCGCCCGCAAACACCCCCTGCTGCGGAAGGCGCTTCCCCCAAGGACTGACCGAACCCTATGCACACAGCACGGCGGCGACCCTTCCCGGATCGCCGCCGTGTTCTATCTATTCATGTCATCCTGAGTGGGCACTTGGCATTGCCCACCATAGACAGCCCACCGCCCGAAACAACCACTGCGAGGGGCTGGCGATGTAGAACCGCATTTTGGAGGCCGTTTCGTAGGGACCGACCCCGTGTCGGTCCGGACGCCATGCAGCGTCAAGTTAGGATGGACGAGCCACTGAGCAGTCCGTCAGCGCCAAGGTGCCTATGGCTCGCAGGGGCAATCACCGACCACAACCGCAGTGAGTTCAGCGGCTCACTGCTCTCCCCTTCGACCTCCTACCGGCTCAGCTTCGACGCCGCACCTGGATCGAGAATCACCTCCAGCCGCTCGCCCGCGCGCCGCAGGAACGACCCCGGCACATCCGTCGTCTCCGGTCCTTCCAGCGAGGCCCGCACGATGTCCGCCTTGCCCTCGCCAGAAACGATCAGCACGACCCGCTGCGCCTGGAGGATCGTGCCCAGCCCGATCGTCATCGCCTGCGCCGGGATATCCGCCTTGCCATCCCAGTAGGCCGCCGACTGCGCCCGCGTCTTCTCCTGCAGGTCAACCACGCGCGTCGGGTCGTCCGGTCCGGAACCCGGCTCGTTGAAGCCAATGTGCCCGTTCGGGCCTAACCCGACCACGGCCAGCTCCAGCCCTCCGAAGTGCGCGATCTCGCGGTCGTATCCCGCCGCCGCGGCCGCCGGGTCCTCCGCCGTCGTCGGCACGTAGTGAACATTCGCCTCCGACAGCTTCGCCGGGCCGATGAAGACCTCCTTCAGCCACCGCGTCAGGCTCGCCTCATCCTCCGGCGACGACCCCAGGTAATCGTCCAGGCAGAAGAACTGCGCCTGCGAGAAATCGAGCTCACCCGCGTCGATCCTCCGCACGATCTCGCGATACATCCCCAACGGCGTGTCGCCGGTCGGCAACGTCAGCGCCGCACCGGGTGTCGTCGCCAGCGTCTCGGAGACGGCATCGGCAGCGAGGGAACTCAGGAGGGTGTAGTCATCGACAACCGTCAGGGTATACCCCTGCGCCGCGCCGGAACGGGTCTCGGAAGCCATCGCGTATCATCCAATCGGCGGTCTTGCCGCTGTATCGTCGAACCTGACGGCACGACCCGTCGTCGCCCGCCACACACTGCGTCCATTCTACCGAAACGCCCATCGTGATGACCTGATTCGGACCGATGTGCGCCCACCACGGGAGGCCTACCCATGCCAGCCACTGACGACGCGTTGCAGGACGCGCTCACGCTCACCGATCGCTGGGTCGGCGAGGGCGCAGTCCACGGCGTCGCCACCGCGATCTGGCATCGCGGCGGAATCGTCGCCACGCACCAGGTCGGCGAGGCCGCAGCGGGACGACCAGTACAGCCGGACACCCTCTTCGCACTTGCCTCGGTCTCGAAACCCTTCACGGCAACCGCCGTCTTGCGCCTCGTCCAGCGCGGCGATCTTCACCTCGACCTGCCGGTAGCGCTCCAGCTCCCGGAATTCGGCGAGGCCGACGATCCGTTCGCCGACGACGTGATTCCCCAACTTGAAGCGATCCGCGACCGGATCACCCTTCGCCAACTCCTCTCGCATACCGCAGGACTGCCGGAGAACGCCGGCGTGAAGCGCCTGCGCATGAGCGACCAGCCTTCACTGGAACGCATGCTCGACATCATGTGCGGCGTCCCCTTGCAGGACGCGCCCGGCGAGGTCTTGCGCTACTCGAACGTCGGCCCGGCAGTGGCGGCGCGGATGGCAGAGCGGGTCACGGGCATGCCCTTCCACACGATCCTCCGCGACGAGGTGCTGACGCCGTGGGGCGTGCCGGACATCCACCCGACCGTCGATGCCACCCTCGCCGACCGCATCGCCATCGTGCAGGATCCGTCCGCCGAAGGCACGCCATCCGAGGGGTACAACAGCCCGTGGTGGCGCGGCCTCGGCATCCCCTGGGGCGGCTACTATGCCCCCGCCACGGACATCGCCCGCTTCGCCGCATCCTTCCTCCCCGGCGCGACGATCCCGTTGGACCGCGAGCTGGCGACGGAGATGGTGACGGATCAGGCGCACGGTGTGCCTGGCGGCGTCTTCTCGGCGGGCATCCGTTGGGAGACCGCCTTCTGGGGCCTCGGCTGGGAGGTGAAGGGCACGAAACCCCGCCATTGGACGGGCACGCGCAGCTCGCCCGCCACCTACTGCCACTGGGGCCAGAGCGGGACGCTGATGTGGGCCGACCCCACGCGCGATCTCGCCGTCGCGATCCTCGGCAATCGGACGGTGCTCAGGAAGGCATGGCCACTCAGCCCGCCACGCTGGTCCGACCTCGCCGATGCTATCGTCGCCGTCGTGGACGGGAAGTAGCTGCGGCTATCGCGGCATCTCGCATCCCTCGCGGAAGTGGTGTTCGGCAGATGCGCGGCTTTCGCTCCCACTTCGCGGCGCACACTGCTGCCGCGGTATGCACGACCGGAATGCGCGCAACGTTTCGTGCGTATGGTAGACCTGAGCGCGGCGCAACCAGGCCAGTGTCGTATCCTGTTCTGCAGCATATCCGCATCCACCGTCGGTCTCCGAAATCCCGCACGCAACAGGAGCAACTCGTCGATGGCCCAGCCAACGTCACCCCTCTCGCCCGCCGCAACGCCTGCAGGACCGCGCGGCAGCCGGATGGGCCTGATCGCCTTCGCGATCATCCTCATCCTCGCGACGATCGCCGTCCCCTTCTCCAGCTTCGCCTCGACCTCACGCACCGGGAACACCGTCACCGTCCCCGCGACGGAAACGATTGACGGGGACCTGAACGCTGCCGGTCGCACCATCCAGATCGATGGCATCGTGGAGGGTGACGCCAACCTCGCCGCCGTCGAAGTGAACATCGCTGGCCGTGTCGACCGCTCTGCCTCGGTGGCCGCCGCCCGTGGCACCATCTCCGGCACCGTCGGCGGTTCCCTGCGCATCGCCAGCGGCACCATCGAGATCACAGGGACCATCAACGGCAGCCTGGTCATCATGGCTGGCACCGTGACCATCCCCAGCCAGGCTCGCATCCAGGGCGATGTTCTCGTGCGTGGCGGCACGGTGGACATCCGGGGCCGGATCGAGGGCAACCTCAGCGTTGATGCCGGTCGGGTGACGCTGGGTGGTCAGATCGGCGGCAACGTCGATGGCACGATGAGCCAGCTGAACCTGCTCGATACCGCCCGCATCGGCGGCAGCCTCACCTACACGAGCCAGCAGACCGCCGATGTCGCGACGAACGCCGTCGTGACTGGCACCACCACCCACGACAAGCCGCTCAGCTTCACGTCGCCGCTCAGCATCTTCAACGGCCTGCTGAAGGTCGTCTGGGCGCTGATCTGCGGTGCGCTGCTCGTCGCGATTGCGCCGCGTGCGGCAGCAGCCATCGGCAAGGCCGGTCGCCGCATCCTGCCGGCCGCCGGACTCGGGCTGGCGGGGATGATCCTCATCCCGATCGTGTCCGTGATCCTCATTGCCACCCTGATCGGACTCCCGGCGGGCCTGATCGCCCTCGGAGGCTATCTGATCGTGCTCTACCTTTCCCAGGTGGTTGTCGGCATCGTCATCGGCCGTGCAATCCTCTCCGGGCGCTGGGACGATGGCAGCCGGGGCTTCTACCTGCTGGCGATGACGCTCGGCGTCATCATTCTCTCGGCACTGAAGTTCATCCCGCTGCCCTACGTCGGCGGCGTGGTCAGCCTGATCGTCTCGATCTGGGGGGTCGGCATCATCATCCTGCTGCTCGCTCGCCTGCGCCCGGCCTCGGTCCTCGCGCGCGAGGGGTAGCGACTCGTTACGCCCGCCGCCGGGTCCGAAAACGCCCTCTCATCATGTAGGGGCGAGGATTGTCCCAACTTGCGCCAGCGTCTCCGAGACGACTTCCGCCTTGGTCCCTGCCCCAACACACCGATCACAAAACGAGGGCGATCGCGCAATGCGATCGCCCTCGGTCCTTTCCCACGTCCTCTTACCCGAGGTCGAGGGTTTCCTCGACCAGGCCGGCGCGGAGCACGGCGTTGAAGAACGCCTTGTACGTCGCCCGCGTCTGCGCCCGGAAGTACGGCCGGAATCCGAACAGGATCACCCGACCCTGCCCGTAGGCGACTTCCACGAGGGCGCTCTTTCCGGACAGATGCTCCGCCCCCAGAATCCAGCCGGAGAGGTTCGGATTGGAGACCGGGTATTTCGCGATCGTCCGCACCTCGCTCCCCGCGCTCTCGAAGACCTGGCTGTCCAGGAAGAGCACCGGCGTCTCGCGCGGCAAGCCGAACCCCAGCGGGTCCTTCCCGTCCATCACCACCTTCAGCAACGAGCCGGGGCAATAGAACGCATCGTCCTTCAGCGTCGCCAGCGGCCGGCGAACCGGCAGCGCGAAGGCATCGATGATGCCCGGCGTCACGTCGTCAATGGCGATCAGGGTGCCGCCCGCCGCCACGAACTGCCGCAGCGCATCGAGCCCGACCTCCCCAAGGCCACCGACGTATTCCATCGGATACGGATCATCCCCGTAGCGCGTGTCCTTCTCCAGGCGTCCCTCGACCAGATCCCTCACCGTCATGTCCGGGATCAGGATCGCGTCGAAACGGGCACGTAAATCGCCCTGACGCACGTCCGGCGTGGAGAGCGACGTGTAGGGCTGGCCATACGCCTCCAGCACCCAACGCGCCCAACCCTCGTCCATGCTGGCCGTCCACGGCTTGTAGACGCCCAGCCGCACGGCGTCCTGCCGCCAGACGGGGATCGCTCCGGAGACGTCCACGGCGCTCGCCGTCGCTCCCGTCTCGGCAACGATGTCCTCGATCATCTCGATGCGGCCCGCCGCGTCCGGCACCAGAATCGCGCCGACCTCCAGCGCGGTCCCGGCCTGCTCGCGCACGCGGTAGACCGGAATCTCGGCAGCCAGCAGGCGCTCGACCGTCGCGATGGCGGCATTGGAGCGTGTATCGATCGTCCAGGCGGTCGCCGTGCCCTCGATTTCGGTGATGAGGCCGATCGGCTCCACTGGCTCCAGAACTGCCAACTGCACATCCTCGCCCAACGGTCGATCGACCGCGACGGCGCGAACGCCCATCTGGATCGGCAGGGTGTGCCCCACGATGTCGTATGGTTTCTTCGGCGGACCACCCTGCCATTCGCGCAGATCCGGATAGACCTGCACCTCCAGGAGTGTCTTCGCGAACGCCGCCGCTGGCTGCTCCAGCCGCACGATACGCGTCCCGGCGGGATAGGTCACGCCATCCGCCACAAAGGACTCGGTGGCTTCCTCGACCTCTACCAGGCCACGCTGAAGAATCTGGATCAACTCGATCGTCGCGGCGGGATCGCGCTGCTCGGTCGGGATGACGAAAGCATACGGCTTCTCCGTGCGGTCGATCTGGCGCTGGGAGATGCCGCGATAGTCGCGCAACCACTGCTCGCGGTTGACGGCGAGGTGCTCCAGGAAGGCGAACGCGGCAGCCTTGTCGTACTCCACGATGTCGCGGAGCGTCCACTCGCCGCCCTTCCACGGCAGCGGATGGTTCCAGGTGCGCTGCTTCGGGTCGAACCCATGCTCGGCGCGGAGATCCTTCTCCTCCAGGATCATCGGCGTCGCCAGCTTCACGCTCGCCGCCTCGCTGAGAAGGTCGACACTGCCGTGATAGTTGCCATACGCCAACGACGGCGAGTAATTGTCGAAGATCGCATTGGTGGCGACACCCGCCATCCCCTGCGCCGTCATCCGCTGGGCGATGTGCGACCCCAGCGCCGCGAAACCCTGCTGGATCACCGGGTCCTGATTCGGGTCCAGCGGATCAATGAACGGCGGCACCATGAAGCGGACACCCTTCCGCCCCATCTGGTGCATATCGAAGACGGCCTGCGGATGTTCGCGGTTGTGGAGATCGACGTAGAGCTTGGTTTCCGCCTGCGTGAGCATGAACCAGTCGCGATTGTTGTCGTGGCCGGTGTACGGATGATAGAGCCAGGGCATGTCCACGCCCTCATGCTCGGTCCCGAGCCAACGCTCGTACCATTCCGCGACCATCTGCACGCCATCCGGATTGTGGCTGGGGATCAGGACGGTGATCGAGTTCTCGAGGACATCCTGCGCCAGCCGGTCCTCGCGGGTGGCCAGATCGTAAGCCAGCTCCAGCGTCATCAGCGCCGCGCCGATCTCGGTGGAGTGCTGCGTGGCGAGGATGATGCCCACCGAACGCGCCTCACTGACCAGCAGTTCGAACTCCTCCGGGGCCAGCTGTCGCGGGTCCCAGAGCTGGCTCAGCAGCGTGCGATTGCGCTCCAGCGCCTCCCGCTGCAAGGCCTCAGCCGATCCGATGTAGACGGCAATGTATGGCAACCCGCTGGTCGACGTCCCCAGGTCCTCGACCCGAACGTTGGCGCTGGCGGCATCGAGCTCCCGCAAGTAGCGAACGATGTCGTGCCAGCTCGGCAGCCATCCCGCTTCGCCCATGCGATGCCCGAGCACCTGCTCTGGCGAAGGAACCGGCTGCACACCGCGGCTCCCGCGGCGGCGCTTCCGACGCTGCACGGACGAGAGCGCCATCCGCGCTTCCGTCACCCATGCATTGTCGAACAGCAGAACACCGGCTTCGGAGACGCGGGTAGCCGGCGGCAGGACGCCATCGGAGATACGAGCCTTGATCAGGTACGGGGAGAGTCCCAAAAGTTCGGCCACCGACGAGGTGGTCAGGAAGCCGTCGAGTTCTGTCAACTTGGCGCGAGGCACAGCAACGTGTCACTTTCACGGAATGCGCAGCAAAAAACGGGCAACGACCGGCACACTCCACCCCCACCCACAGTTCCTCACGTCAATTCGCAGTCAGGGATGGTTGTCGACGGGTGGAGAATCACCCAATCCAGTCTCAGTGTTTTTCGCGCACAATCCGGAAATCGTCAAGAACGTTCGGCGTATTCTTGCCGGATTCTCCCGATCTCACCGCAGACGACAGGAATCCACCTTCCCGGTGGATTCCTGTCGTCGATTGCTACGCACATTGGAAAAACCCGCCGCCTCACTCAGCCGGCATTGGCAGCATTCCGGGAAAGCAAGGCATGCATGCCCGTGTAGGTATAGGTAACGCCAAACTGGCGTTGCACCCAATCCACCGCATCCCAGACCGTACGGAACTCGCCCTTGGATGCCTTCTGGACCAGGGACTCGACCTGATCCGGCTTCAGACGGGAGGGACGTCCCGGCGCGCCGTGTCCAGGCGTCCGCTGAACGACCGCCTCGATTCCCCCAACGCGATACCAGGAAATCCAACGCTGGATCGTCCGGTAGTCGACCTGGACTTCCTTGCCGACCTCGCCGATCTGATACCCACGGTGAAGGAGCCAGAAGGCCTGGAGGCGCACCTTCCGATGCCCGTTCCGCTCCGCCTCGTACCGTCGGTAGAGATCATCCGCCGATTCTCGCCATTCGATGTTCAACGATCGCCCAGGCATCGTGTTCTCCCATAGTCACTGCGAGTCACTGCGTGGCCAGTAGCCTTCCACAGAGCCGGGGCCGATGGCCATCCATCGACGCCCTGATTGCATCCGGTCCGTCCACTGAGGAAGGGAGGGGCATGAAGCCAGAACGCCTTCCCGAAAACGGATAGACCTATAGATGCACAATCTGGGCCACGTCAGTGATACCGGGACTTCACGGGACGGGAGAAATCGGTCAATCGAGGTCGCGGGGACCGAACGCCATGGGCAGCAACCGATCGAGGTCGGTCAGAATCGGGCCGTCAGGTCCATCCAGAATGATCGCCATCGGAGCGTCATCCGGCTTGAACTCGTTCAACACCTGACGGCACGCACCACAGGGCGTCGCGCCCGGCGCACGTGGGGTGCTGATTGCCACCGCGCGAATCGTCCGATGGCCCTGCCCGACCGCCGTGAAGATCGCGTTCCGCTCCCCACAGCAGGTCAACCCGTAGCTCGCGTTCTCGACATTCACCCCGGTGACGATCATGCCATCCTCGGTCAGCACTGCCGCGCCAACCGGGAACCCGGAATACGGCACGTACGCCTTCTCCACCATGCCGCGCGCGGCATCGAGCAACTGCGCCACCGGCAGCGTCTTCCGCATCGAATCAGTCATGTTTGCCCCTCCAAGACCTATCATAGGATCAGATTGCACCCATGACATCCGGGCACCATTCCAGGTGGAACCGGAAAAAGCCGTATCATGGATGCCTGTCGAGTTCCGTACCCCGCACCCTCTGACGGAGAGGATCGTTCTCATGACCCAGTATTACGACGAATCGGCCGATGATGCACTGACCGCCATCGAGCCGGACGAGATGGCGATTGCCGCCGCCGGATTCCTCGCCGAAGTGCTTGGCCTGGACGAAGAGGACGATTCCCTCGCCAGCGATCTGTCGGCCATCAAGCGCGATGCCAACGCTGCCATCTTCACGATCCAGCTTGAATCGTCGGTCGGCCCAGCGGCCTTCCTCGTCTATGGCTATGTCCTGGATGAGCGCGGCGGCGATGGCCACACGGGTCGCGAGCTCTACGATTCCGGGCTCGCCACGCTCCAGCAGGCAGCGGAACGCGACTCCCCAGGACCTCGCGCGGTGGCCCACGGCGAAAGCGGCGAGCGTGGGTTCATCATTGCCACCACCCCGGGCACCTTCCGCGCCTTGGCTGGTGCCCCCGCCGAATCGGCCCCGGAACTCGAACCCGATCCCGCCACCTTCCGCTCGGAAGCGCAGACGAATCGCGTTCGCGCCGCGTCCGCCGACGAGTTGCTGCAGCTGCTGCGTTCCGCCAACGAGCAGGCCGCCCAGTGGCTCGGCGCCATCCAGCAGGCCAGCCAGGAGGGAGGCGACGACGAGGACATTCTCGCCTTCAACGAGTCAGAGACCGAACTCGCCCTCTTCCTGCTCGACGACCGCAGTATCGGCGATCTCCTGCGCGCGCTGAACCTGCTCGTCTCCACCGCCCAGCAGCACGCCGCGAACGGCATCGACGACTGACTCGTGGTGGATCATCCGTGATGTGCCGAGTCTCCGGCGGCAGCCCACAAGGAGCTGCCGCTGGTGGACAATGCTGCGTAAGGATAGACAGTCCACTCAGCCGGGAACGCTCCTACCCTTCCCGCTCCAACCGGACGTCCTGCAACCGCGCGATCAGGTCCGCCTCGGTCTCGACGATCCCCAGCGACGCCTGCAGGCCCCCGACAACGAAGGCGTTGATCGACCAGGCCAGGTTCTCCACGCCGTACCGATCCGGATGCGGCGGCGATTGCAGGCGGATATCCGTCGCCAGCCCGATCACGCCCCAGTGCGTCGCCGGATCGACGTAGCGCGTAAGGCAGTCGAAATACCCTGCCTCCCAGTTCGTGCCGGAATCCTCGCTGACCTGGCAGAGGTAGACATTCGCCCACTCCAGTGCCTCACGGTCCGCCTCGTAGATCTTGCGGGCCGTGATGTCGGTGCGCGTCTTGTCGTTGATGGGTTCACTCTCGTTCGGGCAATAGACCTCGAAGCCGGCCTTGCGCAGCTCTGCCGCCAGCCAGAGGTTGTACCGCACCTCCGCCGCGACGAACATCGGGCCACCGAGATAGACCTTCATGCCGCGTCTCCTTCGGCGGACACGGAATCGCCGTTGTACCTCTGGTTCCAGGCGTCCGCTTGCGCGGCGCTTACCCGCATGAACGTCGCGGTGGCGTCGGCCAGCAGGACGTTGTCCGATTCCCGCCGCAACTCGCCGCGCGTCTCATACAGCCGTCCGCGCTGGGTGACGATGTGCCCGATCGCCAGCACCGGCTCGCCGACAATCACCGGCTTCCGGAAGCGGACGCTCATCTGCGCCGTCATGCCCCAGGCATCGTCGCGATAGAGCGACCACGCCATCACCTCGTCGAGCATGGCCGTCACCACGCCACCGTGGATGACGCCCATGTATCCCTCGAATCGCGGGGCCGGTATCACCCGCGCCCAGACGCCATCGCCCTCGGGGTTCTCCCGGAACTCCATCTGCAGGCCGAAGTCGTTCAACCGTCCGCAGCCGAAACATCCGTGATCGTTCGCGAGCCGCAACGGCTCGCCCGCTCTCGTCCTGTCCTGATCCACGATCTCGCTCACATTCCTGTCCCAACGACCACGCCAACCACCATCGCGGCTCCCGCGTGCATTTCTCCAACCGAGCGCTATCGACAGCCCAGGAGGTACTGCCTCGTCACCCGCCACGACCACCACGCAATCCAGACCCTCGGGCCAAGGCTTCGCGACAGAGACTACACCGATTGCCCGAGCCGCCGCACCAGCTCCTGTAACGTCGGGCCAGACTCCGCCACGAGATGCACATCCGCGATGTCATCCAGCGGGGTCGGCGTGCGGTTGATGATGACCAACCGGGCACCATGCTGTTTCGCGATGACCGGCAAGCGCGCGGCCGGATTCACCACCAGCGAACTCCCCACCACCAGCATCAGGTCGCAGACCTGCGAAACCGCGACCGCCTTCCGCAACGCGGCTTCCGGTAATGGCTCCCCGAACAGGATCGTAGCCGACCGTAACGGACCACCACAGACATCACATCGAGGATCGTCCTCGCCGGCGTCAAGCCGCTTCTGGATGGCCACGCCATCGTACTCCGTGCCGCAGTTCATACAACGCAGGCGATGCGTCGATCCGTGCAGCTCGACCACCCGCTCCGGATTGTTCCCAGCCTTCTGATGCAGTCCGTCGATGTTCTGGGTGATCACCGCCAGCAGACGCCCGCCCCGCTCCAGCTCAACCAGCGCACGATGACCGTCGTTCGGCTCCCGCGCCAGCATGATCGGATAGTTGGCCTTCCGGAATCGCCAATGCTCGCGCTGGGCCTCCGGATCGGTGCGCAGGGTGTCGATGCTCGGGATCGCGTTCCGCGCCCACACGCCGTTCGGCCCCCGATAGTCGGGGATGCCGGATTCCGTGCTGATCCCCGCCCCAGTGAACGCCACGATCCGCCGAGCCGGCGCAACGACATCCTCCAGCCGATCCAGGTCGATCGCGCTGACTGCTGGTGCGGGCGGGTCCGGACGCACCTCATCCACCAAGGGTGGTGATGGCGGTACCTGCGACATCGTGCACTCCTTTCATCATGCATCCCGATTCCCGGAAGACCGGAAACGGCATTGGCTCCGGTCCCGGGCCGACTCTCACGAGCCACGAGTCTAGCGAATCCCGCCCCCGCATAGCCTGCCCACCCGGAGAGCAATCCGGATTCTCCTTGTGTACGTACAGCACCCGTGGTAGCATCCAGACCAAGCATGTGACGGAATGTCACAATCGTTTCCCGCACATCCGGACACCTCCCGCACCCGTCCGGTCGAGTTCGCCAGACCTTCTGGCGGTCTCGCGTGGCGTGTCTGCGCGTTCCCTCGGATCGACGCAGGATCAGCGCGCTACCGAACGATGTTGGACACCATGATTCCTGGGGGAGGATCGTCATGTTGCCCGCCAACAGCGTGTCTGCGGATCGTGTCACGACGCTCTCGTCACTCCATGGTGAGCACAACGCCACCTGCATCGAACGCCTGGTCCATCGGCTGCTCTCAGCCCACCCGGATAGCCAGGACATGACCGGAGACGGTCTCGATGCGGCGTTGACCAGGTCCACCTGCCCCGGATTCGATTGGCACGCACCCTTCTACGAAGCTCCCCGCTCCATGAAGGACACCATCGGCATGCACAATGCGGCTCGCGACGACCGTCCAGCTCCTGCGGAGAACGCACGCAGTGTGTTCCGGTGGCGGCGGCACCCTGCGCTCCTGAAGCCCGCGCCAGAATCGGCGCTGCCCGACGAGGTGCGGCTGGCCCGCGTGGCGGCCGTGAAGGGCGTCCTGGCTGCGCGGGATGGCGATCTCGATGCGGCGACGGCATGGTTCACCGAGGCCGCGCAGGAGCCATCCATTCGATTCCAGGTCGTGCCGGGGTTCTGGGGCTGCACACGCGGGGGCATGGACGCCGCCGTCCTCGCCTATGAAGCGACTGGCCGGCTCCGCGATGCCGCCGCGCTGGCCGCGACGATCCGCACACGCTTCCGCCCGCGCATGGTGAACCCCGGTCGGCCCGCCAGTACCCCGATGGAGATCGGGCGGCGCACCTGGCGAGGCGAGCCATCCGCCGGAACGGGGGACTGACGCTCGGACGCTGAGTACAAACGAACGCCTCATGCGTGTTGTGGCATATCAATGCCCGTCCACGTATGAGGCGTTCTCCGTTTCACCGATGCGACATACGGCATGACGCAAACAGAAACGCCCGGTGCGTAGGCACCGGGCGTGAAATCTCTGCTCGATCGCTGCCGAGGGATACCAGCACGACCGCGATCGAGAGGTCATGCTTTGGAGAGGAAGTTTTGGAAGTGGTACAGATTCTCGTCGTTTCCTTCAGAGATCTGCACACTAAAGGAGGAAAAAGAGGTGTGAGTTATGCCAGGCGACCGGCTAACGACGCCCGAGGCGGCTATTGGAAGTGGATCGCGATGAGAAACTGAAGAAAGTGTGAAGACCATCGCGTCCAGGTCTGGCCCAGCGTCTCAGCAATGCAACCGCATTCCGGGCGAGCCAACGATGATTCCGTTGTCAATGTGCCTGAGCGCTCCGTTGCGCTGAGATCTTCGTTCCTTGAACCATCTGGATCTATCGTAGCATCGCGATATCGTGTTGTCTAGGGGTCTGAACAGATTCGTGCGAAATTGCACAAACCTGATGACACCAAACATACGTCACCTTGCCCGCATTCGGATGGATTCGGCCAGCACTTCGAGCTGATTCCGGTCAATCGCGTAGTACTTCATGCCGCGGCGCGGTTCGACCCGTACAAGGCCGGCACGCTCCAGTTGTGACAGATGCCGGGAGACGGCCGACTGCGCAATCCCGAGCCGCCCCACGATCTCCTGGGCGTACAGTTCGCCGCCGCCCAACAAATCGAGGATGCGCAGCCGGTTCGCGTCGCCGAGCGCCCGCAGGCCCTCCAGCAACACGTCTCCCGGCATATCCTCCAGGTCGACCGTGCCATAGGTATCGTCGGAAACGGTCTCGCTCACCAGCGTGACCGCCCCGGTCGCCACCACGTCCTGTTGCAGGACGTTCTGCGCGGAGAAGAAGACCACGAGATCCGGTGGATAGCTGATGTAGCTGACAAAGGCCCCGATGTGGGCCGAAGGGCAGAACGTGACGCTCGCAACATTCCCCAGCGCCGCCGTCAACGTCGCCGGAAGGCGGTTCCCGGTCAGCTCGCCGAAGGCCATGCCGAAGCCTCGTCCCGCCGAGGCGCGGGCGGCCCGCTCCGCCTCGTGCAGACGGTCGCCATGCATGGCGTAATCGTGGGCGTACATCTCGTCCCAGATGCCGCGAATCAGGCGGATCGTCCGGCGCTTGAGCTGGATGGGATCGGAGAGCAGGCGCAGCACATCCTCGACATCGGCGGTGGTCAGCCCCGGCTCGACGTAGCGACGCCAGGCCGCCTCCTGCTCGACGACGGGCGCGGTGAGCTCGGTGCCCAGATCGCGATGAACTCGATCGAGGGCATGGACCGCCATCTGGCGATAGGCTTCCGGCTCCAGCCCTTCGAGATAGGCCTGCAGGTCGTCGATCCCGGCATCCAGATGCTCGGGCGCCAACGGGCCGAACTGCATCACCGGCTCTTCCATGTAGTAGAGCAGGCGCCCGGAGAACCCGTGCAGCAGGTCGAGATCCTCCTGCAACGGGACGGGGAGGGCGCGTCGCGCCTCGATCAATCCACGGTCGAGACCGCTTCCGGGGACAGCCCGATAGAGCAAGGACATGATGGACACCATGTCCAACGGAATCGAGAATGCCGTCCGGACCTGCAACGCCGGCCTGCCGATGACGAGCTCGCCCATGAACCATCCCTCTCGCCGGGAACGCCCTCGCGCTCCGAGCGGCGACCATCCGTATTCCCCGCGTCGACCCAAGCCGATATGGGCATCACCATATCAGCATAACTTGGCTCGGTCAAGAAACGTCCGACGCGATCCCGACCGCATCCTCCGACCCGTCATCCCCGATGCGATACTGCATGCATGCACGTACGCCCCAGGCGAAGGAGGACACCGTGGACGACTCGATGAATGAGGCCTCCCCCGATTCCCGGTCAGCACCCGCCGACGAAGCCGCCTCGCATCGGTCCCGTTTTGCCGACCGCGATGCCGTCTCCGCGCAGGAACGCGACACGCCACCTGCCGGCAGTCCTCAGCTCGCCGCGCTGGAGGCCGACGCCGCGCAGACCCGCGCGCATCGCCCCGACCAGCTCGCGCTGGACCTCCATACAGAGACGCGGGGAGCGTTCGCACCGGAACTCGGCGGCCTCGTCCCACTCGACGCGGGTTCGAGCCTCGACCTTGCGCGATCCTGGTTCCGTCGCGACCTTGAGTTGGCTCGTCGCCCGAAGAACACCATCGAATCCTACCGCTACGATCTCCAGAAGCTGGAGGAGATGATCGGCCCCAAGGCGATCAACCGGATCGACCGCACGGATATCGCCCGCTTCCTGGGGGACGCCAACAGCCGCACGACCCGCAAGCGCCGCCTGACCTCGCTCCGGCAGTTCTTCGCCTATCTCATCAAGACCGAGAAGGTGCTGAAACTCGATCCGACCGAGGGGTACTTCCCGCACCAGATCGCGTTGCGCACGCCGCAACCGCTCTTCCCGGACGAACAGCAGGCGATCCTCGATGCCGCTGCCCGCGACGAGCCGTGGAGCACGCTCGCGATCTGGCTCATGATGCGCGTCGGCCTGACCCGTTCAGAACTGCTCGCGCTCGAACGCGATCACGTCGATCGCGCCTCGGAACCAACGCCGGTCGTGAACGTCTACTATGAAACGCCTGGCAAGCAGGTGAAGGAACGCCGACTTGCCACCAGCGAGGCATTCGCGGAGGTCTACGAGGCCTATCTCTCCACGCGCGGCGCGGAATTGACAGGACGCCTGGTGCCCGTGGGGCCACCCGCCGTCAATGGCATGGTCGAGCGCGTGCGGCGCGCCGCCGACATTGGCAAGGACGTGACGCCGCAGACACTCCGCCATACCTTCGCGGTGGAGCAGGCACGGAACGGTGCGGACGCCGACGACCTCCTCGCGCTGCTCGGTCTCGCCGACGACGGGCGGAACCGCGCCAGCGTCGAGCGCTACATCCGGCTCGCCTCACCTGCGCTGCCAACCGACTCGCCAAGACCCGAGCCGGACCGGACGGAGCCGACGGAGGATTGATGGATTTCACCACCGGCCAACTGATCGTGATCGCGCTGCGGATCGTGGTGCCGCTGTTCATCCTGCGCTGGCCGCTGGCAGGCACCGTGTCCGCCCTGCTGCTGGACGCGGGCGATGTCATCATCGTGGAGTGGTTCGGACCGGGTGGAATGGGTGCCCACTACCATTCGATCGACAAGGTGCTGGACCTCTGGTATCTCGGCCTGGCCGCCTACACGGCCACGAAATGGGATCTGCGCGTGCCACGCCTGATCGCACTCGGCCTCTTCGGGTGGCGCGTGCTGGGCGTGGTGCTCTTCGAGCTGATCGGCTGGCGACCGTTGCTCTTCATCTTCCCGAATCTCTTCGAGAACTGGTTCCTCTTCTGCATGGTCGTCTGGAAGTGGTTCCCGCGCGTGGATATCTCGCGCTGGAAGCCCGCGCTCGGCTGGCTGGTGGTGCTCTACATCCCGAAACTGGCCCAGGAATACCTGCTCCACGTCGCGCAGGCGCAACCGTGGGACTGGATCAAGCGAACCTTCGGCATGCGTTGAACTTCGGACCGATCTCTACGCGTCCGCGAGGGCAGCCCGCACGTCTGGTACGTCGCCACCAAGCCCGAGGATCGCCTCGTGGGACGTTCCTGCCACCTGCGCCACCTCGACGACGTCCACCAGCACGTCCGGCACCCACGATCGCAGCAACGATGTCGCGACCGCCGTTTCCACCGTGAGCGCATCGTCCACAGCCGCCGGCCAGAGCACGGCAGAATGCCCCGCCAGCAACTCCGTCGTCTGGTTGTCCTCATTCGTGAAGGCGAGATTCCCGCGCAACACCGTCAGCACCTGCGGCGATCCGTTTCCGGCGAGGTCCAGCGTCGATCCCGGCTCCAGGTCGATCCGCTCCAGCCCGAAGTAGCGCGTCGCCACCAGCAGCGACCGCCGGACAATGCCCTCCGCGAGCGCGACCGGCACGATGAACTCCGGTCGCACGTCGGCGCGCGTCACCGCGAAGCCCTGATCGAAGTGCATCTCGCGCGGGTTACCCTGTGCGTCGACCCGACCCCAGTCGTCGATGCGGAAGGTCACATCGGACGGCTGCTGGATCTCGTAGACCATCACTCCGGCCCCCAACGCATGGATCGTCCCGGCCGGGATGAGGATGGTCGTGCCAGGCTCCGGCTCCAGCGCGCGCATCAGCGCCGCCGAGGAGCCATCCATGGCCCGCGCCGAGGCCGCGAAGCCCTCCTTCGACACGCCGGGGAGCAGCCCGACGTAGAGCTTGGCGCCCGGTTCGGCGTGCAGGATGTGCCATGCTTCCGTCTTGCCCAGCCGGTCGAGATGCTCGGCCTGCGCGTCATCCGGATGCACCTGGATCGAGAGATTCTCCGCCGCGTCGATCAACTTGACGAGGAGCGGGAAGATCGACCGCCCGCCAACCGCCTTCAGCGCCAGCGGCCCGAGCAGTCCATCCGGATCTTCGGCAACCAGCTGCCCGAGGGTGAAGCCCTCGCCAAATCCAGCCGTCACCTTCGCGTCGTTGGCCGTCACCAGCGCCTCGCCGATGGGAACCCCGGCGGGCAGGTCGAACCCGAATCGCTCCAGCGACCGCCCACCCCAGGGCTTTTCATCGAGACGGGGCACCACAATCGAGACGTGCATCGTTTGGTTCGCTTTCCCGCATGCTGAATCGAATGGACGACCGATGAACCGAATGTCGGAGGAGCGTCCCCAACCCGGCCTATCTGCATGCCTGCAAGGATAGGCGACACACCGGGTACCATGCAGAGAACAAATGTCGCATTCGGCCCCGACGCAGGAAGCCGCGCCGGACCAGATCGAGGGAGAGGGAACCTTGTCGTCGCCACGATACCGGGCAGGTGCCCGCCCCGAACCGCACGCCGTCCACTCCACGCCGCGCCAGAAGGGCGGCCACTTCTGGGCCGTGATTCCGGCGGGTGGCGCGGGAACGCGCCTCTGGCCCCTCAGCCGCGCCGCCCGCCCGAAATTCCTGCTGCCACTGCTGGGCGAACGCTCGTTGCTTCAACAGACCGTGGATCGCCTCTCCACCCTGACGGATCTCGAACGGATCATGATCATCTGCGGCCCCACCCACGCCGCCGAAATCACCCGGCAGCTCCCGGAGTTGCCGACCGCCAACCTCATCATGGAGCCCTTTCCCAGCGGCACGCTGCCCGCGCTCGCGCTCGCTGCGGCGCTGATCGCCCGGCAGGACCCGGATGCCATCATGGGCAGCTTCGCGGCCGACCACGACGTCGCCGACACGGAGTCCTTCACCCGCTCCGTTCGCACCGCCATCGCGACGGCGCGCCTCGGAAACATGGTGACGATCGGAATCGAGCCGACGCGCCCGGAGACCGGCTACGGTTATATCGAACGCACCGACGAGGTCCTGCTCGATTCCGAGGACGCGGTCGCCTATCGCGCAGCTCGCTTCGTCGAGAAGCCGAACGCCGAAACCGCCACCGAGTATGTGGAGAGTGGCAAATTCCTCTGGAATGCCGCGATGTTCGTCTGGAGCATCAAATCGTTCCAGTCTGAACTCGACCGCCTGACGCCGGACATCGGCAAACGCATCCGCACCATCGTCGGCGCCTGGGACTCCGGCAACCGCGAGCGAGTGATCGCCGGCGAGTGGGCGGGCATGCCGGACGAGACGATCGACAACGGCATCATGGAGCACACGCCAAAGGTCGCCGTCGTCCCGGCGGAGATGGGCTGGTCCGATGTCGGGGACTGGAACGGCCTTGGTGAGCTGATCGAGCGCGACGCGCTGGGCAACTCCGTACGCGGCGACTTCCTCCAGATTGACACGACGAACAGCATCGTCTGGTCGGAAACGGGCCGGATGCTGGCCCTCGTCGGCCTCGACAGCGTGATCGTGGTCGACACGGACGATGCCCTGCTGGTGGTCGATCGCTCCCGCTCACAGGAGGTCCGCCACGTCGTCAGTGAGCTGAAGAAGAACCGCCGGAGCCATCTCAGCTAGCGGGGCGGAGGAGTGATACCGAATCCGGGTGACGGGTGGGTGTCTGGATGCCTGGCTTGACGGGTGGTGAGGCCGGACCGACACGGGGTCGGTCCGATGCCACCATCCTCCGGGATCGCTCCCCATGCACTGCCAGACCAGTCGGATTCGGGATGAGGCGGTACCGGTAGCGAGTGGGTGACGGACTCGGCAGATGCAGGACACTCGTTCGTGGGGAGTCCTGAGCGACGCCGAAGGACCGCGTGTCGGTCCGGCCTCCCCACCCGTCAAGCCAAGCAGCAACTGCTGTTCTCCCGGAATCGGTCCGAGACGCGAGGCTACTCCGGAGTTGAGGGATCACCCAGGAGATAGGCTCCCCGTCAGACGCGCTCCTGGCTTCTGGGCCTTCACGCGCCTCGTTCAGGCGACCAATGACGCGATGCAGAGCAGCACCACGGCAGTGCTCTTGTTCACCTGGTCGATCGAGACATGCTCGATCAGGTCGTCGGATGTGTGGTGGTAGGGGCTCTGCCCGAACAACTCACGGGCAATCATGATCGACTCGATCCCCTGCGCACGGACGTAGTTGTCGTCCGCGACAATGCCTGAGTTCTGGTTCGGCCAGACAGCGTTTCCCAACCCATACGCATCGTTCACCCGCACCATCAGATCCATCATCCAGGCGGAGTTCGCATCGCCATTCAGGATCATCGCGGTGCCCTGCCGGGTGGAGCCGACCGAGTCGATGTTGAAGACGCCCTCGATCGGCGTCTTGGCCTTCGCTGCCCGCTTCGCCCAGGCATCGGACCCCAGCAGACCGGAATCCTCGGCGTTCGTCAGCACGATCCGGACCGGATGTTTCAATTGGTATCCCGCGAGAATGCGCGCAATTTCGAGGCTCGCCGCGACGCCGGTCGCGTTGTCGTCCGCGCCTGGAGAGACACCGGGAATCTTGGCGGTCGTGTCCATATGTGCCATCACGGCGTAGATCTTGGACGAATCGGCCCCCGGAAGCTCCGCGACGATGTTCACCAGCAACAAGCCATCCGGTGTGATGAAATCCTCATACCACACGGTCAGGCCATAGGACTCGAGCTTCTGGAACAGGTAGTCCGCCGCGAGCTGGTTTCCGGTCAGCGAGTAGTAGCGCGATCCGATCCCGGACCCATCGCTGGACCCCATCCCCTGCAGGTCACGGATCGTCTGCTCGATTTCGGCGTTCGAGATGAGCGGTGTCAAGGTCCCAATGTCCGTACTGGCGAGTTTCGGGAGATCGGACGAACGAGGCGATCCCTGCGCCTGACCAGGCGTGACCTTCTCCACGGTGTATCCGGCATCGACCAGCGGCCCGACTTCCCCCGGCGCACTCTCGGTTTGCAGCAGCCGCACGTCGTCGACCGAGTCGATGATCGTGCCAAACTCCAGGACACGATCATCCGAAGAGACGTCGCCCGGAAGCTGGACAGCGTACAGCCGGAGGGTTTCGGCCTCCGGCTGTACCAGCGTCAGGGTATCCGCCTTCGCGGCGAGGTTGGAGACCATTCCAGGGGGGGCCACGACCCAGCTCCAGTTCCCGGCCGAGAAGGATGCGCGAGCACCCAATGAGGCCAGCACCGGCGAATCGCCCGGCAGGTTCACCCGCACCAGGCAGGAGGTTGCGCATTCCTCCCACACCGCCCCCTGGGCGACGGGAGTGCCGCTCGTGTTGTTGCGCTGGTTGTCCCCACCCGAGCGAATGCTCTCGGTCGGCTGCACGGCAGGCTGGGTCGGAGTTGGCGCCGTCCCCTCGACCGTCACCGTCGTGGTTGTCTCAGGAACCCCAATCACAGACCGGGATGTCGCGGTCGGCGTGACGTCACCACCGCCCCCGCCGCCACCGAGCTGCGACAGCAGCCAGATCAGCAGGAGCAGGACGATCACCCCGCCGCCGATGAGCGCAGGCACGAACCAGGGTCGGCCTTCGCCATTCTGCCGCACCCACGCCTGCGCCGCGGCGACCGTCTGGTTGACCCCGCGCCCGGCCTCGGCGCCATCGTCGTAGAAACCATCCTCGTCGTCGGGGGGGAGCACCTCGCGCCTGCGAGCACCACCACCACCAGGAGCCTTCCCCGATGCCGGCGCAGCCCCCGGCTCGCTGCCATCACGCCAGTATCGGGACGATCGCGAGCGTCCGGCGCTCGGGGCAACCCGCTCCGGCTCGGGAGCAGGCGTCCCGGTCGGGGTTCGCGATGCGCTCGCCCCGGACGCCGTCGTGCCACCGGACGCGCTGGATGTCCCGCTGCCACCCTTCAGCTTGTCGGCACTCGCCTTCACCCGCGACGAGACAAACGCACCGAAATCGACATCCTCCCCTTGCGGAGCGCCGGATGCCGGGGCGTTCTGGTCCTGCGGTGGTCGGGCGTCCGATGGACGGTTCGCATCACGCGACGACATCGTGCTTCCTCAAGGTGGAGCTTCGTTCGGACCGGACTGGCGTTCACCGCCACCGGTCTCGGGTTCGGATCGGGGCAGGCGTTCGCTATGGATGGGCTGGCGTCGCCACGATGTTGCCGACAACGCCCATCCGGAATGGGACAAGCCTAGCATTTCCTTCACGCGCTGGACGAGGTGAACGTACGACCTTGTCGCCACGAACGTCGGGTCCGTCTCATCGCCCGTTGGCAGGTGGCTCCGGCAACGGTAGGTCGATCAACCCCTCCACGATTACCTGCAACCGTGCTGCGGCCTGCCCGAGAATCGCATTCCCCGCCTCCGCCGAGGCATTCCGGGCATCCCCCGTCGTACCACTCGCACTCACGAGGGTCTGCCGCACCGGGAACGTCCCGTTGATCGCCCGGACCACTTGCTGCATCGTCCGTAGCGCGGGATCGACCTCCGGATCGATGAGCAGCTCCTTCCGCACGAGGTCAGGTCGCAGCGCCAGCATCACCGACGCCTCATCGCCACCGCCATGCCCGATCGCCTCCGGACCAAGCTCCGTCTCGGCGGCATTCGCGATCAGCGAGTAGGCGTAGAGGGAGGTCACGAGGGGTACGCCGAGCTCACGATGCGCCCGCTCGACCGCGACTGCCAGCGCGGCGTTGTTGCCACCATGCCCGTTCACCAACGCGATCCGCTTCACCCCATGCCTGGCCAACGAGTCGACAAGATCGAGCACGATCGCAATCAGCGTCTCCTCCCGTAACGACACAGTCCCGGCACCATCGAGGTGGTGCCACGAGATCCCCCATGGAATGGCCGGGGCCACCGCCACGCGCGGTCCTATCAGGGTCGCCGTCAGCGCCGAAAGCACCTGCGCCGAGATCGTGTCCGTGGAGACCGGCAAGGCAGCCCCGTGTTGCTCGTTCGCCCCGACCGGGATCAGCACGAGGTCGATCACCTCGCCCATCGCCGCGATCTCGGCGCTCGTCATCTCCGCAAGCAGAAGCGGCTTCGTGCTCGCGGTCGTCTGGTCTCGGTCCACGCGTGCCTCCCGGAATGCGTCGCCAGCGTCCCCCATCCATGGAAGGACATCGTTGGCCGTACCGTATCATGGCCGCAGTATCCGGACCGCGACCATCCAGCCTGACCTGCGGAACCCGCCATGCCATCATCCGATCCCCAGCCCACACGTGATACACCCACCCCCATGTCACCGAGGACCAGCGTTCCGGTCTGGTCCGCGACGGCTCCCGTCTTGCCACCGGGCGCGATGGCCTGGACGCTCTTCTCCCTCGCGCCGCCCACAGGCGACACCCTCCAGCGATGGCTGCACGATCTCCGGAGCATGCCCGGCGCGCCAGTCGACGTGATCGAGGTCACGCCCGACGCCCTTGCCGCGTGGCTGGATGCCCTGCCGGAGTGGTTCGCGCAGGAGGTCGATCGGCGGGTGGTCGGCTGGCAAATCGCGGCCACAGGCGCGGAACATGCCGTCCTCGCCCTCGCGGCAATCGCCCGGAAGGCCGGGCTTCTTCCATCAGAACTGGTGCTCCACGCCGAGACTCGCTCTCGCAAACGCCTCTACTGCCCGATGTGCTCGACCATCACCGATGTTGCAGACGACAACGCTCAGCCGCTTCGATGCGCAGGATGCGGGCACGCATTGGCGATGCAACCACATCTCTCAAGGCAGCGAGGTGCCTACCTCGGCACGCTCCACCTTGCCTCGCCGGCGGAGGCGGACGATGCGTGAGTTCCGCGTTCGCGTCGAAGCGATCATTCCGCACGGTGGACGTGGACGTGGTCGTGTCAACGACCGGGACCGAGTCCGCGAGTTCATCCTCGCCCCGCTCGGCGGCGAGCCGCTGCCATCGCACGCCCCCGGCGCTCATCTCTTCGTCCACGCAGGAACCGCCATCAACGCATACTCGCTCCTGGACGACGGCGTGCTCCCCAGTCGTTACCGGATCGCGGTCCAGCGCATGGACCGTGGTGGCGGCTCCGACTGGCTGCATGCGAACGTCCAACCCGGCGACATCCTCACCGTGACCGGCCCGAAGGCCGCCTTCTTGCCGGTGCCGGATGCCCGCCACTCCCTGCTGATCGCCGCCGGCATCGGCATCACGCCGATTCTCGCCCACGCCCACGCTGCGGTCCGCTGGGGTCGGCCCTTCTCCGTCATCCACGCCGATCACGATCCCGAACCTCCCCTGCTGGCCGAACTTGCATCCCTGGCCGGAGATCGCCTGACATGTGTCCGCCATCGGGACGCGCTTCGCGATGCAGTCGCGACGGCGCTCCGTCGCCAACCCGTCGGCAGTCATGCCTTCGCCTGCGGTCCCACGGGCTTCCTCGACTGGTTTCTCGACGAGGGCGCGACCGCCGGATGGGTCCCGGAACGCCTGCACATCGAGGCGTTCGCCGCCCCCGAACCGACCACCAGTGAGCCGTTCATCGCGACGCTGGGTCGCTCCGGCATCCGCATCGAGGTTCCCTCCGATGTAACCCTGCTGGCCGCGCTCGACGCTGCCGGGGTGACGCTTCCGCGCATGTGCACGCGCGGCGTCTGCGGAGAATGCGAAGTCCGGGTCCGCGCGGGGATGCCGGATCACCGTGATCTCATCATCTCCCGCGACCAACGTCCAACCGCAAGCGTGATGTATCCCTGTGTTTCCCGCGCCCTCTCGCCGGGTCTGGAGCTCGACCTGTGAACTACGCCACACCGCTCCATCGCGTCGCCTGGCCCTTCGCGGACGGGGCAGATGCCTACCGCTACAGCACGAACGTCGTCAGCGGGCGCACGACGATCGAGACACCAGCCGGTCGGTGGGGCAACACCGTGATGGCCGCCGATGAGACCTATGACGACGTGATCGCCTACCGCCGCGCCATCCTCGACCGCGACCGGCGTCGATGCTCCGTGGCGCCTCACCTGCGCGCGGCGGAATGGGACGCCCTGCTCTTCGTGCTGGAGGCGCTGGCGACCGATCATCCACCCGCCATGACGTTGCAGCGAGACGCAGACGGCGCATTCACCTGGCGCAACCGGCGATCCGGCACGATGCGCCGCTTCATCTTCGGCGACGACGCGTCCCTGCCGTGTTCACCGCTGGAATTCGCGGCGCGGGAAGCGGTGGAAGATCTTTTCCTGCTCGAACCGCGCAATGGGACGCTGGTGCTGGAAGGCGCGGCTTCGACCTTCGCCGGATCGTGGTCGCCCATCTTCGATATGGGCATGACGTTCTCCGAACTGCACGGTCCCGTGCCTCGCCTCCACGGCATGGGCATCGTCGACCGCACGGAGCGATTCCTCCTCGGCCTGACGCCGGGCGAGATCGTCCGCCGCACCAACTGGAGCATGCACGACGCCGGCGACCTCGACGCAAGCCTGGAGAACGCCCTCCACCACGGAGCGCAGCGTGCCCATCCGGGCGGAATGGCAACGCTCCGTCTCCGCATCGAGGTCCAGCACCTGGTGCGCCTGCCGATGACGGGCTGTCTCCTGTTCCTGATCGAAAACCAGCTGTGTCCGCTCGCGGCAATTGCAACCATTCCGGCCTGGGCAAACCAATTGGCGAGCATTCTGGAACAGCTGCCGGACGACATCGCGGCGTACAAGAACATCAGCCGCTTGCGCCCGGATATCGCCTGCTGGCTCCGGGAGAAGGCCGCCGAACAGGCACCGCGTTGAGAAAACGGGTCGTCGGCGTTGACCCATTCGGGCTGGTTCCGCTCCCATCGCGCGTCAGTCATCGGTCCCGATCCTAGTCCCGGAGTTCGGCGAGGGCGAGGGTGTCGCGTATGATTTCCGCACACCGCGTCGAATATGGCTGATCGATGTCGCGTGCGATGGAATCACTCGATCCATCATCCGGGTCTCAATTGTCGGCACGATCCCGTATGTCGACCTGTCTACTGCTCGTTGCTGCCTCGAGAACGTGCGCCGGGCTGGGCGACGTTCGGTCGGGCCTGGGCAGGATGATTCCTGTCGATCCATTGGGCCTCATACCTTGCCACCCGCGCATGGCGCCGGCATCTGGCAATCGCATTCGGCAGCATCGGCATCGCCAACAGAGGGAGTTGGGGAGCGTCCATGCGTGCACACCACCATCACCGCCATCACGGCCCGCTCACGCAATCCAGAGGGCTTCATCATGACCGCGCACGGCAGCGGATGCCATGGCTGGGCCTCGGCATCCGAGGAGTCATCGTCCTCCTGCTGCTCGTCGGGATGCTGGCCGACCTGAGCGCCCTGCCGCTTGCGGGCATCGAACCGGAGACGGCATCGGCAGAGAGCCAGATGACCGGCAACGGCACCTACATCGTCACCGCGACCAAGGAAGGGCTCGTCGGCAGCTCAACATCCAGCGGGCACCTCATCGTTGCCCAGGATTATTTCGTTTCCCTGCCCGCCTGCACCCCGACCAACTGCCCCGGCGGCCCGTATTGGGGCCAGATGACGAACTGCGGCTCCAGCTGTTACGTCAAGGTCACGAACCTCTCCACCGGAGCCTGCCGCGTCGAACCAATCCTGGACACTGGTCCCTGGTTCCGCGTCGACGACTGGTGGAATACCACCGCCAATCGCTACCTGAACAAGCTCGCCGCCAATCCCCAAACCCTGCCGCAGGGCTACTCCGGTGCGGACGCCGCCCGCGATGGCCTGAACGTCGGGTATGGCAAGGGCTCGGGCGGGATCGGGAGTTCCGACGTCTACGCGACCGTCGGCAACCGCGCCGCCATCGACCTCGCCGACGGCACCTGGGACGACATCGGCCTCGGTGCGGGCGGCTATGTCTCGCAGCTTGGGGTCGAGATGACCTGGCAGTCCGGCGTCGATCCCGCCGCGGCAGCAGCCGCCTGCGGCCACCCCCTGAACGAGAAGCCAGGCGGCAGCACCCTCCAGGTCTCCCCGACTTCCGGAAGTGTCGGCAGCTCGGTGACGGTCAGTGGCTCCGGCTACACCAGCGGCGAGAGCGTCCGTATCTACTGGAACAGCACCTCGTCGAGCCCGCTCACAACCGTGACCGCCAGCGGCGGCTCGTTCTCCACCACCATCACGGTACCGGAATCCACGCGCGGCAGCTACCAGATCATCGCGCGCGGGGCAACCAGCGGCAAGCAGGAAGCCTCCCCGTTCACGCTCGCTCCAAGCCTCTCCCGAACGCCGACCGGCGGCCCCGCAGGCACCCAGTTGAGCGTCACGGTGCGTGGCTTCGGCGCGAACGAGCAGGTCCAGTTGCGTTGGAGCAATACCAGCGGCCAGATCCTCGGCACCGCAACCACCAACGCGCTCGGCACGGGTTCCACCACGATCACGATCCCGGCCGCGAATGTCGGCACCTACGACTATGTGGGCACCGGCCTCACCTCCGGAGCCCGCGCGTACGGCTCGATCTACGTCTCGGCGGGTGGGCCGACCCCATCGCCAACCGGTACCGTTGCGACCCCGACAAGAACTCCGACCGGCACCGTGTCCCCGACCGTGACGACCACTGTCCCAGCCGGCACCGGCACCGCTGTCGTCACCGGAACGGGCGGTGGAGGGGTGAATTGCCGCACCGCGCCGAACACGTCGGCCCAGGTAATCTCCGTTCTCGCCGAAGGATCAACCGTGACCCTGAACGGCACGGCGTCCAACGGCTGGCAGCCGGTCATCTGCGAGGGTCGGCAAGGCTACGTCTTCTCCACATACCTCGGCAACTTCACGACGCCAACGGCGACGGCCACCGCGACGATCACGCCAACCGCCACGTCCACGGCGACCCAAACAGCGACGGCAACCCCAACGCGCACGTCCGTCCCGACCAATACCTCCACGCCGACCCGCACATCCGTCCCGACGAATTCACCCACCCCAACCCGCACGACAACCGTCGCGCCGACGGCTACGACCACGGTTCCAACTGGAACCGGTACAGCTGTCGTTACTGGCACCGGCGGAGGCGGCCTGAACTGCCGTACTGCTCCAAACACCTCGGCCCAGGTGATCGCCGTCCTCGCTGAAGGATCGACAGTCACCCTGAATGGTCCCGCCTCCGGCGGCTGGCAACCCGTGATTTGCGGGGGCCAGCAAGGCTACGTCTTCTCCACCTACCTCAGCGGTTTCGCGACGCCACCAGCGACCGCGACCACACCCCCCACACCGACGCGGACAACCGTCCCGTCGTCCACACCGACCCGTACGCCGGTTGCAACCGCCACCGCAACCCCGACCCGCACGACAACCGTCGCACCGACGAGCACCCCGACCCGCACCGTCACCATCGCACCCACGACGACACCATCCGGCGGCACGGCGCGCATCACGGGAACCAACGGCGACGGAGTCAACTGCCGTTCTGGCGCAGGCACGGGTTTCGGCGTCATCACCGTGCTCGCCGAGGGGGCAACCGTCACCCTCAATGGCACCGCAAGTGGCGGCTGGCAGCCGGTCGTGTGCAACGGGCGCTCCGGTTTCGTCTCCTCGCAATACGTCACCATCACGAGCCAACCCTCCACGCCAACCCCAACGCCGACCGTCTCCCCCACCACGACGCCAACCGGGGGCACGGCCCGCGTCACTGGCACCGGTGGACTTGGCGTCAACTGCCGGACCGCGCCGAGCACATCCGGTTCGGTCATCACGTCACTGCCCGAGGGTTCGACGGTGACGCTGAACGGCACAGCCTCTGGCGGTTGGCAGCCCGTCACCTGCGGCAGCCGGTCCGGCTACGTCTCATCGCAGTACCTGACGATCTCCGGCGCCGCGATTGGCGGGGCGATGGCCCTTCCCGTCACCCCGACCGTCACGACGACACCCACCGAGGCCGCAACCGAGATCGTGAACGGAACGCCAGTCCAGGCGACCGAGACGCTCGAACCGGCGAGTACCGCAACCCCGGTCACGAGCGATCCATCCGTACCGGCAGGCTCGAATCCGTCGTTCAGCGGCGCGCCCCTCCCGATCGTGGGCAGCATCCACTCCGCCAACTCGTCGGAATCAGCTGCGGCGCATGATGGCGATCCATCGACGACGTGGGTCAGCACCGGCGACACGCCGGAGCAGGTCACGATCACCTTCGACCTCGGCGCGATCAACGAGCTGACCGGTATTCGCTGGATGATGGGCGCCCCCACCGGCGCGGATGCGATGACGATCCAGGTCTCGGTCGATGGCCAGACGTGGAACGACCTCTCGATGTCCTCCAACCGTCAGCCAGGCACCTGGGAGGGATTCGCAACCAACGATGCCGCGCGCTACGTGCGCGTCGTCGTCGCGAATCCGAGCGGTCTTGCCGAGATCGGCAACATCGCCGAGGTGGAGATCTGGGGAACCGGCGTCGCGCTCACGCCGGAGGTCTCGCCGACACCAGTTCCGACGGAGACCATCATCCCGACCGAAACGCCAACCATCGAGCCAACGCTCGAACCCACGGCGACGATCGAGCCGACAGCCCCCGTTGAACCAACCGTCGGGCCGACGACGACGCTCGCGCCGACCGTCGAGCCCACCCTGCCTGTTGCATTCGACCCGGTCACGGCCTGGATCGGTGGCACCGGCGGCGATGGCGCCCTGCTCCGGCAGGCACCCGACCCGAACGGCGCGATCCTGACCACGCTTCCCGAGGGCAGCGAGTTGACCGTCGCCGGTCCCACCAGCGGCGACTGGACACCAGTGAACGCGCAGGGCATGGATGGCTACGTCTACTCGGCGTTCGTCGTCGCGACGGCGCCGGAACCGACCCCGACGCCGGTCCTCGATCAGCCCGTGGAGACGGCGACCGTTGAAGGGGCAGGCGACGCGGTGATCGCGACCGAGGCCCCCATCAGCGAGGACGTCGCGCCCACCGAGGTCCCGCAGACCGTCACCCGCACGCTCTCCATTTCGGTCGCCTCCGATGCCAGCGTGTCGAGCACCTCGCCCGACACGCCAGGCTCCGGTGAGGTTGGCGGCGTCCTCACTGCGGGTGGCCCAGACGGCGCGCAGACGGTATTGACCTTCAACGTCGATGGCATCGGCGCGGGGACCGTCGTCAGCGCCACGCTCGTCATCACCGGCAGCGGCGGCACAGCGGGGAGCGGCGGTAATCTGCTCGTCGGGTATGGGACGTGGTTCGACGAATACAGTGTCACGGCCAACCAGATCGCGGGAGCCGGACTCGGCAGCGCGGGCTGGGTCGATACGATCAGCCCCGGCAGCCAGACATTCATCGACGTCACCGGCATCGTCACCGCTGATGGCACGATCTCGTTCGTCATCACCGGCACGCCAGATGCTACCGCCGGGATCGGCAGCAAGGAGACTGGTACACCCGCCTACCTCGAACTGACAGTCGAGGAAGCAGGCGCATAGCCGCGTGCCAACCGGGGTCCGAGGGGCAGTCGCCTGATGCGGCTGCCCTTCGTGCATTCCCTCAAGGAGAGGATCGACAGCCGGTCAGATTGCGGTAGGCTTCCAGGAGTGATGCACACCACGCCAGGATGCTGATTTCACGATCCCGGATTCGCCAACACCTCAAGGAGGGTTCCATGTACAAGCGTATCGTCGTCCCGCTGGACGGTTCCGAACTCGCCGAGACCGCGCTCGGCCAGGCGATCGAGCTTTCGAAGAGCACGAAGGCCCCCCTCTACCTCGTTCGCGTCGTCGACATCTCGTCGATGGCCCGGTACGCCGGCGCCACCCCGATGGCCGGGGCCGACTTCGGCCTGCTCGGCACGATGGTCGACGAGGAGCGCGACGACTCCACACGCTACGTCACCGAGATGGTGAAGAAGCTGGAGGGCGAAGGCCTCTCTGTCAGCGGCGAGGTGCTTCAGGGCGCCATCGCGACCGCCATCGTCGATGCTGCCGGTCCGGACGATGTGATCGTCATCGCGTCCCACGGCCGCACGGGCGTCAGCCGCTGGTTCCTCGGCAGCGTGGCGGAAGAAGTCGTCCGCAAGGCTGCCTGCCCGGTCCTGCTCGTTCGCAAGGGCATCGCCGACGCGACGGACGCTCCGGAGGCCTGATCCGCCCCCGCACCCCCTTGACGGGGCCGGTTCAACCGGGCCGCAGGTCACCATGCGTTGACTTGCGGCCCGGTTTGTGCGATTCCTTTCCACAGGATTCGACGCCGCATCCGATGATGATCCTGCCCAAATACCGGGCGGGCCAGTCGGCGGCTCGTCTCCTCGCCTCACCGGGCGGCGACGGGAACACACAGCGGATCTGGCGGGGCACATGGTTCATTTTGGATGGCATAGCAGACATGGCGGCGATGGGGCGGTCGATCCATCTTCGCCGCGACCGGGAGAGGAAGGACGCAGCGGTTTCGCAGCGTTCAAGTTCCGGAACTACCGACTCTACTTCGGTGGCCAGATCGTCTCCGTCATCGGGACGTGGATGCAATCAACCAGCGAGGCGTGGCTGGTGGTGGACAAACTGCACGCCTCCCCCATCCAGCTCTCCCTGGTGCCGGTCTGCCAGTTCGGGCCGGTCCTCATGCTTGGCATCCCGTCCGGACTCCTCTCCGACCGCCTCCCGAAGCGCCGCATCCTCCAGTTCACCCAGTCGATGTTCGCCATCCTGGCGCTCACGATGTCGCTGCTGATCTTCTCAAACCTGGTCCAGCTCTGGCACGTCTATGTCGTCGCCCTGCTCTTCGGCATTACCACGGCCATCGACCAGCCCGCCCGCCAGGCGTTCGTTTCCGAAATGGTCGATCGCGACGCCGTAATGAACGCCGTTTCCCTGAACTCAGCCGTCTTCAACACTGGCCGCGTCGTCGGGCCGGCCGTGGCCGGTGGACTCCTCGCCCTGTTCGGTCCGGCTGTCTGTTTCATGATCAACGCGATCAGCTTCATCCCGGTCATCTGGGCGCTGACCGCCATGCGCCTGCAACCGCATGTCCGCCGTGTCTCCGGATCGGCCATCGCCGGCATCAAGGAAGGGCTGGGCTATATCCGGCAGACACCGGAGATCGCGCGCACGATCCTACTGATCGGCTTCGTCGGCACGTTCGCCGTCAATTTCAACATCTGGGTCCCGCTCCTCGCGCAACAGGACTTCGAGGCCGGAGCCGGCACCTACGGACTGCTGATGTCGGCAATGGGCGTCGGCTCGTTGGCCGGGGCGCTCTCGCTCGCGTTCTTCGGGGGACGCAAGCCGAACCGCAACCGGATGCTCGCGGCCGCGATGGGACTCGGCGTCGCGGAAATCGCCCTCGGCTGGGTGGCGTCGGTGCCGCTCTCGGTCCACATCGGCATGGTGGCCCTCGCCGCCATCGGCTTCCTGAGCAGCAACACGATGGCGACCGCCAACACGATCGTCCAGACCACCGCCAGTGACCAGTTCCGTGGCCGCGTGATGGCGGTGTACATGACCGTCTTCACCGGCACCACGCCGGCCGGGGCGTTGGCGGCTGGTGCGATCGCGGAGAACTTCGGTGCCCCGGCCTCGGTCGCGGCAGGCGGCGCGATCGCCTTCCTCGCCACCATGGTGATCGCCTGGACCACGCGCTCGACGATCTCGAACGCCGTCAAGTCCGTCGCGACTGTCCGGACGCGCTCATCCGAAACGAACGCCGACTGAGCATTGGGGAACGCAAGTACAATGCACGGGACGCGCTTCGCGCGTCCCGTGCATTGTCGATTCAACGTGCATTGCCGATTCGGTGTGCATCGACAGTTCAGCGTGCATTGTCGATGCCAAAGCGGTCAGCCGACCTCACCGGGATGTGAACCGAACCGATGGGATTCAGCCCGTTCCTCCTCATCAGCCTCTTCTACGCCGCCGTTGGTATCCGCATCGTCGTCCAGATCGTGCAGCGTCGCCGCGAGATCTTCGACCGCTCCTTCACGCAATACGACCGCTCGATGGTCGATCAGGCCGCGTTCTTCATCCTTGTCCCGATCTCGGTTGCCCTTCACGAACTCGGCCACGCCGTGACGATCTGGGGACTTGGTGGGCAGGTGGTGGACTTCGGCTTCTACGGGTTCGCGGGATACGTCTCCTTTTACCCAAGCGAGTTCACCCCCAGTCAGCGCATCCTGATCGCGGCTGCAGGCAGCATCGTCAACCTGATCCTGATCCTGATTGCCCTGGCGGTTGTCTTCCTGAAGAAACCACCCCTGCGTGCCGCCTACAACGAGTTGCTCTTGCAGTTCGCCTTCATCTCCGGCATCAACGCGTTCATCTTCTACCCGATCCTGGATGTCGTCTCGAACTTCAACGGCGATTGGCGGCAGATGTACGATGGCGGCGTCCCCATGCTGAGCATCGCCATCGGCATCATTCACATCACGATCCTCGCGGGCGGATTCTGGCTCTATCGCAGTCCCCGCATGAAGGCGCGGATGGCGGCGCTGACCGATGTCCCGCCGGGATATGAGCGAGGGATGCTGGGTGGCATCCAGCCAAGCAAGCTCGACGTCTCGACGCTCAGCCCGGCGGAACGAACGCTCCGGGAGGCGGCGGAACGGGTCGCGGGTGGCTGGGACACCAAGGTGGAGACCGGCGTGCAGCGCTTCAACGGAGGGTCGGCGGTAACGCTCACGTGGCGCCGCAGCACGCAGCAATACGTCGTCGCGGCGCGGACATTTCCGAACGGCGCCACCGACCTGATCGCGATTCCGATGGTCGCTCCGACGGCAAGTGCCACACCTGCGCCTCGCCAGCTCTACCGTTGGGCGAGCCTGCCCAGCACGGATGACCTGACAATGGGGCTCCGCATGGCGATGGAATCCATCGACCGCGCGGGATAGGCACGCCCCACGCGGACCCGCCTCATGGCAAAGCCACGACACCCGGAGGTCTCGCGCGACCTCCGGGTGTTGTTTTGTTCCTTCAGGAAACGCGTCTTCAGGCCTGCACCGGCGCGGAGACCATCACCCGCATGCCATCGAACGCTGGCTCGTACCCGGATTCCGCCGTCCATGTCACCAGTTTGTCGTGCGTCGGGTTGCTGTGATGCGCCATATGGGTGCAGAGCACGCGAGTGTGGTCGTCGATCACCCCGGCTGCCCGTGCCCGCGCAATCTCCTCGACGAACGTTCCGGCGTTGTGATGCGCATCCGCCGGCCCCACCTGAACGCCGCCGGTGTGGTCCAGCACGAAGACATCGAAGACCCACCCGAGTTCGGCAAGGCGTTCCCAGGTGCCATCCGCCAGCGTTCCGGTGTCGGTGCCGTAGAAGAGGCGCCCGCCATCCGGCCCCTCGATCGCGAAGAGCATCGCCTCGATCATGCCTCCGCCATGGGTCGCACGCACCGTCTGGATGCGATACGGACCGATCCGGAACTCCTGCCATGGCTCGATCGTCTGCAGGGCGATGCGGCGACGACGCTGCTCCTCCGGATCGGCGTAGTCAGTGGTGCCGCTCTCCAGGCTCTCCAGCGCATTCATCCGGCGCGTCGACGACGCGGAGCATGCGTACTCCATCATGGCGATGCCCTCGACATTGCACCCCTCATGGCGGGCAAAGAACGAGAGGACATCGAGATGATCGTTATGAGGATGTGTCTGGATACCGTAGCGCACAGCATTGAGGGGAATGCCATGACGCATCGACGCCGCAACGAGGTCCGGCCCCATATCGATCAGGAGTTGACCATCGATCAGCGCAGATGACCGATACCGGAAGGACGTTCCACCCAGCTCACGGGCCTCGGTGCAGTTCGCGCAGGCGCAGAAGGGATCGGGATAGCCCTCCGCCGCAGCCGTACCCAGAAAGATCAATTCCATCGAGAGGCGCTCCTTGGTGCTGATCGGACAGTCATCGCACGCGCATGATGCCCGAAGTTCCAGAAAGCGCAATCATCGAATCGTGAAGATAACGACCGATCGCGTCAGTCGTCGCTGGCGCCCTTCACCCAATCGCCGTCGGCGTTCTTGTGATAGGACTTCTTCACCGCGCCCCACGCCACGCGATGGGCGCGTTCCTCGTCGTGGTGATACTCATCCCAGGCACTGTTGAACGCTTCCTTGTAGATGTCCTGCGCGTGCGCGGGGAGCGAATTCCGGACGCTCTCGGGCAGGTCGCTGCGGTGGGAATACGGCATGGCGAAACTCCTTTCGGATACGGCTGCTCTCATCAGCATCCTGCTCCGCAGCCGCCGTACCACCGCTGCCGGGGATCAGCCAAGCCCCTGCGCCGGGCCGACCGCGACACCATCGTTGCCCTGCGCCGCGAAGACCTCCAGGTAGCGGTCCCACGACACGCGATACTGATACGGACGCGTGCCGTTCGTCGAGGTCGGGCCGAGCGGATCGCGGATGATCACGTCCTCGTCGTTGTAGCCCATCACGATCAGCGCATGATCGTTCCCCAGCACCACCGGGTACTCCGCGTTCGTGGGAGTGATCCAGGTCGCCGGCACCCAGTCCAGAAAGTCCACGGTCGACTTGAAGAAGACCGGATGCCCCTGCGACAGCGCCTGCTCGATCCCCGCGCGGTCGCTCACCACCTCCGGCTTGAGGAAGGACCCCTGGAACACCTTCATCATGGCGTTCCCACGCGCGCGGGCAAGGAAGTTCGTCTGGTAGTCCCCACAGTAGTGGTTGTGAACATCTCCGCCCCACACCACCACACCATCGGCGCGTTCCTCGTACCAGGGCTCGATCGACTCGTCGATCCCCACGAGGTCAATCTGCTGTTGGAGGGGCACTTCCTGCCCATAGGCCTTCAGGATGATCCACGCCGAGTCGAACTCGCAGGTGTAGTGGAAGTCCTGGCCTTCCTTGATCGGCAGCTGGATGTACGCATCCCAGATCGCGTTGTCGGCCTGCACCGGCTCGACGTCGGTCGCCGCCTGCCCTGGCAGCTGTCCGACCGTCGTCGTCGCGGGCATCGTCCGGATGTAGGTGTACGGGTCCATCGATTGGGCCGCGACCGACCGCGCCGCAGAAGCGCCGAGGCTCAATCCGCCGAGCATGGCGAGCGCGCCCGCCGTCAGGCGACGGCGATCGGTCCGGGCAGTGAGGAAGGGGAAGGCTTGGCAGTCATCGGGTGAGGAGCTCCTGGGTGGGGAGAAGGACCGGCATCCGCATTGCGGCCAGGGAAGGCACGCGTTCCGGTCGTGGACAGGCAGCGGAAGCACCACGTTCGGCTGATACGTCGATCCTAGCCCCTCGACGCGCACCCGCGCCACCCTTGTACGGACAGCGTGGGCAATTCCGCCCCGGTGTTGCGATCCCCGCCCGTGCGTGCCAGACTCAGGCAAGCGTCGACGCATCGCATCAGGAGAATCCGTACCGCATGGCCCGTCAGCTCGACCACCTCGTGATCCTCGTCCCGTCCCTCGAGACGGCGATCCCTGACGCCATCGCGGCCGGCTTCACGGTCGTTCCGGGAGGTCGCCACGCATCCGGCGGAACCGAGAATGCCCTGATCGCCTTTGCCGACGGGTCCTATATCGAACTCATCGCCTTCATCGATTCCTCCCAGCCTTCCACGAATCCGTGGTACGGCCGTGTGGCGACCGGGGGCGGGTTCGTCGACTACGCCATCCTCTCCGACGACGTGAATGCCGATGTCGCCCGCGTGCGCGCCCAAGGCGTTGCCATCGAGGATACCTGGGCGATGGGCCGCGACCGCCTCGATGGCAAGCGCGTCGACTGGGTCCTCGCGATGCCGCGTCACGATGGTCTCCCCTTCGTCATCCAGGACCTGACTCCCCGCACCTTGCGCGTCCCGCACGATCAGGCGGAGATCGCCCACCGAAATGGGGCAACGAGCATGAGCGGCGTCACGGTCCTCGTTCCGGACCTGGATGCCGCCATCGGACAGTTCGCTGCTGTGATCGGCGGCGAAGCCTCCTCCATTCAACCACCCATGCCAGGCATCGCCCGGGCAGCCACCATCCCGGTCGGCCCGGATGCAAGGCAATGGATCTGCGTCGCGGAACCATCCACGCTTTCCGGAGACAGCGGAGCCGACGCGTCGATTCCGGCAAGGTATCTGCAGAGGTATGGTGCCGCCCCCTTCGCCTTCACCCTCAGTACCGCCTCCGGGGCGGAACCCTCCCCTCCGGGCGCCGGGACGCCCCTCGATCCCGCGCGTCTCGGCAATGCACGCTGCTCCCTGGCCTGATTCCACATCACGCAAACGCGCTTCCCGGAGGGTTCCCTCATGTCCCAGCCGCAGTATGTCCAGGACATTGCAGACCAGAACGACAACTTCGATCAGTGGTACGTCGATGTGATCCAGAAGGCCGAACTGGCCGACGATTCCCCCGTACGCGGAACCAAGATCCTGCGCCCGTACGGGTATGGCATCTGGGAGCACATCCAGCACTTCCTCGATGCCCGGTTCAAGGAAACCGGCGTCGAGAACGCCTACTTCCCGCTGCTGATCCCGAAGTCGATGCTGGAGCGGGAAGCCGATCACATCGAAGGTTTCACTCCGGAAGCGGCCTGGGTCACCATCGCGGGTGGCAAGGAACTGGAAGAGCCGCTCGCCATCCGCCCGACCTCCGAATCGATCATCTGCCCGACCTATGCCCGCTGGGTACAGAGCTGGCGCGATCTCCCAATCGTGCTCAACCAGTGGTGCTCCGTCCTCCGCTGGGAGGAACGCCCGCGCGCCTTCCTCCGCACCAGCGAGTTCCTGTGGCAGGAGGGGCACACCGCCCACGCCACCCCGGAGGAGGCCGAATCCCGCGCGAAGCAGATGCTGGAGGTCTACCGCGCCTTCCTGGAGGAAGAACTCGCGATTCCGGTGATCGCGGGGCAGAAGAGTGAGTCGGAGAAGTTCGCTGGCGCCCTCCGCACTTACACCGTCGAGGCGATGATGGGCGGCAAGAACTGGGCATTGCAGGCCGGAACATCGCACAACCTCGGCGACCACTTCGCGCGCGCCTTCGACATCCGCTTCCTCGACCGCGATGGCGAGCGGAAGTACGCCAACAGCACCTCGTGGGGGCTCAGCCAGCGGACGATCGGCGCCGTCATCATGGTCCACGGTGACGAACGCGGCCTGAAGCTGCCGCCGAAGGTCGCCCCGGTGCAGGTCGTCATCGTGCCAATCCTCGGTCGCAATGGAGGCACGGAGATCCTCGACCGTGCCCACGCCCTCGCGGCGGAACTCCGCGCCACCGGCATCCGCGTCACGGTCGATGACCGCGATGACCGTTCACCCGGCTTCAAGTTCAACCATTGGGAACTGAAGGGTGTGCCGGTCCGGATCGAACTCGGCCCGCGTGATCTCGCGGCCGATCAGGCAGTGATGGTGCCGCGCGACACGGGCGAGAAGACGACCGTGCCGCTCGCGGGCTTGGCCGATGCCGTGACCGCAGAGCTCGTCGCCATGCACTCCCGCCTGCTCGCCGCCGCGACGGAGCGACTCGCCACGAACGTCGTCGATGTCGCCACATGGGAGGAGATGGCGGAACGCGTCGCCGCCAACGCGGGCTGGAACCGCGTCTGGTGGGCCGGGTCCGCCGAGGACGAAGCGCGGATCAAGGCCGAAACGAAGGCGACCATCCGCTGCATCCCGTTCGATCAGTCGGGCGAGACCGGGCGCTGCATCGCCACAGGCAAGGAAGCCACGACGCAGGTGATCGTCGCACGGGCGTATTGAGCACCGCGTCACCCATTGCCTCGACGTGGTGCAGGAAACGAGGCACGCCACGTTGCGCTTGCCCCGCGCACAGGACGTTTTGCGACAACCAATCGTACGGACGGCGGGGCCGTCGTGCCCCGCCCAGCCCAGCGGCGCAGGGTCGTTCCAAACTCGGGCATGCGGATCCCTTCGGCGATAGACATCCGAAGGGCCGTGGCAGATACTGGCATGGGACATTCAGCCCGTGTGCAGGACTCCTTTCACGCCCCGACAGCGCAGGATGCCTAGCCGTGCGGGCACATCCAGTCCCATCGCGCTATCAATCATCGCGTCTCAAGGAGAACGACATGGGAGAGCTCGACACCCTTCAGCGCGTGCGGTCTGCACGAGTGGACCGCCGCACCTTCACCATCGGCGCCGCCATCAGCGCGGCAGCGGTCGCTGGCGGCGTGGCCGCCGTCCACGCGCAGGACGCGACCCCCGCCGCCGATGCCGCGTCGGAGTTCACCTTGCCGGAAGGCGTCGAGGCCCTCGTCCTCGCCACCGGCCTGAACAACCCTCGCTTCGTGAAGGTCATCGGGGACTGGATCTTCTTCACCGAGGCCGGCACGGGTGGCGATGACGCCATCTTCGCGACGCCGGTCGCCGGGCAGGAAGACACCGGCGATCCGGTCTCCTCGCGCGGCTACAACGGCACGCTGAAGTCGATCGGCCCGGACCTCTCCGAATACACCATCGTCGATGACTTCATCTCCTACACCTTCGGTGCAGTCGAGATCGTCGGGGCGTCCGGCCTCGGCTTCGATAACGATGGTTCCGCCTATGTCGTCGTCGGCGCGCCCGGCCCGTACATCAGCCAGATCGACCGCACCGGTGAGGAAGCCGCCGTCTACAAGGTCGACCTCGCCACCGGCGAGAAGTCCGTCCTCGCCGACATCGGCGCGTACGAGATCGCGAACAACCCGGATCCCGCCACGGTCGATTCCAACCCGTACGGCGGCACCTACGCCGATGGCGTCGTCTACGTTGCAGATGCCGGTGGCAACACGGTCTACGCAGTGGACGCCACCACGGGCGAGGTCTCCGTCTTCGCCGTCACTGGCGGCCTCCCAGCTCCGTTCCTCGGCGATGCGGGCAACCCGCTGCGCGGCGGCGCGCAGGAGATCGATTCCGTTCCCAGCACCGTCACCCAGGGGCCGAACGGCAACTTCTTCGTGCCGTTCATCACCGGCGGCCCGTTCCCGCCGGGCCTCGCGCCGGTTTACGAGTACGCGCCGGATGGCACGCAGAGTGTCTTCGTGGATGGCCTGACGATGGCCAGCGACATCGCGTTCTCCTCGGACGGCACGGCCTACGTCTGCATCATGTCCTCCAACCTGCTGGCAGGCGGCGCGGGCCAGATCGTCCGCATCGGCGCGGATGGCTCCAAGACGGTCGTCCTCGACGGCCTGATGGCGCCGATCGGCATCGACTTCGACAGTGAGGACAACCTCTTCGTCACGCACAAGGGCAACGGCTTCCCCGGTGAGGGTGAGCTGGTTCGCTTCGCGGGTGTGACGACCGTCGAAGGCACCCCGTTCGAGCTCCCCGCAACGGAGGCGCCGGCCACCGAGGAGGCCGCCACCCCAGCGGCGACGGAGGCCACGACCGAGGAAGCCGCGACGCCGGAGGCATCCCCGGCCGCATCCCCCGTCAGCCTGGCCACCGATGTCACCATCGACATGGTCGATCTCAAGTTCGAGCCAGCGGCGGTGACGATCCCGGCCGACACGGACGTGACGGTCCACCTGGTCAACAAGGGTGCGCTGCCGCACGACTTCGTGATCGACGACCTGGGCGTCAACTCCGGCATCGTGCCATCCGATGGCAAGGCGACGGTGAAGATCAACGCTGCGGCTGGCACCTACACCTACTACTGCTCGCAGCCGGGCCATCGCACGGCCGGCATGGTCGGCACGCTGACCATCAAGTAGAAGCGTGAGCGGGGAGGAGTGAGGGGACGCTGTCGAGCCAACCTCACTCCTCACTCCCCGGCCTACCCCTTCACGGAACCTGCGGTCAGCCCGGCGATCATGAAGCGCTGGGCAAACATGTAGATCAGGATCACCGGAATCGCGGTCATCACGCTCGCGGCGAACATCAGGCCGTAGGGGAAGATGTCGCCAACCACCATGCTCCCCAGTCCGATCGGCAGCGTCCACGACGATTCCGGCTGCACCAGCACGAAGGCCAGCAGGAACTCGTTCCACGAGCTCGTGATCGAGAAGAGCGCCACGGCCAGCAGCGCGGGTAACGTCAGTGGCAGCACGATCCGCACGAACGTCTGGAAGTGGTTCGCGCCATCGATCATGGCCGCTTCTTCAAGCTCACGCGGGATCGACCGGTAGTAGCCCATCAGCAGCCAGCAGGCGAACGGCAGGCCGAAGGTCGGATAGGCCAGCATCAATGCGCCAATCCGGTTGATCAGGCGCAGGTTCGTGAAGATCTGGTAGAGCGGCAGGAAGAGCAGCACGGTTGGCATCAGGTAGGTGAAGAGAATCGCGGTCTGCACAAACCCCTGTCCGCGCCACTTCAGCCGCACGAGCGCATACGCGCCGAGCGAGGCCACCGAAACCGATAGCAGCGTGCTCACCGCCGCGACCTGGATCGTGTTCCAGAACCAGCGGGGGAACTCCGTGTCGACGAGCATCGTCCGGTAGTTTTCGAGCGTCCACGGCGATGGCGAGAATGGTGACCGTCCCTCCTGGATCTGTTTCACGTTCTTGAACGACGTGATCACCACCCAGAAGAATGGGAAGAGCAGGAAGAGCAGCATCACGCCAAGCACCGCGTAGGTGCCGATGCCGCCAAGCCGCCGCGTCAGGCGACGCCACCCCGCTTCCCGCGCTTCATCGCTTCCCACGTAGGAGCGATGAAGCGCGTTGCCGATCGCCATTGCGGTCCATGCGAACGGGAAGGCGATAACGGAAAGCAGCCAGACTGCCGCCTTCGCCAGCATCGCGAACGGCCACCCGATCACCTGCCCCGCCATCGCCAGCACCCAATGCTTCTGTTCCGGCATGTCCGTGTCGGCCCGCATGATGCGACCAAGCACCACGATCAGGACAACCAGGACCGGCACGATCGACATCGCGACCGCTACACCCATGCTGTAGCGAAGGGAGCCGATGGCATACTCGTATGACAGGATCGAGAAGAGGCGCGTCCGCCCGCCCGGACCACCGCCGGTCAGCAGATAGATCAGGCCGAAGGCGTTCAGCGTCCAGATCAGCGACAGCAGGCATGCCACCACGATGACGTAGCGCAGGCCGGGCAACGTCACATCGCGGAACTTCTCCCAGGTGCTCGCACCATCGACCGCGGCCGCATCGTAGAGTTCCTGGTCGATCGCCTTCATGCCCGCCAGCAGCGTGATGACGAAGAACGGGATGCCCTTCCAGACATTCACCGCGATCACGGACGGCAACGCCAGATCGTAGTCGCCGAGCCAGGCAATACCGGTATCGACGATGCCAAGCTGCTTGAGCAGGATGTTGAGACCACCGAAGACGGGATCGTACAGGCCGCGCCAGGTCAACGCCGCGACGACCTCCGGCACGATCCACGGCAACAACACGAGTCCGGTCAACACGCTGCCGAACCGCAGGCCCTTGCGATTCAGCAACGACGCCACCAGCAATCCCAACCAGAACTTGACGAAGACCGAGATCACGGCGAACTCGACGGTGTTCTGCACGGCATCGCGGAAGCGGGCATCGCTCCACAACCGCTCGTAGTTGTTCAGCCCGACCCAGCCGCGATTCTGGATACCGGTCACGTTGTAGAAGCTGAGCTTGAGTGCATCGAACAGGGGATAGCCAACGAGGCCGAAGAGCAGGATGACCGTCGGCCCGATGAAGAGCCACGCCACCGGCCAATCGCGTCCGAGGATGCGCTTCGACTTGCGCCAGAACGATGACGACGCCACGGGCGCGTGGACGGCACCGGAAGCCGGCCGGGTTGTCGGTGTGGGTGACGAAGCAGGAAGGATGGCCACGACGCACCTCCTCTGGCGGGCGAACACTCCGCTGGCCGCGAGGATGCGTCAGCGAAGGTCGGCGGCCCAGGTGACATCTCGGCCACCAGGAACGTTGGGCATGCCGGACGCGGCCCCGCAAAAGGCCGCGTCCGGCGATGGGCGACGGCTAGGCCTCGCCGGGAAGTCCGAAGTCCTGCCAGGTCTGCACCCAACGGTCGTGATATTCCTGCACGACTTCCTCGGCAGACCGGCCCTGGATGACCTCGGCAATCATGTCGGTGTGGTCGAAGGAACCGGCGACGGAATCGACCGCCACCGAGTTCGGCCCTGGCCAGCGCAGGCCGGTGAAGTCGATGTTGTTCCACACGGCGGGTTCCGCCGCGATGGAGTTCGGCTGCCCGGTGATGATCGGGTCACTCCAGCCGTTCTTGTAGGCGGGGACGGCATAGGAAGTGGAGATCTCCCAGATCCGCTGCTGCACCGGCGTGCTGAGCAGGTGGCGCACGAGATCGTAGGTCGCGTCCTTGTTCTTCGTGCCCTCGATCACGTGGAGGAAGACGCCGCCCAGCTGGTCGAGTTGCGCATGGTCGGAGTTCCGGACCACGGTCGGCATGTACTGAATCTGGTCGGCGAAGGAAACGCCATCCAGATGCGCCTTCGCATACATCGTCCCGGCGTTCTGGGTCATCGCGACGGTGCCGGCGAGGAAGGCCTCGTTGTTGGATGGGTCGGTCCAGCCCCCCCATCCGGTCGGGAGCATGGACGCATATGCATCGTTGGTGTAGACATCGGCAAGCCACTTCAGCGCCTCGACCGATTCTGGCGAGTTGAAGGTGACATGGTCACCACTCTCGTCCTGAAGCCTGCTTCCGAACGCGTAGAGCACCGTCCAGACCAACAGGCGGCCATCCCCACCACGATTCGGGGAAAGCCCCCAACCCCACAGGTTGTTCGACGGGTCGGAGACCTGTAACGCGGCGTCTCGCCGCTGGTCGAGCGTCTGCAGCGTCGTCGGATCGATCCCGGCTGGCTCGAAGATGTCCTTCCGTGCCCACCAGCCATCGACGCGAGTGAACCAGGGAATCCCCCACCAGGCATCGTCGAAATGCCCTGCATTCGTGAAACCGGGCGTGGTATCGCCGTTCGCCCCCACGATCTCATCGACGAGATCGGTGACGTTCATCAACACGCCCTGATACTGGAACTGGCGGACGGGGATATTGTCGAAATACAGATCGGAGGCATTCCCGGCCTTCACCCCGGCGGTGAGGCGCTGGAGAATCTCGCCGGAGGAGAGCTGGCCGCCGAGATCGGTCACCTCCACGTTCCAGCCCTGCTCCTTGCAATAGGCCTGGATCTCGGCCCGGACGAAGGCATTGTGCTCGGGATGGAAGTCGGCCTTCTGCAGCACTTGCAGCGTGCCATCGACCGTGGCGCTCGACTTGGCGCGGGGGATGTCGGCTGGGGTCGCATCCTGCGCGAACGCGTACCGGCCACTGACTGGAAGCGATGCCGCGACCGCGGCACCGGCTGTGCCCCGCACAAGCGAACGGCGCGTGAACCCGGAAGAGATGAACGGCGAACGAGGCTGGAGTCTCGACATCTTCGCGATCCCTTTCTGGTATCGACAGCGGCTCGCCGACGTCTGCGGTTCCGGAAATAGCGTCCCGAAAACACGACGAATGGTCAGGGACATAGCCCTGGCCGAGCCCGCAACACGGATATACGACTCGTCTTGTGTTTTCGATACTACCGAGTGAATCAGTGGAGTCAATACCCAGACGAGCGAAGTAGCCTGAATAGACTAGTGGGTATCCACTGCCAGGTCGGCCCAATGGCTCCACGATATCCCTCATTCTGGAAGCTCGACACTCCCCTCCCCTCAGAAAAAACACCACGGATACGCTGAAGTGCAGGCATCGCGCAAGGCGTGATTCCCGGCTCCAGGCGGCGCGGTTCCGGGAATGGGTGATTTTACCGACGCCAGCACACTCCCCGCGTACCGATACTGGGTGCAGTCGCGGAACACCGCGACCACGTTGTTTGTAGCCACGTCGGGAGTCACCAGTGAACGTCGTCAAGTCCTCTATCATCGCGGTCGTCATGCTTGTGGGAGCGTCCGGGATCGGCCATACCGCCCTTGCCGGCCCCAGCGCTGGGTCCTCCGATGTGAACATTACCTGCGGTTCATTCAACAACGATCAGGCCGCAGCGCAAGCCTACTTCGACGCAAACGGCCAGCCAGCCAACCTTGACCAGAACGGCGATGGCAAGGCATGTGCTGATCCCAGTGATGGGGACTTCACCTCAACCGGTCCTTCCGGCGGTTCCTACGATGTCAACGTGACCTGTGCAACCTTCTCGAATGATCAAGCCGCGGCCCAGGCCTACTTTGAGGGTCATGACAAGCCGGCAAATCTCGATCAGGATGGAGACGGCGTTGCCTGCAACGACGCTGCCACCGCGGACAAGACCCCTTCTCAGACGTCCAATGTTGCCGTGGATTCCCTCCCGAGCACCGGCTCGGGCCCGAGTGCTCAGCACGAAAACGACCTGGCGCTCGCCCTTGCTGCAGGACTGGCTCTGCTCACGGGAGCAGGTGCGATGTCCACCTATGCTCGTCGCCGCTAGCCTGACGCGATCAGTCATCATTCGCGTATTCATGGGGTCAACGCTGTCGGATAGTTCCGACAGCGTTGACCCATCCCCGATTCTGGATAATGGATAGTGACGACGATGGACCGCAAGACGACGGGGCATTCGGGCGGCAACAATCATGCAGATGAAGACGCAGTCGGGGGAAGCCAGAAACCTCACGGAACGCCCGAAGGATAGTGACATGCAGCGTTCCAGAATGAATCCGCCTCGCCAAAAACGGTACGCCCTTCCCCATCCAGTCCCCCTGATCGGTCGCGACCCCGATCTGTCGGCGCTGACAGACATGCTCTGTTCCACGAAAGCTCGCCTCGTGACCGTGGCCGGTCCAGCTGGCGTCGGCAAGACCGCGCTCGCGACGCAGGCAGCGCAGCTGGCCGCGTCCTGCTTTCAGGATGGAGTCCTGTTCATTCCGCTTGCGCAGGTGAGCAATCCGGAACGCGTCCTCTCCACGATCGAAGCCGCGATCAGGGATACCGACCTGGTGGATCTCGGCAACCAGCCGCCCCTCGCCAGGATCAGCGCACTGGCAAGAGGGAAACATCTTCTCCTCGTGCTCGATAACCTCGAACAGATCCCAGGCTGTGGCTTGGAGCTTGCATCGATCCTTTCGGAAACGGAAGGCATCACCATGCTCGCCACGAGCCGGGAAACCTTGCGAGTCTCCGGAGAACGAGCCTTCGATGTCGCCCCGCTCCCCCTCCCGCCCCTCGGTCAGATTGGACGCCTTTCCGTGGCCGACATCATCGAGAGCCCCGCTGTCCTGCTCCTGATCGAACGAGCGATGGCCGCCGATCCACAGTCCGCATGGGCCGATCCGCTCCGATCCCTTACCCCCACCGCCGCAGCGATGACCGCAGACGTTTGTCGCCGCCTGGATGGTATTCCGCTCGCGATCGAGCTTGCCGCGGCCCGTCTCCGAACGACCGATGCCGGTCAGATCGAGACCATGCTTGCCGGCATCCTCACCGAGTTCTCCACAGCGGCGCCGGCGGGTGTGTACCAGCAGCACGTCATGCGGCAAGCGGTGACGTGGAGCTACGATCTCCTCAGCCCCGAAGAGCAGCGATTCTTCGAATGCCTCTCGGTATTTGCAGGCGGCTTCCAGGTCGAGGCGCTTCATCAGGTGGTTCCCGATCTCGATGAAAATGAGGTGCTCGTCCTGATCCAGTCGCTGGTTGACAAGAACCTGCTCTCCACGATCAGTCACCCCATTCACGGCATCCGGATCGTCATGCTGGAGTCGTTCAGGGACTTTGCGATCGAGCGTCTACGCCACAGCCACGAGCGTGACCTGATCAGCGAGCGGCATGCACTGTGGTGTCTCTCCCTTGCCAGCGCCCCCCTCGCAACGGCCCGTCACCAGACACTGGAACGTGAACTGGACAACGTGCGCGCTGCGGTGGAATGGGCCGCCACCACGCGATCGGGAGACCTCCTCGCGCAGTTTTGCGAAACCCTTGGCGAATTCATGCATGTCACCGGGCGTCTGCACGAAAGCTATTCATGGTTGCTTCTGGTTCATCACGGGCGCTATGAAGCGACCATCGCTCCTCATCTCCAGATGAGTCTCGCATTTCGCACGGGTTCCACTGCCCGGCAAGTGGGGGACCTGCCCACCTCGGCCGTGGCCTACGAGCGCATGCGGGCACTCGCCGACCTGCTCAATGATCGCGGCAAGGCGCTCGATGCGATCACCGGGATGGGACTCACCGCCGAGGCCAGTGGTGACGAGGGTCTCGCCATCGCCTGCTTTCGCGAATCGCTGAACGAATGTCGGATGATGGACGCCCCTCGCGAACTGGCGTCGGCGCTTGTGAATCTCGGAGATGCCGAGTATCGTCAGGGATCATTTGTGGACTCCTACCAGCACAGCTCAGAGGCGCACCTGCTCGCCAAAGAGATCGATGAACCGGTCCTGTGCACGCTGGCCGCGGCCAATCTTGCCCAGCTCGCCCTCGTGAGCGGCCAGATCGATCAGGCATGGACAACCTACAACGACGCACTCGGCCGAGCACGCAGTTCAGAAGATGGAATCCTCGTCGCGGATACCGTGAGTGGCATGGCGGGGGTCGCAGCCGGACGCGGCCAATACAACCTGGCTTGTTCCCTGCTGGCGGCAAGCCAGGCATTGTGCAAGCGGCTCGGAGGGACGATCCTGCCGCACTTCGGCCAGGCGCACGCGGTGAGATCCCGCCTCACGCGCATCCTGACTCCAGAGGAATGGACGCGATGGTCGGCGGCGGGGGAAGCCTGGGAACTGGAGGAGATACTGGGGGTCATCGAGACCTTGGCTCCGCCATCCCCCACCCCTGGCACGTTGCCGCCCGGACGTGATCCGTCATCGTTGACAACGGTTTTCGGCCTGAGTGAACGGGAGATCGACGTGCTTCGGCGGGTCGCCCATGGTCAATCCGATCGAGAAATCGGGGAAGACCTCTTCATCAGCCACCGGACCGTCATGAGGCATGTCTCGAACATCTTCCGGAAGCTCGATGTGCGCACACGACTGGAAGCGACGGCTGCCGCAATCCGGATGGGGCTCACCTAAGCGGGCTTGCATAAATCTTGCGGGGAACGGGGGCATCAGGAAGGAGCCTGCCATGTCTCCCGACCAGCGGTCCCGCCGAAGCGATCTGATCGCCCTTACGAAGGCCGATCCCGATGCCGCCACCGCGCTCACGTCTTGCTGGTCTCATTGGACAGCCCGAGCCTCCACGCCGCAGGCATCGGCTGCGGTGTGTGCGACGACTCCCTCCGTCGTTGGTGGAAGCGCTTCCTGGCCGAAGGCCGCGAGGGTCTCGCCGACCGCCCCCGTCCGGGACGACCACGCAAGCTCCCCGAGGAAGCGCTGGTCGTCCTGCGGGATGCGCTCACGGCATCGCCAGATGCCCATGGCTATCCCACCACGATCTGGACGATCGCCGACCTGACGGACCTGCTCGGCCGGACGGGCTGGACCGTGAGTGTCACCACCGTCCAACGGGCCCTGCATGCCGAAGGCTACGTCTATCGCCGCCCACGGCACGATCTCGCGCATCGGCAGGACATCGAAGCCGTCGCCAGTGCCGCCCATGTGCTGGACACCCTGCAAAAGGGGGGCTTCTTCCGCCGATGGATTCCAGCTGCTCTATCTCGATGAATGCCAGCTTCACACCCATCCCCAGCTGGATCGTTGCTGGCAGCGACCGGGTGTCCCCCACCCGGATCCCCGCCGCGGGAACGGACCAGCGCATCGCCGTGTTCGGAGCCCTGAACTATGGCTCCGGAGAGCTTGTGACCGCTCAGGAATCGACGATGAATGCCGCCACCTTCGAAGCCTTCCTTGAGCAGCTGCTCGTTCGGTGGCCAACCGGCCAGCTGGTCCTGGTGGCAGACAACGCCAGCTATCACAAGACAGCCACGCTTCGTGCCTGGTTCGCCGAGCACGAGGATCGGGTCGAGGTGATCTGGCTCCCGACCTATTCTCCGCAGCTCAACCTGATCGAACGGGTCTGGCGCTTCCTGAAGTCGAAGCTCGCCTGCCACCGGCTCTGGAACGACCGCGAACGTCTCGCCAAACGAGCGCAAGCCCTCTGCGATGCGATCCGCGCGACCTTCCATGCCGAGACCTCGCCCCACATCTGGATCACGCAGGACTTTTGCAAGTCCGCTTAGAGCCGAGTACGAAACCGTAGCGGCGCAGCTGGTCTGCGCCATCGGCCGGAGGCCGATATTGGGGGCAGCAACCATTCCGGGATATCCGGCTTCGCCGGATCGATGCGGCTGCTGGGTCAGACGAGCTGACCCGCTACCGAGGACGGCAACCCTTTTGCACTCGGCTTTAGCTCCGTCCCGCTCGCTCAGGCGATGCTGGGCGCCGGCGCGAAGGTCTCGCGGAGGCCGGAGAACAGCACGGAAACCAGGGTCGCCGCCAGTTCCTCGTTCAGCGGCACCTCGACCGCCTCGATCTTCCGCATCCAGATCTGGCCCCATGTCATGCCCACGTACATGCTCATCGCCAGATCGACGGTCGCATCGGGAAGGTCGTCGATCCCCGCCTGGCGCATCGCCTCCCGGATCACGGCACGGAACAAGTCCCATGGCATCGGTTGCTCGGCCAGAATCCGGTTTCGCAGCGATGGCTCCATCTGCTCGTGAACATCCGTCATCAGCCGGCCGAAATCGGAGCTGGTCCGCGCGAAGATCTGAAGCGTCGCAAGCGTGAGCTGCTCCGCCGGCGTCTTCCCCGCCTGGATCGCATGGCGCACATCGTCGCTCGACTGCGCCATCGCCGCCATCACCACGGCGGCAAAGAGATCCTCCTTGCTCCGGAAATGGTGGTAGAGCGTCGCCTTGTTGATCTGGGCGACATTGGCAATCTGCTGCATGGAGACTGCCTTGAACCCGTGCTCCACGAACAATGTATTGGCGGCGTCCAGCACCCGGCGCCGCGCTTCCGATATCTCTTCCCGACCGTCCGCGTCCTGCATGATGCTCCCGACCTGACATTTCCCGATACCGATTGACACCTACCAACCCGACAAGTATAGTCGTCCGGGCGCTCCCAACCAACCGGTCGGTTGGGACATCTAGCGGATTCGAATACATAGCGACGAGCGAGGATACAACATGGCCAGTTCGACGGCATCGGCACGGGTTTCCAGCCCCGGCCAGACGGAGATGCCGGAGTTTTCTCATCGACAGATCATGGTGATCATCGGCGGTCTCATCGCCGGGATGCTGCTCTCGGCCCTCGACCAGAGCATCGTCGGAACGGCGTTGCCCCGTATCGTGAGCGATCTCGGCGGCCTCAATCACCTCTCGTGGGTCGTCACGGCCTACCTGCTCACCAGCACGGCCGTCACCCCGCTCTGGGGCAAGATCTCCGACCTCTATGGCCGGCGCATCATCTTCCAGGCAACCATCGTCATCTTCCTCATCGGTTCGGCACTGTGCGGTCTCGCGCAGAACATGCCGCAACTCATCGCCTTCCGCGCACTGCAGGGTATCGGCGGCGGTGGCCTGATGGCGATCGCCTTCGCCATCATCGGCGACGTGATCCCGCCCCGGGAACGCGGTCGTTACCAGGGATACTTCGGCGCGGTCTTCGGTATTTCCAGCGTGGCCGGTCCGCTGCTCGGCGGCTGGCTAACGGATACGATCAGCTGGCGCTGGATCTTCTACATCAACCTGCCGATCGGCATCGTCGCCCTCGTGGTGACGTCGATGGCGCTCCGCATGCCGGTGGTCCGCCGCAACCACAAGATCGACTACCTCGGCGCCGCGATGATCGTCGCCTCAGTCAGCTCGTTGCTGCTCTATCTGAACTGGGCCGGCGAAAGCTACGGCTGGACCAACATACAGGCCCTCTGGCTCGTTGCCGCTTCGGTGGTCTTCGCGGTGGCGTTCATCCTGGTGGAGATGCGCGCAGAAGAACCGATTATTCCGCTGCATCTCTTCCGCAATTCGATCTTCTCGGTCGGCAGCGCATTCAGCTTCCTGATCGGCTTCGCGATGTTCGGCGGCCTGCTCTACCTGCCGCTCTACTTCCAGGGCGTGCACGGCATGTCCCCGACCCGCTCCGGTCTCGCCATGCTGCCGATGGTGATCGGCCTGTTCTCGATGTCGGTGATCTCCGGCCAGCTCATCACACGCACCGGGCGATACAAGATCTTCCCGGTCATCGGCTCCATCATCCTGATCCTGGCCTTCTTCCTGCTGCACACGATCGCCTACAACACGCCGTACTGGTTGATCGGCATCTACGCCTTCATCCTTGGCATGGGCGTCGGCCTCTCGATGACGACCGTCGTCACCCCGATCCAGAACGCGGTCTCCATGCGCGACATGGGGTCCGCCACCAGCACCGTAACCTTCCTCCGCTCCCTGGGCGGCGCGATCGGCGCAGGCCTGCTCGGCGCGATCATGAATGTGCGACTGTCGCACTACCTTGACAAGGTCTTCACCACCGATGCGCCGGGCGCAGTCCATGAGCGCAGAGGGCAGCGCCAACAACATCGAGATGTTGCAGAAGCTGCCAGAACCGCTGAGGACCGATGTCCTGGTCGCGTACACGCACGCGATCACCGATATGTTCCTCTACGCCCTGCCAATCATGGTGCTGGCGCTGGTGGTGATTCTCTTCCTCAAGGAGATCCCGCTGCGCAGCACGCAAACGGTCACGCAGATCGACACCGACGACGCCGCCCTCTCGACCCCGGCCTTCTCCGGCCACTGATCGGCCACATATCGGTCTCACCCGAAGTCCGGCAGGATAGCCATTCTGCCGGACTTCGGGCATCATGAAGCGACGGCACAGGGTATGCGGTCTCGAACGAGAGATCGAGGATCCGATTCGACGGGCGCCGACCCACCAAGGAGCGAGTCATGAGCGACACCCAGCCCATCTTCACCGATGACGACAGCGTCGAACGCGAGATCGAGGCCAACGAGGCGCGCGACACCGGACCGAAGGAAACGACGATCGAGCGCACGCTCGACAAGGTCATCTCCCCGATCGCCCGCCTCTTTGCCGACGACGAATTGACGCCGGAAGAGGCCGCCGAGGTCCGCCGCGAGAACGACCGCGACCATCAGCCCGCGTAATCGCTCACCATATCCCGCCACGAAACGTCGCATGGCAGCCATGCGGCGTTTCGTGTGTCTGCCGTTCTCCGCCCCATGACCGCTGGCCATACCCTGCAACGGCAGGCACGGCGGGATAGTTTCCTGAAAACCAGCCACTCGCCCCCACACCCGGAGGCGTCGCTGCTCGGATGGACGCTCTATGCCGCCTGTTCCCCGATCGCGAGTTCACCTTCCCGAAGGCGTAATTCCGGCCCCCGTCGCACGAGAACGCGCCGACCTCATGCATAAGGTCGACGCGCTTCTGTATACAAAACCTTGCGCGCAGGGCGACGATCAGGATAATGCGCACGAACCAACCCATCGAATCTCCGCCCTTCCGCCAGGAGTCCACGCGACCGATGCCCGCTCCCACCGACATCCAGGCCAATACGTCCTTCTGGAACGACACCCCAGCCGCCGAATGGCTCTCCGCCTTCCCTATCGGGAACGGTCGCCTTGGCGCGATGATCTTCGGCCGTCCGGATCACGAGCGGATCGCGCTCAATCACGAATCGCTCTGGCGCGGCACCACCCGCGACCGCAACGCCCCGGATGTCGCCCACCGCCTGGCGGAGATTCGGGAACGATTCTTCGCGGGCGACATCGCCGGCGGCTCCGTCCTCTCCGAAGAGGTACTCGGCGGCCACGAACGACGCATCATGCCCTACCAGCCCGTCGGCGACCTCTCCATCGAGACGACGAACCTCGCCGATCCGGCCAGGATCGCCGATTACCGGCGAGAACTCGACCTGCTGCGCGGCATCGCCACCACCAGCTGGACCATCGACGGCCACGCCGTGCGGCAGGAGGCATTCGTCTCCGAGGCCGAGAATCTGGTGATCCTTTCGCTCAGCACCGACCACCCCGACGGCCTCTCCCTTCGTCTCTCGATGGATCGCCGCCACGAGGACGGCAAGAGCCCCAGGAACACCTCGCGCTGGTTCGGCCCGGACGACGGCGCGATCGAGCGCTGGGCCAGCGAACGGAACGTCGGCCTCGGCGGCACGTTCCCGGAGGGAATCACCTTCGCCGTGGAGGCTGGATTCCAGGTCTCCGGCGAACGGGCGATGGTGGTGCGCGGCGACTGGGCGCCGCTGCACGCCGAGATTCACCGCGCGACCGCCGTGACGATCCGGATCGCCATCGAGACCAGCAACGACGGGATCCCGGTCGACGACCTGCGTGCGAAGGTCCACCGCCTCGCCGCCGCCACGGAACCGACGCTCGCCGCCATTCGCGCCACGCACATCGCCGCCCATGAAGCCGCAATGGGACGGGTGACACTCGACCTGCCGACACCGGACGAGGTTGCACGGATGCCACTCGCCGCGCGACTGGAACGCCTGCGGGCGGGCGCGGACGATCCCGGCCTCACCGCCCTCTGGTTCACGTATGGGCGCTACCTGCTCTGGTCATCGTCCCGGAACTGCGAGCTTCCGGCGAACCTGCAAGGCATTTGGGCCGAGGAACTGTCGCCGCCATGGCAGAGCGACTTCCACCTGAACATCAATATCCAGATGAACTACTGGCCGGCGCTGGTGACGAACCTCCCGGAGACCACCGAGCCGTTGACGCGCTTCATCGAGCGGTTCGCGCCGTCGGCGCGTGAGGTCTCCATGCGCCTCTTCGGCGTGGATGGCGTCTACCTCCCGCATGCCACCGACGCCTGGGGTCGCGCAACGCCGGAGGCCATTGGCTCCGACCTCTGGAACGGCGCTGCATCGTGGCTCGCGCAGCACCTCTGGTGGGAATGGGAATTCACCGGCGATGTGGACTTCCTGCGCGACCATGCCTACCCATGGATTCGCGCCTGCGCCGAGTTCTGGACCGGGTTCCTCGTCCCTGAGCAGCGGGATGGTCATCCGCAGACGGGCAGGCTCGTCTCCGTCCCCTCCGGCTCGCCGGAGAACTCCTTCATCCTTTCGGGAACGCCGCCGAAGAACGTCACCGGCATGACGATGGCCAACGACGCCGCCCGCGAAGCCCTCTCCGCAAATGCCGAGCGCTCCGGTGAGACGCCCGCAATCCCCTATCGCAACACGATCGGCGCGACGATGGATCACCTGATGGCGCGCGAAGTCCTGACCAACGCCATCGCCGCCAGCGAGATCCTGGACGTGGACGCCGACCTCCGCCCGACATGGCAGCAGACGATCGACAACCTCGCCCCGCTCCTGATCGGCGAGCATGGTCAGCTTCAGGAGTGGCTGGACGACTTCGTGGAGTACGAGCCGGAGCACCGCCACGTCTCCCATCTCTACGGCATCTTCCCCGGCGACTGGCCCACGACGGACGACGATCCCGCCCTCGTCACCGCGTCGCGCGTATCGCTGGATCGCCGCCTGGCGCACGGCGGCGGCCATACCGGCTGGAGCCGCTCGTGGGTCTCCGCGCTCTACGCCCGGTTCCGGGAAGGCGACCTCGCCGCGCACCACGTCGACGAACTGATCCGCCATTTCGCAACCGATGCCCTGCTCGATCTGCACCCACCCCGCATCTTCCAGATCGATGGCAATCTTGGTGGCACGGCGGCAGTCGCCGAGATGCTGCTCCAGAGCCATCGCGGCGTTATCGCCCTCCTGCCCGCGCTCCCCGCCGTCTGGCCGACCGGGGCAGTCTCCGGACTCCGTGGGCGCGGGCAGATCGCGGTCGACCTGGCATGGGCGAATGGCCTGTTGTCGCAAGCGACAATCGTTCGAGAGAGCGACAGCAACGCCCCACTCACGGTGGAAGTGTCGGACGACCGCGACTACACGGTCCGGGCCATCCCCCTCGGCGATGCGGCATCGGAGTCCGGTCCGTGGGGGGCAGCGTCCTTCGCTGGCCTCGACACGACCGCGGGAACGCGCGTCGCGGTCACCCAGGAAGGCCGTCACCTGCGCTGGACACCGGAGCCAGGCACGGCCTCAGTTATCGTCCCCGCGTAGAGCGAACGCAAACGGGGCGGGACGATCCGTGTGGATCGTCCCGCCCCGTCGTCATCCCTGCCTACCAGTTGTCGACTGGAGTCGGCACGTTCTGCAGGGAGATCGAAAGCACCAGCAAGGCTGGAGTCCCATCGGGATAGTAGATGACATCGACGAGCTTGGCGTACCGGCGCTGCGGATCGTGCGGACCAACGTAGCGCTCCCACCGATCCGGCCGAACGGCGTAGAGCATCGAGCCCGAAATCGGGCGCTCGTGTGGCGCGCCGAGGCTGGTCCGCGCTGCCAGCTCGGGGTTGTCGGCAAGGTAGAAGTCAAGGAAGACATACGCAGCATTGAAATCGCTGTCGAGGAAGTAGTGATCGTGCTGGAAGTTATCCGCCTCGAAGGCGGCGATGGCCTCCCCTGGCCCGAACTGCCAACCGTAGTATCCACCGGCCGTCTTCCCGTACTCGGCGTATGGCCCCTGATAGAACGACCACGCGCCGACAAGGACCAGCACCGAGAGCGCGACCGGCACCACGGCCTGCCGCCACGATGAGGCGAGGGCGCCCCCGATCCACCGGCTGACGAGCGAGATGCCAAACCCGCAGAGCACGGGGACACCGATCAGCATCGGGAACATGGCGAAGGTATATGGCGCTGCCTCCGGGGAGGTCGTCGGGATATCGACGATCGGCATCAGCACAAGCATCGCGATCGACCATACACCGATGACCTTTGCGGTGCTCCGTCGCTCGCCGATCACGGCCATCACGCCGAGCACAAGTAACGGCAGCACGAGCAACGGAAACAGACCAGCACCTGGGACGGCGTGGCGCAGGTTGCCACCCTCGCTGGCCTCACGAAAGAGGAAGTCGAACGAGTAGTACTTCGGGTACTCGGCCAGCATCTCCTGCCAGCGCGTGATGGAGAGAAGCGACGCCGCGCCGCTCCCCTCCTTTTCCTTGAAGCGGTCGAAGAAGTGGGGATCGGTGGCCATCCGGTGGAACAACGGGATCCAGGACAGCACCACCCCGGCAACCATCCAGGCAAACGGTCGCCACCGCGACAGCACCGCGCGATTCGCGACAAGCTCGCCCAGCCCGATGCAGCCCACCGTCACCGGAGCGGCGATGTACCAGGCCGGGTTCGCATACACCGAGAGGCCCAGCACGACGCCGGATACGGCCGCGATACGCGCCGAGCGACGATCCCGCGCCAGGACGTAGAGGAACATCCCGAGCGCTGTCATCATGAAGCCGTGCGCGTGGGCCATGTTGAAGCGAGCCATGTGAATGGCGATCGGACTCAACGCGAAGACGACCACGCCCAGCCAGCCATTCCGCAATCCGAGCCGATGCGCCAGACCGACGAGCGCGAGTAGCCCGATCACCATGGCAACCGTCGCGCTGGCCCGCACGGCGACATCACTCACACCGAACAGGGCGATGAACGGCGCGCCGAAATAGAGGGGGAACGCCCCGATGGTATAGTCGATGTGCTGATAGAAGAACGGGAATCGCAGGCTTGGCGCCGGCAGTTTGCCATGCAGCAGTTGCCACGTCCGGAAGCCAATCTCCGCCTCATCGCAGAAGAAGCCGGGCGGATTGATGCCCAGCCGCCGGAAGTACATCCACAGCATCGAGCCGAACGCGACCAGCCCGGCCACCACCGCCACTGCAAGCGGCAACCCGCGCAGGCCGGGCGCATCGCCCCCTCGCCGAAACGCGATGCGCCGCGACGTCTCCCCTCCGTCGGGCGCACTGCCCGCGACCGTCTCACGCCTCACCACGGGTGCGGACGCCATCACCCTCTCCCCACAGAACACCAATCAAGCGAAACCGATCAAGCACGTCAGGGTGCCGATGCGTGAAGGACACACCGGTCCGCGCGCAGGACGAATACGTGGACCCGCGCATACTGTGCCGCATTCATCGCCGCACGTCGAGGAAGCCAGGCGCCAATGCGCGTGGCTATGCCAGACCGAGCACCCGCGCGTGCTGGGCGATGGCCTCCCGCACATGCTCATCCCAGTAATCCCAGGTGTGGGCGCCGGGGAATTCGCAGATACGTGTGGTCGAGCCCGATCGCATCCATGTGCGCGTGAAGATCGCGGTTGCCATCCAGCGTGAAATCGTCCACGCCACAATCGAACGTAATGACCGGCATCGACGCCCCCGCCGCGCCCCGCTCCTTCAGCCGATCCGCCTGCACGAAACAGCTCGCATCGTCAGGATCGTCCAGTTTCTCCAACCAGGTCGAATCGGGAACCAGCATGCCGGACGAGTGCGCGTAGATCGAGCCGAAGCGGTCGCTGTGCTTCATGCCGATCCGCAACGACCCCTGCCCACCCATAGAGAGCCCGCCGATCGCCCACGGGCCATCCGTCACCCGGAAGAGCCTCCCGAGCTCACGCGGAATATCGCGGACGATCAGGTCCTCGTAACGCTGGAGGGCGTAGCGCTCATGGAAGGGCGTGTTCACGTAGCGTGCGGTGCCACCATCCGGGAAGACCACGATCATCGGCAGATCGGCGACATGGCGCACGATGTTCGAGTTGTAAAGCCAGGAAAAACTGTCGTCCGAATAGCCGTGCAGCTGGATCAGGACAGGGAATGGCCCGTCGCCCTGATCCGGATGGATCACGTTGAAACTCGTCTGCTTGCCCAGCGCCTCACTCGCGAAACGCACCGTCACCACACTCATCAGCCCCTCCTGACTCCACCACCGTGACTATCCGCGAACATCCACCGGTGTGGCCCGCATCATCACCCCGTGCAGCACGAAGAGGCAAGCCGCACCGGCCACCGCCACCCAGCCGATCACGCCCAATCCCGCGTGCTGCGACCACGTTCCGGCGATCCACGGCATCACCGCGCCGCCGAGTACCGCCGCACTGACCTGGAACCCAACTGCATACACCGCGGTCGCCGATCCCAGCCGGCGCGGGGTCAAGGTCATCAGGAGCGGAAAGAGCGGGGCCATCCAGAAGCCCATCAGCATCAGCCCAAGGATCGTCAGATGGAGGGATGAGGTCGTGTAGAGCACGCCTCCGATGGCGTTCCCGACGATGCTGATCTGCACCAGCCGTGCCGCCCCGACCCGCGCCGAGATCATCCCCAGCGTGAGACGCCCCACCGCCAGCGCACCCCAGTAGAGGCCGGCCCAGAGGCTCGCAAACCCCGCCGTCTGGTCAAAGCGCTCGTGGAGGATCGTATAGACCCACTGACCGCCCGTGAACTCCACGCCCGTGCAGAAGAAGAAGATGGCGACGTTCAGCCAGACGAGCGGCTGAACGAGGACAGCCCGCACGGGCGCCGCGACGACCCCGGCATGCCCCTCGTGGTGCCCGCCATCGCTTCCCAGCGTCCACAACGAGCGCGTGAAGACGAAGAGAATCGTCATCGCGAGCAGGATGCACCCGACCGCGACGTAGCCCCAGCGCCAGCTCGCCCCACGGTCCAGCACACCGCCCATGATGAGCGGCCCGATCAGGGCGCCGATCCCGAAGAACGCGTGCAGGCGGTTCATCACCGCCTCGGAGAAGCGTTCAGCGGCGTAGAAGTTCAGCGCGGAGTCAATAGCCCCCGATCCCAAGCCGATCAGCACCGCAAACGTGAGGAAGACGGGGAAGACTGGAGCGATCGCGTAGCCAAGCAGCCCGGCGGTCACGAACCCGGTGCTGAGCACCAGCAGGTTGCCAACGCCCAGCCGCTCGATCACCTTCCCCGCAATCAGGCCGGAGAAGCAATAGCCCGCGCCGGATGAGAAGAGGATGAATCCGATCCCGCCCTGCGGCAGGCCGAATGTTGTGCGGATCGATGGCCATGCCACACCCAGCACCGCATCTGGAAACCCGATGCTGATGAACGCGATGTAGGCCACCGCAAGCACCAGCGTAGACGATGCCAGCACTGGCATCCTGAACGAACGATCACCGCGACGCTCCGCATTCACCCGTGCCAGCCCACCCCACGATCGACCCCGCATCCCACCGATGCGCCGAATCTCCATCGTGCGGGTTCGCGGCCATTCCTGCAAGGCGCAAGCGGGAAGAAGCACAGTGTCGTGAACGGCGGCACGATGGCATCATTGCGGGGAGTCCCCGGACGATGCCTGCCGCGATACGCCAAGGAGCGATCGATGACCGAGACACCGTTTCCCGTCGACGTTTCCGATGATGTCCGCACGTTCCTCGACACCCTCGACGACCCGAAACGCGTTGGCAGCGAGGTCCTGATCGCCGCCATGCACCGGGCGACGGGGATGCCGCCCGCGCTCTGGCCCGGGAACATCCTCGGCTTCGGCTCCTATCGCTATCGCTACGAATCGGGCCGAACGGGCGAATCGTGCGCACTGGGATTCTCGCCGAGAGCCAAGGAGTTCTCGCTCTATCTCAGCTGCTACCTCGATGGCGGTTTCGACACCCGGCAGGATCTCGTCCAGCGGCTGGGCAAGGTCCGGGTTGGCAAAGGCTGTCTCTACCTGAAGGACCCTTCCGCCGCCGATCCGGCAGCACTCGCGGCGCTCCTGCATGCGTCGTTGCAGTCGCTGGCCACATCGCCAGTCGTGACGAGCCTCACCCTCGGTCCCGGCGCTCAGGAGACGACGAACGTGTAGTCCCCGGAACCGACCGTCACCAGCACACCGCCATCCTCTTCCCACGCCGCCGTGACGCCATCGGCCTCGGCGACCGGAATGCCGCCTTCACTGACGGCCGCAAGCATGGCACCAGGCAGCATGATCTCGGCGGACGCGTTTGTGGGGATCGTCACGGTGAGCGAGAGCCCGTCGGCAGTCCGCTCCCAACGCGAACGGATCGTGCCCCGGATGCTCTCGAAGCTGCCGTCGGCCCACGTCAGCGAATCGTCCAGCACCGGCGCGATCCGGATGCGACGGTACCCCGTTTCACCCGGTGCGTTGTCGATGCCCGCGACCCGCCGCCGCAACCATTCACCGATCGAGCCCAGCGAGTAATGGTTGAAGGAGTTCATCCCGGGGTCCTGGAACCCCTTGTCCTCCGTCCAGCCATCCCACCGCTCCCAGATCGTCGTCGCCCCGTGCAGGATCGAGTACTTCCAGCCCGGGAACGTCGTCTGATGCAGCAGGCGGTAGGCAACCTCCGGGTAGCCGTGCTCAGTCAGGACATGGCAGAGGTAACTCACCCCCACGAAGCCGGTCGAGAGGTGGTCGCCCTTCGCCACAATGTCGTCCACCAGGCGTTTCGCCGCAGCAGGACGCGCCGCCACCGGTAGCAGGTGGAAGTGCAGCGCCAGCACGTAGGCCGTCTGCGTATTCCCCCGAAGGGTGCCGTCCTCGGCGAGGTAGGCGGCGCAGAACGCGGCGGCGATGTCCTCGTGCAGGCGGCGGTAGCGACCGGATTCGTGCTCCCGGCCGATGGCGTCGGCCATCTCCGCCATCAGATGCGCGTCATAGGCCATGTAGGCAGTGCCAATCAACTCCTTGTCGGTAACGGCCGCGATGGAGAGCCAGTCGCCGAAGTCGTTGTTGCGCTTGTTCTGCCAGAGCAGGTTTGGATTGTTGCCAACCAGCCAGTCCATCCAGCGTTCCATGGCCAACCAGTGCCGCGCGATGATGCCCGTATCGCCGTAGGTCTTCCAGATCGTCCACGGCACGATGATCCCGCAATCGCCCCAGGCCGGCGCGGCATCGGAGAGATCGACGAGCCGAGGAGCGACATCGGAGAAGGCGCCGGCCTCGGACTGCGCATCCACGACGTCCTGCATCCACTTGGTGAAGAACGCGGCAACGTCCATGTTGCCGACCGCCGTCCCCACGAAGACCTGCGCATCGCCCAGCCAGCCGAGCCGCTCGTCACGCTGCGGACAGTCGGTGGGGATGCTCAGGAAGTTCCCGCGCTGGCCCCAGACGATGTTCCGCTGGAGCTGGTTCACCAGGTCGTCGGAGCAGGTGAACGCCCCGACCGGGCGCGTGTCCGACCCGACGAAGACCCCGGTGATGGCGCTCAGGTCCGGCTCGCCGGGATAGCCCGTCACCTCGACGTAGCGGAAGCCGTGCCAGCTGAAATGCGGCTCGAAGGTCTCCTCGCCCTCACCACGCAGGATGAATGTGTCGGTCGCGCGGGCGGAGCGCAGGTTCGTCACGTAGAGCGTGCCATCTGGGTTCAGGATCTCGGCGAACCGCATCCGGATCGTCGTGCCGGCTGGCCCAGACGCCGTCAGCCGCACCCATCCCGCGATGTTCTGCCCGAGGTCGAAGATCCACGTCCCCGGCTCAGGCTGCGTCCGCGCAATCGGCGTGATCTCGTCCAGCGCCCGCACCGGCTCGGATGTGTCGCCCACCAGGGGAACGGCGCTGCGGTTCTGCACCTGTGGCTTCGCCCACCCAGCGTCATCGAAGCCGGGCGCATCCCATCCCGATGCATCCAGCCGCGCATCGTGGTACTCGCCCATCAGGAAGTCGCTGTAGCGCAGCGGACCGGTGGAGACTCGCCAGTCGGCATTGGTGGCGATCGTCTGCCGTGTGCCATCGGCAAGGTCGATCTCGAGCTGGGCGAGCAGTTGCGGGGTCGTGCCATAGTGACGCGCTCCCGGCTCGAAGCCGACGTAGCCCGCGAACCAGCCCGCCGCGACCATCGCCCCGATCGCGTTCTCCCCAGCGCGGATCGCCTCCGTCACGTCGAAGGTCTGCACCTGAATCCGTGCGTCGTAATCGGTCCAGCCCGGCGCGAGCACCTGATCGCCAACCTTCGCACCGTTCAGCCGCGCCTCGTAGACGCCGCGCGCGGTGACAGTCAATCGGGCGCGCGTGACTTCGCTCGTCACGTCGAAGGTCTGCCGAAGGTACGAGACGGGAAGCAGCGCATCGAGCTCCGCTGCTTCCGGGATCGAGGTGTCTGGGGCGATGGTCGGCAACGAAATCCAGTTGCCGTGCCAGTCCGTGAGCGCACCGAATCCGCGCTCCCAGAAGGCTGGCTGGCTCCATGCAGAGGCGACGCCCTCGCCATCCCAGACGCGAACCGCCCACCATGCGCGCTGGCGGGACAGGATCGCTCGCCCGTCGTAGGCGATCTGCGCGGTCTCGGCGGACTCGACGATCCCGCTATCCCACAGGTCAGCCTCCCGCCGTTCAAGCGCGTCGGCGGAGGATGCGACGACGATCTGGTAGGCGGTCTGCACGACGCCACGGCCATCGCCATCCAGTTGCCACGAGAGGCGTGGCCGTTCGGCGTCGAGACCGAGCGGGTTGACGAGGTATTCCGTGCGAGGGAAGCGGACGCGAAGGGTCGATGGGGCCTGCGACATGGCGAATCACTCCACGAACGGGCCGGTTGCGCGGCCAACGCCAGCATCAGATAGGGCTGAACGATCTGGCGCTATCGTGGGGTCGGATGCGCCTCCTGTCAAAGGGTGGCGCGTTCATCGCGCCACTCCGGCGACAGTCCCCGACGTGTCATCCCGGGCAAGCGGCTGATCCCAACCACTCGTCGAAGCTGCACTGAACGGGGACATTTCGTGTCATCCCGAGCAAGCGGAGTCGCGAGATGACGCCATGCGTGATGGAGCGCGTCGAGGGATCCTTCCACGTGAACGCCGCCTGGAGTACAACCCGATCCCTCGACTCCGCCGCACCACGAATGCCATCGCCATGTATGGACCGCTTCGCTCGGGATGACAGGTGTCGGTGGCGAGACAGTTCGCCGTATGAGCACGGTTCCGACACGTCCTTTTCCGCTCGGGGGCTTCCATCGGGAAGCATAACCACAACCACTACCCCTGATCGAGGATCTCCAGCATCGGGGCGAGGGCCTCGATACCCGCCACGGTGCACGGGTCCGGGTAGAGCTGGACGTGGGAAATGCCCTCCCGCGCGTAGGCGTGCATCTCCGCCGCCAGTTCCTCCGGTGTGCCCGTCAGCGATGGCACCGCCTGTCCCGGACGCCCATACGCACCGGGGAAATCGACCATCACGGCGGCGGTCCGCTCGAGTGTCGCCGGGTCACGCCCGACCGCCTCACAGGCGGCATCGACCTGGTCGCGCAAACGCGGAATCCCGCTTGCCCGGTTGCCGAAGTGCTGCGCCCAGACATTCCAGCTATCCGCGTGCTCCGCGATCAGGCGCGTCATCTTCTCGCCCCCAAAGGTGCCAACCATGATCGGCATCCCTTCCGGACGCGGCCCACGCGGACGCAACTCACAATCACGCGCCTCGTACCAGCGCCCGGCAAAGTCGATCGCACCCTCCCGGATCAGCGTCCGGATGATCGTGAACGCCTCCTCGAAGCGCCCGAAGCGATGGTCGTAGGGGTAGCCGAAGCTCCGGTACTCCGGTTCCGCCCACCCCGCACCAAGCCCGAGGATGATCCGTCCGCCGCTGATCTCGTCGATTGTCTCCGCGATCTTCGCGGTCAGTGCCGGGTTGCGATAGGCCGTGCAGGCCACCAGCGGACCGAGTTCGATCCGGCTTGTCGCGCCCGCCAGGGCCGCCAGCATCGACCAGCACTCCCACGCGCCCTGTTGCTCGTAGCCGTCCACCTTCATCAGCAGGTGATCGGCGAACCAAAGCGAATCGAAGCCGAGATCCTCCGTCGCCCGCGCCATGGCGAGGAAATCCCGCCACCCGGCGGTGTCGCCGGCCATTTCGCGCTCCGATTCGGGGAGCATGATGCCGATCTTCAGCGGGCGACGACGGTCGGACTGCACGGAAACCTCGGTCATCGGAATGCTCCTTCGGTCGCGGCGGTTCAGGCTCAGGCTCAGGCGCGGGACTGCCGATCGATCTGGTTCTGCAAGTCGTCGATCTGGTCGAGCAGCCGCATCACGACCTCGATCCCGACGGTGTTCAACCCGACGTCCTCGCTCAGGCGACGGATCTTGCGCAGCCGGGCGAGCCCCATCTCGTCGATGTAGGCCTCCCGCTCCCGCGTCGTGCTCGGAACGAGGCCGATACGGACGTAGCGCCGCACCTGGCGTTCCGGCAGCCCGACCGTCTCCGCCGCGAGGGCGATCCGGTAGTGCTCGGTGTAGACCTCCATGCGCTCGGAGACGCGCAGGCCCTGGAACTCGCGGTCATTCATGATCATCGTCCCCCTTCATCGCGGAAGCGCTCGATCGCCTCACGCTGCGCTGGCGTGAGCGAGGTCGGCAGTTCGACGTGCGCTTCGGCGAAGAGGTCGCCACGCTGGTCCTTCTTGCCGAGCTTCGCCATGCCCTGCCCACGCAGCCGGAAGACGCGCCCATCCTGCGTGCCCGCCGGGACGGTCAGTTCGAGCTTCCGCCCGTCCGGCGTCGGCACCTGCACCGAGCCGCCCAGCAGGAAGTCGGTGAACGAGGCGCTGACCTTGACACGAAGGTCGTCGCCCTCGCGCGTGAACTGACGGTCTGGCACCATCGTCACGATCAGGAAGAGATCGCCACTGGGACCGCCATTCGCACCCGGCGCACCCTGCCCGCCCAGTCGGATGCGCGAGCCATCGGTAACGCCGCCAGGGATGGACACCTCCAACGTGCGATCCGGCTCGCCCTGTCGCGCGAACGTCAGTTGCGTTGTCGCGCCCCGGTATGCCTGCTGGAGCGTGACTTCGATCTCGTACTCATAGTCACGGCCCCGCCTCGGAGCGGTGGAGCGTCGGCTCGACCGACCGCCCCCACCGCCGCCACCAAACGAGGACTGGAAGAAGTCGGAGAACGGATTCTCCCCACCGAAGAGGTCTTCCAGGTCCTCCTGCGAATACGTGGTGTAGCCACCGCCGCCGGGGAAGCCGCTTTCATAGCCCGACGATCCCCCGCGAGCGCCCGCACCATAGCCGCGCAGCACGCGCTGGAAGTCCTCGATCCCGGAGGGTTGCCCTGCCGCCTCCGCCGCCTTCTTCCACTGCTCGTAGTCGCGCCACTGCTCGCCGAGCGCGTCATACGCCTTGCGCTTCTCCGGATCGGAAAGCACTTCGTTCGCTTCGGCCGCCTGCTTGAACTTCTCGACGGCCTCATTGTCGTTCGGGTTCAGGTCCGGATGGTATTGGCGGGCCTTCTTGCGATAGGCCGCCTTGATCTCCTTCTCCGTCGCCGACTTCGGGACCTCGAGTGTCGCGTAGTAGTCCTGAAAATCCATCACGCACCTCACGCCTTGCGCCCGGTCGTACCATCTCTTATCACCTTCCGGGCGCCGATCAAAACATTATGTCTATTTTACCACCTTCTCGACCCCAAGAACCTCGGCATGGCGGGCCAGCGCATCCTGCACATACAGGTCCCAGTAGTCCCAGGTGTGCCCGCCCGGATGCTCCTTGTAGATGTGCTCAATCCCCAGCGCATCCATGTGCTCGTGCAGGTCACGATTGTGCTGGATCAGTTCATCCTCGGTGCCGCAGTCGAACGCGACCGCGGGCCGATCGGCGGCAGGCAACTCGGCGAACCGCGTCGCCAGCTTCATCACGTCGATGTCGTCCTGGTCCGGGAAGGCCCCCATGTCCAGGACATTCCCGATCTGGAACGCGCCGGAATGCGCCCAGATCGAGGCGAAGAGGTCTGGATACTTCAGCCCCAGCCGCATCGAGCCGTACCCACCCATCGAGAGACCACCGATCGCCCACGGACCCGGACGCGCCGCGAAATGACGATGCACGTGCGCACGCAGGTCGCGAACGAGCAGGTCCTCGTAGTCGGCGCGTCCGATGCGGTCCGGCGCTGGCCAGTTGAGGTAGCAGGAGGTACCGCCGTCCGGCATCACGACGATGAACGGATAGGCCTCCGCGTGCCGATCGATGCTGGAGCGGAGCAACCACGACCGATGGTTGTCGGTCAGGCCATGAAGCTGGAGCAGGACCGGGAATGGACCAGTCCCCCGCTCCGGGAGAAGCACCGTGTAGTTGACCTGCTTGTTGATTGCCGGGCTGAAAAACTGCACATCGAGTACTGCCATCGAAAGCGGTCCCTTTCTGATCGTGCTGAGAATTCCACACGCGTTCGTCGTGCCCGTTCAATCCCCGGTGTCGACATCGTCCTTGATCGTCGCCGGGTCGATGAAGATGTACCCGCCAAACTCTTCGATCTCACGCGGGCAGGCCTTCGCGGTCGCGGTCTCCCCGTCGTAGATCAGTTGATATGCCTCGTCGACCACAGAGAACTTCGGCACCTTCGTCGAGTCGAGTCCGTAGAACGCCACCTGGTCGCGGATGAAGCCCATGAACATGGCGATGCCGGCGTTGCCATCGGTATAGACCTCTGGGACATCCAACCCCTCGATCGTCTCGATCAGGGTATCGGTATCCGTGATGATCGGCTTGGCGGTCCGCTCGGTCAACTCCTCGTAGTTAGCCCCCCCGTCGAAGAAATCGTTCAACGCATCGGCGCCCATGAAGGCACGGTTGAGATCGCGGTAGTAGTCGGCCAACCCCACACAGGCGGGGTCGGTCTCATCCGCCCCCTCCGTCGCGGTCGGTGTCGGACCGAACTGGGGCGGTCGCGGCACATCCCCCTGGGCATGAGCGATACCCACACCGGACAGCGCGAACGTGAGGATCAAGGTCAGCAACAGGGCGAGCCGGGAGCGCATGGGAGTCCTCCTCCATCGTGCGTGCGAGCGGTCAGCGTGCTCCCATTATGCAGCCCCTGACTCCCCACGGGGACATCTCTTCACACGAATGTCACGACCCCTTGACACTATCCAAAGGGAAGCGTTTACCATTGACTCCGTCCCTGCCGACAACCGCACGAGGAGGGGACACTCGGAATGCCGCGTGGGCGGCATCCAGGCGGGGAATCGCCCCGCATCTGACGACAAAGGACCCGTTCACCCCATGGCCCAGATTCCCGACGCCTACAAGGACCTCTTCGACCGCCCGATCCTGATCGCCCTCGCCACGGTGCAGCCGGACGGCCAGCCGCAGGTCACGCCCGTTTGGGGCGACTACGCCGATGGCAAGGTGCGCGTGAACACCGCCGCCGGTCGCCAGAAGTACCGCAACCTGAAGGAGCGCCCGCAGGTCACGGTCCTGGTCGTGGACCCGGACAACGGCCAGCGCTACATCGAGGTGCGCGGCAAGGTTGTCGAGGTGATCGAGGACGAGCCGACGCTGATCAACAAGCTTTCCAACGACTACATCGGCACGGACTACCCGTGGTTCCAGGAGGGCGAAGTGCGCGTCACCTTCCTCATCGAGCCGGAGAAAGTCGTCGCCCAGGGCTGATCTCGACCGCCCCGGAAACGACAGAGGAGGGATGCGACAACCCGTCGCATCCCTCCTCTTCATGTCAGCCCATCAGTGTCTTGAGCAACTACGCACTCCGGCGTCGCGATGCTGCCACGCCGAGCCCGGCCAGTCCCGCCGCGGCAAGCGCGAGGATCGCAACCGCAGGGGAATCGCCCGCCGAGCCATCCTCACCGGCACCCGTCTTCGGAAGTCCGCTGACCGGGACCTTCGTCGGCAGCGGCGAGACGGTCGGCGTAACCGTCGAGACACTCTCCGGCACGAGGCGGACGAGGTAAAGGACCGGGTAGTCCCCACGCTCCGTGACCACGACCTCCAGCTCACCGATGTAGCGATACCCATCCGGAATGGCGGTGGAATCCCAGGTCAGGCTCCACGGCGCATACAGCGGGACATCGATCGCGCAAACAGCCGGGTCTCCGGCCGTCTCGCAGTTGTCGACCTGGGCATTCGTGTTGGCATTCACCGACGCGACGCCGATTCCGGCCAGCATCTCGCCATCCGTACAACTGGCGTCGGCGCAAAGCATCACGCCGACATGCACGGTTTCGACCTGCGGCTCGTCGGGCGCTGGCACGAACTGGAGGATGTAGGCTTCGCCTTCCCATCCGCCACCCGTCACGGTCGCGACACTATCGAACACGTAGCCCGCCGGGATCGTCGCGTCGTTCCACGTGAAGTTCCACGACTCACCAACCGGCACGCCCAGTTCACACCCCGCAGGGTCTCCACCGGTCACGCAGCCCGCGATCTGCTGGCCACTGCCATCGACCACCCCGACTTCCACACCGGAGACAATCTGCGTCGGCTCGGGGCACTTCGCCTCCTCACACAGCCAGACCACCACATGCGCCGGCATCAACTCCGGCTCGGGAGCGACCGTCCCGGTCGGCAGAGCGGTCGGCTCGACCGTCGACGAGACCGGAGCCTCGATCGTCGGCAAGGGCTCAGCTGCCCCATCGACGCCTTCGGACGCAAGCGCGCCCGTCACACTCGTCACACTCAGAATCATCAGTCCCACTGCGAGGACACCACGTCGAAGCCGCATCGGCTCCTCCTCATTCGCGTTCACATTCGGCCACGCGACGCAACACACCCCTCCCAGCTGGCATCACGCCAGCGGAGTGCGACACGTGTGGGTCGGTTGGTTCGCAATCCTGTCGACAGATCGTGCTTCCCACTCTTTCTGACGCACGATGTCGCCGGTTGGTTCCGGTCCGCTCGCCGATCAGGAAAGTCGTCCTCCCACAACGGGCGATCCGTGCGACAATCCGCCGATATCGACCCCTCCGCCTCACGTAAGGGCCTCTTCTCCGTGGAACAGACTGTCCCGACGTCCCTGCCGCACGCTGCCGACCGGCAAGCGATCCAACGCCGAGTGGTATCCGTGCTCGCCCTGGCCCAGGTGCTGGGTGGCGTGGGCGTCGCCTCCGGCGCGGCGGTGGGCGCCCTTCTCGCGGCCGATCTCTCCTCGGAGAAGTTCAGCGGTCTCGCGGCGGCATCATCCGTCGTCGGCGCGGCATTGATCGCGATGCCGGTTTCACGCCTGATGGACGAGCGGGGACGCCGCCCCGGCCTGCTGCTGGCCTATGCCTTCGGGCTGCTCGGCGCGATCCTGGTGATCCTCGGCGCGGTCGTTCGCTTCTTCCCGATCACGCTGCTGGGGCTGATGGCGGTCGGCGGTGGCACCACGGCGACCCTGCAATCGCGCTATGCCGCGACCGATCTCGTGGACAAGGCGCGTCGCGGCCGGGCGCTCTCCACCGTCGTCTGGGCAACGACCATTGGATCGGTACTCGGCCCGAATCTCTCTTCACCGATGGGCGATCTCGGTGAACGCCTTGGCATTCCGCGTCTCGCCGGGCCATACCTCCTGACCGGAACTGTCTTCGTCCTCTCCGCCATCATCGTCGGCCTGCTCCTGCGTCCCGATCCGCTCCTCGTCGCGCGGGAACTGCGCGGCGAGACCAGCCACCATGCCACCTCCCGTCCGAAACGCTCCATGCGGGAGGCCCTGAACACGATCTTCGCGATCCGCGCCGCCACGCTCGGATTTCTCGCCGTGGTCGCCGGGCACGCGGTGATGGTGGCGGTGATGTCGATGACGCCAGTCCACCTGCACGATGGCGGCGGCTCGCTGGAGGTGATCGGCGTCGTGATCAGCCTCCACATTGCCGGGATGTACGCCGCATCGCCTCTCGTCGGCATGGCGGCGGACCGCTACGGCCGCATCCCGGTGATCGTCACCGGCTGCCTGATCCTGCTCGGCGCGTTTGCCGTCGCCGGCACGGCCAGCGGGCATGAGGCGCCTCAACTGGCGGCTGGGCTGGCCATGCTCGGGCTCGGCTGGTCCTGCACGATGATCGCGGGCTCCACCCTGCTCACCGATTCCGTGCCTGCGGAACACCATCCGAACGTCCAGGGCACCACCGATGTGCTGATGGGCTTCGGGGGTGCTGGCGCGGGCCTGCTCTCCGGCGTGATCGTCGGCTTCGGCTCCTACGCGCTGCTCACCATCGCGACGACAGTCATCATCGTGCCGCTGCTGGTCGCCGCCCTGCGTGCGCACCGCGATCGCGCGACCGTCGTCGCCCGCGTGTAGGCGTCGATACCCATCCCGACGAGGCATCTGAACGGCTTCCGGTAATAACACTCCCATTCCAGCAATGGCCTTGACACGCCGGACGACGCGGGCGTATACCTCGCGTGGCCTCGCGGACGCGCATCGCATTCCGCACCCTGGCCGTCGATTCATCAGGAGGCGTTTTCCCCTCATGGACTCTGGCAGTAGTCCGGGCGGGGTGCGCTGGTCGATCGCAGGACCGCTCCCGACGACGGCATTCCCCCGCATCTGATCCCCCGATCGGGTCCGGTGGAAGACCTCCGCCGTGTGTATCCCGATCGCGTTCCCAGGCACTCCCGCCCTCCTTCGGTTCCGTGGACCGTTCCCCGGTCCCACGTACGATGCTGTCTGTTCTCCCGCCCCGAACTGGCCGGTTCAGCGACGCTGTGCGCCGGTCGTACGAGGACGGCAAAAGACGGCACCACGGGAGATGCCCGCATGCAAACCCTTTCCGCATCCACCCTGCGCGACCTTCTGGAGGCCCGCGACGGGGCTGAGCTGATCCGGCTCGCGCCCACGCTGCACGCCTCCGAGTGGGTCGATCTCATCCACCAGCTCGATGACGACGAGGTCGCCACCCTGCTGGACCTCCTGCCGGACGACCTCGCGGTCGAGATCCTGGCCGAACTCGATCCGGAGTCCGCCGCCGACCTGCTCGCCAAGGGATCGCCCGCCTCCACCGCCGCCATCATCGCGGAGATGGAACCGGATGACGCCGCCGATGTCGTCGCCGAGATGGACGACGACCGCGCTGCGGAAGTCCTCTCCGAGCTGACGAGCGAGGACGCGACGACCCTGCGCGAACTGCTCGCCTATCCGGAAGGATCGGCAGGCGCCCTGATGACGCCGGAGTTCGTCGCCATCGCGCCGATGCTCCGCGCCGAGCAGGCCATCGAAGCCCTCCGCGCCATCGCCGCCGATGCCGAGGTCACGAATTACGTCTACGTGCTGGACCGGCAGGATCACCTGCTGGGCGTGCTCTCCCTCCGCAATCTCGTGCTGGCCCAGCCGGACGAGCGCGTGGAAGCCCTGATGATCGTGCCCGCTGTCTCCGTCACCACGGACACGGACGAGCAGGTTGCGGCAAACCTCCTGCGCGACCGCAACCTGCTCGCCCTGCCCGTGGTCGACGCCGAGAACCGGTTGCAAGGCGTCATCACGCACGACGACGCGACGGAAGTCCTCGAAGACGAGCTGACCGAGGACTACCTGAAGATGGCCGGCACCGACGCCGACGAGATGGCGCGGCGCAACCCGATCCAGATCGCCCGCCTGCGGATGCCGTGGCTGATGGGCACGATGGGTCTGGAACTCTTCGCCGGACTGGTGATCAGCCACTTCGATGGCGTGCTCCAGCGGGTGATCCTGCTGGCGTCGTTCATGCCGGTCATCTCCGCGATCTCCGGGAATGTCGGACTCCAGGCAGCGGCCATCGTCGTGCGTGGTCTCGACACCGGCCATGTCTCGCTCCACGATTGGCGACGCCACCTCTCCAAGGAACTCCGCACGACACTGATCATGGCGATCGGGTGCGGCTTCGTGCTCGGGGCGATTGGCGCGTTCTGGTCGCACCACCTCCCGTTCGGGATCGTGATCGGGGCGGCGCTGACGTGCTCGATGATGACGGCGGGCCTGATGGGCACGCTGATCCCGATGCTCTCGAAGCGCCTCGGTTTCGACCCGGCCACTACCGCCGGACCGTTCGAGACCGCCTTCCAGGATGTCATCGGCTTCGGCGTCTTCCTCTGGCTGGCCTCGCTGCTGGAGCACTACCTGACCTAGCCCCTGTCGCACATCACGGCGACGAGCCAGACAGCCCGGTGGTCAAAAACCACCGGGCTGTCTGGCTCGCCGCACACCTACGTCGTGGTTCGACCGCGTTTCGGACGCCGTTTCAACCGTAGAGCGAACCGTTGTGATTCGCCGAAGTCCCAGCCTCGGGTCGGGTCAGGATAGACCGTCCGCTGAAGAACACCCCGAATGCCACGACCATATCGAGCTTCGCTGGATAGCGAGCCAGCACACACGATTCGCCGCTACGGGATCATGATCGTTCACACGTCGGTGCCGCTAGTCCTGCTCGCAGGCCACATCGCCTACTCGGGATACGTGCGGAACTCCTCGTCGATGTCGTCATCCGTGAAGCCCGACGTCATGTAGTCACGCATTGACAGGACGTCCTCATGCATGCGCTCCACGGCCTCCTCATAGTCGTAGCTGAAGGAGCGCGCGCCGACATCCCGCACCTCCTCCTGCAGCAACGCCCGCACCGCATCCCCGCCTTCCGTCTCCTGAAGCTGGGCGTGATGAACCTCAAGCCGTGCCTGATACTCCGCCAGAGTCTCGCCGGCTTGGTACGGAACGTGCCGCGCCAGATAGCCAAGATGTGCTGGAATCTCCACGGTTGCCCTCCGATATCAGCTCGCCCCAACGTGTTCGGCCGCCCATGGTACCGCAAAGTCCCCAGCGAGGATCCTGTGGACGAGATTGGCATCTCCCGCGATACTGCCCGCGAGTGGGGACTCGCCGGGCCGAACGACGCATCGGAGACGACCATGACCAACGTTCTGATCCTGGGTGGCACCAATTTCATCGGCCCGCACGTCGTGCGCGCACTCGTGGCGCAGGGACACGACGTGACCCTCTATAACCGGGGAACCTCTCCGGCGGACCTTCCCGCAGGCGTGCATCGCCTCACGGGCACCCGCGCCGAGATCGCCGCCCGCCGCGACGATTTCGCCGCCATCACGCCCGATGTCGTGCTCGACATGCGCTCGATGCTCGAGCCGGAGGCCCGCGCCATCGTCGAGACGATGACCGGCATCGCGCCCCGTATTGTCACCATCAGCAGCATGGACGTCTATCGCGCCTTCGGCCTCCTCATCGGCTCCGAGGACGGCGATCCGGTGCCCGTCCCCTTCGACGAGACCGGCCCGCTCCGCCAGAAGCGCTACCCCTACCGCACCGAGACGCCGCCCGCGCCGGATGATCCGCGCGCCTGGGCGCAGGACTACGACAAGATCCCCATCGAGGAACTCGTCCTCGGTGCGGACGGCATCGCGGGGACGATCCTCCGCCTGCCGATGGTTTACGGGGATGGCGACTATCAGCACCGCCTGCTGCCCTACGTCCAGCGCATCGCCGACGGACGCCCGGCCATCATCCTCGGCGACCGCGACGCCAGCTTCCGCGCCGCGCGTGGCTACGTCGGCAATGTCGCCGCCGCCATCGCGCTCGCCGTGACGGATGACCGAGCGGCGGGTCGCATCTTCAACGTCACCGATGACGAGACGTGGACGGAACGGGAGTGGATCGGCCATATCGCGGATTCGATGGGCTGGACTGGCGAGATCGTCGTCGTGCCGCAGGGCGACCTGCCGGAATCCCTGCGTGGCCTCGGTGAACGTGGTCAGGATCTCTGGGTGGATGCCACCACGATCCGTCGCGACCTCGGCTACCGCGATCCCGTCGACGTACCGACCGCGATGGCGCGCACCATCGCGTGGGAGCGTCAGCACCTCGCGGCCGAGCCGGTCGACTATGCGGAGGAAGACGCCGTCCTCGCCGGTCGCGCGTAAGCGCCCCCCTCATCCGGTTCCGATCGCGAGCATGCGATAGAAGTCGATCACGATCCCCTCTGGGCCGGCGACCATGGCGGATTCCCATCCCCAGTCCGTCGGCCCGGTCTCGCGGAGCACCGTCGCCCCAGCCTGCCGCGCCCGGTCGAGCGCCGCACCGACATCCGGCACCTCGCAATGAAGGATCACCCCGGCGGCATTCGCCATCGGCACGAGCGCATCTGGCGAGAGCATCAGCGTCATCGCGCCCAACCGGAACTCCGCGAACCGCTCCTCGGCGTAGGCGGGGTCCACCCCGAGGGCGGCCGTCAGGAACGCGGCCGCGGCTGGCACATCGGGCACGATCAGGTCGAGCTGGTTGAGATTCGGAGCGGGCATCGTCATGGCATGACCTCCCTGGCGATATCAGCACAGGTGCTTGCTCCGAAGGATCGCAGGGCTTGCACCACGGACGGCCAGACCGCCGATTCCGGGTCGATCACTGCGAAGTGATCCGCACCCGGCAACTCCACCAGCGTCCCGAATCCCGCCGCGGCGAACCGCCGGGAAAGCTCCACCGGCACGCGCCCGTCCGCATCGCCATGCAGGATCGTCACGGACGGCGCTCTGCCCCCGATCATCATGAGATCGGTAACGGCATATCGTTCCGGGAATGCATCGGGGCCCCCGCCAAGGAGCGCATTCACCGCGCCTCCATCGAGGTCGAGCCGGTATGCCTCCGCCAGGTCGACCACCGGCGCGAGTCCAAGCACCCCCACGATCCGTGCGTCAACCTCCCGGTGCCACGGCGACCCTTCGGGCAGCAGCTGCCGCCGCGCCGTCCATACCGCGAGCTGCCCGCCCGCCGAATGCCCGGCGTGAACGATCCGCGCCGTCGCCGTCGCGATGCCCTCGGCAGCGAGCAGACCGGGAAGGCGATCGCTCGCCAGCGCCACATCATCGAAGGTGCCGGGCCAGCCTCCTCCCCCGCCCGTCCGCCGGTATTCGGGCATGACGACCATGAACCCGGCATCGCGCAAGGCATTCGCCATCGGGCGCAGATGCTCGCGGTCGAATGCCGCCCGCCAGAATCCGCCGTGCCAGAGGATCACCACCGGTGCATCCGCCACCGGCGCGCTCCAGCAATCGGCGACGTGATCCGGCCCCTCGCCATACCGGATCGTCCGGTCCGGCGGCGGAGCGGACCGGGACAGGACTGCGCGGTTCTCCATCCGGCTTCCTCCACTGGTGCCCAATTGTCAACAACGGTGTGGTAGTGTACGTACACCAAGATCTGTACATGTACAGGACACGTACAGGACATGAACATCGGACGCATTCCCGCAGATGCTCCGTGCACACCATATGGGATCGCCACCGGCGACCGATCGAGAGGTGACACGTGGCCATTGCACCAGAGAAGCTAGCAGACCCAATGATCAACGACGAGTCCTTCGCCCCCTACGAGCGGATCAGCGTCCCCGAGCTGGATGCCGTTCTCGGCAAGCCCTTCCGCGTCCTCGACGATGGCTTCGTCCGCGTCGTGGACTACATGGGCGGCGACCCCTCCATCGTGCAGGCGGCGCGTGTTTCCTATGGCGCTGGCACGAAGAAAGTGCGCGAGGATCGCGGGCTTATCCGCTACCTGATGCGCCACCGCCACACCACACCGTTCGAGATGTGCGACATCAAGCTCCACGTCCGCGTGCCGATGGATACATGGCGGCAGTGGGTTCGCCACCGCACCGCCAGTGTCAACGAGTATTCGACGCGCTACTCCGTCGCCATCGATGCCGCGCAGGAGACGTCGGCGGATGGTTGGCGGGCGCAGTCGGCCTCCAACCGGCAGGGCAGCGAGGGCGCGATCGACCGCGTCATCGGCGAAACCCTCACCCAACGTGAGAACCAGTTGCTCACCCTTGCCCGCGAGGTCTACGAAGAACGTCTGGATGCCGGCGTCGCCCGCGAGCAGGCCCGCAAGGACCTCCCGCTGAGCACGTACACCGAGGCGTACTGGAAGACGAACCTCCACAACCTCATGCACTTCCTCGGGTTGCGCATGGATGCCCACGCCCAGTACGAGATCCGGGAATACGCCCGCACCATCGGCGAGGAGATCGTCGCGAAGTGGGTTCCCACCGCGTGGGAGGCCTTCCTCGACTACGAGACGCAGGGGATCGCCTTCACGGAGGCCGAACTGACGATCATCCGCGCCCTCACTTCCGGGGATCAGAATGGCGCCATCACCGCCGCGCTGGCGAGCGGCCTGCTGACCGAAAAGGACAGCGTCCGCAAGCCGGGCCGCGAGGGTCGCGAACTGACGCCGAAGCTGAAGCGCCTGGGCCTGACCGCTCCCTGGGATTAGCCAGAAACCTGCATTTCAGCAAGAAGCGGCCCCGGCGATGGTTCATCGCCGGGGCCGCTTCTTGGTGTGTCGTGACCAGATCTACGAGAGAACGGCGTGCGTGTGCCGGGAATCCGCGCCCCAGAGGGAGGACGCGAGGGCGAGCAGGACGAACGCGCCAACGAACAACAGGATTTCCATGAGAAGCCTCCAGACGATGGGATGGGTAGCGGTCCAATCGATCGTCGAACGGGGGCAAGTCCCACTCCGAACGACCCATCAACCGAACGACCTATGACAATTTCAGTATATCAGGAATCCGGCATAAACGGAACACCCGCCCGAGGCTTCCTCATCCTGCCCAATCGCCGCGAGGGCGTACACTTGGGCGAGTCCGTGACGCGCCATACCCTACGTCCCCGTCGACCACCTCCAGCAGAGGCCGCTCTCCACGCATGAAGTCCGCGCCCCTTTCCCGTCCCCCCGAAGCCGCGACAGCGACGGATCGCCCCGCGCGGTTCCGGTTCGACGGAGCACGGGTCCGCGCGGCGCTCACGCCGGAACGGGTGGTGCTCGCGATCCTGCTGGCGATCTACCTCGTGAAGGGACTCTGGCTCGTCGAGGTGCACCCGCCGTTCAGCGGGCACGACGAGGTCGCCCACTACGCCTACATCTCGACCCTCGTCACGAAGGGCCGCGTCCCGATCATCCCCGATCCGGACATGTGGGCCGCGCCGGGCACCGTCGCCGACCCCGACGACTTCGACCGCATCTCCCCCTACTTCTGGGGCTACTGCCGCTACTCCACGCAGGATTGGAGCGGCTGTGGCGACAACCAATGCCCGGACTCCTGCTACCTCCACGCCGACGCCCATACGGGCATCATCATGCCGGCTGGATGGGTCTACACGGCCAATCACCCACCGCTCTACTACCTGCTGATGGTGCCGATCTTCTGGGCCACCGATACCCACTGGCCGGAGGACCAGCTGCCCTGGTTTCGCCGCGCGGCCATTCCGTTCGGCATGGCGACGCTTCTCCTCTCCTACCTGATCGTGCGGCAGCTCTTCCCCGGACGCAGCGATGCCAGCCGCTTCCTGGCGCTGACCGTGCCGGCCATCGTCGCCTTCCAGCCGCAGGTCTCCTACGAAGCCGCGATGCTGAACAACGATATTATGGCCATCGCCCTCACCAGCGGCGTGATCTGGTTGACCACCATCGGCATCCGACACGGGTTCCGGCCCTGGACCAGCGTCCTCATCGGCTTCGTGCTCGGCCTGGCGCTGCTCACGAAAACGACGGCGATTACGGTCGTCCCGGTGGTCGCCATCGGAATGGTCCTCACCTGCGGCTGGCGCACCTGGCGCGGACGGCATGGCTGGATGACGCATGGCGCAATCGCCGGAGGCGTGGCCGTGCTCACCTGCTGGCCGTGGTACGCCTATATGTGGCGGATGTACGGCGACTTCAACGCACTCGATCGCATCCGGCGACTCCAGTGGTGGAACTACGAGAACGAGCCATCCCCGACGATCCTCTCCCAGCTCACGGATCGCGCCTTCTTCTGGCGCATCCTCGAACAGACGTTTGGCGGCTTCGGCTGGCACCTCATCCCACTCTCGGATGGCCTCGAATCGGTCCTTGCCGCCCTCTTCATCGCCGGCATCGCCGGACTGTCGCTCTTCACGATCCGCGTCTACCTCGGCACCTCCCCAACGGGGCAAATCGCCGGGTGGCGCTCCTCCCGCTGGGCCACCCGGCTCGCCATCGCGGGCATCGACCGGCGACAGGTCGTCGGCCTCGCCGCGATGGGCGCGATGGTCGTGGTCTCGTACGCCGCGCTACTCCAGTTCGGCGTGAAGTTCCAGGGCACGCAGGCGCGCTACGCCTTCCCGGCGGTGATCCCGGCCGCGATCCTGCTGATGACTGGCCTCCGGGGCTGGGTGCCGCAACGATGGCTGCGCTGGCTGCCCGTCGTCGTCATCGTCGGCGTGGTCTTCCTGAACGTCTGGATCTACTGGCGGTATGTCATCCCCTGGATCGACAGCCAGGGATAGTGCCAAGCACGCTGGCCGATGCGCGTGAACGCTGTCAGCCGGATCTCTACCGTCCGTCCCTACTCCGGTCCGGATGGATTTCCAACATCCGCCATCCCCGATCCGGAAAACCCGTCGCCTGCGCGACCCGCGCCGACGCCGCGTTATCATCACCATGCTGGTAGATCGGCACTTCCCCGGCCGCAAGGATCGTCCGCGCCGCCTGCGCAACCAGCTTGGTCGCCAGGCCCCGACCGCGATACCCCATATCCGTGCCGACCGCGATCTCCCGGGCGAAATCGTTGTGCCGCTTCAGCCCGACGCCGGCCATGAAGCGCCCTGATCGGTCGAACGCTGCAAGGACGCCACCATTGAATGGCCGCAACCAGGCGGGAAAGCGGGCATGGTCCGGATCCACCCAGGTGCCTACCTCTGGCAACGAGGGCACGGCTTCCGACCAGCGGAAGACCGGCAGCCCATAGTCGAGATCCATCCCAAGCATCTGTGCCAACTGCATCCGTCCGCCCGGCTGAGACGCCGCCCGGAAGACGTCCGCGGCGTCGACCCCCGTAAACGCCATGGCCAGGCGCGGTGATACCGAGAGGATGCCGCCCTCCGGGCCGATCACGCCCTGGATCGGCCGCACCACGCCATCCCATCCCGGATCATCCCGACCCGGATGCGTGACCATGCGCACTGTCCCCGCACGCGGCACGTCACCAAGCCAGCGCCGCAAATGAGCATTGAGCCGATCGCGCGGATCGACACCGCGCATATCCTGCTCGTTCCTGTGTATGGTCAAGGTGGCTCTCGTTCGCTCGTTCCCGGGCCAGCCGCCTGGCCCCACGCCAGCGCCCGACGCACAATCCATGCACGCACCTCGCAACAGGTGTCAGGAGCCGTCGTGGCTGATAGCATGCCGACACCAATGAGCGCGTTGGCAACGGTGCCCCCAGCGAGCGCCGTCACCCCACGTCTACGTCACGCATTTCCCGGTGGAGAGCTTCTCGTGACCACGATTCCCCCGCATCAGTCCGTTCCCTCACCCACCCCGATCTCCCATCGTCCCGAACCGGACCTGTGGGCGTCCATCGACGCGGTGTTCACGCAGACGGACGACGGGATGGGCGTGACCAGCGCCAACAAGCCAGGCGGGGCGCAGGGTATCGCCCGGTCGCGGGTGCTTCACGTTTCGCCGCCCAGCCCCTTCCTCGCCTACGCCATCGCGGGGAGCGACTTCGAGCGGCACACCTGCCTGGACGTCATCATCGATGACGAGGTGGTCTGCTCCGACACCGGGCGTGGCCGGGATCACGCGCGCGCCGCGACATTCGACCTCCGACCGTGGATCGGCAGGGAGGTGAGGGTCGAGGTGCGCGACCTTTCCGAAGGCGCCGGCTGGATCGCGGTAGGCGACGTTGGCTTCACCGCCACCCCAATCACCCCACTTGCCGCGCCGCTCTATGCTGAACCCCTGCGCCCCGCCTACCACTTCACGGCCCGCCAGTGGACGATGAATCGCCCCGATCCGGTCGAGCGCCAGGAGGGATGGCTCAACGACCTCAATGGGCTCGTGGTCCTTGATGGCGAATATCACCTGTTCGCGCAGCGGTGGAACAAATGCTGGATTCACGCGGTGAGCACTGACCTCGTGCACTGGACGGAGTTGCCGCCGGCGTTCTGGGAGGACGCGCTGAACAGTGGCGTCCAATCGGGAAGCTGCGTCGTTGACGCCAACAACACGTCCGGCCTCGGTCAACCGAGCGGCCCAGCACCGATGGTGGCGTTCTGGTCCCGCAACGACAACCTCACGCAAGGCATCCACTACAGCCTCGATCGTGGCCGTACCTGGCTGGCGTGGGCGGGGAACCCGATCATGCGCCGCGGGGAGCGCGACCCGATGGTCCTCCGCGACCATCGGCGCGACCGCTGGTGCATGGTGCTCTATGCCAACCGGCGCTACGAACTGCTGGTGTCGACTGACCTGCTGCACTGGGAACCTGTCGGAGACCTTGGCCCCGGCTTCGAGTGTCCCGACTTCTTCGAGCTGCCCATTGAGGGCAGCGCCGACACACGATGGGTGCTCGTGCGGGGTGACGGCAGCTACGAGATCGGCACGTTCGACGGGGCCGCCTTCGTCCCGGAAACACCGCTCCTCACGGTCGATGGCGGCCCGAACTTCTACGCCACGCAGAGTTGGGATGCGACGTCGCACGGTGTTCCGCGCCGCGTCCAGGCAGCCTGGGTTCACAAGAGCCCATTTCCAGGCATGCCATTCAGCCAGCAGGTGAGCATTCCGTGCGACCTTGCCCTGCGCACGACCCCGCATGGACTGCGTCTGCATCGTTCGCCGGTCGGCGAACTCGCGATGCTCGAACGACGCGAGTACGAGGGTCCAAGCGGGAAGCTGGAGCCGGATGCGTCGTGGTCGGCAACCTACGTCACCGAGGCGCTCCGCTTCCGTGCCGAGGTCGAACTCCCCGCAGGCGCTGCCCTCGATCTCGACCTGTGCGGGCGGCACGTCCTGATCGAACGGGATCGCATCGCCATCAACGGGGCGACCCAATACACCCACTCACCGGTACACCGGATCGACATCCTGCTTGACGTCGCCTCGGTCGAGGTGTTCGCGAATGACGGTGAGGCGTCGTTGACCGCGTACGCCCTTGGCGGCCCGACCGAGATCCGCATCACCGCGTCGGGTGCGCCTGTGGCATTCCACCGCGCTCGCGTCGCCGAACTGGAGTCCATCTGGCCAAAGGAGCCCGCACCTACTCCCGCCCCGTGATCAGGAACGCGATGCAACCTCGACGCCCCCGAAGAGACGGGCTATTCCAGTGAAGTCCGCATCAGGAAGACCTTGTAGGGACCGAACAGGGACATGTTGAACCAGATGTCCGGTCCATCGTTCCACGTGGGGTAAATGTATGGGGCGTAGAGCGCCGGGTAGTCCGTGCTCCGCACGACCACGCGCGCCTCGCTCCACGGGCCACGCAACGCCTCCGCCGTTCGCAATACGATCAGCCCGGCGTCGTCGATCAGGTACATCATCAGCCAGCGGCCGTAGTGCGCGTTCCAGCGAACCGAAAGCTCCCCCACCGGCCCAGGCACCAGCACCGCCGCGTCCCCGGCATCAGCCGCCCACGTCATCCCGTCCCAGTAGGTCCAGGCGTCAAGGTCGAGCAGCGACTCCGGCGCGACCCGGGCCAGCTTCAGATCGCCGTACCGTCCTCCAGGAATCCCGAACAGGTAAAGATGCCCTTCGTGTTCCTCGATGGCGACCTGCCCCCAGTTCGTGTCACCCGGGAGGATCGCGTTCGGGTCCTTCGTCCAGGTCTGGCCATCGTCATCGGAATACGCGAACCCCGCCGCACCGAGATCCCACCGGCCCGGATCGCCCCAGTGCTTCACCGACATGTAGTGCAGGAAAATCCGGTCGCCGACCGCGACGCCATAGGTCGGGATCACCGTCATCTCCTGAAAATCGACCTTGCGGGAGGCCAGGATCTCCTTCGCATGACCAGGCGCATCCTCGATCATGCGATCGATCGAAACACCGTCGGTGGGGTCGTCGTCGGAGGAGATCCCCAGCACATTGCTCCGCCAATCCCGGTTGTACTCGCCGAAGGTGTCGCCGAATACGAGGTATGTCCGATCCTTGTGGCGGAAACTGCTCCCAAGGTCGGTCCCGTAGACACCCCACCGCTCGCCGGTCCGGTTCGTCGCCGAGGGGTCATCCCCGGTGAGAATGGCCACCTGATGGACCGGAAGATCGGGCAGACTCGATGTCGGCGTCGCGGGTGACGATGCGCCGGCCAGGACGAACCGGCCATCCCCGTCGCCCTGGGTCAACCCCAGGGAGGCCGCCCCCGCCGCCGACAACCGAAGCAGCATCCGACGATCGATGACTCCCAGGTTCGGATGAAAATGGATGAACTCTCCCCGACGCGGTGTCGGCTGCGACATGGAAGGGACCCTTTACGACTGCACCATCGTGGCGCCCGTGGAATCGATTGCAACGCTTCATACGCAGGATACACGCCGCACCAGCCGGAATGCTCCGGAATCCTGCCGCCAACCGACCCGAACGGCGAGGCGTCGGAACTCGACAGACCGCCTATAATGATCGGCAATCGGGCGCACCGTTCGTCATCCACGTCTCGAAGGACCGAGCATCAGGGGGACGGCAGTCGTCCGATCGTCGTTCAGGACAGGTTCGTCCCGCCGGATGAAGGGACCGGCTCCGGTTCCCGCATCCTGCCCACTGTCCCCATCCCTGCACGACAAGAACGCAGCCCTCCAAGGTCGCACCGGCGACGACTGTGGGGCGCGGCCACGATCATCAGATGAAAGAGATAGACGCATCATGGCTTCTCGCGATTCCGCGAACAAGCACACACCAGCGACCGACGAGCCTCAGGACGACGCAGTCGCCACGACGACCGAGTCCGAGACCATCGAGGCCGCTGCACCCGAGGCCGCTCCCAAGCGTCCACGTCGCAAGCGTGCCGCCGCGAACACCGAAGCTGCCGCGGACACTCCCGCCGAGGATGCAGCCAGCGCTGAGGCACCCGCGCCACGTCGCCCCAAGGGGCGCGGACGCCGCCGCCCGAACAACACCTTCCTGGCCATGCCCGTGGTAGTGACGGATGAGACCATCCTCCTGCCGCACATGTCCATCCCCTTCCCGCTCGAGGATGACGAGACCGCACTCGCCGTCGACCGCGCGATGCGGATGGACCCGCGTCTCGTGCTCGTCCTCACCGAGCGCCGGGTGATCGACACCGATGGCACCGGGCCACGCCCGGAGCCGGACCTGCTCGATCTCATGAACATCGTCGACTTTGACGGCAGTGATCCTCTCGCCCCCGACCAGCGCGACACCGACGCCGACCCCTACGCGGACTATGTCGACGGGGAGAGCACCGTCTATCCGGAAGAACATTTCGAACTCTGCGATGTCGGCGTGATCGCCGAGATTGGCCAGTACATCTCCCGTCCCGGTGGCCAGGATCACATCATCCTCCAGGGCATCGCCCGTGGCCGGGTGGAAGACCTGATCCAGGAGCATCCCTACGTCGCAGCGCGGGTCCTCCGCATGGACGAGGTTCCGGGCGATCCCGCCAAGACCGAAGCGGCGATGGAGACCGTGCTCGAGCAGGTCGAGAGCTACATGGCGATGCTCCCGAACGTGCCCGAGGAAGTACTGACGATGGTGCGCAGCGTCGACGAGCCGGGCTGGCTTGCCGACATGATCGCGTTCTCGCCGGAATTCACGTCCGACCAGCGCCAGGTGCTGCTGGAGACCATCGACCCGGTCGAACGCCTGCGCCAACTCAGCATCATGATCCAGAAGCGGCTGAACGTCCTCCACCTGCGGAACGAGATCCAGAACGAGGCGCAGGCCGGGATGGACCGCCAGCAGCGCGAATACTTCCTCCGCGAGCAGCTCCGCGCCATCCAGAAGGAACTGGGCGAAGGCTCCTCCGAGGAAGCGCTGGCGAACGAGATCCGCGAGAAGATCGATGCCGCCGGCATGCCGGACGAGGTGAAGGCAAAGGCGCTGGCCCAGGTCGAGCGCCTGGAGCAACAACACCCCTTCTCCCCGGAAATCGGCGTCATCCGCACCTACCTCGAATGGCTGGTGGAACTTCCGTGGTCCACCGCCACGGAGGACGCGCTCGACCTCGACGAGGCGCAGCGCATCCTCGATGAGGATCACTACGGTCTCGAAAAGGTGAAGGACCGCATCCTGGAGTTCATCGCCGTCCGCAAGCTGGCCGGCGACAAGCTGCGTGCCCCGATCCTCTGTTTTGTCGGCCCTCCGGGCGTCGGCAAGACCAGCCTCGGCAAGTCGATTGCCCGCGCGATGGACCGCAAGTACGTCCGGATGTCGCTCGGCGGCGTGCGCGACGAGGCCGAGATTCGCGGGCATCGCCGGACGTATGTCGGCGCGATGCCGGGCCGCGTGATCAAGGCGATGCGCGACGCCAAGAGCAACAACCCGGTGCTCGTGCTGGACGAGGTGGACAAGCTCGGGTCCGACACGTTCCGGGGCGATCCGTCCTCGGCGCTGCTGGAAGTGCTCGATCCGGAACAGAACACCACCTTCTCCGATCACTACCTGGAGGTCCCGTTCGACCTCTCCAAGGTGATCTTCATCACCACCGCCAACATGCTCGATCCCATCCCCGCACCGCTGCGCGACCGCATGGAGATCATCGAGGTCTCCGGCTACACCGAGATCGAGAAACTGGCCATCGCCCGCAACTACCTGCTGCCGAAGGCCCTGGAGTCGCACGGCCTGACACCGGAGCAGCTGACCGTCTCCGACGACGCGATCCGCACCGTCATCCGCGAGTTCACGGAGGAATCCGGCGTCCGCAACCTCGAACGCGAGATCGGATCGCTGACGCGGAAGGTCGCCCGCAAGTTCGCCAGCGCGACCCCGCCGGAATCCATCGCGCTCGATGGGCCGGATGTGGAGACCTATCTCGGCGTCCCCCGCTACGACTTCGGGCTCGCCGAGGAGCAGGACGAGATCGGCGTCGCGACCGGTGCCGCGGTGACAAGCGTCGGCGGCGACCTCCTCTCCATCGAGGTCACGGTGATGGAAGGCAAGGGCGAGCTGCTGCTCACCGGCAAGCTGGGCGACGTGATGCAGGAATCGGCGCGCGCCGCGCTCTCCTACGCGCGATCCCGCTCGACGGAACTCGGCATCGACGACGGCTTCTTCGACAAGCACAACATCCACGTCCACATCCCGGCTGGCGCGATCCCGAAGGACGGCCCCTCCGCCGGTATCACGATGGCCACCGCGCTCATCTCGGCGATGACCGGCCAGAAGGTGCGCAAGGATGTGGCGATGACCGGGGAGATCACCTTGCGCGGCAAGGTGCTGCCGATCGGCGGCCTCCGCGAGAAGACGCTGGCAGCGCATCGCGGCGGCATCAAGACCTTCATCCTGCCGCGCAAGAACGCGAAGGACCTCTCCGAGTTGCCGCCGATCGTGCGCAACGACCTGGAGTTGATCCCGGTCGATCACCTCGACGAGGTGCTGGACATCGCGTTCGTGGGCCGCTCGCACAGCGGCGCCTCGACGCCCGGCGCCATCGGCAAGACGGCGGAGGCACCGGAGTCGGACTCCCGCGAGGAGCCGGCGAAGGCCCCGAAGAAGCCGACCCGTCGTCGCCAGCCGCTCGACACGCCGGAGCAGGTTCCGGTTTCCGCGTCATAACGGCCACTACGCGACCGCACGACACCCCTGGCGGATGGAACATTCCATCCGCCAGGGGTGTCTTTGTGTGCCCGCATGCAGTCCCACGCTGTGGAGCGGCGATCCTTGTGACCACCTCATGATGCGGATACTGCACACTCCATCACGATCGGCCGCGAACGAACGTCCCACCCCACGCCCCCAGTGTTGACGGCAGTCACAGCAATTACCTAGGATGGCAGGAACCTCGGTCGCGCATCCCTCCCTCAACCCCTCCCGCGCCCGCGTCGATCCCCCGCGTCCCGCCGCCGAGGAGTCCCCGCGTGTCCATCCGTACCCCACTCGCCGCCGTTCGCCTCCTGCTCACCATCCTCGTCGTCGCCACCGCCTTTGGCCCACTTCCTGCCAAGGCCGCGAGCGCGAAGGTCACGGCGGGATCACTCGTGAACGTCCGCTCCTGTGCGCGCCTCGATTGCGCCGTGATCGGGAACGCCGAACTGGGCGCGAGTCTCGACGTCACCGGGGCTGCCGCCAACGGCTTCCTGCCCATCGCCTGGGAGGGCGGCACGGGGTGGGTCTACGCCAACTTCCTTGATCGAGGGAACGACGACCCGTGGTTCCGCGAAGGCGATGTCTCCTGCAACCGCGTCGCGCTGATCTTCAACATCGGCATCGGCTACACGCCATCGCAGAGCGTGATCGATACGCTGCGCCAGAAGGACGCGCCCGCCACGATGTTCCCGATGGGCTGGTGGGCCCAAACCCAGCCCGCCTATCTCCACCAGCTCGACGCCGCCGGCTTCCCCATCGGCACCCACGGCGACCAGCGCGTCACGTTGACTGGCCTCAGCGACGGGGCCATCCGCAAGGACATGCTCGACTCGAAAGCCGCGATCGAGGCCGTGATCGGCCGCCCGATCGACGAATACATGACACCCTACGCCGCCGAGAGCGATCTCCGCACGCGCAGGATCGTCGGCAGCCTCGGGATGCTCCCGGTCGGCTGGGGGGTCGCCGCCGCCGACTATGGCACCGATGCCACCGAACAGACCGTCTACGCGCGGGTGATGAACGGCATCTACCCGGGCGCGGTCGTGGAATTCCACCTCGACGGGCCGGCCACGTCCACATCGACCGCGCGGGCACTTCCCCGAATCATCGACGCCCTCCGCGCCCAGGGATACGAACTCTCCACCGTCCCGGACATGATGGCCGCCTGCTCGCCCCCGGTGATGCCGACGTGGCCGACCAGCGGCACCGTGACGGGCACGGGCGGCGACGGGCTCCGCTGCCGCGCCAACCCGTCGTCCGGCGGCGCGATCATCGGGCAGCTGGCGGAGGGGCAGAAGGTGATGCTCCGGGGCAAGGTCTTCGGCAGCTGGTATCCCGTGATCTGCGGATCGCAGAAGGGATGGGCATCGGCCTCCTACCTTCAGGCCTCGCCCGTTTCGACGCCACCACCGACCATCGCGCCCACGCGAACTCCCACGCCCAGCACCACGCCGGTGACTCCCGTCCCGACGGTTACGGCCACCGCCACGATGCCTTCCGGCCAATCGGCGATCGTGACTGGCACCGGAGGCACATCCCTCCGATGCCGCAGCGGCGCCAGCACCACGTCGTCGATCATCACGGACCTCCCGGAGGGGACACGCGTGCCGGTGCGCGGCGCGACCGTCAACGGTTGGGTGCCGATCCGCTGCGCGAATCAGGACGGTTGGGCCTCCGCGCAATACCTCACCCTCACCGCCGCAACGCCAACGACTGTCATCACGCCAACACCGGTCACGCCACGCCCGACCGTCACGCAAACCGCGCCGGCGACGTCGTATGCCCGCGTCTCGAACACGGGCGGCGTCGGCCTCAATTGCCGGAGCAGCGCCAGCACCTCAGGGAGCGTGATCGCCGTGGTGGCAGAGGGCGCGCGCGTCGAGATGCGCGGCGCACCGAGCGGCGGCTGGGTACCGGTGCGCTGTGGTGGCCGCGATGGCTGGATGTCCGGCACCTTCCTGACGATCCCCGGCTGATCCGATCCCCCAGTCCAGCGCACCACCGGGTTCACCCGCCAACCCGCCCTTGCTATCATCATCACAGATGATGATGCAATAGTCGGTCAAGGAGATTTCGATGACGACCGTGATCCAGGATGTGCTTCCCCTCGGCGCGACGCAGGCCGTCGATATCGTCGTGCGCGATGGCATCATCGCGGCGCTCGGTCCCGGCGTCGGGGCGGAGGTAATGGCGAACGAGGTTGTGAACGGGGCAGGGCAGGTCGCCTTCCCCGGCCTGATCGACGCCCACACCCACATGGAGAAGACGCTGATCGGCCTCCCATGGCACCGCAACGAGCACGGGCCGCTCCTGATCGACATGATCGAAAACGAGCGTCGTGTCCGCCGGGAGGATCAGATTGACTTCCACCGCCAGACCGGCATCCACGCCCGACTCGCCATCGCCGTCGGCACGACGCACATCCGCACCCACACGGACATCGACACCGAGATCGGCGTCCGCGCGATGGAAGGCATCCTCCAGACGAAACAGGACTTCCGCGACGCGCTGACCATTCAGACCGTCGCCTTCCCACAGAGCGGCATGCTGATCCGTCCCGGCACGGTGGAACTGCTGGAGGAAGCGCTGAAGATGGGTGCCGATGTGATGGGCGGCCTCGATCCCTGCTCGATGGATCGCGATCCCGCCGGGCATCTGGACACCATCTTCGGGCTTGCCACGAAATATGGCGTCGATCTGGACATCCATGCCCACGAACCGGGCGAGCTGGGCGCCTTCTCGATCGACCTCATCCTGGACCGCGTCGAGGCGCTCGGCTATCAGGGGCGCGTGGTCATCAGCCACGCCTTTGCACTCGGCAGCGTGGACGAGGATCGCTGGCAGGGCTTGGTCGAACGCATCGTCCGCAACGACGTGATCGTGATGAGCCACGGTCCGGGCGGGCACCGTCCCGCGCCAAACCTGAAAAAGCTCCGCGCGGCCGGAGTCCGCCTCTGCACCGGCAACGACGGCATCCAGGACGCCTGGAATCCGCTCCAGCGCCCGGACATGCTCGAACGCGCCTACATCATGGCCTACCGCAACAACCTTCGCCGCGACGACGATATCGAGAACATCCTGCACACCGTAACGTACGACAACGCGGCAGTCGTCGGCGCGGAGAACTACGGCCTCGCCGTCGGGAAGTCCGCCGATCTGGTCGTGGTGCCGGGCGAAAACCACGTCGAAGCGATGATCGCCCGGCGTCCACGCACCCTGGTGATGAAGGAGGGTCGCGTCACCGCCCGCGAGGGCGTCTGCCTCGTCTGACCCGCCTACGACCCGGCGACGAGCACCCACGGACGAACCTCGGTCGTCGCGAAGACGCCGTTGATCGTGAACGGATCGTCGGCAAGCAAGCGCAGCACCTCGGCCTCGTCCTCCGCCTCGAGGATCATGACGCCGCCACGCTCATCGGCGAATGGCCCTGCCATCAGGAGGGACCCGGCATCGACGAGTTGCTTGAGGTAGACGCGATGCTCGGCGCGATGGGCGATGCGCGCCTCGGCGCTGCTGAACGTGGTGAGAACGAGAAACCGGGCCATGGCGTGATCTCCCTGTCGGTGGTGCGAATCGATGGGGGCATCATACCCGCGAAACGGGAGAGCGCCAGATGCCGCTTGGCATCTGGCGCTCTCGGTCATCCGGTGAGCGATGTCCTCACGAAAGCCGACGGTTCCGCCACGCGATCCCGGTCATCGCGAGCACCGTGCCCAGGGCGAGCGTCAGCAGCACTGGCAGCATCGACGACGACCCGCCGCCCACACCCGTATTCGGCAGCGATGCGATCGCGGCAGCAGCAGTCGGGGGAGTCGTCGCCGTGACGGCCGGGACCGAGGTCACGGACGCGACGGATGTCGGTGTCGGCAGGAGCAGCACGACCTCGATCGTCTCTACCTCGTCCGCCACAATCCGGATGCCACCTGCCCGCTCGTCATACGGCGCGGTATGGGTGATCCAGACGTTGTAGTCACCCGGCTGCAGCCCGCTGAATCCGACCGGCACTCTGGCCGATCCGCCCCCGAACACGATATCCCCGACGATCTGACAGGTATCCTCGACGCAGACGCGCGTGGTATCCGGAACATTGCCGCCATCGACCGTCGTCAGGACAAGAATGACTCCGCCCGTCCCGTCCGGCGTCGCGGTGACGGTCGGCTCAACGGTCTCGGTGGGCGTGACCTCGCTAGTCGGTGTGACGGCGGTTGTCTCCGTGGCCGTTGGTTCGACCGGCGGCAGGGTCGGCAACTCCCCCGGCGAGGAGACGGTCTCGGTCGGCATCGGTTCCGCCAGGACCAATCCCGGCCCCATCATGCCGAGACCGAGCATCCCCACCGCCGCAACCACTGACGCGACGCGCAGCCGACCGGCCCCGCGTCGCAGCATCTCCCCACCCATCGTCCGTCTCCCCTGTCATATGTCAGGACGCGACCATTCGCGCCCCTCGAACCCCACGGAACGATACGGGCGGCCGCCTCACCACGCAATAGGTGTCCGGAAGGCAAGTTACCCACGCAGCGCCGCGATCGCCCCTTCCGCGCCACGCTCCCGCAACGACACGCGCGCCGACTGATACGCCGTCACGAACCGGGCATCAGCCGCGAGGTCGCCGAATATCTCACGCAGGCCGATGAAGGCCAGCGGATCGTCAGCCTCCCGCCGCACCGCGTCCTGCAACACATCCTTTCGCTGGTCGGCGATCGTGATCGGGGCACCCGATTCGGTCACACCCTCCAGATACGCTGCCCACGCCGCGATCACCAGCGCCGACCGCGCGATGTCCGCACCCGCCGCCAGGCGATCCCGCACCACCGGCAGCAGGAACTTCGGGATGCGTTCGGAGGCGTCGAAGGCGAGCCGCAGCAACGTGTCACGCACGGCGGGACTCGCGAACCGGACAATCAACTCCTTCCGGTACGCGTCGAGATCGATGCCCGGCACCGGGAGCAGGGTCGGCGTCGCCTCCTCGATCATGTAGTCCATCAGAAAGTCGGCGTAGAGCGGCTGCCCGCAAACCTCGTGGACGTAGGTGTATCCCGCAAGGATGCCGGGATACGCCATCGCCTGATGACTCGCGTTGAGCAGCCGCAACTTCATCAACTCGTACGGCTCGACATCGGCGACGACCTGCACGCCGGCATCTTCGTATGGCGGACGCCCGAGCGGGAAACGATCCTCCAGCACCCATTGCACGAACGACTCGGAGAGGACCGGCCACGCATCCGCGATCCCGAACCGCTCGGCGACCTCCGCGCGATCGGCGTCGGTTGTCGCGGGCGTGATGCGGTCGACCATCGCGTTCGGGAAGGCGACGTGCTCCGCGATCCAGGCACCGAGGCCGGGGTCCTTCAGGTGGGCGAACGCCGTGAACGCGATCTGCGCGACATGGCCATTACCCTGCATGTTGTCACAGGACATGATCGTGAACGGCGGAATCCCGGCCTCCCGCCGCCGTGCCAATCCTGCCGTCACCAGCCCGAAGACCGTCGATGGAACCGCATCGGGCACCAGGTCGGCAGCGATGGCGGGGAGCGTCGCGTCGAACGCGCCGGTCGCGTCGTTCACGGCGTAGCCTCCCTCCGTCACCGTCAACGAGACGATGCGGACGGCGGGATCGGCCAGCCGCGCGATGACGGCCTCCGGATCGTCCGGCGCGAACAGGTACTCCGCGATGGAGCCGATCACCCGCGGCTCTTCCCGGCCATCGGGGTACTTCAGCACGAGGGTGTACAAGCCATCCTGCGCGGCCAGCACATCGCGCATCCTGGCATCGGACGGCAGGACGCCGACGCCGCAGATCGCCCAGTCCCACGCCTCGCCGGCCTGCATCAGACGGTCGAGCACCATCGCCTGATGCGAGCGGTGGAAGTTGCCGACGCCGAAATGAACGATCCCGACGCGGAGATCGGCGCGGTCGTACTCCGGAACGGGGACGCCGGAGGCGGCGATGGCGGCGAGATTCTCGGCATTGAGTGGCAGGACAGTCATGTGGGGGATGCTCCTTCGGGCGCGGGCGGTCGCGATTGGGGAGCATGATACCCGCGATCAGGCTGCGTCCGGCGCGCCCATCTGCTGGGCAATTTCCCACACCGTGCCGTCCGGATCGACGATGCAGGCGGTCCGCACGCCCCAGGGCCGGTCGATCGGTCCGTTGAGGAGCGTCGCCCCGCGCTCGCGCAGCATCGCAATGACCGCATCCGCATCGTCCACGAAGATCGTGAGCTGCATCCGGGCACCATCCTCGACCGCCGCGACCTTCGCGGGACCGATCAGGCCAGGCGCCTCCCCTTCCTGGAGCAGGTTGATCATCGTGTTCCCAAGGTCGAAGACCGTGGAGACGTCGTCGGCGAAGATCTGCCGCAACCCGAAGATCTCGGCGTAGAACGTCCGGGCGCGGTCGAGGTCGCGGACGAAGATGGTGATTGCACCGAGGCCGGCGAGCGAAGGGGTACTGGACATGCGGTTCCTCCGAGATGCAGCGACTGGTCGTTGTCCCGATTCTCCCGCAACGCTCCCGCCACCGCTTCTCTCCCCTTGCGATCCCGTACGACCTTCCGAAAGACGGCCTCCCTCGGGAGCAAAGGGCGCCGGTCGCCCCTCACTCCTTACTTCTCTCACCTCTCCCCTTATCCCTCAGCCCGCGATGCCGGCCTTCGCCGACTCGGCGCTCCACGAGCGGAGGCGACGCAGCAACGCCCGCTTCTTGCTCTGATGGCTCTCCATGCGGGTCAGGATGCTGTCCAGCACCGCGATCGCCTCGACGATGTGCGGTCCCTTGTTCAGCATCACGCATTCCGCCCGCTCGCCCATCGCCGCATCCGTGATCTCGGAGCGTGAGGGCAGGCCCGTCTGCGCCAGCGATTCGAGCACCTGCGTCGCCCAGATCACTGGCAGATGCGCAGCCTCCGCCAGCCACAGGATCTCCTCCTGGATCTCGGCAAGGCGCTCCCAGCCCACTTCCACCGCGAGATCGCCGCGGGCGATCATGATCCCGGCGGTCTCCTCACGCATCGCGGCGAGCACGATTTCCGGCAGCCGCTCGAAGGCGCGGCGCGTCTCGATCTTGAGCACGATACCCGGTCGCGGTCCAGCCAGCTCCGAGAGATGCGACTGCAGTGATTCGACATCGCTGGCGCGGCTGACAAAGGAGAAGTCGATCATGTCGGCGTGCTCGACCACAAACGGGAGGTCGGCCAGATCCTTCGCCGTCAGTGCGGAGAGCGCGAGTTCGGTGTCCGGGAGGTTGATGCCCTTCTCGCCGCGCAACCGGGCTCCGCCATCTCGGGCACGGGTGATCTCCACCGTCATCGCGTCCGGGCCGGTCTCACGGATGACGCCCTCGATCTTGCCGTCATCGAAGAGGACGCGCTCGCCCGGATTCACCGCCGCGAAGACCTCCGGGAGCGTGCAGCCGATCCGCGCCGGGATCAGCGAGCCATCCTCCGCCTCCTGGGCCGGCGCGCCCGGCTCCAGCGATCGCGTCACCACCAGCCGGTCGCCGGTGTGCAGCGTCAGGAACCCGGCGGTTTGCGGGAACTCCCCGACCCTCGCCGTCTTGCCATGCCGTTCGCGCACGGAGAGTTCGGTGCCCGGCGCGACGTAGCTGGTCTGGAGCGAGGTCGCCCACCAGCCCTCGCCTTCTCGCGCGGAGACGGTCAGGTGCCGCGTGGACTTCCGGGTATCGGAGAAGCGGATGTGGTCGCCATAGGTGAGGCTCTCCAGCCAGTCCTTCGGCATCGGCAGAGTCGCGGCAGCCGGGGCCGGGGCCGGCACACCCTCCGGCGCCAGCCAGATCCGGGCCGGAGAGACGATATGCCCGAAGGCGTCGCGCTGTGGTCGCCACTTGATGACGGAAACGGTGTCCACCACCGGACCTGTCCGCAACTTCGGCCCGGCGAGGTCCATAATGATCTGGCATTCGTGACCGGTCCGCTCCTGCGCGGCACGGAGGCTGTCGATCATCTGCGCCCAGACGGGAGCGCTGTCATGCGCGCAGTTGACGCGCAGCACATTCATGCCCGCATCCAGCATCGCGGCAAGCTGATCGACGTCATCGGCCAGCTCTGTCGCGGAGGTGACCATGATCCGCGCCTCGCGCGTGGACGTTCCCGGCCCGAGCAGCGCATCGGCATGCGCTTCGAGCAGGGCCTGCCCTTCCAGCAATGACACCGGATCTCCGGACGTGGCGGGAGGCGTCCACTCGCGCCCAGCCAGTGCGTGGAGCACGCCGATCACGGCGCGGACGCTATCCTGGACATGGGCCTCGGCGCGCCCGAGCGAGGAAAGGCCAAGATCGGCGAGCGCGATCTGCAACTCACGGATGTCTCGCTCGCGCAGGGCGAGGTATTGCAGCAGGTTGGCGGCGCTGCGGCGGAAGCGCGGGTGAACCTGGTCGAGCATCGGCTCGGCCTCCGCGACCGTCGCCGTGAGGTCGGCATCAAGCGCCATCAGTTGCTCGATCAGGTCGTCGTAGGTGGCCACGAGCGGGGTCTGGCTCGCAAGATCAATCATGGCGGTAGCTCCAGTCGGCGAGGGCGCGCGAGAAGGGATGGGCAACGCTGCACACCCCCTCCCGTACGCTACGACGAGCTTCGCATGAGAGTAATCAAAAAGGCGTTACAAAACGCTCCCCACAGTGACGATCCCCGGAAGGCTGAACGCCCACCCGACACTCCGTGCATCAACACGCCGGGGAACGCATCAGACAAGCGCGCGCAAGGCGGGTCGCAGCCAGGGGTTCGCCCGCTTCAGGGTGGTCCAGAGCAGCCGGATACCGAAATACCCGAGCGCGATCCCGGAGACGAGATCCACCCAGCGCATGATCCGCTCGCCCAGCAGACGCCCACCCAGCACGGCAATCGCCACGAAGACGCTGCCGAGCAGCATTCCCGCCACGAGGTAGGCGACGATCAGCACGAGGATGGTCCCGAACGACGCATCACCCAAACCGGCCAGCATACCGGTGCCGACGCCCGACCAGAAGGCGATGCCGGAAGGATTCGCCAGCGAGAAGACCGCGCCAACCTTCAGCGCGCTCCCCTGCGCGATTGTCCCATCGTCCTCCCCATGAGCGGGCACGCAAAAGGCGCGGATGGCATCCCGCGCGAGGGCGAAGAGGAAGCCGACGCCGATCAGCCCGAGCGTGACTGCGAAGGCGTCGTGCTGGAGCAGCACCGCCGCGCCGGAAAGGCCGAGCACCGCCCAAACAACATCTCCGACCAGCGAACCGGCGTTCACGAGGAAACCAGGCCAGAAGCCGCCCTGCACCGAGCGCCGCGTCGCCTCGGTCGTGACCGGCCCCGGCACCGCCGTGAACGCGAACCCGATCGCCAGCCCGGTCATCGCGGCAGGAACCCACTCCATCCGTCACGCTCCCCATCGACAGCCGCCATGCGGCATCATGCACAACCTGCCCAGTATCGGACATGGCCGACCGGAGAGATACGGGCAGAATACCCACACAGACTGGTCACATTGCCCAACACATCTCATGCGGACCGTCACTCAGACTCCCGGACGTCACGAGCCAGCAACGTGAGCGTCGTATCGGTACGGCCACGGCCACGAAAAGCGCTCGTTCGACTCCGTCGCCGCCAGCACCGCCTGCTGACGTCCCGCGATATCGAAGGTCGCCAGTTGATTGTCACGCAGCAGCCGGGTCGCCACATCCATCGCCTGCGGGACGGTCATGAAGCCGTCGGTGATCTCCTCTTCGAGCGTTCGGGTGAGCCATCGACGCATCTGCACGGCATAGGCGTAGGCCATCGACGGTGTCGAGGTGTCGTCGCCAAACGCGAAGAGCCGGGTCAGCGGAACGGCGTGCAGGAACTGACGCACGAAATCCTTCGTTGCGAAAGGGTTGAGCGCCCACGCCCAGCAGAGATCGACCGTGACATTCCCGAAGTGCTTGGCCAGCGCGATCATCTCGTCGCGGTAGGGATAGGCGATGTGCATCAGGACGAACTGGGTATCCGGATACTCCATCAACAAGGACGCGAGATGCCCTGCGCGTAGCCGGTCGATGGGCATCGCGGTGCCCTCTGCCGCCGTCCCGGCGAGATAGCCGGTGTGGAGCTTGATCGGCAGCTGGTATCGGCTCGCCAGCTCCGCCACCTGCCCCAGGCACCAGTCCCCGAGGCAGATCCGCGCCGCCGATTGCGGATCATTGCTCCCCGGTCCGCCCGCCAGTACTCCCTGCAACGCCCGCTCGGCGTCGGCGTCCGACCGCTGCTGCCATGCCAGCGTGCGGACGTAGGCATGCTGGGATTTCAGGGCGATGGAGAGCGGGGCGTACCGCGCGAACATCGTTTCCATCACATCCCGCACCGTGGCAAGATCCCGGATCGTGACCCCGGTCGCCGCCTCCAGCACGGGATCGTCGACAGCACCAACGGCGAAACGGAGCACGGAGAGATCGCGCAGAAAGAACGGTGCGGAACTCCGGGGAAGGGCGATGGTATCCAGTCCCAGGTCCGTCTGCACATGATCGAGCTTCGCCCGATCGCGCAGGAGCGTGAGGCAGCCGCCCGGACGCTGCCATGCCTCCAGCCGCGCCTGTCCCGCGCGGATCGTGTCCGCACGCAACTCCTCGATCCCGTAGAGGTCGCGCGCGGCGATGCGCACGGCCTCGCCGTACCCGGTGAAGCGGATCGCGTCCCATGCGGCGGCGATCCCGGCGAAACGCCCTTCAAGGTCCTCATCGGTACGGTCCCGCAGCTGATCGACAGCCGCGCGGGAGGCGCCCGCCACGATCAGGTCCGACGAGCTGTACCATCCGAAGAGATCGCCAAGAATGTCGGGAGCATCCGGCCCATCCCAGGCGAAGTCGCCCGCCATGTGGCTGTGGGTGTCAATGACGGAGATCGTCGCAATGTGATCGGCAAGCTCGCTCGGCATCGATCCTCCAGGCATGGCAGGGCTAGACGAGCGTCACCTCGCCAGTCGCAATGTCGTAGATGCCGCCAACGATCATCACATTCCCCGCCGCGACCGCCGCGTTGATGATGGGCGAGATCATCGAGAGGCGGTTCATCTGGCGGCGCACATTCTCGATGATCGCGGCGTCCAGCAGGTTCTCCGGGTTCCCCTGGCGGGCGGCGTAGACCGCCGGCTCGATTGCATCGACCAGTACGGGAAGACGACCAGGCAGCGCGATCCCCTCCTCCACAACGCGCACGGCGCTGGTCACAGCCCCACACATCGTGTGGCCGAGCACCATCACCAGCGGCGCATTCAGGAACTCGACGGCGTATTCGATGCTCGCCAGCCCGTAATCACTCAGAAAGTTTCCGGCCACGCGCACCATGAAGAGATCGCCCGGCCCCTGGTCGAAGATCAGTTCGGCCGCCACGCGCGCATCGGCACACCCAAGGATGGCGGCAATCGGCGCGTGTTCCACCACGGCGGCGGCGCGTTCGGCGGAGAGGTTGATCGGCGTGGTCGTGCCGGCGACGTACCGCGTGTTGCCATCCATCAGCCGGTGCAGCGCCTCGATCGGCGGCATGTCGTTTTGCGGTCGGTCGGGAACGGAAGGGGTGTCGTCGGTCATCGAGCTCTGTCCTCTGGCGATCGCCGCATGCAAACGAGTCCGGTGCGAATGCGCCCGGAGTGTATCAGAGCGCTCCTGTCGCACGTTGCTTGCCCCGACGACGAGAACATGGTGACGCCATTCCGTGTCACCGTGACACATCTTGTTTCACAAGAAATAAGAACATATGATCTATTCCATGAATGAATGGAGCGGGCTCGCCACACGACCGGGAGGGGGCTCATGACCGCACCACAGCAGACGACACCAACGCGCGCGCAGCCATGACATACGCCGAGCTCCACCTCCACACCGCCTACTCCTTCCTCGATGGCGCCTCCCAGCCGGAGGAGATGGTCCGCCGGGCGAAGGAACTCGGGTACGAGGCCATCGCCATCACCGATCACGATGGCCTGCATGGCGCGATGGAATTCGCCCGCGCCGCGAAGGTCGCCGGCATCCAGGCCATCATCGGCACGGAAATCACCCTCGCCGACGAATCGCATCTCACCCTGCTCGCGGAATCGAAGACCGGCTACGGCAATCTCTGCCGCCTCCTCACCGATTACCACCACGGACGCCCGCCAAACCCCGTCTCCCTCGCCCGAACGGAGGTTCCCCAGCAGTTCTCGCCGCTCGCGAACTACGCGGAGGGCGTCATCCTGCTCACCGGCTGCCGCAATAGCCAGCTCTCCCGCCTCGTCGCTGCCGGAATGATGGCGGAGGCCGAAGGCGTGCTCCGCCGCTATGTCGCGTGGTTCGGGCCGGATAACGTGGTGGTTGAGCTTCAGCAGCAGTTCGTCTTCGGCGATACCCCGCGCATCGAGCGCCTGATCGCCCTCGCCCGCACGGTCGGGGTCGCCTACGCCGCCACTGGCAACGTCCACTATCACGTCCGCGAGCGCCATCGGTTGCAGGATGTGCTGGTCGCCATCAGGCACCGCACCACGCTCGATGGCTGTCACCGCGAACGACGCGCGAACTCCGAGTTCCACCTGCACGCACCCGAGGAGATGGCCGCGCTCTGGAGCCGCTACCCGGAGGCGATCGAGACGACGGCCCATATCGCCGCCCGCTGCGCCGCCTTCGACCTCAACGCCAATCTCGGCTACAGCTACCCCCAGCACCAGACCGGCACCCAGGAGACGCAGGAGGAATACCTGCGCCGAATCTGCCACGAGGCGTTCGGCAAGCGCTACCCTCCCGGCCATCACCTGCGGGAATCCGCCCGCACCCGCATGGAGGACGAACTCGGGCTGATCTTCCGGACCGGCCTCACCGGCTTCTTCCTGCTCTACCGCGAGATCCTCGACATCGCCGAGGAAGTCAGCAGCGAACTGCGCGGGGGCGTCAACTCCCCTTCGCGCCGCTTCCTGCGGCCCGGACGCAGCCGGGGGTCGGCGGTCAGCTCCGTCGTCTGCTACCTGATCGGCCTTTCCGCCGTTGATCCGATCGAGCACAACCTCTACGTCGGGCGCTTCCTGAACGACCGGGCGGCCCAGACAGGCGAGAAACAGGCCATTCCAGACATCGATATCGACTTCCCGCGCGAAATCCGCGAACACCTCATCGCCCGCATCCACCAGGTCTACGGACCGGAACGCGCCGCGATGGTCTGCGCCTTCTCCACCTACCGCCTGCGCAGCGCCGTCCGTGATGTCGGCAAGGCGCTCGGCATCCCCCTCCACGATCTCGACCGCATCTCCAAACTGAGCGAGCCGCGCAACGCCACCGGCCTCGCCGACGAACTCGCCCGCCTGCCGGAATACGCCGCCCGCGCATCGGCACCGCCCTGGTGCTACCTCACCGACATCGCGCGGCAACTGGCCGGATTCCCCCGCCACATCACCCAGCATTCCGGCGGCATGATCATCTCCTCCACCCCACTGAACGAGCTGGTGCCCATCCAGCCCGCCGCGATGGAGGACCGTTATCTCTGCCAATGGGACAAGGACTCGATCGACGACGCCGGCTTCGTGAAGATCGACTTCCTGGCGCTCGGCATGCTCTCGCTGGTGGAGGAATGCCTCGACCTCATCGACGCCGGAGGCAAGGGGCCGGTCGACCTCGGACGCATCCCGTTCAACGACCCCGCGATCTATCGCATGATCCATCAGGGAGACACCATCGGCGTCTTCCAGATCGAAAGCCGCGCCCAGATCCAGATGATCCGCAAGACGAAACCGGAGAAGCTGGAGGATCTGGTGGTGCAGGTCGCCATCGTCCGCCCCGGCCCCATCGTCGGCGGCGCCGTGACACCCTTCGTGCAGCGTCGCCTCGATCCCGACTTCTCGCCGACCTACGACCACCCCCTGCTGGAACCCGTGCTGAAGGAGACGCTCGGCGTCATCCTCTATCAGGAGCAGGTGGTACAGGTGGCGGAGGAACTGGCCGGCTTCACCGCCGGGCAGGCCGATCAGCTCCGCCGCGCAATGACCCGCAAACGCTCGTCGGAAGAGATGGAAAAGCTGCGGGATGCCTTCTTCACGGGAGCGGCAGCTCGCGGCGTCTCCCTGGAGGTGACCACGGAGGTCTTCCGCAAGCTCTCCGGGTTCGCCGAATACGGCTTCCCGAAGAGTCACGCTGCGGCCTTCGGGCTGCTCGCCTACCAGTCCTGCTGGCTCCGCTACAAATACCCCGCGGAATTCCTCTGCGCATTGCTGAACAACCAGCCGATGGGCTTCTACGCGCCGCACGTCCTCATCAACGACGCCCGCCGCCACAACCTGCAGGTGCTACGCCCCGATGTGAACGAGAGCCTCTCCGATTGCTCGCTGGAAGGCGATCGTCACGTACGGATGGGCCTCCGCTTCGTGAAGGGGCTCACCGAGGAGACGGCCATCGCCATCGCGCGGGAACGCCTCCTGCACGGTCGCTATCGCTCGCTGCTCGACCTCATGCGGCGCATCCCGCTGCGCAAGGAATCGGTGGAGAATCTGATCCTGGCCGGCGCATGCGACTTCGGGCTGGGCCAGCGCGAGATGTTGTGGCAGGCCGGGCTCTTCCTCCAGCCACGCAGCTTCACGACGGGTCGGAAACGCACGAAGACGGGCGGCACCCAGCTCGCGCTGCCGATCCCCACCGAACAGGATTTGGTCGACCTCCCGCGCATGACGACGTGGGAACAGATGACGAACCAGTACCGGCTGGTCGGCCACTCCCACTGGCACCCGATGGAACTCTTGCGCAAGCCCCTGCCCGAGACGATGGCCACCGTGGCCGAGCTGGAAACGATGCCGGACGGGATGCCGATAGCGATCCCCGGCCTCATTGTCTGCCGCCAGCGACCGGGCACGGCGAAGGACATCACCTTCCTGCTGCTGGAGGACGAAACGGGTCTCGTGAATGTGGTGGTCTACCCCAGCCTGTATAAGGAACAGCGCTACGAGGTGCGCTCCGTCCCCCTGCTGATCGTGGAAGGCCGCCTCCAGCGCGACCAGCACAACATCAACATCGTCGCCACCCACCTCCGCGCGATCGAGGACAGCCGGTACGTAACGGAACTCGCGCCCCCGCACGTCCATGCACAGGACGAGCGCAGTCTCGGTCCAACCCGTCAACGCGAGGTCGATCCCCGTCGCATCCAGCTTGTCCGCCTGCACGAGGAGCCGGAGAAGGACGAGGGGCCACCCTCGAAGGCAGAAATCCGCGCCCTCGCGCCGGACTCGCACAACTACCGGTGACGAGAGCGGAGAGGTGAGAGGAGTGAGAAGTGAGACAGGAGGAAAGAGGAAAGAGACGTGATACCGAATCCGGGTGAAGGGTGGGTGTTTGGATGCCTGGCTTGACGGATGGTGAGGCCGGACCGACACGGGGTCGGTCCCTACGTACAGGGCATTCTTTCGTAGGGACCGACCCCGTGTCGGTCCGATGCCACCATCCTCTGTGATCGCTCACCATGCACTGCCAGACCAGTCGGATTCGGTGAGTGGACGCCGACATTCGGAGCGCAACCGCGTTTGTGGAGATAGTCCGCGCTGCGGACCTCGTTTCAGGGTTCCTTATTCGTTCGTCTCTTTCCTCCCGTCTCCTTTCTCACTCCTCACTCCTCTCACCTCTCCCCTCCCGTCGCCTCTCCCCTCCGGGCGTGCGCTACACTCGGACATATCGAATGCTCGCCGTGACGCCCGCCGAAGGACCCTTCACCCCATGACCGACCGCGATTCCCTCGCCACCTCGCCAGCAACCAGCCCCGCCCGCATTCCCGCGCCGGACGGAGGGCTCGGCTCGCACGAGTTGGAGACCGACAGCGACGATCCCGCCGTCCTCCGGCAGGCGTTGCACCGCGCGAAGGAACGTCTCGCCTTCTATGAGTCCTTCGACCGCATCATCGGCGAGAACATCAAGCGCTCCGGCGAGCTGATGCTGGAGACCATTGCCCTCCGCGAGGAAGCCCAGGCCGCCGAGCAGGCCCGCACCGCCCGCGAAGCCGAGATCGAACGCGAGCGTCAGGCCGAACGTGCCCAGACCACCGCGCTCCTGGCCTCCCTCCGCGACGAGATCGCCGGATTCCAGACCACGACACAAGCCCTCGCGGGTCGCGTCGCCGATGCCCTCCGCGTCGTCGCGCCGGACGAGGCCGCTCCCATCGTGACTGCGGAGACACCTGCCGCCGCGACGACATCTCCGGACGAATCCGATGCGCCCGCGACACCCGCAGCCCCGGAGGACGCGCCCAGGACGGCCTTCCGCCCGTTCCGGCACAACGCAGCCCCTGCCGTGCCCCTCCCCACCGAGCCGGACGATGCTGCCGACGAGGATGCGTCGCCAGCCTCCAGCGAGCCGGAACCAGAGCGCAAGACCATCGACCTCGTGGTGAACGGAATCGCCCGCGCGACAACGGCGCTCGCCTTCCAACGAACCCTGAACGGTCGCGATGGCATCCTGAACGTCGAGACGCGGGAGTTCGCTGAAGGCGTCCTCCGCCTGAAGGTGGACGTCGCCACCGACGATACCCTCTCGGATGAGGCGTTCGCGGCCTGGACCGGTCCGGGCACCGTGCAGGTCCTCACGCGCCAGCCGACCCTGATCGCGCTCGAACTCACCGAGGCCTGAGGCGCCCTGACGAGGCGGGATCGTGGTTCGCGGGCCCCGCCGTACGAACACAACACGGTGCGAGGACCGATACGGAGCCTGCCTCTACGTACGTATGCGCTGCTTGTAGGGGCCTCGGTCCGCTGCCCAAGCGACCGTTCCACATGCAAGGTAAGGCGAGACGATCTCCTCAGTGGTGGGACATCGTGAGCGTCCCGATTGCCAGGCCCACATGCCAACGACAATCCTCCCGCGCGTGCCTCTCTCACTCCTCACTCCTACGTCCTCACTTCTCTCGCCTCTCCCCTCACGAGGGGGGTATTGACACTCTTATAGTTTAGACCTAAACTTAACGCATGAAGACCACAGAGCCATCCACTACCCAATCCGAACACACACCACACCCACCGCTTCCAGATAGCGCGCTCACCCGCCGCCAGTACACCCCGCCCATCGCCGTCGTCGCATGGCTCCGGATCGCGCGGATCTTCCAGAAGATCGATCGCCGCACCGCCACCACGCTCCGCGACTGGAACCTCTCTGTCAGCCGTTTCGATGTCCTCAACCACGCCGGTGCGCAGGAGGGCCGTCCCCAGCAGGATCTCGCCCGCTCCCTGCTCGTCACCAAGGGGAATATCACCCAGCTCCTCGATGCGATGGAGTACGACGGGTTGGTCGAACGCCGCAAGTGCGGACGAACCAACCTCGTCTACCTGACCGACGAGGGCCGCACGCTCCGCACGCAGTCGCTTGCCGATCACGAACGGCGCATCATCGAGGAGTTCTCGGTCCTCACCCCGGAGGAGACGGAAACCTTGCTCACCCTGCTCCGCAAACTCGACCGCTCGCTGCCCGAACCGTAGAGCCATCGATACCGTCGCGGCGTTCATGCGCCATCGCCGGCTTCGCCGGATCGACACAGCTGCTGGGTCAGTCCCTTCGGCGGAGTTCATCCTGAGCAACGCCGAAGGGCTCAGGGCAGGCTTGCTGACCCGCGACGAATCGCGGCCACCCTTCCCCGCAGCGATCCTCCCCCAGTCCCGAAAGGACCCTTCCCATGGAAACGCCCACCACCTCCGCCACCTCCCACATTCCCGAGGGTCTCGAACTCGGCGGTCTCCATCACGTCAGCGCTGCCACCGGTGACATCGTCGGCAATCGCGACTTCTATACCCGCGCACTCGGCATGCGGATCGTGAAGAAATCCGTGAACCAGGACGCGCCGGACATGTATCACCTCTTCTACGCCGATGGCCTTGGCACGCCGGGCACGGATGTCACCTTCTTCGACTATCAGGGGTCGGCCCCGGCCAACAGCCGCGTCGCCCCGAACCGTCCCGGCTCCGGCGAGATCCAGGAGATTGCCCTCCGCGTCTCCGGCGACGAGTCGCTGGCCTACTGGGCGCAGCGTTTCGACACGCTCGGCATCGCACACGGCGACCTGTCGGACCGCGCCGGACACAAGGCGCTCCCATTCACCGATCCGGAAGGGCAGCGCCTCGCACTGATCGAGGACGGCGGCGATGCGGCGGCCATTCCCGGCGGCACGCCGTGGGAACTCGCAACGGTGCCGCCCCAATTCGGCATCAAGGGCCTCGGCGCGATCACGATCTCCACAGCCCGCCCGGAGCAGACCTTGCGCGTGCTGACGGAGTTCCTCGGCTTCCGCATCATCTCGGAGACGCCCGATCCGGAGAACCCGGTCCGGCGGACGGTGGTGCTGGAGACCGGCAAGGGCGGCCCCGGCGGCCTCTTCATCGTGAAGGTGATGCCGGACGAACCGCGCGCCCATCTTGGCGCGGGCGGCGTGCACCATATCGCCTTCCGTGTGGACACGTTCGAGCATCACGCCGCGTGGAACGAGTACCTGACGAAGGCCGGGTTCCACGTTACCCCGTTGATCGACCGCTTCTACTTCAAGGCGATGTACTTCCGCGAGCCGGGTGGCGTCCTCTACGAAATCTCCTCCGACGAACCGGGCTTCGCGACCGACGAGCCGCTGGAGTCGATGGGCGAGACGCTGGCGTTGCCGCCGTTCCTGGAGGAGCTGCGCCCGAAGATCGAGGAGATCATCCGCCCGCTGGACACCATCAAGCCGGTGACCACGACCGAGTACGGCCAGCCGATCCCCGCCAACGCGACAACGGCGACCTCCGCATCCTCGAACTGAACGCACGGAAGCGAGCACATGGGCACGAACACCACTCTTCCCCACGCCGGAGCGCCCGTCTATGCGGCGGGCGCCCCGCTCGAAACCGCTGATCTCGTCGTCATCCTCGTCCACGGACGCGGCGCGAATGCCGCCGACATCCTCGGGCTGGCGGGGGACATCCTCCCCTCTGGTGCCGAGGAGCGCATCGCCCTCCTCGCACCGGACGCCGAAGGCAGCGTCTGGTATCCGTATCCGTTCCGCCAGCCGCTCGAAATGAACGAGCCGTGGCTGACCGGCGCCCTCGCGAAGATCGACCTCCTGGTCGACCATGTTCGAGCCGCGAGACCCGAACTGCCCGTGGTGGTCGGAGGCTTCTCGCAGGGGGCATGTCTCTCGCTGGAATACCTCGCGCGAGGATCGCGGGAGATCGCCGGCGTCGCGGCCTTCAGCGGCGCGCTGATCGGCCCGTCCATCGCGGATCGCCTGCCGATCAGCGACCTGGGCGGGCGCTGGGTCTTCCTCGGGTGTGGTGACGGCGACCAGTTCTTCACGCTCGATGTAGCGGAGGACTCGGCGAAGGCGCTGGCCGAGGCAGGCGCGACCGTCGACATCCGCACCTACCCGGGCATGGGCCACACCATCAACGCTGATGAGATCGAGGCCGTCCGCGCCCTGATCGCCGGGAGTCTGCCGGCCTGAGTCCGGACAGGGCCAACCCTGGCACGTCATCCCGCACGGAGGGGGCGTGAAGCCACCCCACATGGACGAACAAGCGGAGTCGAGGGGGCACCTGGCGCACAGGACGCCCTGCATGCAACCTGATCCCTCGACTCCGCTGCGCCCTGAATGCCATCGCGATGTGCCGCCGCTTCGCTCGGGATGACAATCCCGAATCGGCGGCGAAGGCGATCCAGCCCGTCATGCGGCCTTCCACCGTCAGTGTCATGGATGCCGAAGCCCCATTCGCCGTACCTGGCGAATGGGGCTTCTGGCAAGGTCAGATCGAGGCGATCAGCCCAGGGGCTGCGCGTACGGCTCGATTGCCGCGATCTCATCGTCCGTCAGCGCCGGGAACGCGAGCGACGCCATGTTTTCCTCCAGCTGCCGCACGCTGGACGCCCCGATCAGCGCGGACGTGACTTCCGGGCGGCGCAGGATCCACGTCAACGCAAGTTGCGCGAGGGTCTGCCCACGCCCCTCGGCGATCGCATTGAGCGCCTTCGCCCGCTCCAGGTACTGCGGCGTGATCGCGCCTTCCTTCAGCGAGCCGGACCGCGCCGCGCGGGAGTCTGTCGGGACTGCCCCGGCCAGGTAGCGATCGGTCAGCAACCCCTGCGCCAGCGGGACGAACGCGATCGCGCCGACCCCGCGCTCCGAGAGCACATCGAGCAGGCGATCCTCCACCCAGCGATTGAACATGTTGTAGCTCGGCTGGTGGATGAGCAACGGCACCCCGAGCGCCGTCATCGCGTCGGCCATCGCCTCGGTCTGCTCGGCGTTGTAGTTGGAGATGCCAGCGTACAGGGCCTTGCCGCTGGACACGGCGGTCGCGAGCGCTCCCGCAGTCTCCTCGACCGGCGTCTCCGGGTCCGGGCGGTGGTGGTAGAAGATGTCGACGTAGTCGAGTCCCATCCGGGCGAGGCTCTGATCGAGCGACGCCAGCAGATACTTCCGCGATCCCCAGTTGCCATATGGCCCTGGCCACATGTCGAACCCGGCCTTGGACGAGATGATCAGCTCGTCGCGGTAAGGCTGGAAGTCCTGCCGGAAGATCGTCCCGAAGTTCTTCTCGGCGGCGCCGTAGGGCGGTCCGTAGTTGTTGGCGAGGTCGAAGTGCGTCACGCCAAGGTCGAAGGCACGACGCAGGATCGCCCGCTGGGTGACGAGCGGATTGGCATCCCCGAAGTTCTGCCAGAGTCCGAGCGAGATGGCTGGCAGCAGCACGCCACTGCGCCCGGTACGGCGGTACGGGATCGACTCGTAGCGGTCGCCGGCGGCGGCATAGGCGGGTTCGATCATGGCATGGTGCTCCCTGCGTGCATGAGGCGGTTCATCACGCGGGGCACGGTACCACACGCGATCCCGCCCACCACCTACCGATTTGACCTGTTCGCGACAGGCTACTCCGGGCGGACGCGCTGGGCGTCGCGGAGCGGCGTCAGGACGGCCTCAAGGAAAGTCGTGATTCCCTCGTAGCTCACCGGGAAGTCCCGCAACCACTCGCCAACCTGACCGGCTTGCACCGCTGGCATCGAGTCGATCGCGGGCTGCGCCTGCAATTCCTCCAGCGTCAGCCAGGTGCTGTAGACATCGTTGTAGAAGATATCCGCCGGATACTTCAGCACCTCCTCAAGGCTCAACGTCTCCCAGAACTCATCCGCTGCCGCCGAATCCGCGTTCGCGAAGGTCATCCCCAGCGAGGAGAGGAACTTCAGTTCGGCTATGTCCTTCGGTCCGGCGACGTAGAAGGCATCCGGATCGACATCGGCGAAGATCACGACGATGTCGTCCTGCTCCGCGATCACCGACTGCACCTCCGCGACCTTCGCTTCATAGGCCTCGCGCGCCGCCACGACGGCCGGGGCATCGACATTCGCGCCAAGCGACGCAGCGAGATCGACGAAGCGCTGGAGCTGGACATCCGTCGAGGCGTTGTCCGTCACGACGAGAATCGGCGCGATCTGGTTGAGCGTGTCCCACATGTCCGGCACCACGCCGGCGATGCCGGAGGGGTCGTTCGGGTCGAAGGTGTAGACGAAGATCACGTCCGGGTGGACGTTCAGCAGGTCCTCCGGCAGGATGTTGCCATCGGCGTCGCCGACGTTCACCACCGCCGCTGCATCGATGTTGCCCCAGGCAATGTGATCGCCGTCCGGGTGGGCGCTCGCGGTCCAGTCGAACACGGCATCCGCCTTGATCCCGAAATCCCACAGCGCCGCCGCCGGCACGAGGTTCGCCGCAATCACCTTCGGCGGCTCCGGCAGGGTCACAGTCGTGCCCATGACGTCGGTGTAGGTCCACTCTTCCCCGCCAGCCACCGGAGAGGCTTCTGGCGACACATCCGGCGTCGCCTGTCGCGCCATGGACGAGCTCGCCCCGAGTGCAATCGCCGCCCCTGCCGAGGCCGCCACTGTCCGCCGTGTAAATCGCCCGTTCGCCATTCGATAACGCCTTTCTGTCACGCCCGGTTAAAGCCGATCAGTACCATCGGCATTGATTGTAGGATACCGCGTTGAGCCGGGGCGACCGTCTCCACAGGGAATGCGATACTTGCGACCAGCATCGCGGCGCGATCTCCCCCTGCCGCCGCCAGATACGACCGCCGCACCGGAAGGACACCCCTCATGGCACTCCTCGAATCGCTGCCCACGCTGCCCGCCGATCCGATCTTCTCGCTGAACAATCAGCTGAAGGCCGATCCCCGTGAACACACGCTCGACCTCATCATCGGCGTCTACAAGGATGGCGAGGGCGATACCCCCGTCTTCGAGGCCGTCCACAAGGCCGAGAAGCGCATCAACCTCGAGCGCGAATCCAAGACCTACCGCGGCCTCTCCGGCAACGCCGAGTTCAACCGCCTCGTGCCGCACCTCGTCCTCTCCAACCACGACGTCATCGAGCGCGCGACCGTCATCCAGTCGGTCGGCGGCACCGGCGCGCTCCGCCTGCTCGGCGAACTCATCCACGTCGCCAACCCGGATGCCACGATCTGGATCAGCAATCCCGGCTGGGGTAATCACGAGCCCCTGTTCAAGGCGGCGGGCCTGAAGATCGCCAAGTACGACTACCTGACCCCCGAAGGCGCCGCCGATGGCGAGGGCATCCTTGCCCAGTTGCAGGCCGCCAAGCCGGGCGACGCCGTCCTGATCCACGGCTGCTGCCACAACCCCTCCGGCGCCGACCTCCACATCGACACCTGGAAGGCGCTCGGGGAGCTGGTGGTCGAAAAAGGCCTCCTGCCGCTGATCGACCTCGCCTATCAGGGCCTCGGCGACGGCCTCCGCCAGGATGTCGCCGGTCTCGACAAGTTCGTGGAGATCGTGCCGGAGTTGCTCATCTCCGTCTCCTGCTCCAAGAACTTCGGTCTCTACTGCGAGCGCACCGGCGCGGCAATGGTCATCAGCGCCTCGGCAGATGCGAAGCCGTCCATCAACGCGACGCTCCAGAGCCTCGCCCGCACGAACTACTCGATGCCGCCGGATCACGGCGCGGCGATCGTCGCCGAGATCCTCGCCGACCCCGAACTGCGCACCGAGTGGGAGGACGAGCTGAACGCCATGCGCGACCGCATCCACGGCGTGCGCACGGCGCTGGCCGATGCCCTGCTCGAAAGCACGCCAGATCCGGCGTTGCAGGCAATCCGCCATCACAAGGGCATGTTCTCCGTCCTGCCGTTGAATGCTGCCCAGATGACCCGCCTGCGCGACGAGTTCGGCATCTACGGCACGAACGCCGGTCGCGTGAACATCGCGGGCGTCTCCATCAACGACGTGCCGTACCTCGCCGAGAGCATCCTCACGGTGATGACCGAGGAGTGAGGTAAGAGGGGAGAGAAGCGAGAAGTAAGTTCGGCGTGGCAGGCAGCGTGCTACGCTGGGGTAGCTGTCTGCGAAACCCTCTCACTTCTCACTCCTGGGTCCTCACTTCTCGCACCGCTCACCTCCCAGAAGGAGCACCGCATGATCCCGACGCTCGCCTTTGGCCGCACCGGCCACATCTCCACCCGGATCATCTTCGGCGCGGCAGCCCTCAGCGCCGTCTCGCAGGCCGACGCGGACCGCACGATGGAGACGATCATCGCGCACGGCATCAACCACATCGACACGGCGGCGAGCTACGGCGATGCCGAACTCCGGCTCGGTCCGTGGATGGCAAAGCATCGCGCCGACTTCTTCCTGGCGACCAAGACCGGCGAGCGCACCTACGACGCTGCCTACGACGAGATCCGCCGCTCGCTGGAGCGCCTGCAGACCGACCAGGTGGACCTGATCCAGCTGCATAACCTCGTCGACAAGGCGGAGTGGGAGACGGCGATGGGTCCGGGCGGGGCGCTCGATGCCGCGATCCAGGCGCGGGAGGAAGGGCTTGTCCGCTTCATCGGCGTGACCGGCCACGGCACGGAGGTTCCGGCGCGGCACAGCGAATCGCTGGCCCGGTTTGGCTTCGACTCGATCCTGATGCCCTACAACTACCCGATGATGGCGAACCCGCAATACGCGCACGACTGGGAGACCGTCTTCGCAACGTGCCAGGAACGCGAGGTAGCCGTGCAGACGATCAAGGCGATCACCCGCGCGCCATGGGGCGACCGTCCACAGACGACCGCGACGTGGTACGAGCCGCTGCAGGAGCAGTCGGCGATCGATCAAGCGGTGTGGTGGGTGCTCGGCCGGGAAGGCGTCTTCCTGAACACCGTCGGCGACATCACGATCCTGCCGAAGGTGCTGGACGCGGCAGAGCGCTTCGAGACACGCCCGACCGATGAGGCGATGACAGCGCTCGTCAATGAGTGGCAGATGGAGCCGATGTTCGTCTAGCGGGGAGGGAAGAGGCGAGAGAAGCGAGAAGTGAGGGACATTCCTCACTTCTCGCTTCTCTCGCCTCTTCCCTCCTGACGGTCCTACAGCGACTCGCCGGTGAAGAGTTCCATCGCCATCGCCACACGGGCGAGGTTCCCGTAATAGCCGAGGCCCGTGTCCGCGTTGCCGTCCACCACGACCACCTGATCCGCCACGAATGACGGCATCCGCTGGATCAATGGGCTGGAAAGCACCTCGTCCTCGATCTGTGCCGGGTCGCCGAGCATGAACATCCAGTCGGTCGGCACCTGTCCCAGCTGCTCGATCGACAGTTCCAGATAGCTCTGCGAACGGTCCTCATCCGCCTGCGCCTCGATCGCATCCGGCGAGCGCAGGCCGAGCTCGAAGTGGTACGGCGCGTTGTCGCTGCTGCTCACCTCGATCCGGCCATCGGCAGCGCGGGTCCACGCGGTGTAGACGACGAACATCCCCTCACCCTGATACCAGGCAACCAGCACCTCCGCATCGCCGACCACCGGGCCGACAAGCTCCCGCGCACGCTGCATCGTCGCGTTGTAGCTCGCCAGCGCCTCCGTCGCTGCGTCCTCGACGCCGAGCAGGATGCCGTAGTCGTGGACCGCCTGGCGCGGATAGATGAACGTCACCGACGGGTAGCGCACGGTCGGGGCGACCTGTGCGAACTGGGGATAGAGCTCGTCCGAGATCATGTAGGGGCTGCTGCCAACGATCAGGTCCGGCTTCGCGCCGAGCACGATCTCCAGATTCGGCTCCCACTGCGACGGATACGTGGCGAGGTCCGCCAGCGGCAATCGCTCGTCCACGATCGTCTGGTTGGTGTATATCGTCTCACTGCCGTCCGCGACGAGTCCGACGAGCCGGGATTCCTGCCCGAGCGCGAGGAAGACATCTTCCTCGCCACTGGCCGAGAAAATGCGCGCGGCGTTCGCAGGTGCTTCCACCAGCCCATCGCCGATCGTCTTGATGACGGCATTTTCCGGATTGCGGTCGATGAGCGTGAAGAACGGAGGCTCGGCGCTCCACACGGGTTCCCACGGGTTGCGCACGATATTCCCGGAGAACGGCGTGCCCTCCGGAGCGGCGGTAGGGCTCGCCTCCGGTGTCGCCGCGAAGACCGACCCCGCCCGCGCGGCGACCATCGCCGCCGATGCGACCGCCGTGCCAGCCATCATCCGCCGCCTGTCGATAAACCGATGCCGCCACCCGTCGATCTGCGCTGCCGTGATCCTGTGCATGATGCCCTCCTCGCTATAATGCCTACCAAACTAGTCGGCATTATAGCGAAGGACAGGCAGCGTCGGAGGCGAATCGGGCGAAGCCGCCCAGAATCGCCTCACTCCCCATTTCTCCCCCTCTACGTGAGGTGCGTCCGCAGGAACTCGTAGGCGGCGGCCCGCATGTGCGCCGTCTGCGTGTTGTCCGCCGCGCCGCCATGCCCGCCCTCGCGGTTCTCGTAGAACCAGACCTCCGGAATGCCCATCGCCTCCATCCGTGCCGCCATTTTCCGCGCCTGCACCGGGCCGACGCGGTCGTCACTCGTCGCGGTGTAGAAGAGCACCGGCGGATAGGCCGTCCCTGCCTTCAGGTTGTGATACGGCGAGAACGTCTGCACATACGCCCATTGCTCCGGCACGTCCGGATCGCCATACTCCGCGATCCAGGAGAAGCCAGCGGAGAGCTTCGTGTAGCGGCGCATGTCCAGCAGCGGCACCTCGCAAACGATTGCGCCAAAGAGCTCCGGATAGTGCGTCAACATGTTCCCCACCAGCAGACCGCCATTGCTGCCGCCCTCACAGCCCAGATGCGCCGGACTCGTCACGCCCCGCGCGATCAGATCCTTGGCGACCGCCGAGAAGTCCTCGTAGGCGCGGTGGCGGTTCTCCTTCAGCGCGGAGGTGTGCCACGTCGGGCCATACTCGCCGCCGCCCCGGATGTTCGCGACAACGTAGACGCCGCCCTGCTCCAGCCACGCGCGACCGATCACGCCGTTGTAGCCGGGGGTCAGCGCGATTTCGAACCCACCGTAACCGTAGAGCAGCGTCGGATTCGAGCCGTCCAGCACCAGATCCGTCGCCGAGACCTGGAAGTACGGCACCTTCGTCCCGTCCTGCGAGGTCGCGAAATGCTGTTCCACCGTGAAGCCGGTGGCATCGAAGAAGGCCGGGGAGGTCTTCAGCGTCTCCGCCGCCCCACCGCCGACGGAGCCGATCTGGAGCGTCGAGGGAGTCAGGTAGCCGGAGACCACCATCCAGTAGTCGTCGCTGTGGTCGGCATCGACGGCGGAGACGCTGACGGTGTGCAGCGCCGGCGCCCCCGCGAGGTCTGACGTCGCCCAGCCGTTCGCCGGGTCCAGCACCTCGATCCGGGTCGCGACATCCTGCAGGAGCGTCAGCAGGAGGTACGACGTCGTCCACGTCCAGCTGTCGAGCGACGTGTGCGTGTCCGGCGTGAAGAGCGCCGTCAGCGTCCTGTCGCCAGCCAGCCAGTCGTCCAGCGTCGCCACCAGCAGCGAGCCAGCCGGATACGTCACGGCTCCGAGCGTCCAGTCCGCGCGCGGGCGGACCAGCATCCACGCGCCATGGACGTCCAGGTCGACGTCCTCCGGCACCTCGATCCGCACGAGTCCGTCGTCCGTCACGAGGGAGTAGGCGGCGGTGAAGAACTCGATGCGGTCGATCGCGATATCGCGCGCGAAGCCCTCCGTGTGATCGTGCCCGACGGAGGCGAACATGTGCGATTCGGGAACCTCCAGCACGGTCTCTGCCTCGGCGAGCGGGGTGCCACGTCGCCAACGCTTCGTGATGCGCGGGTAGCTGGAGGTCGTCAACGAACCAGGCCCGAAGTCGGTGGAAACCCAGATCGCATCACGGTCGATCCAGTCGCACCACATCTTCGCGGTCGGCAACACGAAGCCGTCCTCCACGAACGCCTTCACCTCGACATCGAACTCCCGCAGCGTCACGGCATCGCCACCATCCGGCGAGAGGCTGAGCAGCGCCCGGTCATAGGTGCCGTAGAGCATCTGGGCGCCTCGGAAGACCCAGTCGGTGCCCTCCGCCTTGCCGAGCGCGTCGATGTCGAGCACGGTCTCCCACGCCGGAGAGTCGGTGCGGTAGCTCTCCGGCGTGGTCCGCCGCCAGAGGCCGCGCGGATGCTCGGCATCCTTCCAGACGTTGTAGTACCAGTCGCCATACTTGCCGACCATCGGGATGCGGTCGGTCGAATCGAGGACTTCGAGAATGGACGCCTGCGCCCGGTCGAAGTCGTCTGATGCGAGCATGGCCGACGTCTTCGTGTTCTGCGCCGCCACCCATTCCAGCGGCTGCTCGCCGTAGATGTCTTCCAGCCACAGGAACTCGTCGTGCGGTTGCTCGGCGACGGGGGATGAGGATGTCATGGGAAGGGTCTCCAGGATGAGGCGGCGCGTGACGCGGGCGGGTGAATCCAACTGGCGCTACGGTAGCACGGGACGAATCGGCAGGCGACACCTGCTGGCCGCGTCTGTCCGGCGATGCGCCGATCTCCCCGACCACGCGATTGCGTAGTGGCGATTACGCAAGAGTTACGTATTGAGGCTCCGTTCCCTCCGGGAGTACCGTGGAGGCCAACGGACCGGAACCCAGCGCCCACCCCCGCCATCCTCATTGGCCCGGCTGCCGCACCCCGTCGTTCAGGTCCGCTCGACCCGACGTGCGACGCGGCGCGATGCTTCGCCGCGGCATCGCGAGGAGGACACCATGGCGATCGAAATCTCCCGAGCGCTCCCGGCCGAGTACCCCGTCATTCTCAACAATCTGCCCAAGGAGTGGTTCGTTCCCGATCCGCACCTGCTCTACCTCCAGGTCGCGGAGATGGTGAACGCCAACCGATTCCTGATCGCCCACGACGGCGAAAAGCTCGTCGGCACCATCGGCTGGCAGGACAACGTCGCGTTCGGCGCGTTCTACGAGAAGTTCCTGTACGTGAAACCCGAATACCGGCGCGAAGGCGTCGCCGCCATGCTCTGGCGTGAACTCCTCTCCATCGCGGAGGACTCCGGACAACGGGCGGTCTTCTGCGACGTTCCGGAGGGATCGCCATTGGTGCGGAGCGTGCGGCAGGTCCCCGGCACGCGAGAGGTCGGCTCGATCGAGAACTTCCACGGCGATGGCGCGAAGTCGCTCATCTTCGCCCTGGAGGTGAAGGGGTCGAAGAAGTTCACCGAGTACGTCGATCGCCTGATCGCGGCATCCGGCGACCATCACCATCACTAGCGCTCCCCGGCACCTCCGCTTCCTGGAAAGGATCTCTCATGAACTCTCGCACCGAATCGCTCTTCATCCGCGCTGCCGACCGTCCGGATCTGCGCGCCGTCTTCGCGGAAACGCCCGAGCCGTCCGACGCCGATCCCTGCGTTGCCGCCCTGCCCCGACCGCTGCGCTTCAGCGGATGCAACGAGAAGTCCGACAAGGCCGACAAGACCAAGGAAGTCGGCAAGGACGACAAGGCGCACCGCGCTCCCGTTCGCGACCGCCGTGCCGGGCAATGCACGTACCTCGCGAGCGCCCAGCATCTCGATGCACCCGCGCACGACTTCATCTTCTCCTGAAGGATGCGAGGTGAACCGGGCACCAGGGCCGATCCTCGCCCTCGCCCTTCCGGACGATCCCTTCGTCGTGGCCCTGCGCAGTGCATGGGGTGGCGACATCTGGCAACCAGTCGATCTCGCGGAGGTCGGCTGGTCGGTCACGCTCGGCGATGGCGCGGCAGGGGTGCGGCTGATCGATCGGGTGGGAGGACGATCGTGGCCGAGCGAGGAGTTGGCCGGCATCTGGTTCCAGGCCCTACCGCCGCTCCGCTCGATCGAGGCGCTGGATGAGCGAGACCGTCAGTACGTGATCGCGGAGGTCCGAAGCTCGCTCGATGCCGTCTGGAAGAACGCCGCCTGCCCTGTCATCGGGCACCCCCGTGCGGAGGGCATCGACGCCGTGCTCGGTCCCGGTCCCGAAGCCCGTCTTGCGATGCAGGCGCTCGGGCTGCCGACCGCCTGGATGACCGTTGGCGCGCAGCGGATCGCCCACCTCGCCGAGACCGGCACGGCGGTCCGCGTCACGCCGCTCGGGGCCGGGGGGTCATATTGGCTCGACCCGAACCGATCGGACGCGGAGGCCCTGGGCGATCTGGATCGTGCGGTCGCGCTGACCGGCGAAACCCGAACGGTGCGCGTGCTCGTAGTCGCGGGGGACGACCTCCGCGCGTTCACGGTCTCCGCGAGTGGCGACACCGACCGCATCGACCCGACCGCGCATGACATCGAACTCGCCGCCACCATCCGCGCGGCGTCCGGACTCGCCATCGTGCTCGCCTTCTGTTGCCAGCAGGACGGCGAATGGCGGATCACGCGCCTCTCCGCGCAATGTCCGTGGTGGCTGGCCGATGCGGACGACACCGCCGCCTGGATCGCGGCACACCTGATCGGCCGCTTCGCCGCGATCGGCGTGGCGCCATGACCCGGCGCATCCTGGTCGTCGGCTCACCCCGCGACCCGACGTGGCGCTACACGCTCTCGCGCCCGATTCCGGCCGGATGCGAGGTCGTCACCCTCGACATCGACGGGTTCGCCACCGATCCCGGCATCGACCTCGATGGAGATATCGGTGGCGGCGCAGCACTTCGCCTCGTGGCCAGCACGGGCACGCACGACCTGCGGGAGTTCGACTCCTGCTACGCCCGCTTCATCGACCCGCCGCCTACCGACGACGCGCGGATGGACGAGCGGTGCTGGGCGCGTTACCGCCTGCTCCAGCTCGCGCTCGCCGCTGCCCCCTTTCCGGTGGTGAACCCACCCGGAGCGGGAGAATCGAACGACACAAAGCCGGCTCATACGGCGATGCTTGGCACGCTCGGCTTCTCCATCCCCCGGAGCTGCACGACGAACGACCGCGACGCGGCCCAGGCCTTCATCGCGACCTGCCCGCATGGCGCGATCTACAAGTCGAACTCCGGACAACGCAGCATCGTGCGCGCGGTCGGCCCTGACGAGCTCGACCGGCTCTCGCTGCTCGACCGCTGCCCCGTCTTCTTCCAGGAACGCATCCATGGCACGGACATCCGCGTTCACGTCGTCGGGGACCGCTGCCACGCGGTCGCCATCCAGTCCCAAGATGTCGACTACCGCTACGACCGCTCCGGAACAGCGCGGGAGACGCCCTTCGTCGTCCCGGACGAGCTCGGCGAACGATGCATCCGGGCGACCGCCGCGCTCGGGCTCACGTTCTCCGGGATCGACGTGATCCAGCGGGACGATTCCGGCGAGTTCGTCGCACTGGAGGCGAACCCGATGCCGGGCTACCACGGCTACGATCTCACGCTCGGCGGCGCAATCTCGGCCAGCCTCTGGTCCTGGCTCGCCCACGCATGACGGCCTGCTCAGCTACGCGAGCCCGTCCTTGGCCTTCCGCAGCGCGACGATCTCATCCGTCAGCGCCAGCGGTTCCGACGGAGTCCCTTCCACCGCATCGAGATCCCACGCCCCGGAGGCGTCCTTCGGGATCTTCAGCCGCTGCGCAACCGGCGGCGGGGTCTTCGCAGCGGTTGGCGTCCGCGCGTACCAGTAGGCGACGCTCGCCATCTCGTTCGCGAGGTGGTTGGCATGCCCGTGCTCGATCGTGACCTTGATCGACTCCCGGAAGCGGACCGCGTTCTCCAGATGGAAGACGTAGCAGGTCTGGTAGCCGCCGGTCAGCGCATCCTCGTGCACGACGCCGTTACGGAGGAAGGCGTTCGTCTGCGTCTCCCAGGCCTGCCCGAGATAGTCCTCACCTCCGGTGCCGTGCAGGTCGGGCGGCCACTTCTGGCCGTCGATCCAGATCATGTCATCGCCCTCGCCCCACCACTCGTCCTTGAGATTCGTGATGGAGAGATTGCAGCCGATATAGTGACCTTCCCCTTCCGTTTCGAGGATGACGTAGTTGTTGCGATACGCCACATCCCCAAGGTTCGCGACGTCGTTCACCTCGCTGTAGACCGGGAGATCGTGCCCCCAACCCGGGAAGGGATTCGCCCGCCGAAACTCCGCGTGGGCGTACCCGAGGTCGTCCGGCCACGACTCCCATCGCTCGTAGTCGATGTAGAAGTACTGGGTGTGGGGCTCATCCGACTCGTTCACCAACTCGATTTTCGCCCGCTTCGCGAACGGCATCTGCCAGTGGCAGTTGAGCGCGCATCCCCGCCCGAAATGTGGGTTATGTGCAGTCGACGCGGTGAAAAGCGCCGACTGGAACGACTCCACCTCGCCATGCCCGAGGCAGAAGAAGTCGCCCAGCGGTACCGCAATGCTCGGTGCCTGAGCGTCATCCCACGTCACCAGCAGCAGGCATTCGCGATAGTGCTCGCGCTGGGTCATCCAGATATGCGTGATGCAGCCAGGCCCGTCGATGTCCGCCAGCACGCGACGTTCACCCGGCGCGATCGTCCAGGCGTCGGCGTTGCGCCCGGACGTATCCCACGAGGAGACACGCCCGGTACGGCGGTCGGAGCGGATGCGGGCGAGATCAAGACCTCCCATGGGCCAAGTCCTTTCCGGGTCAGGCCGCACCGAACTCATCGATGGCGTCGAGAAGGCCCTGCATGTAGCCAATCGCGTGGGCGCGCCCGCGGTGGTTCCACGGGGTGTCGTCGTCCATGTGCGGCACATGGTCGTCCAGCAGGAAGCCCGTGAAGCCGGAGCGCTTCAGCAACAGCATGATCTCGGCGGCGTTGTAGTTGCCCTCGCCGATGAAGCACTCCTGGAAGAGCGGCACGCTGCCCTTCACGTCGCGAAAATGGACGTAGAGGATGCGGCCGCGCGGCCCGAAGTACTCGATCATCGCGCGGACATTCGCCGCACCTCCTGGCATCTCGGAACAGCATCCGAGGCAGAGATCGAGCCCCCACGCCTCACCCGCGCCAGTCGCCTCCGCGATCTGCTCGGCCCGCTTGAATCCATCAACGTCCGCGAAGATCCTTGCGACCCCGCCGAGCACCGGTACGGGCGGATCATCCGGGTGCAGCGCCAGCTTGACGCCCGCCTCCTTGGCGACCGGCAGCACGGCGTTCATGAAGTACTCGTAGTTCTCCCACATCGTCTCGGTGGAGATGAACTCCTCCTCGTTCGTGGTGTGCACAAGGCCACCTGCCCAGTCGGGGCGATCCGGCATGAACTCCTTGCCCCCCGTCGGCGATGATCCGACCGCCGCGAGGTCGAACTCCCGCACCTTCACCCCACCGCGGCCTTCGGCGTCGCGGGCGGTGGTCCAGACCGAGTTCGGCATGAAGTTGTAGCCGAGGATCGGGATGCCGGCCTCGCCCATCGCGCGGATGGTCGCCTTGTAGTGGTCGATCTGCTCGTCGCGCCCCTCGTAGCCGCTCATGACGTTCGAGAGCGCGTTCAGCGGCACGTTCTCGATGGCCTCCAGCGTCATCCCGAACTCGCGCGCCTTCGCGGCCAGCGGCGCGAGATCATCGACACTCCATTCGTCCTGGTTCTCGATCAGCGGCGAGTTCATCTGCACGCTGCTGACACCGAGCTGCGCCCCGAAGCGCAGGAGCTCGTCCGTCATCACGCTGAACTGCCCGATCGCGACCCGCATTTCCGCCTCGCCCATCGCGGCTTCCTTCCCATGCCCGGCGTCGGTGCCGGAGACCGTGTGCCATGCATCCAGCAGCCAGCGTCCGGAAGCACCCTGATGTGTTGCGTTGCGGCATCGTAGCGCGCGCACCTCAGGGCGGGAAGGCTTGAGCCCAACCTCATCCGAAGCGACAATCAAACGGGTTCCAGCTATATGGCCCACCACCAGCCACGAATCACAATGCACCAACGAGACTGGACACAATCATGGACTCAATCACGAATCTCGACTACACCGTTCTCCTCTGTGCCCATATGGATGAGACTCGCGCGTTCTATCGCGACGTGATGCGCTTCACGCTCGAAACCGATCTCGATACATGGGTCAGTTTTCGCGTGGGATCGTCGCTTCTCACACTCCGTCCCCGAGTTTCGTGGCCATTCCATGAGATCGCCGAAACATCACCGCAATCTGCCTCCGTCCAGCTCGCGTTCCGGGTCCCACCTCCGGCGATCGAGGCATGCTTCGAAGAACTCAAGGCACGAGGCGTCCCGATCCTGCGCGGTCCAACCGAGCTCCCGGCATGGCGACATCGAACCCTCTTCTTTCTCGACCCCGAGGGAAACGTCATCGAACTCTATGCCGAGATCTGACCGGCTCCCGAACCGGATGCACAGACACGCCCGGATGGTTCAGGCCAGGAACGACGCTGGTTCGTAGAGCGCGGAACGAATCGCTGCCCAGGCGTTCCGGTACTGCTCCCACGGCGTCTCACCGAGGACGGAGATCGTCATCGGGCCAACCCGCTCGACGCCAGCCGTGCGATGCGCCCGCTCGCACTGCACCATCGTGCAAAAGTCGATCTCGATGCTCGCCGGTCCGCTCGGCTTCGAGAACGGCACGGCACCGATGGTCTCGATCGCCCGCTTCGCCGCCGCCGTGATCTCCGGCGCCGTCGCGGAGGGAGGTCGGCAGATCGCGGAATTGCGTCCGCTCGCCCACTTCACGGCGACCGTCTCGATGTCCCCGAGGAAGGCCGTCGCCTCCGCGCAGGTCGTCGCATCGCCCGTCACCATCACGGTCGGGATGCCCAACGAGGCGAGGACGAACGCGTTCAGCCCCGTCTCGCCGTGCGGCTTGCCATTCACGCGCAACTCGTAGACCGCGACGCCAGCGATGGTGTGCGGATGAATCGCCTTCGGGGTCTTCGCCATCGCGTGGTAGCCAATGAAGATCGCGGCATCGAAATCCGCCGAATCGACGCCCTCCAGCTGACAGTAGTCGCGGGCGTCGGCAGTGCCGGAAACCAGCAGCGCCTTCGGATGCAGGTGCTCGATCTGGAGGTTCCGCATCGGACCGTGCCCATCCGCGACCACGATGTGATCGGCACCGGCCTGAACCGCGCCCTCGATCGCGGCGTTGGCGTCGGCGATCATCAGCGCCCGCCCCCGCGCATACTCCAGCTGGCCCGGCATCATCATGTCGGCGTGGACGACGCCAGAGATTCCCTCGATATCGACCGAAACGAAGACCTTCATGCATGCTGCTCCTTCATGCGCCAGAACGATCGCAACCGGGCGATCATAGGCCGGATCGTCCGTCATGGGAACAGCGCAATCCGGACTACGAACGGGACCGCCGCATCGATCGCGTCTTGGCGATCTCCGGATCGTCCATCAGCTGCCGGTAGGTCTCGGTCTCCACGCCGTAGAGCGCGATCCGCCCGTCCGCATTGTGATGAATGCCCCAACCGTATTTCCTGCCGAGATCGGACGCCCTCAGGCAGGCCTGCCCCTTGGAGAAGAATGCCGCGCGGGCCGCCGCACGATCCTCCTCCGCGATGCCCTGGCGATCGGCCCAGACGGTGAAGATCACATCGTCGGAGGTATGTCGATACGGTGCACCCTCGATCATCGCCCACGTCCGCCAGGCAATGGAGGGGTTCCCCTCCTTGTGCGGGGGAACGGTTCCGCGCTCGGCGCCGGAGTCATCGGACGCGGCGATCAGCGTCCGCTCGTAGTTGGTCGTGTGCTTACCCATCGCATCTGCTCCCATGGTTGTCGCGTCGACACCGACAGCATCGCACACCCGCCGGACAGTTTCCGTCCGAGCCCGCGAATCGTTGCCACACAATACGTAACCGATATGTTACGCTATTCGCATGGACGCATTCTCGGCGATCGCCGACCCCATCCGGCGAGACATCCTCGATCTCCTTCGCCTCGGCCCCTGCGAGGCCGGGGCAATCGCGACGCGGTTTCCGGTCAGCCGGCCAGCGATCAGCCGCCATCTGCGCGTCCTGCGCGAGGCAGGACTGGTGAACAGCGAACTCGACGGGAGGCGGCGAATCTACCGGATCAATCCGGAGCCACTCCACGCCGTCGATGCCTGGCTCGTCCCACATCGCACTCCGGTGAGTCCCGTCCCACTCGCCGCCAACGCCGAGACATGGGCATCTCGCTTCGATGCCCTCGCGACCGAGACCTTCCGTACCGGACGCGAACGCGCCCGCGTCGCACCAGAGCCGACACCAAAGGAGAAGGAACGCGCATGAGCATTCAGCCGACAGGCCGTGTCATTCAGACCGTTGACGGCCTCGCGATCGCGATCGAACGCCAGTTCAGCGCCCCGATCGAGGATGTCTGGGCGAGCATCGTCGAACCCGAACGCATGAACCGCTGGATCGGTACCTGGAGCGGGACGCCCGGCGTCGGCAACACGGTCGACTTCTTCATGACCGCCGAGGGCGACGTGCCGGCAGAACCGACCTTCATTCACGAATGCGATCCTCCCCGTCGGCTGCGCGTGCAGTCCAGCGTCGGAGAGGATTCGTGGATGATGGCCATCACCCTCACAGAATCGGACGGCATCACCACGCTGACGTTCATCCAGGACGTGACCGACCGCACGACCGTCGGCGACACCGGCCCCGGCTGGGAGTACTACGCCGACCGCCTCGTCGCGACCTTCACCGGCGAATCGTTCGCCGAATGGAACGCTTACTATCCTGCTCAGCAGGACTACTGGCTGGCCGCATTGCAGGCTGCCTCCGCTGAGTCCTGACCGCGTCCATCCACATCGCGACGGACCTGGGACTGGATCCGGATCAGGTTGCCATCGGAGGCGTTGGCAAGCCGTCGCTGAATCGAGCCTGCCATCCGCGAGCCGTGGAGCTTGGCGAGGTTCGCCTTCTCCCCAGCGAAAAGATCGTCCACCGTCTCGTGCCAGAGGTCCTCCCACGCCTGGAAGTGCTGGCGCGTCAGGGGCTCGACCTCGTGGATGCGGGCATGCACGGTAAAGGCATCGCGCCCGTAGGTGCCGCGCTGAAAAAGCACCTTCTCCCAGAAGTCGCACATGATCGGCAGATGCCCTTCCAGATCCATGTGCGCGACATCGGTGAAGATGTAGCCGATGACCGGATTCTCGAACGCGCGGCCGTAGAACGCCCGCATGAGACCGGCGATGTCCTGCCGCGTCTCGATGTCCTGCCTGATCGATGTGCTGTCCGTCGCGTGCATCATCCCGCCGCCCCCTGTCCGTAACGTGATGGAGCATACCGTCCGCCGATGGTGCGGTGCCGCCCAACTGCCCAGGTGACGTGTCCAGACGTGGACGCACCTTTCGTAAGGTGATAGCGTGAAGGTCTGACTATCCCCGTCCGCCGCCCCGTGCGGAGACGTGCCCCACGCTATCGAACAGGACCGCACCGCATGGCCAGCTTCCCGCTCTCGATCCTCGATCTCTCGCCCCTCGTCGAAGGGGGCAACGCCGCCGATGCGCTGCACAACAGCCTCGCCCTCGCCCGGGCTGCCGAACGCCTCGGCTACACGCGCTTCTGGGTGGCAGAGCACCACAACATGATCGGCGTCGCCTCCTCCGCCACGTCCGTCCTCATCGGCTACCTCGCTGCCGGCACCTCCACCCTGCGCCTCGGCTCCGGCGGCATCATGCTGCCGAACCACTCGCCGCTCGTCATCGCGGAGCAGTTCGGCACGCTCGCGACGCTCTACCCCGGCCGCATCGACCTTGGGGTTGGACGTGCCCCCGGCACCGATGGCTATGCCTCCCGCGCCATGCGCCGTGACGCCCGCGCCGGCGACGACTTCCCGCAGGATGTGCAGGAACTCCAGATCCTGCTCGGACCTCGCATCGACAACCAGGTCGTGATCGCGAATCCGGGCATCGACACGAACGTGCCGGTCTACATCCTCGGCTCATCCATGTTCGGCGCCCAGCTGGCAGCCCTGCTCGGCCTGCCCTACGCCTTCGCCTCCCACTTCGCGCCGGATGCGTTGGTGGAAGCCGTCACCTGGTATCGCGAGCACTTCGAGCCGTCCGCCCAGCTCGAGACGCCCTATGTGATCGCCGGGGTGAACGCCGTCGTCGCGGAGACCGACGAACAGGCAACGTTCCTGTTTACGTCAAGCCTCCGCCGATTCGCCGACCTCCGCAAGCCGGGTGGCGGCATCCTGAAGCCGCCCGTGGACCCCGCGCGCATCGGCGAGTTCATCACGCCGATGGAGCAGATGCAGGCGCGCAGCATGCTCCGCTACGCCGCCGTGGGCTCGCCGGAGACCGTGAAGGCGTCCCTGACCGCCTTCCGGGAGACAGCCCAGGCGGACGAGCTGATCGTCGTGACCAACACCTATGACTCCGCCGACCGCATCCGCTCCTACGAACTCCTCGCCGAGACGATGGAACTCTCCGGCACGGCGCTCACCCAGCCAGTGAGCGCAGCAGGATCGTCCCGGCGGCGATCAGCAGCATGACCTTCGCCCCTTCCAGCCCGATGTAGATCAGATGATGGGGCGACGGCGGTACGCTCTCCCCCGCCACGATGCGCGCGGCACGCCGGTCCATCACCGTGTGAAGCATCGCCAACTGCGCCACCAGGATCGCGACGAGCGGCGCGAACGCCCACCAGGTCGCCCGCGACCCGCCATCCATCGCCAGGGCAACCCCGGTCGCGACCGCCAGCAGTAATTCGCAGGCGGTCAGCGCCTTGAACACGAACCGCCCGATCCCGAGTCCAAGTTCCCGCGTCACCCCGGGAGCCCGGAACTTCAGCGGCGCTTCGATGAACGAGATGGCGATCACCATCCCCAACCAGACGAATACCAGGGCCACGGCAACGGCCATCGTCAACTCCCTCGTCTCCCGCTACGGTCGTGCGTCCACGTCCTGCCCCGAGTGTATCCACCCCGGCAGCAGGATTCCCCATGCGTTGGGGTGGGATCGGCGCGGGGAATCCCCGACCGATCTGGTACAGTGTCGCCACGCCGCGACCCCTTCGGACCAGCAAACGGGGTCGCCTTTCCAGGGAACCGCGTCCGCATCCACCCGACGCGGAATCGTCACGGAGTGCATCGCCTTGGCCCAGATCCCGAACGTCGTGCCGACCTCGCCGGCACCCACGACCCAGTCCGCCTTCTCCACCACCGAGGTCCTGCCCGACGCCCTCGGGCGCTTCGGACGTTTCGGCGGGGTCTTCGCCCCGGAGACCCTGATGCCCGCCATCGGCGAGCTGACCGCCGCCTATGAAGCGGCGAAAGACGATCCCGACTTCCGGGCGCAGATCGAGTACCTCGCCACCTACTACGTCGGTCGCCCGACCCCGCTCTACGAGGCGAAGCGCTTCGCGGAGGAAGTCGGCGGCGGCAAGGGTCCGCGCATCTTCCTGAAGCGTGAGGATCTGGCCCACACCGGCGCCCACAAGATCAACAACGCCCTCGGCCAGGCCCTCCTCGCCAAGCGCATGGGCAAGCCTCGCGTGATCGCGGAGACCGGTGCTGGCCAGCATGGTGTCGCGACGGCAACCGCCTGCGCCCTGCTCGGGCTCAAGTGCGTCATCTACATGGGCGAGGTTGACATCGCGCGGCAGTCGCTCAATGTCTTCCGCATGAAGCTGCTCGGGGCGGAAGTCGTCTCCGTCACATCCGGCTCGAAGACACTGAAGGACGCCATCAACGAGGCGATCCGCGACTGGGTGACGAACGTCGATGACACCTTCTACGTGTTCGGCACCGTCGCCGGCATGCACCCCTATCCGATGATCGCCCGCGATTTCCAGTCCGTGATCGGCAAGGAAGCCCGCCAGCAGATCATCGAGCAGACCGGCGCCCTTCCCTCCACCATCATGGCCTGTGTCGGCGGCGGTTCGAACGCGATGGGCCTCTTCTACGCCTTCCGCAACGACCTCGATGTGGAGATCGTCGGCGTCGAGGCCGGGGGCCACGGCCTCGACGGTCACGAGCACGCGGCAACCCTGGTGAAGGGTGAGGAAGGTGTGCTGCACGGCGCGTGGTCCTACCTCCTGCAGGACGAGGACGGCCAGGTGATGGAGACGCATTCCATTTCCGCCGGGCTCGATTACCCCGGTGTCGGGCCGGAACTGGCGCACATGAAGTACACCGGCCGCGCCCGCTTCGTCGCCATCACCGACGACGAGGCGCTGGAGGGCTTCAAGCTCCTCTGCCGCACGGAGGGCATCATCCCGGCGCTCGAATCGAGCCACGCCATCCGCTACGCCGCCAAGTACGCAAAGGAACTCGGTCCGGACCAGACGATGATCGTCAACCTCTCCGGCCGTGGCGACAAGGACATGCACACCGTCGCCGACGCGCTGGGCGTCACGCTCTAGCGAGGAGTGAGGACTTAGGAGTGAGAAGTGAGCCAGCATCCTCACTTCTCTCACCGCTCACCTTCCGTGTCTCGGTCCTCACTCCTCACTTCTCTCGCAAGGAGTCACCCGCTCATGGCAGAAACCACATCGACCATCGCCCCGGCGGATAGCGCGGCCTTCGCGCCAAATCGCCTGCCGGAGATGTTCGCCCGCGTCGCCGCCGAAGGCCGCACCGCGATCATGCCGTTCGCGACCGCCGGCTACCCGACGCTGGAGATCAGCGAGCAGATCATCCTCGCCCTCGTCGAAGCCGGCGCCGATGGCATCGAGATCGGCATCCCCTTCTCCGACCCGATCGCCGACGGCACAGCGGTCCAGCGCACCAGCCAGGTCGCGCTGGAACAGGGCACCCGCCTGAAGGACGTGCTGGAACTCGTCCGCCGCCTGCGCGAGCAGGGTGTCACCGTGCCGTTGATGCTGATGGGCTACCTCAACCCGCCCCTCAAGTACGGCATCGAGCGCTACATCGCCGACGCGACCGCCGCCGGGGTGGACGGCTTCATCGTGCCGGATCTCCCGGTCGAGGAGAGCGATGCCTTCCATGCCGCCTGCGTGGCGAATGGCCGCAGCCTCATCTACATGGTCGCGCCGACCAGCACCGAGGCGCGCCTGGAAGCGACAGCGAAGCGCGCGAGCGGCTTCATCTACTGCGTCGCGGTGACGGGTGTCACCGGCGCGCGCGAATCGCTCGCCGCGACGCTCGGGGACTATCTCGATGGCATCCGGGCGCACACCGACGTGCCGCTGGTGGTCGGATTCGGGATCTCGAAGCCGGAGCACATCACGGAGGTTGGGAAGCACGCGAACGGCGCGATCGTCGCCTCCGCGCTGATCAACTTCATGGATGGCGTCCCCGACGCGGAGAAGCCCGCCGCCGCCGCCCACTACTTCCGCTACATGCAGGGCAAGGGCGAATTGTAGGCAGTCGGCACCCAAGCCCGCCGAAATCCCACATCCCGTACCCGTAGATGCGACCCTTGTGGTCGCCTTGGCGCCGCATGCAACACGCATCGAATGGATGATGTTTCGCCCGCAACCGCGAGCGGCCACAAGGGCCGCGTCTACGAGATTGCCAACATCGTTCTGTCCGATTCGAAGGAACTCCATCGCCATGTCTCAGGACGCCGCTGCCACCTCTCAGGAAACCGCCTCGCTCGTCGGGCAGAGCATGATGTTCCGGTTCGAAGGACCGGTCTTCACCGACGAGGCGCGCGCAGCGTTCACGGAGATGCGTCCCGGTGGCGTCCTCTACTTCGGCGACAACATCACCTCCCGCGAGCAGGTCCGGAATCTCTCCGCCGAACTCCAGGCGGAGGCGAAGCGCCTCGGGATGCCGCCCCTGCTGATCGCGATCGACCAGGAGGGCGGCATCGTCAGCCGCTTCTCCCCGGACATGGTGACCGTCCCCGGCGCGATGGCCCTCACCGCCGACGGCGACGCGGCAGACATCGAGGCCGCCGCCCGCATCACCGGCGAGCAGCTCCGCGCGATCGGGGTCAACGTAGACTTCGCGCCAGTTGTTGATGTCAACAACAATCCGAAGAACCCCGTCATCCGCACCCGCTCCTTCGGGGACACCGTCAGCCGGGTTATCGATGGTGCGCTGGCCCAGATCCGGGGCTACGAGGCGGCGGGCATCGCCGCTACCGTCAAGCACTTCCCTGGTCACGGCGATACCAGCGTCGATTCCCACCTCGGGCTACCTGTGATCGACCATCCACGCACGCGGCTCGACGAGATCGAGCTCGCGCCCTTCCGCGCTGCCATCGAGGCGGGTGTTCCCGGCGTGATGACCACGCACATCCTCTTCCCGGCCATTGACGCTGATCCGGCCACGCTCTCGCAGGCCATCCTCACCGGCATTCTCCGCAACGACCTCGGGTTCACCGGCGTGATCTACACCGATTCGCTCTCCATGCAGGCGATCGAGGACCGATATGGACATGGCGTCGCGGCAATCCGCTGCAAGCAGGCCGGCGTCGACATGCTGGAAGCGAACGAGCCGATCCCCCACCAGCTCACCCGCTTCCACGCCCTTGTGGAGGCGCTGGGCGATGGACGCATCCCGACCGAGACGTTCGAAGCGACGAACGAGCGGCTCAACGCCCTCCGCGCCCGATACGGCATCTCCCACGAGGTGCCGCCGCTGGACGATCCCGATCCGGCCTGGGAGGCAGAGGCCATCCGCATCGCCGCCCGCACCATCGTCGCCCTCCCGGAGGGCGAGTTCGACCCGATCCCGACCGGTTCGCGAGTCGGATTCATCGACTTCCAGCGCCTGCGTTCCAGCGAGGCAGAGGACCCGTTCAACCGCGCCGGCGTCTTCCGGCAGGCAGCGGAAGCTACCTTCCCGAACGCGCGCGTCGCCACCCTCGGGCACGAACCGAGCGCCGATCGCGTTCAGCAAGCCATCGCGATGGCACGTGAGGTCGATACACTGGTCGTGATGACGCGCGATGCCACCGACAACGGCTACCAGGTCGAGGCTTGCATGCAGGCGATCGCCGCAACGAAGCCAGGAACGCCGATCGTCCACGTCGCGCTACGCGGCCCTTACGATCGCGGCCTGCTCGGACGCGTCGATGCGACCGTGCTCACCTTCGGCGATCCCGCCGTGACGCTCCGCGCGCTTCCGGGCGTCCTTGCCGGAATCACCCCCATTGCCGCCAGAATGCCGGTCGCACTCGCCTGATCCCATCCCCGGACGTACTCCGACCCGCTCTGGCAATCAGGGCGGGTCGGGCCGTTCCACGCATCCGGGATTCCAGGCACCCCGGTTTCATGAATCGTGCGGGTGGAAGCGCTCCCATAAACGATTGAAACCGAGGGAGGAACTCCGTATGCTTCCCCCAAGCTCATCATTCAAGCGATTCCGTTCACCCCGCTCCGGTTTCCTCCCCTGTGGAGGCCGGCTGCGAGGTTCGTGAAAGGAGGATCGAACGCTGTGCAGGGGTCCGAGCAACGCGATGATCGCTGAACGCGCACCGCACTCTCCTCAGCTGTCCAGATCACACCCTGTACCCGCTGCCCCGGCGTGCGACGATATGATGCCGCCCGCGGCGGGACACGAAACGGAGCGTACACATGTCGTCTCGACCCTTCTCCAATGTCCGCTTCAGCCGCCGACAGGCCGGCAAGGCCGCCGCTGGCGCCGCGCTCGGATCGGCGCTGGTCGGCGGCATCCCCGCCGCTCGCATCTTCGCCCAGGCCACCCCTGCCGCCGGTGAGGCGGAACTGGAGATCTTCTCCTGGTGGACCACCGCCGGCGAGGCAGCCGGACTCGATGAGCTCTTCAAGGCGTTTTCCGCAACGAATCCGGACGTCAAGGTCATCAACGCGGCAGTCGCGGGTGGCGCAGGGTCCAATGCGCAGGCGGCGCTCCAGACGCGCCTCTCCGCGAACCAGCCACCCGATTCCTGGCAGAGCCACCCGGGTGCCGAGCTGAAGGCCCGCTACGTCGATCCAGGCTACACCGAGGCGATCGACGACCTCTATACCGAGCAGAAGTGGGATTCCGTCTTCCCGGAAGGCGTCATCGACCTGATCACGGTCGATGGCAAGAAGCAGCTGGTGCCGGTTGGCGTCCACCGCGGCAATGTGATGTTCTACAACAAGGACGTCCTGGAAAAGAATGGCATCACCGTCACCGATGCCTGGACGATGGATGACTATTTCAAGGCCGCTGACACCCTGAAGGCGGCGGGCATCCCCGCCCTCGCGCTCGGCAGCAAGGACACCTTCGCGGTTGGGCAGCTCTTCGAGAACACGCTCCTCGCCGCGCTCGGGCCGGACGACTATGCGAAAGTCTGGGCAGGCGAGGTCGGCTGGGACGATGCACGGGTCACCACCGCGATCGAGAACCTCGCCAAGTACTTCGATTCCGTCAACTCCGACCATGCCTCCCTCACCTGGGACGGCGCAGCCGACGAGGTGTATGCGGGCAAGGCGGCCTTCACCTCGATGGGCGACTGGCTCTACGGCGACGCCACCGCCAAGGGCAAGCAGGACAGCATCGGCTGGGTGAATCACGCCGGCACCGATGGCTCGTTCGTCGCCGTGATCGATGGCTTCACGATGCCGAAGGGCGCGCCACACCCGGTGAACGCGAAGAACTGGCTGATCGCCGTCGGCTCAAAGGAAGCCCAGGAGGCATTCGCCCCCCACAAGGGCGCGATTCCGGCTCGCAGCGATGCCGACGCCAGCAGCTTCAACGAGTACATGCAGTGGTCGGCTGGCGCCTTCGCCAAGGATTCAGTCGTGCCGTCGCTGGCCCACGGCTCCGCCGCGTCGCCGCAGTTCCAGCTGGACGCGTACGACGCGCTCGTCTCGTTCGTCGTCGACCTCGACGTCGCGACGCTCCAGCAGGCGCTCGTCGACGCCCAGGCCAACAACAGCTAACCCCTATCCAGCACCGGACGGGCGTGGCGAGTCATCCGCTACGTCCGTCCATCGCGTGATCCCATCCGCGAAAGGACCGGTTCCCATGGCCCAAGGCGCGCTCGATCGCCCGGCTGCCCGCGCCGACACGCCCAGGCGTCGGCTGATTCCGGAGCGCCTGCTCTCCCCATTGATCCTCGCCCCGAGCGTGATCGCCCTCTTCGTCTTCGTTTACGGCTTCATCGGGCTCACCGCCTGGGTCTCGGTATCGAACTGGAAAACCCCGAAGCGCGATCTTTCATTCATCCAGCCGCTCTGGGAGATGTACCGCCGCCTCTTCGAGAACACGCGCTTCCAGACCGACATTCGCAACACCATCGTCTTCACGTTCTTCTTCCTCGTTTGCGCGGTTGGCGTGGGGTTGCTGCTGGCCATCGCGCTCGACCAGTCCATTCCTGCACGAGGCCTGATCCGCAATATCTTCCTCTTCCCCTACGCCCTCTCATTCGTCGTCACCGGCGTCGCCTGGCGCTGGATCTTCAACCCGGACTCCGGCATCACGCTCCTGATGGACCATCTCGGTATCAACTGGCTCCTCGGCAAGGTCGGCCTCGGTCCCGTCCGGGTCGACTGGCTGATCAGCCCGCACATCATCGGCGACCTCCCCATGCCGGACGCGATCAAGGCGCAGATCGGCATTCCGGTGGCCCTGATCCCGGTCGTCATTGCGGCAGTGTGGCAACTCTCCGGCTTTGCAATGGCCATGTACCTGGCCGGACTCGGCACCATCTCGAATGACATCCGGGAAGCAGCCGCGCTCGATGGTGCCTCGCTCTACCGAACCTACCGGGACATCATCATCCCACTGCTGAAACCGATCACCATCAGCGTGATGATCATCCTCGGGCATATCTCGCTCAAGATCTTCGATCTCGTCTTCGCGATGTCCGGGAAGGGTCCAGGGTTCGCGACCGACGTGCCCGGCATCTTCGTCTTCGAGCAGACCTTCGGGGCGAATCGCTACAACCTGGGTGCTGCCGCCTCGATCGTGATGCTCGCGCTGATCGCCATCGTGATCGTGCCGTACCTGGCGCGATCGCTGCGGGAGGTGGAGCGATGAACCCGGCCATCTCCGCACGCCGGCCGCGAGAGCCCCGCCGTTTCAGCGTCCGGCGGATCGTGCTCTTTGCCGTGCTGGCCTTCGCGATCCTCTTCTACCTAATGCCGATGTATGTGATGGTGGTCTCCGGCCTCAAGGATGCCGCCGATGTTTCGATCGACCAGATGTGGAACCTGCCGACCTCACTGACGGCGGGAGGGTTTGCGGAAGCGTGGCGGCAACTCAGTCCCAACATGGGCCAGAGCGTGCTGCTCGTCCTCCCCGCGACGATCCTTTCCTCCCTGCTGGGGGCGATCAACGGGTACCTGTTCTCGAAGTGGCGGTTCCGGGGATCGGAAATCGTCTTCGCCCTCGTGCTCTTCGGCATGTTCATCCCGTATCAGAGCATCCTCATCCCGTTGATCCAGTTCCTGGACCGAATCGGGCTCTATGGAACCCTCCCCGGCCTGATCCTCGTTCATGTGGTCTACGGGATCCCGATCACCACCCTGATCTTCCGCAACTACTTCGCGAACATCCCGTATGAAATCGTGGAGGCCGCGCGGATCGACGGCGCGGGGTTGTGGCAGATCTTCCGGCAGGTGATGCTGCCGCTCTCTCTGCCGGCCTTCGTCGTCGTTGGCATCTTCCAGTTCACGAATATCTGGAACGAATTCCTGTTCGGCCTCACCGTCATCACGAACCCGCGCGAGCAGCCGGTGACGGTGGCGCTGAACAACCTCTCCGGATCGTTCTCCGTGTCATGGAACGTGGTGATGGCTGGCGCCGTGATCGCCGCCCTGCCCACCCTGCTGATCTACGTCCTGCTGGGGCGCTTCTTCATCCAGGGCATGCTGGCCGGATCGATGAAGGGCTAGACGCAGAGATGCCCCGGGAGGATGGCTCGTCCTCCATCCACTCGGGGCATCTCTGCGTCACGACGGCAGTTGCCGGCCGCTAGTCGTCGAAGAAGTCCGCGTCCGCTTCGGAGAGGTACGCCTTCGCGGCCTCCGGGATGAACTCGACCCCCATACCCGGACGGTCGGGCACCGCGCAGAGGCCATCCACCACCGGCACGCCATCGAAACCCTCGGTGATCTCGTACCAGAATGGCTCGAACCGTGCCGGGTACTCGAACGCGACGAAGTTGTCCGGCAGCGTCGCGCCCACCTGCAGGTGCGCGGCCAGCCCGAAGATACCGTTCGCCGTGCCATGCGGCGCCATCAGGATGCCGTGCAGATCGGCGTACTCGGCAACCCACTTCAGCTCGGCAATGCCGCCCACATCGCAGGGATCGGGGCCGATCACATTCACCGCATGGCCCTCGATCAGCGACTTGTAGTTCTGGCGCAGGTAGATCTGCTCACCCGTGTGGATCGGCGTGCTCGTGGCGCGCGTCACCTCGCGATACACATCGGCGTTCACGAACGGGCTGTAGTCACCCGTCAGCATGTCCTCCAGCCACAGAAGATGCAGCGGCTCGACCGCCCGCGCGAACCTCAGCGCGTCGGGCTGCGTGAATCCAGGCCCGCAGTCGACCGCCAGGCCGTAGTCCGGCCCCAGCGCTTCCTTCGCGGCGGTGACGCACGCCACAAGGTGATGCATGCCCCGCTCGCTCATCGGGCCGCGCTCCGGATATGGATGCGTCGCGCCTTCCTGCAGCTCCCCATAGTGGAAGCCGGGAAAGGTCCGCACCATCGAGGAGTGAAACGAACTTGGCAGCTTGAACATGGTGAACTTCTCGGGCAGCGCCTTCCCGATCTCCGCCCACCGCGCGTAATCCTCCGGCGTGTGGAGCACATCCGCCTCGTGGTAGAGCGTGCGATAGGTGCGGACCTTGTCCCGCACCTTGCCGCCGAGCAGCTTGTAGACCGGCACCCCGGCAGCCTTGCCCGCGATGTCCCACAACGCCATCTCGACCGCCGACACCGCCGATCCCCACGGCTTGAATCCGCCGCGCGACCGGATCGTCCGCATGATGCGCTCGACATCGGTCGGGTCCTTGCCGATCAGGGCCGGCTTCAGCATCATCACGACCGGCTGAAGGTAGGGCTTCGGGGTCTCGATCTGCCCCCACCCCGTAATGCCCTCGTCCGTGGTGATGCGGATGACCGGACTGCTCGCGATCACCGCACACTTCATGTCCGTGATCTTCATCAGCGTGCTCCTGGCTTGCGCCCGCGTCAACGCGGACGGGCGAATGGGTTCGCCATGCGTGGCGATGAAAAAATGTGCCCGCATTGTACGAGAGGAGTGAGCGGAGTAGTGAGAAGTGTGGCGTCTGTCAGACGGGCGCCCAACCGCCTTCCCTATCTCCTGGATCACCCGCTCACTTCTCACGTCTCGGTCCTCACTTCTCGGGAAAGCGCGTGTATCATGGTGCGAGCGACCGAGGACCGGGCATGGACAGACCATCGTGCACCCGACGGAGGCAATCCCCGGCCCTCACCCAGCATCGACCCGGTGCACCGCCTCACCCGCGATTGCCGGACGCGAGCCCACGACACGGAGACTGGAACCGGATGACAGCACAGGAAGCACTCGCGGCGACGTCCCCGAAGCCCATCGTCGCCCGTGGCATTCGCGGCGCGACGACCGCCGCCGCCAACACCGCCGAGGACATCCTCGAAACGACGCAGGAGATGGTGACGGTCCTCATCGCCCTCAACGGCATCGAGAGCGACGATATCGTCAGCGCCATCTTCACCACCACGCCGGACCTCACCGCGATGTTCCCGGCGCTCGCCGCCCGCACCTTCGGCTGGACCGAGGTGCCGATGATGTGCTCCCACGAGATGAACGTCCCCGGTGCCCTGGAGAAGGCCGTTCGTGTCCTCGTCACCGTCAACACGACGAAGACGCCGAAGGAGGTCCGCCACGTCTACCTGAAGGGCGCGAAGCAGCTCCGCCCGGAATGGGGCATCTCCGACGAGGAACTCGCCGCCCTCCGTTCCGGCGGCGATGTCGAGGTCTCCAGCGCGAGTGATCTGGACGACGTGCCCGTTACCACCAGCGCCGGCATCTCCAGCTAACGTGGCCCCTCACCTGCACGGCACGCCATCGGTCATCTGACCGGTGGCGTGCCGTGCGTCCCCTCGTTCATCATGCGTCAATCCAAGCGATCGCCGGTGCGAGTATCGTGGCGCGACACCGGCCAGCATTCGTCAGGGAAGGGTCTCTCACCATGATCATCGTCATGAAAACCGGTTCCAGCAAGGAGCAGGTGCAGCACGTCGTCGCACGCGTCGAGGAAATCGGCCTCCACGCCCACCTCAGCGAAGGCGAGGAGCGAACGATCATCGGCGTCGTCGGTTCGCCGCTCTCGGCTGATCTCGATGAGAAGTTCGCGGCCCTTGATGGCGTCGACAATGTCGTACGCATCACGAAGAAGTGGAAGCTCGCCGGTTGGGACTTCCATCCGCAGAAGACGATCATCGATCTTGGCGACGGCGTCACCATCGGCGGTGAGGAAGTCTCGATCATCGCCGGGCCGTGCTCCGTCGAGTCCGAGGAGCAGACGATCTCCACCGCGAAGTGGGTAAAGGCGCAGGGCGCGTCCCTGCTCCGGGGCGGCGCCTACAAGCCGCGCACCTCGCCGTACGAGTTCCGTGGCCTCGGGGTGAAGGGTCTGGAGATCCTCGCCCAGGCCCGCGCGGAGACCGGGCTCAAGCTCATCACGGAAGTAATGACCCCCGCCGACGTCGAGATCGTCGGGCAATACACCGATGTCTTCCAGATCGGTGCCCGCAACGCGCAGAACTACCTCCTGCTGGAGGAGGTCGGCAAGGCCGGCAAGCCGGTGATGCTGAAGCGTGGCCTTTCCATGTTGATGGAGGAATGGCTGCTGGCGGCGGAGTATGTGATGGCGCAGGGGAACCCGAACGTCATCCTCTGCGAGCGCGGTATCCGCACCTTCGAGACGTGGACGCGCAACACGCTCGACATCTCGACGGTCTCGGTCATCCAGAGCCTCTCGCATCTGCCCGTCTTCATCGACCCGAGTCACGCGGTCGGCAAGCGGGCCTACGTCGCCTCGGCATCGCTGGCAGCGGTCGCGGCGGGATCGGACGGCCTGATGATCGAGGTGCATCCGGACCCGGATCACGCCATGTCCGATGCCGCCCAGCAGTTGAACTTCCAGGAGTTCGCCGACCTCATGCCCCGCATTGCCGCAGTGGCGGAGGCGGTTGGCCGGATCGCCCCGAGCGCACCGGCTGCCACGACCGCATAGCACGATCGCCAATCGAACGCGCGGCAGGGGGAGGTCATTCCGATCTCCCCTGCTTGCATTCCCGGCTCCATTCACGATCTCCTGTCACTCTGCCCAGGTTCCGCTGTACACTCCCGGCATGCACGTCCACCTCGAGCAGGCGTCCTGAGCGGACAGGCCACGGACTTCCGGCCATACCCGGAAGCAGGGACGATCGAACGGACGCGAGGTCCGGCAAGACAGGGTCAGGAGCAGTACCGTGATTATCGTGATGAAGACCGGGGCCGGACGTGAGCTGATCGATCCGGTCGTGTCGCGCGTGGAAGAACTCGGGCTGCACGCGCACCTGATCGACGGGGCCGAGCGCACGATCATCGGCGTCGTGGGGCTGCCGTTGCCGCCAACGCTGGATGAGATGTTCAGCGTCTTCGATGGCGTCGAGCAGGTCGTCCGCGTCACCAAGAAGTTCAAGCTCGCCGGCTGGGATTTCCATCCGCAGAAGACGATCATCGACCTCGGCGACGGCGTCACCATCGGCGGCGAGGAGATTTCGATCATCGCCGGGCCATGCTCCGTCGAGACCGAGGAGCAGACGCTGGAGACCGCCCGCGCCGTGAAGGCCGCCGGTGCGACGATCCTCCGCGGCGGCGCCTACAAGCCGCGCACCTCGCCGTACGAGTTCCGTGGCCTCGGCGTGAAGGGCCTCGAAATCCTGGCGAAGGCCCGCGAGGAGACCGGGCTGAAGATCATCACCGAGGTGATGACGCCGTCCGATGTCGACGTGGTCGGACAGTACACCGACATCTTCCAGATCGGCGCTCGCAACTGCCAGAACTACCTCCTGCTGGAGGAAGTCGGCAAGGCCGGCAAGCCGGTGATGCTGAAGCGCGGTCTCTCGCTGCTGATCGAGGAATGGTTGCTGGCGGCGGAGTACGTGATGGCGCAGGGAAATCCGAACGTCATCCTCTGCGAGCGCGGTATCCGCACCTACGAAACCGCCACGCGGAACACGCTGGACGTGAGCGCGGTGCCGGTGTTGCAGAGCCTCTCCCACCTCCCCGTCTTCATCGATCCGAGCCACGCGGCAGGCAAGCGCGCGTTCGTCTCGGCGCTCTCCCTTTCCGGCATCGCTGCCGGGGCGGATGGCCTGATCATCGAGGTCCATCCGAACCCGGATCACGCGCTTTCGGACGGCCAGCAGTCGCTGGACTTCGCGGAGTTCGACGCGCTGATGCCGAAAATCGCCGCCGTCGGCGCGGCGGTGGGGCGCACGCTGCACGTCCCGGCTCCGGCGGCCGTCTAGCCTTCCCGTCCTACACAGACAATACCGCCCGGATCGAAGATGATCCGGGCGGTATTTTCGTGCGTGAGACGGCCCTCCACCAAACCTGTCAGCGCCGGTAGACCGCCCGCGTCTGGTGGCGACCAACGGATTGCAGGACCAGGCAGATCACCATCACCACCGCTCCCGCGATCCCAATCCCCAGTGCCCACGTCCGCAACGACTCCGTCACCGCGCGAATCACCGCCGCAGCCGCATCGCGCTGCACCGGCTCCAGGTTCCGATCGAGGACAAATCGCACGGTCAACGTCAGCGCCACTTGCGTGAACGCCATGCTCAGCAGCACGGTCAGGCCGATCATCGCCCCGGCGAACGCCTTTCGTTGCGAAACCAGCAGCACCACCGCCGCCAGCACCACGGAAATCACCGCCAGCGGGATCGCCCATCGGTCGATCAGCCGCATCACGCGCTGGGTCTGCTGCAACGACGGCGAGTCGTAAATCGTCATCGTGAGGTCGTCCACCTCCGCCGGAATCACGCGTGTCAGGTCGATCCCCTCTGTCGCAAGCTGCTGGACGAGCGCGTTGTACACCGGGCTGATGTTCAGCACGATATCGCCGTTCGCCCGCTCCACGGCGGGCGAGTCGTTCCCCAGCACCACATCCCGCACCAGCGGATGCGCAGCCTCATTGATGGAGACCCAGATCGGCGTGAACGCCGGCGACTGGATCAGCGTCCGCGTCCGGTCCTCCACAAAACCTCGGATATCGACATCCAGCCCCAGCAATTGCACCTGGATCGTACGACTGCTGACGGTGTCCGTAACAAAGGTCTCCCAATCCGTGGTCACGCGGGAGCTCACGGCGTCCCCGACCAGGGCGACAAGCGCATCCTGCACGTCCGGGTTCGCCGGCAGGTCGCGCACCGATGCCACCCACGCATCGGTGTCGACAACTTCCTGCCGCACCCAGATCCCGACCACCGACACCGGCAGCATCAGGAAGATCGCGACCAGCAACACTCCCTGGACCAGACGCCTACCCATCCCCCACATCCTCCCGGCTGACCTCCCGACCATATCCGTGTCATGATGCCACGCCCTCGCGTCCAATGCGGGACTGCACGCCGCCATCACCCGCATCATCGCGTACCGGAGGCACATACCCTGCGTTTCCGGTATGCATGAACGCAGCGCCCCCGACGGCCTCCACCCACCGCCGTCCACCCGGATTCGATATCGACCGCGCCATGTCGCTGGTGAGCAATGCCGTCCGTCCCTTTCCCAAGGCGGCGATGTTCGAATTGCGCGACGATGGCTACAACTCGGTCTTCGAACAGGTCATCGCCTGCCTGCTCTCCATCCGCACGTACGATGAAGTCAGCATCGAGGCATCCCGCCGCCTCTTCGCCATCGCGCGCACGCCAAAAGACCTCGCCGCCATGCCCGCCGAGGAAATCGATGTCTTAATCGAGGATGTCACCTATCACGAACGGAAGGCCCCCCAGATCGTCGCCATCGCCACCCGGACGCTGGCCATGGGCGGAGAGCTCCCCTGCGACGATACCGTGCTGCAATCGCTCCCCGGCGTCGGTCCCAAGTGCGCGCATCTCGCACTCGGGATCGCCTGCGGTCAGCCCGTCATCAGCGTCGACACCCACGTTCATCGCATCACGAACCGCTGGGGCTACGTTCAGGCCCGCACACCGGAGCAGACGATGACCGCGCTGGAACTGACCCTCCCCAAGGCCTATTGGGTGAGGATCAACGAGATGCTGGTGCCGTTTGGAAAGCACATCTGTCTCAGCCGGAAACCTCGCTGCAGCATCTGTCCCCTGCGGGACATGTGCGAGCGTGTGGGCGTCACCAGTCCGCAGTGATCTCGCCGGCCGCCATGGCATCGCTGAATGTCCGCCACTCCTGGCCGCACCCTACGCGTCCCAGTCGTCTCCCCACTCCTCCCGTGGCACGAGCCACCGGATGATCGGCTTCTGCAGGAAGAGCAGGAACAGCGCGAAGTAGCTGATCTTCGGGACGACCAGCACCGCCACCACGGCCACCGCCAGCAATCCGGTCGCGATCCAGGCAGATCGCAGATGAACCGCGTGCGGCGGCGTGTCCGGATAGAGCAGTTCCGGGCGACGCGCCAGCACCGTCACGGCGGTGGTGAGCATCAGTGAACTCAATGCCACGTTCGCGATGTAGATCGGGGCAGCAATCGACTCGTTCCCATGCTGCACGGTGAGCGCGGTCGTGAACGCCAACGAGATGATCGTCAGCAGCCACCCGAGATTCACCCAGACGAGCGGTCGATTGACTACCTCCACGTTCTGGAAGATCTCCTGATGCCGCAACCACATCACCGCGATCACCACAAAACTCAGCAGGAACCCGAAGATCTGACTCCCGGATTCATGGATGATCAGCGAGATCGTCAGATCATCGGTATCGAGATCGGTCGCCCGCTCCACCACCGGCAGGATCAGGAGCGTAATCGCGATGGCCACCACGGCATCGGTGAAGAGCAGGAACCGCTCGAAGCCACGCTTCTTCCGCTCCTTGAACTGCTCCTCCCGGTCCGATGATCGTTGCGATTCAGCGCTCATCCCGATAGCGCTCCTTGAGGGCGTACAGGCGTTCAGTCAGCGCCTGGCGCTCGGCAACGTACTCCGGATCGTCGTAGACATTGTTCAACTCCATCGGATCGCGCGACAGATCGAAGAACTCCCACTCCGGGGTCGTCGGCTGGTCGATGGAGTCGCGTGTGCCCAGCGCCTCGCCGTAGTAGTAGATCAGCTTGCGATCGCGCGTCCGGATGCCGTAGTGCGCGGGGACGTGATGGTGCGAGAGATGCATCCAGTAGCGATAGTAGAGCGCATCCGGCCAGCCTTCGGGCATGGCCTCGCCTCGTGCGATCCCCGCGAAACTGCCGCCCTGCATCGCCGGGCCGGCCTCCACACCCGCCATGTCGAGGAACGTCTGCGCGAAGTCGAGGTTGCTCACCATCGTCTCCACGGTGCTCCCCGCCGGAATCACCCCCGGCCAGCGCATGAGGAATGGCATGCGGAGCGATTCCTCGTACATGAACCGCTTGTCGTACCATCCGTGATCGCCCAGGAAGAAGCCCTGATCCGACGTATAGACAACGACCGTGTTCTCGGCAAGCCCCTCCCGGTCGAGGTAGTCCAGCACGCGCCCGACGTTGTCGTCGATGGCGGCAACACAGCGCAGGTAGTCCTTGATATAGCGTTGGTAGAGCCAGTGCTTGCGCTCGGCGGCGCTCAGGCCCTCCGGAACATCGGCCTTGACATCGACGAACGTCAGGTCGCGGTCGATCCGCATCTTCGCGTTCTTCGCCGCCTCCGACCGATTGCGATAGTCGTCGTCGAAGGTCGGCGGGATGGGAATGTCGATGTCGTCATAGAGATGAGCGTGCTTCTCGTCCGGCTCCCACGGGCGGTGCGGGGCCTTGTGATGCACCATCAGCATGAATGGGCGCTCACGATCCCGCGCCTCCAGCCAGTCGAGCGAGAAATCGGTGATCAGGTCGGTGACGTACCCGGGGAACGTCGTCAATTCGCCATCGACGTAGAACTCCGGGTCGTGATAGAGCCCCTGATCGGGCAGGATCGACCAACGGTCGAATCCGGTCGGATCGGCGTCCCCGCCGTGCCCCAGATGCCACTTCCCGAAGATTGCCGTCTGATACCCCGCCGCCTGCAACCGCTTCGGAAACGTGTCCTGCCGCCCATCGATCTCGTCGGAGAGGGTCAGCACACCGTTCAGGTGGCTGTGCAGTCCGGTGAGGATCGTCGCCCGGCTCGGAGCGCAAAGCGCGTTGGTGCAGAAGCAGTTGTCGAAGCGCGCGCCATCATCCGCGATGCGGTCGATCTGCGGCGTCTCGTTGATGACGCTGCCATACGCCGAAATCGCATGAGCCGCATGGTCGTCGCTCATGATGAAGACGATGTTGGGTTGCGGGCCGGATGCGGGGGTCGTCATGCAATCTCCTTGGGACACGAATCAGGCGAGGCTACGGAAAGCCAGGCTCAGGGTTCGTCGTCGCCCGGTTTGAGTTCGAGTGAAAAGCCAGCGAAGTCCCAGCCGGAGACGCGCCCCCGCTGCCAATCGGGCGGGAGGCCGCCCAGGATCTCCCCCACCCCCTCCGCCATGCGTGGCAGGAGGTCCGATGACATCGGGCTTTCGTTATGACACGGCAGCACCATTCGCACCTCGGCTGCAAGCGCGGCCAACCGCTGGAGCGAGCGGTGATACACGGGCAGATCGGCCGCCGCATAGACGTAGAGGGCACCGGCATAGGCGACATCGGTGCTGAAGAGCAGGCCATTCGCGCGGTCGAGCAAGGAGATTCCGCCCGGTGAATGGCCCGGCCCGTAGACCACCTCCAGTACCCTTCCGCCGAGATCGATCGTCTCGCCGTCTGCAAGCAGATGCGTCGCGTGGCTGGGCGGGATCACGATCGTCTCGGCGGTGACGCCATCCGGGAGCGGACCGGTGAGGTGCGACGGCGCGAACCAGGGGCGGAGCACCGCGTTCGATGCTCCGCCCTCCAAATCGGCTGCCTCCGCCGGATGGATCGCGATCTCGGCGAACCGATGGTTCCCGCCGATATGGTCCCAATGCGCGTGGCTGTTCACCACGGACACCGGAAGCGCCGTCAGCGACTCAGCGACGGCACGAATGTCCGCGACGCCCATGCCCGTATCGAGCAGGATGGCGCGCTCGTCCCCCGCGATCAGGTACGACTTGACCCGCTCCTCGTGGAACGGTTCCTCGATCATCCAGACGCCGGGATCGACTTCCCCCACCGAGAACCATGGATCGTACGTCGGGGCAGCCATGATCCGCCTAGACCGCCGCGATGGCTGCGCCCATCTGGCGAACGGCCTGTTCCACCATGGGACGCGGCATCGCCAGGTTGAAGCGAACGCATCGGCGACCCACGACCCCGCATGCCGAGCCATCGGTGATCGCGACCTTCGCCTTCTCCCGGAAGAACTCCCCGAGATCGCCATCGAGCGGCGTCTGCGTGAAGTCGAGCCATGCCAGGTACGTGCCCTCCGGCATCGCGTAGCCCACCCCCGGCAGATGCTCCTCGATCAGGCGACCGAGCAGCTTGCGGTTGCCGTCCAGATAGTCGATCACCTCATCGAGCCAGGCGCGACCGTCGTTGTAGGCGGCGACAGACGCCACCACACCAAGCGTGGACGCGCCATGATTGAACGCACCGGCCACCTTCCAGATCTCGGCATCCGCATCGTTCGACAGCACCAGCTGGGCACACTTGAGGCCAGCGATGTTCCACGCCTTCGAGGCCGCGATGGCGGTGACGGTGTGTCCCGCGGCCACCTCGTTGACGGAGGCGTACGGAACGTGCTGGCTCCCCGCATACACCAACGGCGCGTGAATCTCATCGGAGAAGACCCGCCCGTTGTGGCGCGCGACAACCTCCGAGATCGCCTCCATCTCGTCGCGACAAAGGACCTTCCCGATCGGGTTGTGCGGATTGCAGAGCACCAGCAGTCCACCACCATCGGCGAACGCACGGTCGAGCGCGTCCAGATCGTAGGACCATGCGCCGTCCTCCATGCGCAGCGGCACTTCGATCACCTCGCGACCAAGCATGCTCGGCAGGCTCAGGAAGGGCATGTACGCCGGTGTCGGCACGATGATCTTCGAGCCAGCGCGGCTGAAGTGCTCGATCGTGTATTGCATGCCAGTCAGCACATCGGCAATCACGGAGACCCGCTCGGCGGGGACGTCCCATCCGGCGACGTCGCGATACCAGCTGGCCGTTGCCTCCTGAAGATCAGTCAGCGCCTGCGCCGGAACGTACCCAAAGAAGTTGGCTTCCACCGCATCCCGAAGCGCCTGCTGCACCGCCGGCGCCGTGCCATAGTCCATCTCGGCGACAAACGCACCGATACAATCGGGATAGCTCGTCCACTTGCGCCCAAGCACACCGGTCAGCTGCTCGGCCGTCAACGCATCGAACGTTTCTGCAATCGCCACCATCGCCGTATCACCCTCGCCCCATCACACAACTCGCCTCGGACGAGCCGGCATTCCGGCCCGAACGGCATGCACCGAATGGTCGCGATGGTAGCACGGTTCCCGGCGATCCGAACGCCCTCCGTCACCCCAAAATCAGGATGGAAAGGCGAGAGGAAGGTCGTGCAGCCCATGAAGGATCGCGCCCGGACGCCACGACGGCGAATCCGCGGCCCAGACCATCTCGGGCGCGCCGGCTGCGAGCGTCCGAAAGGCAATCTCCCCTTCCAGCCGGGCCAGCGGCGACCCGAGGCAGAAGTGAATGCCCATCCCGAACGACATCACGCGATCGACCTTGCGCGTGATGTCCAGCCGGTCCGGATCGGGAAAGGCCACCGGATCGCGGTTCGCCGCGCCGAGCACGAAGAGCACCTGGCTCGCAGGCGGGATGACGATGCCATCGCCCATCGTGATCGGCTCGAAGGCCAGGCGCGTCGTCATCTGCACCGGGCTGTCGTAGCGAAGCAACTCCTCGACCGCGTTCCGCGCCAGACCGGGATCGGCGGCCAGCGCTTCCCACTGATCGCGATGCCGCATCAGAGCCAGCGTGCCGTTCCCGATCAGGTTCACCGTCGTCTCGTGCCCGGCAACCAGCAGGAGGATGCAGGTACCGATCACCTCATCCTCATCCAGCTGCTTGCCATCCTCGTCGGCGGCGATCAGGCGGGAAATGAGGTCATCCTGGGGATCGGCTTTCCGCAGGGAGAACACCCAGCGCAGATATTCCGACAACTCGTGCGTGGTCTGATCGACCCGCGCCTGCAACTCCGCCAGCCCTTCGAGCTGGAAGTCGATGGCTGCGGCAATATCCCCCGCCCAGCGCCGGAACTTCGCGAAATCCTCCTCCGGAATACCGAGGATCTGCGCGATCACCAGCATCGGCAAGGGATAGGCGAAATTGGTGATGAGATCGGCACTGCCCGCATCTCCCGCCGCCCTCTTGAGGTCCGTGAGCAGATTCGCCGCCAACCGCTCGATCGCCGGCCGCATCGTCTCGATCTGCCGAGGCGTAAACGCGAGATTGGCGAGACCGCGCAGGTGCGTATGCGTGGGGGGATCGCGGAAGAGCATCCAGTTCCCCGCGACGGCGTGGAAGCTGTCCGGATCCCTCGGCGGCTCCGGCGTGGCATCGGGCGGAGCCAGCCTCCGCCACTCCTTGCCAAGCCGGTTGTCGCGCAGCAGGCGCAGGACATCGGCGTGCCGGAAGAGGCTGACATCGGGCGCGCCCCATTCCTGCATCGGTCCCACGGAAACGGGATCGTGTTCGCGGAACCACGCATAGGTCGCGTACGGATCGCCCGTGGCGAACGCCTCCGCGATGTCGAACGTCCGGCGCGGACGCTGCTGCTGATCGATCGCCATGCCCATACCCTTCCGCGACTCCTGCGCAAACGATATGTCGAGATCCCACCCAATGCGCCGAGTGTAGCGTATGGCGCCACGATCAACGGGATAGTCACTAACACATGGCCCGGTCAGTTTTCGTTGAAGGACGTCGATCGTCCAATTGTATGGTGGGAGCATGGAGGGGACACGGGCCGCGCGGGTCGCTCCCGCCAGATCCTCGTCATACCGTTCTCTTTCCTCCCTCACCACTCACTACTCTCACCTCTCCCCTCTGCAACGCTGGCACCATGGAGCGATTGCCGACGATGCCTCATCCCGTCACGCGCCATCCCCCAAGCGCGGTACCATGTCCGCAGGCATCCCTGCCGTCGCTCTCGTCCCGTCGTCAGGAGCGAGCGAAACGGGTGCCGTTACCGAGCGGTATATAAGGAAGGACGCCCGCCACCGCATGCGCGGAACCGGCCATCGTCCCGAAGCCAGGACGCCCTGATGCAGACCCAATCCCAGACCTCGCTTCCCGCGCTCACCCCCCTCGGCCAGGCCGCGACCGCCGGTCCCTGGAGCCTCACCGTCATCGAGGTCGCGGCCGGAAGCGATGCCGCCGCCCGGGTTGCCGCCGCGAATGCAGGCAATGCTGCCGCTCCGGATGGCGTCGGATACCTGCTCGCCCATGTCCAGGCAACGAACACCGGCAGCACGCCATTGGTGTTGAACATGGCCGATTTCACGGCGACTGGGAGCGATGGTATCCTCCGCGCTCCGGCGAGCATCGCCGGCCCCACGCCAGAGTTGCAGGCCACCGTCGCGGCTGGTGCATCTGTCGATGGTTGGCTGCCGCTGCTCGTCGACGATCCGGCCGCCGCGACGCTCTGGTTCGAGAGCATCCTGCTCGGGGGTACCTGGAGTAGCGCCATTCTTGGCCTCAGCGACCAGGCCGCGATCCCGTCCTTCGGCACGCCCGCCACCCCGGATGCCAACGCGGGCAGCGACCCCGCCAGCCCGGCAAGCGTCGGCACCGCCGTCCTCGCGGGCGACTGGTCCGTGACGGTCATCCGCACGGGCGCGGGCCAGGAGGTCTACGACAACTCTGACTACGGCCTCCGCGCGCTGTCCCAATCCGCGCAGGTGCCGAGCGACGAGATCGCGACCTGGCTTGGCGTCTATCTCAGCGTCACCAACCTCAGCAACCGCCCGACGAACTTCTCCCCGAACGCGCTGATGCTGTGCGATACGGATGGGGAGGTCTGGGACAATGTGATGGCATTGAACGCCCCGACCCCGGATGTCGCGCGACGGCTGGCCCCGGGCGCGACCCGCGAAGGCTGGGTCGCCTTCCAGCTGAAGCCGTATTCGCCCGGCACGCTCGCCCGCATCGCGCCGTCTGTCGTTGCGGATACGCCGAAGTACGTCTCCCTCTCCGGCTCCGCCGCGACGACCGCGTCGGCCACCACCCCGACGGGGACGCCAGCCTCCCTCGATGTTGTCGTGGGCGACACAGTCGTGACCACCGATTCGCAGATCAACCTCCGCGCGGAACCATCGCCATCCGGCCAGATTGTTGCGGAGCTCACCAAGGACACCCATCTCACCGTTACGGGTGACGGAGTCGAGGCCGGCGGCTATCTCTGGTACCCCGTGACCGTCGTCGAGACCGGCGACAGCGGATATGTCGTCAGCACATTCCTGGCAAAGGCACCCTAGCGGCACCTCCAGTCGCCAGGAGACTCCCGGAACGACCCCTCGCTTGCCGTGGTCCGAAACGCCCATGGCGCACGGCAACGCAGGAGAACCTGCGGAGACGCCGCAAAGGTGGGGCGCACGTACAATCGCGAATCCGCGAAAAAACCCGTACACTTGTTTTCCGTTGCCCGCTTGCAACGACTCTTCCCGCAGGAGCAAGCTCGTCACGGCTCCCGCTCGCACATCAAGGACCCTTCTGTGCGAACTGCCGTCATCGTTCTCATCGTGCTGGGCGGCTTCGTCCAGTACAGCCTGATGTACCTGGCCATGAAGGATCTTGTCCGCCGCCCCTGCGTTCGCGGCGACAACAAGGTCGCGTGGGCACTTGTGATCCTCTGCGTACCGATCTTCGGCGCGTTGTACTACGACTGGAATGGCAAGACCGGGTTCCGCACACGCGCCGGGGCAACCTCCGTCTCGTCACGCGCGCGCGTCTCCATGCAGAACGACTGGCTGCCGGCCCTTCCGGAACGCGAACCCGCCGCGCCGCCCGCCAACGTGACGTCGATCCGCACCGCCCGATCCTATCGCGCACGCCAGGCAACCGTCGTGCCGCTGCGTTCCGGCCACCGCCCGATGCCGATTCACGAATCGTTCGCTGGCCCCGCCACGAAGCACGCCTCCGGCGTCGATTCTTCCCCGCGTTCGATCTCCCGCCCGACAGGGTCCTGATGCACGGGGATCGCTCCGACTCCAGCATCACCACCCGGCGCACCGCCCTCGTTCACGATCCCCGCGCCTTCACCCGGCATGACACCGGCGATCACGTCGAGGCGCCTCGCCGGATTCCCGCGATCGACCGGGCGTTGCATGCGCGCGGTCTGCTCGCGGAACGTCCGTTGCTCCCGTACGCGCTGGCGACCGACGAGCAGATCCTCCGCGTGCACACGCCGGAGTTGCTCGCCCACCTGACACAGCTGGCCTGCTCCGGCGGAGCCTGGATCGACAGCGACACATACGTCGGGCCTGATTCATTGGACACCGCTCGCGCCGCCGCCGGAGCTGCCATCGCGGCGGTCGATAGCGTCCTCGATGGAGAAGTACTCCGCGCCTTCGCGCTTGGGCGCCCACCAGGGCACCACGCGACACCGAACCGGGCGATGGGATTCTGTCTGCTCAACTCGATCGCCATCGCGGCGGAGCATGCCATCGCGCGGGGACGCACCCGCATCGCCATCCTCGACTGGGACGTGCACCATGGAAACGGAACCCAGGATGCCTTCTATGGAAGAAGCGATGTGTTCTTCTGTTCACTGCACGAATGGCCGCTGTATCCCGGCACCGGAAATGCACGGGAAACGGGCATCGGCGACGGGCGCGGAACGACCATGAATGTGCCACTACCCGCAGGAACCGGCGATGCCGGGTATCTCACCGCGCTGGACACGGTCGTCCTCCCGGCGATCGAGGCGTTCGCGCCAGACCTCCTGCTCGTTTCGGCAGGGTTCGACGCCCACTGGCGCGACCCACTCGCCCGCATGCAGGTGACGACGGCGGGATTCGCGGCCTTCGTGTCGCGTGCGGTCGCCCTTGCCGAGCGTTGCTGCAACGGGAACCTCGTCGCCGTGCTCGAAG
>JASGJI010000015.1:0-153601 GCA_049840815.1 Thermomicrobiales bacterium | reverse complement strand
AGAGGGTGCTGCCATACATCACCATCATGTCGCCAGGATGGGTGACGCTGACGCTGATCGCTTCTGCCGCCGCGTCGACGGTGCCGGCGGTGACGGGTGTGCCAGCCCTGAGCCCGGTCTCGGCAGCGGCCTGCGCGGTGATGGTGCCGGCGACCTCGTTGGCATCGAGCAGGCGCGGCAGGCGGTCGAGGCCGATCACGCCCTCGGCGAAGCGGTCGTCCCAATCGAGCATGCGGACATCGAAGAGCGGGCTGAAATAGGACGCGGTGTGGCGGTCGATGACGTGTTCGCCGGTGAGGCGGAAGACCATGTAGTCGCTGGCGGAGTGGATCATCGCGGTTCGCGCGAAGGCCTCGGGCTCGTGTTCGCGGAACCAGCGGATCTTCGGCCCGACTGCCTGTGAGGTGAGGGCCATGCCGTTCAGCGCGAACATGGCGTCGGCGCCGTGATGGTTCTCCAGCCAGGCGATCTCCTCGCTCGCCCGGCTGTCGATGCCGTAGAGGATGCCGTTGCGGAGGGGTTTGCCCCCGGCGTCGAGCGGGAGCATGCAGGGACCGATGGCACTGACCGCCACCCCGCCGATGTCCTCGCCGGTGTAGCCCTCGGCGAGGATGGCCCGCGTGATCTGGACGAACTCGCCCCACCAGATGGCGTCGGCGTCGTGTTCCGCCCAGCCGGGACGCGGAAAGCTGGTCTCGTGGGCGACGACCTTGGTGGCAAGGACGTCGCCCTCCGGCGTGCAGAGGACGCCCTTCGAACTGGCGGTGCCGATGTCGACGCCGAGGAGTAGTGTTCCGGTCACGAATGCTCCTGTCCTGCAATCCCTTCGCATGTGAGGGATTGTAGGACAGGAGCCGCTTCTCGCCCGAATCGATCGGCCTTGGGTTCGATACGTTCTCAGCTGCCGCTGGTTGGTTCGACACGGAATATGAAGTCGTGAGACGCCCTACCGGCATTCGAGGTGTCGAACCTGACATCGTTCTCGGTCACCTCATAGCCCGGAGCGAGGGAGTCCTCGTCCAGATAGAGGGTCACGATGCTGTTTGTCGGCGCATCCGCACTGCATGCATGCACGTGGCTGCGGTCGTTGGGGTCCGTCGTGATGGTGCAACGTCCGACCACCTTGCCATTCTGGAGCACCGAGATCTCCGCCCCGTAGCAGGCGACAGGATCACCGCACCCAATGACAAGTCCTCCCTGTGGGCTGCTCGCTGTCGATCCGGTGCTGCCGGAGCTTCCCGTATAGACCCCGATGTAGATGATCTGTGGTCCGGTGCCGGACTCGATCGTGATCGACGGTGCCGCCACATCGTCGACGAGAACCTGCCATCCCGCCGGAATGTTGCTGAACCTGACGGGGTATGTCCCGACCGGCACATCCAGGAAGTCGATCTGGCCATCGACCAGGTCTTCGTCACAACCGAGATTGCTGGCGCCAGTCAGTTTCACGCAGATCGGCGACGGCACGACCTTGGTGTAGGTCCGGCTATCGACGAACACGAACGAGACGTTTCGGGTTCCGCTGGTGTTCTGCTTTCGCGACTGCTTGACGAGATACCCCACCGGGACGTTCGGGAAGTCGCTGCCGATGGTGATCTCGAAGTCATTGATTGCCGTGAACCCTGCCGGAGTGCGGGTCTGGGTGACGGTGTAGGTGCCAGGGGCCATGTCGGCGAACGTCACCTGCCCGTCGCCGTTCTCATCGCATCCTTCATTGCTGTGATCGATGAACACGTAACAGGTGTCGGTGAGCAGGTTTCCGTCCGGATCGCGGGTGATGAGCGAGACATCCTTCCCTCCCCCACCCGATGGCGCCCCGGACGATGACCTGATGATGGTTGCGCCGAAGCGCTCCCAGCCATCAGCGGACGCCGCGCCGGTGACGTTGATCGTGAAGTCCGGAACGGATCGTCCGGCTCCGAGATTCGCGGTCTGCTGCACGGTGTACCGGCCAAGGGGAACATCGGCGAAGGTGATCTTGCCGTCGCCGTTTTCGTCGCACCCTTCGTTGCTGAAGCCGACGAGGATGTAGCAGGCGTCGTAGGCGGGCCGGCCGTTCTCGGTGGTGACGATCGCGACATCGGAGGTCTGCGATGCCGTGCTGCGGCCACCGCCGCTGCGAACGATGGTCGCTGAGAACCCTTCGTATCCTGCCGAGTTGATGTTGCCCCGAACGTTGATGGTGAAGTCCGCCACGTAGCGGCCAGACCCGAGGTTGGCAGTCTGGGTGACGGTGTAAGTGCCCCAGGGGACATCGGCAAACATCACCCGGCCATCGCCGTTCTCGTCGCATCCTTCATTGCTGAACCCGACGAGCACGTAACAGGCGTCGTAGGCAGGCTGTCCGTTTTCGGTGGTGAAGATGGCGACATCCGAACTGCCGCCTTGCGCCGACACCGATGTCACCATCCCGAGGATTCCGGCAAGCATCAGGGCGACGATGCTTGCAATCCGGAGCCCGATGGTCGCCGGGTGTTGTCGAGTCTCCTGCTTCCGCATCTGTTCTCCTCCGAGTATGCACGGCTCCCAGGGATGGTGAGTCCGTGGCCGGGTCAACGACATGCGTCCCAAGGCGATACCCACACGCTCATCCTACCGTGAGCGTGGGCTATCTCCATGTTCGCGCACGGGAAAACGGGAGAGACTAGCCAGAAGGTGCCAGCGTCGAGCGCAGCAACACGCCGGATGCAGCCCTGCATCCGGCGTGTGCCTGGAGTATCGGGTGGCTGGGGCTGACGTCCGGAGGGGTGAGATCAGGTCTCCGTGCCGTCCAGCCAGCGCTGCATCACCGTCACCGGCGAGCGCTCGTAGCCCAGATGCTCGTAGAAGCCGAGCACCTTCGTGTTCGTCGGGCGGACCATCAGCATCGACTTCCGCACCCCACGTTCGCGGAGCCAGTCCTCCGCCGCCTCCACGATCCGCGCACCCAGGCCTTCGCCCTGCGCATCCGGCGACACCGCGACGTAGTAGAGCCAGCCGCGATGCCCATCGTGGCCGACCAGCACGGACGCCACGATCCGGCCATCCCGCAGGCCGACCAGGATCTCCGATTCCTGGCCCGCGCGGGCGAAGGCGATGTCGTCCAGCGGCGGGTTGTATGAGGCGACGAGATTGCAGGCCGTCCATAGATTGGCGAGCTCGTGTTCGCGTCCCTCCGGCAGCGGCCCGATCGCGAGGTCGTGGTGTGTCATGACGCCATGCTCCTACGGCACGATGATCGTCTTCAGGACATCGCCGCTCAGTGCCTGCTGCATCGCGGCATCGAAGTCGGCGAGCGGGTGCGCCTCCGCGAGCAGCGGTTTCACGTTCACCGAGCCATCTTCCAGCGCGGCGATGGACGGCGCGTAACCGTTCGGTCCGAGGTGGGAGCCGTGGATGTTCAGTTCCTTCGTGTCGCCGATGATCGTCCAGTTCACGGTCGCGGGCTCGTTGAAGACACTGAACTCGACGAAGGTGCCTGCCTTGCGGATCATCTGCAGGCCCTGGGTGACTCCCGCCGGGTTGCCGCTTGCCTCGATGTAGACATCGCAGCCATAGCCATCGGTCAGGTCGAGGACCTGCTGCACGGCGTCGCCCTGCGTGACGTCGATGGCGACATCGGCGCCCATCTGCTTCGCGACCTCCAGCCGGTAGGGGCGGGTGTCCAGCGCGATCAGCGTGCCGGGCTTCTTCAGCTTTGCGATCTGGAGCATGCAGAGGCCGATGTTGCCAACCCCGCCGATCACGACGGTATCGCCCTCGCGGATCTCACCGCGATCGACCGCATGCCAGGCGCAGGCCATCGGCTCGATGTACGCCGCTTCGGCATCGGTCAGCGTGTCCGGAACCGTGTGCAGCACGCTCTGGGCGTGGAGCTTGTTGAACCGCGCCATGCCGCCGTGGGTCTGCTTCTTGAACCCGTAGATCCAGTGACGGCGGCAGAGCCAGTACAGGCCGGTCGTGCAATACCGGCATTCGCCGCATGGGACGATCTGCTCCGCGACGACGCGATCGCCCTCGCGGATGCCCCATTTCTCGCCCGCACCCTCGCCGAGGGAGACGATGCGGCCCGCGTACTCGTGGCCCGCAATCACCGGACCCTCGACATAACCGCCGCTGCCATCGGTGCCCCAGAAGAGCGGACCACCCAGATAGCACTTCATGTCCGACGCGCAGATGCCCACCGCGCCAACTTCGATGATCGCTTCTCCAGGGCCAGCTTCCGGGACGGGCACATCCTCCACACGGTAGTCGCGTGGGCCGTAGGTCACCACTGCACGCATCGTATCGGTCATCGTTCATCTCCCTGGCACAAAGGCGGGACCATTTCTCCATAGGTTCGCCGCAGGATGTCACACTCGGTCAAGTATCCTCCATGGATAGAGTGGGCGCGAGCGCTGCCCGCCCACGTGGACATGCATAGCGAATCGGCAGGAGGGCGACCGTGGTCGCACGGAAGGAACGAGGGAAACAACCGGGCGCATGGCCAGTCGCTCCCCGAGGGCTGGATGTCCGTAACGTCACCGAGGTATCGACCGACGCCATCCATACGGAGGGCTTGCTCGAGAAGGTCGCCGTGCGCCGGGTGCAGGTCCCGGGGATTGTCGCCAATGACCTTGTCATCCGGCGCAGCGAGGTTGCATCGCTGAGCGCACCATCGGCGACGCTTGAACGGAGCGTGATCGAGGACTCCCGCCTGAATGCCTGCGATCTCGTCGGGGCCACGCTGGAACAGTCACGATGGACACGCATTGCGATCGACGGTTCCCGGCTTTCCGGTGCGAACCTCGACGGCGCGGCACTCTTCGATATCGCCTTCGTCGATTGCCAGCTGGAGCATCTGCGTCTCCAGGGTGCGCGGCTGCAGGGCGTCTCCTTCGTGCACTGCTCGCTGCGTGGGGCGTACCTGATGGACTCCACGTTGGAGCGGGTGCGGATGATCGATTGCGACCTGCGGGAGATGGACCTGCGCCATGCCACGCTCACCGAGGTCGATTTCCGGCAGTCACGCCTGGAGGACATTGGCCTCGCGGTCGATCAGTTCGCCGGACTGACCGTCACGACGGAACAGGCGCTCGACCTGGCCATCCGGATCGGCGGGCTTTCGGTGGACGATCATGTCGTCATCGGTGGATTCCGGTAGGCCCCGCCGATGGGATTCACCTTCATCGTGCAGCCAGCGGCGATCGCCGTCGTGCTGGGAGCGTTGCTGTCGGTGGTGCTCGTAGTGCCGATGATCGCGTTGCAGTACCGGCAGTGGGGAACGCTGAGCTTCACGCGCCTTTTCCTTATCCTGGCGTTCATGCTCTATCTGATCGCGGTCCCGATGTACACGCTGCTGCCGACCGGCCTGGACCTCGACCGCATCTGCGAGTTGGGGATCAGTCCCAAACCGCGGCTGGAGGCCTTTCGCTTCGTGCATGACCTCCGCTGGGCGGCGCGAACGATGGGGCCACGACAGTTCGTTGCCAGTTCACTGGTGCAGCAGATCGTCCTGAATGTCATCCTCTTCATCCCGCTTGGGGTCTTCCTGCGGAAGCTGAACCGATTGCCGGTCTGGGTCGTGGTGCCAACGGGGTTCGGATTGTCGCTGCTGATCGAGCTGACCCAGCTGACGGGAAACTGGGGCCTCAGCCCGTGTCCCTATCGGCAGTTCGATGTGGACGACATCATCCTGAACACGACCGGAACCATCGTCGGCGTCATGCTCGCGCCGGTGCTGGAGGTCTTTCCGGGCGTCCGGATGCGCGCCGTGGATCGGTCCCGCATTCGTCCTGTCACACGGAAACGGCGAGTCGTCCAGCTGTTCTGCGACTGGATGATCTTCACCCTGGTTGCGCAGGTGGGGTCGGCGCTTGTCGTGGTGGGGCTGGATGGCGTGAACGCGATCGACGCGGCCACGCATGGCGGGGTGGTGGGGGCCATCGTGACGCTCGGCGTCGGGATCGTGCAGTTCGTGCTCTTCCCGCTGCTCACGCATGGGGAGACGCCGGGCGAACAGATCGTGCTGATCTCCGTGAAGACGCGACAAGGGCGAGATCCCGGCGTGGGACGCATTCTGGTGAAGGCATTGGCGGGGTGGATGCCGTTTGTCGTGCTCGCGGCCATCGCGATGGATGGGCACCTCTGGGCACACGCGCTGAACCTGCTCTGGATCGGCTTCTCCCTGCTGTACACCGCGCGGCATCCGGAAGGGCTCTCCATGCGCCTGAGTGGGCTTCGCCGGTTCGACGACCGTGTGCCCCTGCAGGACTCCCGGACTCTCATGCCTCCCGTCGCGCGTGTGGGGGATAACCCGCAACGCTGATTCACGGCATCCCTGCTCCCATTCGTTTCTCCTGCTTCTGACAATGAGGGCATGCGTTGGGAGTCTCGCCAGAGCTCTTGAATGGCTCGAATCAGGATCGGGAGGACGAGAATGGCCGTGACAATGACGCCGGAACCTCGACGTGCCTATCAACCTGCTCGGCATGATCCGGGAGTCGCCGACCTCGCGCTGCTCCTGCATGCGGGGCTGGCGGGATCCATGGTCATCGTGCTCGGGGCGATCAATGCGTTGGTCGATGCCTCAATGTGGTGGGTGCTCTGGGTGGCATGGGCCTGGGGGATGGTATTGGCGCTGCATGCGGGAACAGTCCATCGCTGGCATGGCTGGTTTGGCGCACACGCAGGCGTGACGGGCTTGTTCGGCGTCGGGATGGTGGCGACGAACCTCGCGCTGGGTGGCGGGACATGGTGGCCGTGGGTCGTCGTCGCGGTGGGAGCACCCCTGATTGGACACGCGCTGATGGCGTTTCGCCGGATGCCGTTGCTGGCGGCGCAGGCCGTGACGAGCGGCATCCTTTTCGCCGAGGTCGTGATTGCGGACGTATTGCATCCCACTGATCGCTGGGACGCCGGACTTTCGATTGCTGGTTCGATGCTCGCGTTGTGCGTGCTGATGGTTTGCACGGTGATCCTGACCGGCAGGGATCGCGACTGAGCGAAATGGATCGGTCGTGGACTTGTGCATGTGCACAGGACTCTCTATCGTTGCGGTGGGACTCAACGATAGCCACACTGAGTCGTTCCGCGCCTTTGCCCTCAGGAGCACCGCATGCCTTACCGCACCACGCCAGAGTCGGTCGGACATTCCCGCGCGCGGATGAACCGTCGTCGCCTCCTCGCCCTCGCGGGAGGCGGTCTCGCCCTCGCTCCCGGTATGCCGCACGCATTGGCGGCTGAGAGCGCGACGCCGGTCGCGTCTCCAGCCCCGTCGTTTCCGATCCCTTCCACCCTCGCCGCCGATGCTTCGCCGGAGTTCCGGGCCGTCGCCGAGGCGGTGGTGGCCGCGATGCAGGCGCATCAGGTGCCCGGTGTCGCGCTGGGGATTCTCGCGGGTGACCGAGAAGAACACGCGACGTTCGGCGTCGCCAGCATGTCGTCGCTGCAGCCGGTAATGCCGGAAACGGTGTTCCAGATCGGATCGCTCACCAAGACCTTCACCGGGACCACGGTCTGGGGGTTGCACGATGAGGGGGCGATCGACATCGACGCCCTGGTGCGGACGTATCTCCCCAATCTCCAGACGGCTGATCCCACGGTCGCGGAGGCGGTTCAGGTCGGCAACCTGCTCGACCACACGGCCGGGTGGTATGGCGACGAGGGCTTCGACACGGGTAACGGCGACGATGCGCTGGCCCGCTACGTGGACGAGCGATTGCCTGAGCTTGCGCAGATCTTCCCGCTTGGCGCGTTCTTCTCCTACAACAACGCCGGGTTCAGCCTGCTCGGTCGCCTGATCGAGGTCGCGACCGGTACCACCTACGAGGCGGCGGTGGCGGATCGGGTCTTCGGGCCGCTCGGACTGCATGACACGACGCTCGATCGCGACGATGTTCTCCGCCGCCCGTACGCCGACGGTCACTACTTCGGTCCGGTGAACGGGCGGAATGTGCTGGCCGTGCAGACGCCGCTGATGCTCCCGCGCTCGGTCGATCCTGCTGGTGGGATCTGGTCCACGACCCGCGATGTGATCCGCTACGCGCGATTTCACCTTGCCGCGAAGGCCGGTGCGGCGTCCAGCCAGGGAGCGGTCGTCTCGAACGACAGCTTGGTCCAGATGCGGGAGCCAGTCGTCGATGCGCCGGGGCTGCCGATCTCGATGGGGCGCGACTGGTTCGTGCAGGAGATCGATGGCCTCCGCATCATCAGCCACAACGGTGATACCACCGGCCAGCACACCGAATTCTTCGCGATCCCGGAGCTCGACATCGCCTTCGTGATGTTCACGAACAGTTCCAGTGGCGCCGGCGCGGCGTTGCAGGCAGTCGAGGCGATGGTCGCGACCTATCCCGGGCTGAGTGGACTCGCGGGGAAGGTGGGGCTGAACAACGCCAGCCTGGTGACGCCTGGCACGCCGACCGTGGATCTGCCGGCGGAGGCATTGGACGAGTATGTCGGACGCTACGCCGATGCTGGCGGTGCGTTCACCATCGCTCGGGAAGGTGATGGACTGGCGATCGGCTTCGCCTCAATCGCGGAGCCGGGCGCACTCCTCACTGCGATTACACCGCCAGTGTCAACCGCGACGGCTCCCCTGGCATTCACGGAGAAGGACGCCGGGGTGTTGCGCGGGATCGCCCGTATCCCATTCGTGCGCGATGATGCCGGGAAGGTCGGGTGGATCGCCTCCGGGTTGCGCCTGATTCCGCGCGTCGAGTAGGGGCGAGGACCGTAGCTCCGGTGATGACGCACAATACGGCTACCTCGCCTGGTAGGTCCGTCGTTCGTCGTCATCGGAGCATGCACCGTGTTCGACCTTGGCACCGAGTGGTGGCAGATCATCCTGCGCTCGACCGCCGTCTACATCTTCATTCTGGTTGCCCTGCGGCTGACGGGGTGGCGGAGCCTCGGGCAGCGAAATGCGCTGGATCTCGTTCTGATCCTTGTCGTTGCAAATGCCGTTCAGAACGCGATGATCGGGCCGGACACGTCCTTGGTTGGCGGCCTGATCGCCGCGACGACGCTTTTCGTGGTTGATCAGGGACTGGATCGGCTGCTGAACCGCAGCCGCTCGGCGCTTGGGTTCTTCGGGCAGACACCACTGGTGCTTGTCAATCACGGACAGGTGGTCGACCAGAACATGCACAAGTCCGGGGTTTCGTGGGCGGAGCTCGAAGAGATCATGCGCGAGCATGGCTACGACACGATCGGGCAGGTGAAGACGGCGGTGCTGGAGATGGACGGCACCGTCTCCATCGTTCCGGTCGACGCCAACGTGACCCGAACGCAACGGCGCGTGCGTCCTCGCCACAAGTCCTCCGTCGAACGGAACGACTGATCCATCTCACAGACACCCCCGCAGGGGGTGTCTGTGGTGGGACGTCGTCAGGAGAGTTGCTTCAGGCCCGCTTCGATGTCTTTCAGGAGGGCGGAGGAGAGACCGTAGCTGGACGGGAAGAAGTACTCGCTGGTGAAGAGATGACCGGCTGTGACCGCGGGGAGGCTGGCAAAGGTAGGCTGCGCCATCGTTGCTTCCACCTCGTCGGCGTAGGTCAGCAGGGCACCTGTGTCCTTGAGGAGATCGAAGCGCTCGGGCGAGTACTCGACATAGCCATCGGTCTGGGAGGCCGCCGCCCCGAAGTGGATGCCTGCCTCCGCCAGGACCTGCCCGTGGGAGGACGACGGTCCGTAGAGATACCAGGCATCCGCGCCTGCGCTGAAGAGATCCCATGTGTAGGCCTCGAGCTGCGCTGCATAGGTGGTCTTCACCGTCTGCGCGAGATCGAGGTAGGACGCGCGGAGGGCCTCGAACTCAGCCGTCTTGCCAACCGCGTCGGCGCAGCCTGCCGCCTCGACCGGCCAGTTCCCGGCTGCCTGCTTCCACTCGAAGAGGACCGTCGGCGCGATGTGCGTGAATTCCTCGTATGGCGCGAGCTGCTTCTCCGGGTCCTTCCAGTCGCTGCCGACGATCAGGTCCGGCTTGAGGCTGGCGATCAGCTCCAGGTCAAACTCACCGGATTCGGTCTGGATCACCGGGATGCCATCTGGCGTGGCGATGCCGGGAGCAAGCTTCGGCAGGTAGGAGGTGATGCCGACCGGCATGACGCCGAGCTCCAGCAGTGTGACCGCTGACGGGAAGTTGACCGGAACGATCCGCATCGGATTGGCCGGAATCGTGATGGGGCCATGAATGGTCTCGATCTCGCGCGTTTCCCCGGATGCTGGCGAGGCGCTCGGGGTGGCCGATTGCGCGAGCGCGCGGCTGGCGGCAGGACCAGCAAGCCCGATCGCGGTCGCCGCGAGGGCGGCGCGCGTGAAGGAGCGCCGGGACAGGATTGATGCGGAAATGCCTGACACATGATCGGAACGACGGCCCACGGAGACTCTCCTTCTCTGGTGACGATGTCACGAGCTGAACCTCGCTGCGGACTCGGATCTCCGCAGCGCGCATAGCATAGTGCATCGGTCGGATTTAGGAAGGGGTTTCTGACCGGGCCGTCAGGTGAAGCGATCGCGACGTTCAGGACCGCGTCGGCACGAGGACGATCGGGGAGGCGGCTTCCCGCACGAGCTTCTCCGCGACACTTCCCAGGAGCCAGCGCGTGACACCACTGGTGCCATGCGACGTCACGATCGCGAGATCGCTTGGGCGGAGTTCCTGCAGGAGCGCTGCAGCCGGGCTTCCGTGCAGCACGAGCGTCGAAACGCTGCCAACGAGCGATGCCGCGAGGTGGTCGAGATAGTCCTGGGACTGGTGTGCGGTTGCCTCCCGGGCGATGGCGAATGTTTCGTCGGTGGTATCCACGGCTCTTCCGCGCTGGTTGCCCTGAATGCGCGATGCGCCCTGCAACGACTCCTCCAAGGTCACGACCCGGATGAGGACGACCGGCAAGACGAGATTGGCGCTGATCCGGGCTGCCACGGGAATGGCTGCCTCAGCACGGGCAGATCCGTCGAGCGTTACCACCACCCGCGATGGGGCAACCGTCCCGGTCTCGTTGTCCTGGCGGCTCCGCACGATCAGCGTGGGGACCTCGGTGCTTCGGCTGACGCGATCGGCGACGCTGCCGAAGAGCATCCGGCCCGCCGCGCCGCGTCCGTGGGTGGTCATCACGATGAGGTCAGCGTTCTGCTTGCGGGCGACGGACACGATGCGGTCGGCGGGATCGCCAAGTTCGACGATCGTGTCGACGGCGATGCCCTGGTCGCGCAGCGGTCCAGCGACATCCTCGAGGTTGCGGCGGATGTCGGACGCGACGATGTCGACCTCGCTGGAGGAGAGTTCCGGGAAGATGCTCGTGAGGTCGGTGCCGACCTGAAGCAGCACGAGCGTGGCTCCCGAGAATTGGCGGGCATACGCAACGGCGGCCTGGGACACATCGGAGCCATCGAGTGGCACGAGGATGCGGCGGATCGCGGCGTCGTTGCGGTCGATCGCGGTGGTCATCGGGTGCTCCTTTCCGGGACATGCACAGAGGTTGGTGATGCTACGAGCGTAGCATGCGATCAGGCCGGCCGCGCACCGATGGGGCAGTGCTACCCTGAAAACGCGGAAGCTCTTATCGTATCAGTTTGCGGATAACTGTTCTTGTGCGCAATAGGGGTGGCAGGCGTTCCGTAGAGGCGGCCACACGGGTCGTCTCTACGCCGGCACTCGCCGGCACTCGTATCAGGACACCACGTTCCGGGGCGATCCTGCGTGCCAGCCCTCGATGTTCGCGATCAACTGGTTCGCCAGCAGCTCCTGCGACTGCCGGCTGACCCAGGCGACGTGTGGCGTCACGATCAGGTTCGGCAGGTCGGCGTCGAGCAGCGGACTCCCAGTGACGGGCGGCTCCTCCGGCAGCACGTCCAGCCCGGCACCGGTGATAGTCCCGGCCCGCAGCGCCTTCAACAGGGCGTCCGAATTGACGATCGCCCCGCGCGCGCAGTTGATGAGGATCGCATCCGTCTTCATCTGCGCCAGTTCGGTCGCCCCAATCAGGCCGCGTGTCTCGTCCGTCAGCGGACATAACAGCACCAGCACATCGCATCGCGCCAGAACATCGTCGAGCGCCGTCCGGCCTGGACGTGGCGCATGTCCGCGATGCTCCGCGACCAGGACATCCATCCCGAACGCCTGCGCGATCGTCTCGACGCGCTTGCCCAATGCGCCGTGCCCGACCAGCCCAAGCGTCGTGCCGGTGAGCGCCAGCGGCAGGGGATCGAGGACGAGTGCGTAGGCATCCGTTCGTTGCCACTCCCCTGCTTGGACTGCCTCCCGATAGGGGATCAGTTGCCGGCGCAGGGCAAGCATCAACGTGAAGACGTGCTCCGGCACGCTCACCGACCAGTTGCGGATGTTGCATACGGTTATGTCGCGTTCTGCGCAGGCGGCGAGATCAATGTGGTCGTACCCGGTCGCCGCGACCGCGATCAGGCGCAGCTGCGGGCAGGATTCGATCGTCCCCCGCGTGATCGGAACGCCGTCGGTGATCGCCACCGTCGCGTCGCGGAGGCGTTCGGCAACCTCGTCGGGTGTGGTCGCGGCGTACTCGATCCACGCATGCGGGAATGACGGCGTCGGGAACGGCACACGATAGACGCCCCGGTCGAGGAAGACGATCCGGGGCGTCTCGGGCGAAGGCAGGGAATCAGTCACGGGCGGAACACCTCACGGCGGATGGATGCGAATCATGATCTGAGTATCGCATCCTCGCCGGGCGTCGGCGCGTTCCCCTACTCCTGCCGCGTGAAGGACCAGGTGGCGGCGCTCAGGGTCAGGATCATGAAGCCAACCAGCACCGCGAAGTCGATCCAGCCGCTGCGGTTCCAGAGCCCGATCAGCAGCCCGCGCATCAGTTCCACCCCGTAGTAGAGCGGATTGAGGTGAATGATGACGCGCATCCAGTCCGGCACGTTGTGGACCGGGAACTGGGCACCGCTCAGGAAATAGAGCGGCAGCACGACGAAGTTGTTGACCGTGCCGAAGCCCTCGAACGAGGTCATGCGTGCCGAGATCGTCAGCCCAAGACCCGTCAGGCCGACGCCCAGCACCAGCATCACGCCGATGGCCGCCAGCACGTTCAGCGGTTGCAGCGAGACACCCACGAACGGCGCGAAGATGAAGATGATGCACCCCTGGACTGTCGCGATCAGCCCACCGGCCAGGGCCTTGCCGATCACGATGGATGTCCGTGGGATCGGGGCGACCATGATCTCCTTCAGGAAGCCGAACTCGCGGTCGAAGATGATGCTGATCGCGCTCTGGAGCGACGTGAAGATGATCGCCATCGCCAGCATGCCGGGGAAGATGAAGGCGAGGTAGGAGACATCGCCCGGCAACGTCACCGCGCCGCGCAGGCCGGTGCCGAGCAGGAAGAGCCAGACGACGGTGCGGGCCAGTGATCCATAGAGCTGGGCACGTTCCCGCCAGAAGCGGGTCAGGTCGCGCTGGCAGAGCATCGCGATCGCGCCGAAGTCGATCGGGCCGAGGCGGATCGGTGCCCCGCGCGATGGTTCGGAAGCCGGGATGGTGATAGGGGTGGTTGTCGTCGATGCCATGGAATCATGCCCCTCGCTTGCCGCGCCGCTGCATCTGGGAGCGAAGCGTGTCGCGCTTGTCGGCGCCTTCGTCGCGGATTTCGCGACCGGTAATCTGCAGGAAGACATCGTTCAGGGTAGGACGCATGATCTCGATCGTCTGGACTCGGAGCGGGAACGTCCGCAGGAGATCCGGCGCGAAGGCATCTCCTCCGGCGACCGTGAAGACGACGCTCTCTCCCTCGATCATCGCCTCCTGGCCGTAGCGAGCCCCGAGGATGTCCACGGCGGCCTCGTTGTCTTCCGTGCGCAGGAGAATGCGGTCGCCACCGAGCGACGCCTTCAGTTCGGCAGGGGTATCGAGCGCGATCAGGTGGGCGTGATCCATGATCGCGATGCGATCGCAGTACTCGGCTTCGTCCATGTAGTGCGTGGTCATGAAGACGGTGATGCCATGTTCTCGACGGAGCTCGTTGATGTGTTCCCAGATGTTCTGTCGCGTCTGCGGGTCGAGGCCGACGGTTGGCTCGTCGAGGAAGAGGACCGACGGATGATGCAGGAGGCCCCGGGCGATCTCCAGCCGGCGCTTCATGCCACCGGAGAAGGTGCGCACCCGGTCCTTGGCGCGGTCGGTGAGGTCGACCATCGCGAGGACCTGGGCGATGCGCTCGTCCCGGAGGTGGCGGGGGACGTGATAGATCATGCAGTGGAAGCGCAGGTTCTCCTCGGCGGTGATGCGGTCGTCGAGGCTGTAGTCCTGGAAGATGATGCCGATCGAGTTGCGGACGCCGGAAGGGTCCTCCACCACATCGTGGCCGTCGATGCGGGCGGTGCCGGAGGTTGGCTTCAGGAGCGTGCAGAGCATCTTGATCGTGGTGCTCTTGCCGGCGCCGTTCGGACCGAGGAAGCCGAAGACCTCGCCCGGCGTAACGCTGAACGAGAGGTCGTTGACGGCGGTGAAGTCGTCGAACATCCGGACGAGATGCTCCACCTCAATGGCTGGAGTGACGGTCGGGTGGATCGCCAGTGGCGGGCTGAGCGGACGCATCGGTGTGCTGGCTGGGGTGGTGACGGGAAGCGCCATAGGAGTTATCCGATCGCTGGGGCCTCGGCGGAGTCGTCCGTCGTGTCCGAGAGGATGAGGTCGAGATCGCCGAGCGCATCCCACAGGGCGTTGCGGCGACCCTCCGGGATGGTGTCGAGGCGTTCGGCAAGGGTGGTGTGCAGGGCGGATTCATAGGCGGCGAGCAGGTCCTCGCCGGGCGTGGTGATGACGAGGCGCCAGCGACGGCGATCCTCCGGGTCCGGATGACGCTGGACGAGGCCGCGCTCAACGAGGCCATCCACGATCCGGGTGACGGTCGGTGGGGCGCTGCGGAGTTGCCGGGCGAGGATGGAGGTGAGCATGCCGCCATCCGACGCCGCAATGGAGCGGAGGCTGCGGAGTTGCGGCAGCGTGAGACGGTCGTCGCCCTGGATGCTGGCGAGGACGGACTTCAGGAGCAGATGGTATTTCGGGAGGACTGCCTGCATCCGGTCGATCAGGTGATCGATGGTGATGTCGTTGGTTGTCTCCACGGAGTTCGCGAGCACCGGGAAAGCCCTCCTTCCGGCGATGTACAAATCATTGTCCTATCTATCATATAGCGTTTGTAATAGATGTCAACACTAACGAATAGGGGGAGAGGTGAAAGACGTGAGGAATGAGACCCGTGTCATCCCGAGCAAGCGGCTCATTGGCGAGGGTGGCATAGACGTCGGAGCGCGTCGAGGGATCGGATGGCAGGGATGATGCCGGGCATGGGCGGATGGTCCCACCACTCGACTCCGCTGCCCCGCGAATGTCACCGCCATACGGGGCCTGCTCGGTGGTCCGTCCCCCATCCCCCTCCTCACTTCTCTCCCCTCCCTCTCCTATACTGGAACGGCAGTCTCCGGGCCGCATCCCCATCTCCCGCACCACCCGACAGGAGCCCCATGACCTCCCCCACCGGGATCGACCCGACCATTCCCACGCCGTCCAGTCCGCCGGTCGAGCGCTGGTTGCTCCGCCTGATCGTCTTCACTGGTGGCATGGCGAGTGTTGGTACCGAGACCAGCGCCGCCCGCCTGATCGCCCCGTATTTCGGTGAATCGACGTTCATCTGGGCCAACATCATCGGCTTCACGCTGACCTTCCTCGCATTGGGCTACTGGCTGGGCGGCCGGATCGCCGACCGCTACCCGCGTCCATGGCTGCTGTATGTCGCCACGACGTTCGCCGCCCTCTGGGCCGGGTTGACGCCGCTGATCGCGCGACCGCTGCTCTCGGCCTCGGTGGATGCCTTCGCGAACCTTTCCGTCGGCGCGTTCTATGGCTCGCTGGTTGGCATCCTGCTCATCCTTGCCGTGCCGATCACGCTGCTCGGGTTCGTCTCGCCCTACGCGGTGCGCCTGAGCGTGGATGAGGTCGCCCACGCCGGAGCAGCCTCCGGGGGGATCTACGCGCTGGGGACGATCGGGTCGATTGCCGGGAGTTTCCTGCCGACGCTGCTGCTGATCCCGCTGGTCGGCACGATGCGGACATTTCTCATCCTCGGTGGACTGTTGCTGATCCCTTCGCTGATCGGCCTTTTTCGGCTGCGGATGTGGACGCCCGGAGTCCTCTCAACCGGCGTCGCCGGCGCGATCATCGTCGCCTCGGCGGTCGGCGCGCCGCACCCGATCCGGCCCGTTCAGGACGGCACGTTCGTCTACGAGACTGAGTCGCGCGAGAACTACATCCAGGTGACGGAGCAGGACGGCACAATGCTGCTCTCCCTCAACGATGGGCACGCCACGCATTCCGTCTACAATCCCGATCAGGCCCTGACCGGCGGCCCGTGGGACTACTTCATGCTTGGCCCGATGTTCCGCAACGATCCGGCACCGGCGACGCTGGACAGCGCGCTCCTGATTGGGCTGGCGGGCGGCACGGTCGCGCATCAGCTGACGCTCGCGTACGGGCCGGTGCCGATCGATGGAGTGGAGATCGACCCGGCCATCGCCCAGGTTGGGCGGGACTACTTCGGGATGACCGAGCCGAACCTGAACGTCATCATCCAGGATGGGCGCTACACGTTGCGGACCTCGGACCATGCGTACGATCTCATCGGCGTCGATGCGTACCGACAGCCCTATATCCCTTTCCAGCTGACCACGCAGGAGTTCTTTCAGGAGATCGATGCCCATTTGACGGACCAGGGCGCGGCGATTATCAATGTTGGCCGGACGGAGACGGATTACCGGCTCGTGGACGTGATCGCCTCGACCATGAAGAGCGTCTTCCCGAACGTCTACGTCATCGATACGGCCCGTTATGACAACAGCATCGTGATCGCCACCAAATCGCCGACCACGATCGCGAACTTTGCCGCCAACGTGGCCGCGCAACCGGATGACTCGCTCGTGCGGACCGTTGGCGAGTCCGCCTTGCAGACAGGCAACCTGCGCGAGGTGACACAGGTCACGACCGTCTTCACCGACGACCATGCCCCTGTCGAGCGCGTAGTGGATACCATCATTCTGGATGCCGCGCGTGAGGAAACCGAGGATACTCCGTGATCGATTCCCCAACCCCAACCACAACCCAGACTGATTCATCTGGCGCGTCGACGTTGCCCATCCCCTACCGCAGCGAACTGCTGAGCAGCATCCCTGGCATCGTGCACGGGCTGACCTACCGCGTGCCGGGCATGGGCAAGGCGGAGGGCAACATCGGCTATAGCGGCGACCGCGACCGGGACGACGCCTGGGCGATGCGCCGGCAGTGGGCGGAGGCTATCGGCTTCGACATCGAGCTGATGGTGAACGTCGGGCAGGTTCACGGCAACGACCTCATCCGGGCCTATGCGGACGACGCCGGACGCGGCGCCGCGCCGGGGACGCCGGTGATCGGGCGCGCGGACGGTCTCGTGACCGATGCCCCGAAGGTCTTCCTCTCGACCATGCACGCCGATTGCCAGCCGATCCTGCTGGTCGATCCGGCGCGTCCTGCCGTCGCGGCGGTCCATGCTGGCTGGCGCGGGACGGTCGCGGACATCGCCGGGAACGCAGTGCGGACGATGCAGCGCGAGTTCGGGAGCGACCCCGCCGAGCTGATCGCCTACCTTGGCCCGGCCATCGGCGGCTGTTGCAACGAGGTTGGGGATGAGGTGATCGACGCGTGGAAGGCCATCGCGGCGGACATGGGGTCGCTGGTGAATCTGGCGATCACGAAGCCGGGAGCGAAGCATCACTTCGACGTCCCGCGCGCGAACTCCCTGCTGCTGCAGCGGGCGGGTGTCCTGCCAGAGCACATGGAGGTCTCGCCGATCTGCACCAGGTGTGAGGTCGACTGGTGGTTCTCCCATCGTGGGCAGGGGACGGCGGCCGGACGGCAGGCGGCCTTCATCGGGATTGTGCCCGTGAACGAGGATCAGGAGTCCGACGGTGAGTGAGGTCGTGGGGGAATACGACGCGGACGCGATGGCGGAGCGAGTCGCGGCCATTCGCGAGCGGGTGAACGCGGCTGCGATCCGGGCGGACCGCGATCCGGCGTCTGTGACGATCGTCGGCGTGTGCAAGACCTTCCCGCGGGAGGCATTGGACGCGGCCTACGCGGCGGGCATCCGGGTCTTCGCGGAGAGCCGCGTGCAGGAGGCGAAGGAAAAGCTCGCCACGCCGCTTCCAACCGATGCGACGGTCCACCTGATCGGGCAGCTCCAGACGAACAAGGTGAAACCGGCTGTCGCACTCTTCGACGTGATCGAATCGGTCGACCGCGCGAACCTGATCGATGCGCTGGCCCGTGAGGCCGCGAAGCAGGAGCGCGTCGTGGAGGTGCTGCTTCAGGTGAACGTCGCGGGGGAAGCGCAGAAGTCGGGATGCGATCCGAACGATGCCCCCGCGCTGCTGGACGAGATCGTGGCGTCAGGCACGCTCCGTTGCCTCGGTCTGATGACGATCGCCCCGCTGGTGGATGACATCGAGGACGCGCGGGCGACGTTCAAGGATCTGCGCCTGTTGCAGGAGGAGCTGCGGCAGCGGCATCCGGGCGCGCCGCTGGACATCCTTTCGATGGGGATGAGCAACGACTTCGAGGTGGCCATCGCGGAGGGTGCGACGCATGTGCGCATCGGCCGCGCGATCTTCGGCACGCGGTGATCCACTATACGAGGTGGATCTCGATCCTCTTTCCAAGAGCGCGAGCCGCGCGGTTCAGCGTTTCGAGACGGATATCTGTTTCAGTTCCGCCCAGGATGCGGTCAATCTGTGAGCGACTCGTGCCCATGCGTTCGGCAAGAGCTGTCTTGCTTAGGGCTAGCCGCTCACGCTCTTGTTCAAGCTGCCATACGATGACGCGCTGAAGGGCGACCTCTTCAGCCTCCTCAAGCAGGTCTTCTTCGCGGAGAAAGTCGTCGAGGCTCGTACCGATGTTGCTATTCATTGGGGCGTATCTCCTTCTTTCGGGATCGTGCGACTGCTATGTCGCTTTGCGGGGTCTTCTGCGTCTTCTTGATGAAACCATGCAGAAGAACGATCTGGTTCTGCGAGAAGCAGAACAGCACTCGTGCGATGCGCGATGCGCGATGCGCTTGGCAGATTGGTCCGTACTTCCCAGAGTCCATCACCCAGCGAGCGGCAGGTTGGCATTCCGACGGGCCACCCATACTCGATTGTCTTGAGGTCGATACCGATCGCGCGGCGGTCATCCGGGGGCAGAGACTTTAGCCAGTCCCGAACAGGCTCGTCACCGGAATCGGATCGGTAGAAACTGGCTTCGACACGCTTGTGATGCAATCGGCATCCTCCAAGAACACAACGCACCGGATGTACCATACGTGGTACATCCGGTGCGTTGGAAGCGCAATTCTGTCAGTTCCCCGGCGTGGCCGTCGCTTCAGGGGATGCCGTCGGCGATGCAACCGGTGACGCCACCGGCGTGCCGCCTCCGCCAGCCATCTGCGTCAGGATCGTGCCTAGCCGCTCCTGCGCTTCCCCGTAGGCCGCCCAGTCGCCCTTCTGGCGGGCGATCTCAGCGTCGTTGAAGGCTTGCAACGCCTGTTCCGCCAACGCCTGATCGTTCGTGGACGCCGTGGAGGTGGATGGAGTTGGCGTCCCGGCAGCGCTTGTCGTGGGAGTGGCCGGCGTCTCCGTGATCGTCCCGACGCTATCCGCCGACGGGTCGCCGAGGGCCTTGATCGCCTCGTCCAGCGACGGGCGCATCACGACCTTGTCCTTCGTCGCCAGGATCACGGCGGCAAGTTGGGGCGCGCCCGCACCGGAGCTCGTCGCTTGCAGGTAGACGGGCTGCACGTAGAGCAGTGCATCGTTGATCGGAATCACCAGCAGGTTGCCCCGGATGATATCCGAGCCACCCCGGCTCCACAACGAGAGCTGCTGCGAGATATCCGGGTCCTGGTTGATCCGCGCCTCGATCTGTTGCGGCCCGAAGACCGTGATCTGGCGGGGATAGCGATAGAGCCGGAGCGTTGTCTTGCCAGTCGCGTCCGCCGTTCCGGCGAACCAGGCGGTCATGTTCTGACGGTTCTGGTTCCCACTGGGCGTGAACGGGACGGTCAGCGCGAAGACGTCGTCCGTCTCCCCCGGAAGGGGCAGCGTGACGAAGTAGGGCTCCACCGGCACCGACTGGTTGTCGATGTTCTCCTGCGCCACCGCCCAACGGTCGTCCCCGTCGTAGAGTGAGCGTGCCGTATCGACATGGTAGGTCGACCAGATGTCGGATTGCGCGAGGAACTGGCGCTCCGGGTAGCGGAAATGCTCGGTGACCGCCGCCGGGGCCTCCGACACCGGAGTGAAGAGGTCACCGTAGATCTTGCCCCAGGCATCGGCGATGGGATCAGTCTCTCCCGTGCGGTAGAACGTCGTGGTGCCATCGTAGGCGTCCACCGTCACCTTCACGCTGTTGCGCAGGTAGTTCACGCCCTGCCACTTGGTCGCGTTCGGGTAGTGGTCGCTAGTTGTGTAGGCGTCGATCACCCAGACGAGGCGGCCATCGGCGATCACAAGGTAGGGATCGTCGTCGTACTGGAGGAACGGGGCGATCTTCTTCGCGCGATCGACCACGGAGCGGTCGTCGATGAGGCGGGAATCTCCGGTGAGCTGGCTGCTGAAGAAGATGTTGCGGTCGCCGTAGGTCAGCGCCGCCATGATGCGCGTGACCGGGTTCCCGAGCGGGATGGAGCCCTTCGCGAGGCCGGTGTAGCCGGTGGTCGGTTGTTCGCCGGTGTCGTTGATGCCCGTGAACTCCGACTGCTTGGTGTGGACGATGATCCAGTCCTGATCGGCCTCGCCGAAGTAGATCTCCGGCTGCGTGATCGCCAGCGGACCAGTTCCGGTTGGCGGGATGTTGCTCACCAGGAAGGTCGGCCAGCCGTCGTTGGAAACCTGGCTGACCGGGCTGACGACCGACCCGTAGCCGTGCGTGTAGGCGAGGTGGACGTTCGTCCACGTCTGCGAATTGGCAGGCAGGCCGCCGATGTTCAGCTCGCGCGCGGCGATGAGGACCTGTACCGGCTGTCCGTCGATGGTGTAGGTATCGATATCGATGTCATGGAACTCGTAGTAGGGCACGAACGTCTGGAGCTGCTGGTAGATCGGCTGGACCACGCTGTAGTCCCAGATCCGGACGTTCGAGAGCGGAGGCGTGCTGGAGGATAGCGACGACGCGGCAATCGGGTCTTGCCCGGTCACCTGCGTGGTCGTCACCTGATCGAGGCCGAACGCGGCGCGGGTCATCGCGATGTTCCGCTCGATGTATTTCTCCTCACGCGGGAACTCGTTCGGGTCCACGATGAAGCGTTGGACGCCCACCGGCAGGAGCGGGGTGATCGCGAAGGCGAGGATTGCCCAGCCGCCGACGATTCCCGCCAGCCAGCGCGGGTTCTTCACGACGTTCCCGATCAGGAGCGCCACCGCCGCCGCCAGCGAGAGGAACGCCATCAGGTAGTTCAGCGGACGCACGATGTTCACGTCGGTGTAACTCGGGCCGACGACCACGCCGCGCGTCGAGAGCACGAGGTCGTAGTTGGAGAGCAGGTAGCCCGCCCCGAACGCGATCAGCAGGAGGCTCCCGAGGATGCTGAGGTGTCGCAGCGCGACCCAGGGCGCGTCACCCCACTTCCGGAAGCGCACCCCAAGGCGGATCGCGTAGACAACGGCGACCGCCGCCGCCGTCACCAACCCGAGCTGGAGCAGGAAGGTGTGGAGGTCGTGGAGGATCGGCAGGCGGAAGACGTAGAACCCGACATCCTTGTTGAACGTGGGGTCCTTCACGTTGAAGTCGCCACCACGGAGGGCCAGCTGAAGGTCGATCCACTTGTCCGAGAAGCGGGCGCCGGAAATCAGGAAGACCAGGACGCCGACGCCGAAGGCGAGGATCTGGATCAGGCGTTGGCTGAAGCGTCCGACGCGCCCCTCACGCTGGACCTGCCCTTCCTTGGAGAGGCGGAGCGCCATCCAGACGTTGAAGACGAAGATGAACGCGCCAATCAGGCCACCGACGATGAACGATGCCCAGTCCCACAGGTAATTCGTCACGATTACCGAGCGGTAGCCGACGCTGCCGAACCAGAGCCAGTTGATCCAGAACGGCGAGAAGACGAACGCCAGTACCACGATCACGAGCAGGACGAGGACTGCCAACAGCATGCGTTTGGTCGAGGCCGAGAGATGGAAGCGGGAACCCTTCGGCTTTACCGGCTCCGCTTTTGCCACCGGTGGTTCACCCGTTGGCTTCGATCTACGCCGAAAGACATTCACACCCTACCTCCCACCGATCGCTCCCAATTGCACCATTCGCGTCGATATGTCGAGCCTATGGTACGATGCTGGCTTTCATCCCTGCCTGTGACTGGAGTCATCGCTGCCAGTCACCGTCGTCTCCCCGCTGGAAATGGACCGCTTCGCCTGATGCCTGATCCCGACCTCGTTCCCCAGTCCGCAGCGCACCTCCCCGTCAGGGTCCAGAGCCTGGGTAGCGGCAGCGCGGGCAACGCCTTCCTCATCCAGCGCGGTGACCGCACCTTGATGGTGGATTGCGGAGTCGGTATCCGCACGATGCAGGCCGAGATGCGCCGGTTCGGCACCAACCCGAAGACGTTCGATGGCCTTCTCATCACGCACGAGCATGGCGACCATATCCGGACGCTCCACCGCGTGATGCGACCGGATCTTCCCGTGATCGCGACCGAGGGCACATCGGATATGGCGGGGATCTCTCGCGCGCAGCTGCTGCCGTTTACGCACGATCGTCCGGTGGAGCTTCATGGCTTCACGATCTGGGCATTGCGGGTGCGGCACGATGCGATCGACCCGTGTGGCTTCCTGATCGAGACGCCGGAGGCGCGGATCACGATCCTGACCGACCTTGGGTCGTGGCAGGACCATCTTGCCGCGCCGATCGCCGCCAGTGATCTGGTGGTGCTGGAGGCGAACCACGACGAGCAGATGCTCTGGCGTGGTCCCTACCCGGCGCACCTGAAGCGGCGGGTTGCTTCGCCGGTCGGGCACCTCTCCAACGAGGCTTGCGGAACGGCCCTCGCGCGGGCGATGCAGGATTCGCGGCCGGGGACGCCAGTGTGGCTGGCGCATCTCTCCGATACGAACAACCGCCCGGATGTCGCCGAGATGACGGTGAACCTCGCAATCCACGCCGAGGGAGTCGATCTGGATGTGCTCGCATTGCCGCGTCGGACGCCGGGTCCGGTCTGGACCGCTTCGCCGCGCGATGCTTCCGAAGCGGTGACGCCGTTCTCGCCGCGACCCGCCGCACCTTCTCGCCCGGCGACAGGATCGGCGGAGAGCCAGGGACAGCTCTTCCAGCGCTCGCTCTTCGATTGAGCCGAATGCGGCGTGCATCGCTGCACGAACCGGACTCGGTCGCGGTCGTCGGCAACCGGTCGCGGGGATTTCCGGCGGTATACTCCCAGCGATCCGACTGTTTCGGTGTCACTTTTGCATGTACGGGAGCGCGAACCGCCCATGAGTATCGTTCTGCTGCTGCACGACCGTCTGGCGACATCGGTCATGCTCTTCTTTCTCTTTGTCGGCCTGTGGGGGCTCTTCGAGTTTGCTCGCGGCGGCGTGCTCGGCGGCAATATCGCCGGAGCCCTGATCATCGGGCAGGTCCTGATCATGGTGCAGGGCGCGTTGGGGCTGGCGCTCTTCGTCTGGGGCGACCGGCCGGGTCAGATGCTCCACATCCTCTACGGATTCACGGCGGCGCTGGTATTGCCCTTCGTCTGGTCGTACGTGCGGGATCGGGCACCACGTCAGGGGCTTCTGCTCTATAGCCTGGTGGCGCTCTTCGTCTTTGGCCTGGCAATTCGTGGCATGACCACCGGATCGTAAGGAATCTCCCAGACAATTCATCGGTCGGGCGATGCCCGGTTGGCGAAGGCGGCTTCCAGAATCGGAAGCCGCCTTCGCCGTTTCCGCGATGTGGCGGGCAGAAGCAATCCGTTCGCTGTGTACGTTCGTACAGACTGGTGACGACATGGCAACGAAGCGGCTCGAGCAGACGGAAATGCCCGCCGTTTCGGGCAAAACACCATGACGTGGGTGTACGGTCGTCGTTGACACCTGTCCGGTACGAGCGTACAATCCGACCGTACAGTCTGGTGCGTACACAGTGACCGCACACGGATGACATGGATGGCGTTTGTCTGGCCCTCGCATGGAGCAGGGTCGGTATCGGGACCGGAAAGGAGTCGTCGTGGAGTCTGAGCCCCGAGACTACCAGGAGGTCATGGACAACGCATTGCAGCTGGTCTATAGCCAGCATCACCGGATGGTGTCCCAGCTCGCGCCGGAGGCATTTCAGCCGTTGACGCTCGATCAGCTTCGCAATGGACCGTTGGGTCAGGATCTCCTTCGCCTCGCACGGTTGGCCAGGGGCCAGGTGCGCGAGTCCAAGGATCGCGTGCTGGAAGCGATCGATTCGGTGCTCCAGCTCCTCTTCTGGCCGGCAGCGGCCGACGATTACTCGGTGCCGCGTTCGTTCTGGGATACCGATCTCGGACGGATGCTGGCGCTTGCGAAGTACCGCGCGTACGAGGCGAACGAGCTGGTGAGCATCGGCAACGCCGCGCAGCAGCTGGGCGTGACCCGTCCGACGATCTATCGCTGGATGGACGACCGCACGCTGAATTACGTTCGTGATGACATGAGCGGTCGTACCTTCGTGGTGCGCCGGGATATCGAGAACCTGAAGCGGGTGGCGGCGGAGTTCGCCGAGTAACCTTCTGGGGAACACCCCGATCCGGTCGTGAGTGGCGGCAAGGGAAAAGGGCCGTCGGCTCCGGACGTGAGCGGGCAGGACAATTCGGATGGAGCAAAGCGGCTGGCGGACACCCGACCAGCCGTTTTGCTGCCCAGAAAACCTCGGCGGCCCGCGCAAACGATGCTCGTTTCGTGGATCGCTTCGAGGCAGGGGCAGCGCGACACACTGGTCGCGCTGTACGAACGAGATGCGGCGCAGGACGCAAGCTCCCATGTCATGGTGGGCGAAGCGAACCCTCCCCGCGCGAAGCACTTCCGGCGGAGCTGGAACCCGGTGCCGGTATGGATGGAGTTTCGCCAATCGACCCGCTGGGGGACGTGGTGGGTCCTCCCGGATATCGACCTGCTGGCTCGGTCGACTGCGCGGCCACTTTGCACGGGGGTTCTTCGCTTCGCTCAGTGGTCCGTCCATCCAAACGTGACGCAGCATGGCATCGGACCGACCCCGTGTCGGTCCGATGCCACCATCCTTCGGGATCGCTCCCCATGCCCTGCCAAACCAGCGGGATTCTGTATGAGTGCGTACGTACGCATTGAATCGCAATCGTGTTGCGCGCAACAACGCCCCGGAAATGGTCATTCGGACCCATCTCCGGGGCGTTCCTCTTTTCGTCCGGATGGCGGTCAGCGGATGGCTGATCTTGATATTATGTGAACCTTCGCGTGCCCGTGAGATCGGTGATGGCGACCACGGCGCCGCCACGGACATAGATCTTCGGGAGGCGCTGCGCGATCCCGCACGTCAGCTCGTAGGAGATGGTCTCCGAGAGTGCCGCAAGGTCGTCGAAGGTCGGTGCCGCGTCCGATCCGTTGCCGATCACCGTCACGACATCGCCGGGATTCGCCTCGACACCTTCCGGCAACCGCACCACCGTCTGGTCCATGCAGATGCGCCCGGCGACCTCCGCCCGCATCCCGCCGACCGCCATCCACATCAGCGGTGAGAGGTTCCGGCGCAGGCCGTCCGCGTATCCGATCGGCACCAGCGCGGTCAGCTCGTCGTGGTCGGTGCGATACCGGAAGCCATAGGAGACGCCATCGCCGGGATGGATCTCGTGGATGCGGGCGATCCGGCTGTGAATCGTCATGATCCGCTTGAACGGACCGGGCAACGCCATGCCGGGGTCCGGTTGGAGGCCGTATTGCGCGATGCCGACCCGCACCCGTCCGCGATGATCGTGCGGGAAGCGGAGCGTGGTCGCGGTGTTCGCGACATGCTGGCGTGGAATCTCGATCCCGGCGTCCGCGAGGTCGGCGAGGACGCGATCGAAGACGGCGACCTGGTCCTGCTCGAAGTGCGGGTCCGGATCGTCGGCGGCGGCCATGTGCGTCATCACGCCATCGAGCCGCAGCTCGGGATGGGCGAGGATCGCCTTCGCGACCGACACCGCGAGATCGGGCGAGGTGCCGAAGCGATTCATGCCGGTGTCGATCTTCAGGTGGACCGACATCGGCTCCTTGGCGATCATCAGCTTGGCGTCGGCAGCCAGCGCATGGGCGAACCCTGCGTCGGCGATCACGAGCGAGAGGCCCTGCCCGATCGCGCGCGTTCGCTCCCCCGTTCCGATCGGACCCAGGACGATGATCGGCGCTTCGATCCCGGCGGCGCGGAGTTGCGCGCCTTCATCGACCGTCGCGACAGCGAGCTCGTCCGCACCGGCGGCGATGGCGTTCTCGCCGAGGATCTCCGCGCCATGCCCATAGGCGTTCGCCTTCACGACCGCCGTGAGGGTGACGTTCGGCCCGATCAGGCTGCGCATCAGGCGCAGGTTCGAGGCATGGGCATCGAGGTCGACCACGGCGATGGTCGGACGCCCTGCCCAGTGCTCGGCGGTGATCGTCGGCGCATAAGGACGTGGCAGCGTCGCGGTGCTGGCTCCGGACATCGTTCGCCTACCCCTCGTTCTCGAGATGGGCGATCACACGCACGATGTCGCGGCGTGTCACGATGCCAACCAGCTCCAGATCGTCGTTCACGACCGGGACCGTGCTGATGCCTTCGTCGATCATCAGCGTCGCGGCCTGGTTCAGCGTCGCGTAGTTCTTGATGTTGAAGACTGGCGCCGTCATGATCTGGCGGGCATTCACCGCCAGCACCTTGCGCATCTCTTCATCGAAATCCACGCCACCATCGGCCATGAAGATCGCGTCGAGGAACGGCACGGGTGTCGGGACATCCACATCGGCTTCACGCGCGATGATGTCCGTTTCCGAGATGATGCCGATGATCTTCTCGTTCTCCACCACGGGCACACCGGTGAGGTTGTTGTCGGCCAGCGTCTTCGCGACGACACCGATGGAGTCGTCGGGTCCCACCGTGGGGACATTGCCCCGGTGGCTCATGATCTGGTCGACCGTGGGATCGGTCTGGGTGGCGTCTTCAGCAGGAAGGTCGATGTCGGTCACGATGGCTCCTTGGAGGCGAACAGAATGGGGTCAGGATCGGGCGAGGCCGGCCAACTGATTCGCGATGGCATCCGGAAGATCGGTGGCGATGAGGCCCAGAGTGCCGAAGCGCTCTTCCACCGCGCGGGCGGCGGCCGGCCCAACGTGGAGCGCGACCGTCGCCGCGTCGAGGCCGCTCAGCCCCTGCGCCGCGAGCCCGGCGATGGTGCCGGCGAGGACATCGCCGCTGCCGGCGGTAGCCAGCGAGAGCGGCGCGTCTTCGGCGACGACGGTGGTCGTGCCATCGGAGGCGGCGGTGTAGCCGTACTTCAGGACGACGGTCTGCTTCCACGTCCTTGCCGCGTCTTCGAGTTCCCCGAGCGGGTCGGCGATGATCTCGTCCGCCGTCTTGCCGGTCAGCTTCGCGAATTCGCCAACGTGGGGCGTGAGCACGAGGCGTCCCACCGGGAGGGACGTCCACCATTCGCCCTGATCGGCCAGCCAGTTCAGGGCGTCGGCATCGACCACGACCGTGAGATCGTCGCGCTGGAAGAAGGCTGAGGTGGAGGGGGTGACCTCCTCCTTCTCCGCCGCGGCGGCCTGCGACGCGGAGGCGAAGCCGATGTTGTGGCGGCGACGCTCGGCCTCGCGCTTGGTGCCGAGCGCGAAGAGGGCGCTCAGCAACTCACCGGCGGCGGCGTCGCGTCCGAGGCCGGGACCGACCAGGATGGCCTTCGCCTTCTCCAGATGCTCCTCAATGTACTCCATCGCACGGCGGGCAGCGCCCGGTGCGTCGGTCTCCGGCAGCGGGATGTGCGCGACCTCAGGCACCGCCGACGCAGTCGCGCCGATCACCCCGCGTCCGGTGGCGAGCAGGACGATGCCTGCGCCGGCGCGTCCCGCCGCGCGGGTCGTCAGGATCGCGGCGCCGGGATAGGACGGCGACCCTGCGACGACGATCAGGCCGCCGACGCCCCACTTGTGGGCGCCGAAGTCGCGGGTGGGCAGGAATGCCTTGGCGGCGGCTGCCGTGGCGAAGGACTGGTTGGGGGAGAGGGTCGGCTTTGGTGATGTGGTGGTGGTGGTGGTGGTCATGCGTTCCTCGAGGGATTGAACGATGCGGGCCTACTCGGCGTCAGTGTCGGACGTGGAGGTCATGGCGTCGAGGGTCAGGCGTTGCATCGGCGATGTTCGAGCCGCATTGACGGCGACGACGAAGGCCATCGCGTCGGAGCGGCTGTGCGTAAGCGAGATGCTGAAATCGGTCAGTCCGAGTATGCGGGCGCGTTCCGCCGCCTGCCCGTGCAGGATCAGGACCGGTTTGCCCCGCCGGTTGGAGAGCACTTCCATCTCCTTCCAGCGGATGCCGACGATCCCGGTGCCCAGTGCCTTGGAAGTTGCCTCCTTGGCCGCGAAGCGGGCGGCGAGTTCGTTCGGTCGCCCTCGGTAGCGTTCACGCTCGCGTTCGGTGAAGACCTTGCACAGGAAGCGCTCACCGAAGTCCTCGTAGACGCGGGCAATGCGCGCGATCTCGATCACATCGACCCCGACGGCGATGGCACCTTCCCGCTCGGAGTCGAACTCCGGTCGGTACCAGCCCTCGCCGTCACGGTCCTCCAGCTCCGGCTGCACCCACGTTCGCCGACGGCGGCGCGTCAGGTTCGGCTCCTGATCCTGGCCCTGGTCGTGATCGCTCACGATGCGCCTCCTCCGGTGGCGATGGGGCTGGCCGCGCGTCCGCGTGAGGCGACCGGCTGGTAGCGCTCGTCGAAGCGGCGGAAGGCCTCCGCGAAGGTCCCGGCGTCGAGCGCGGCGCGAATCTCCTCCATCTGCCGTGCGAGAAAGCGCAGGTTGTGGACGGATGCCAGCCGCATCCCGAAGATCTCCTGCGCCCGGAAGAGATGATGGATGTAGGCGGCGGTGAACTGGGTGCAGGCAACGCAATCGCAGGTCTCGTCGACCGGGCGATGAACGTGCTTCCAGTCCTGCTTTGCGATGTTGATGCGCCCATCCATCGTATAGAGCGCGCCATTGCGGGCAGCGCGGGTCGGCAGCACACAGTCCATCATGTCGATGCCCCGCGCGACGCCATGCCAGAGGTCCTCCGGCGAGCCGACTCCCATCAGATAGCGTGGCTTCTCGCGCGGGAGCTCGGGGGTAGAGACCTCCAGCATCGCGGCCATGACCTCCTTCGGCTCGCCAACGGAGAGGCCGCCAACGGCGCACCCGGCGACATCCATGCTGCCGACGCGGCGGGCGCTCTCGATGCGGAAGTCTTCCTCCATGCCGCCCTGCTGGATGCCGAAGAGGACGGATCGCGTTTCATGGCCACCGCAGTTGTCGTAGGCAACAACTGCGCGTTCGAGCCAGCGGGCACTGCGCTCGGTCGCGTCCTGGATCTTCTTCCGTTCGGCGGGCAGCCCGAGGACATGGTCGAGTTGCATCATGATGTCGGAGCCGTAGCCTAACTGGAGGTCTAGCGCCGATTCCGGCGTCATCGTCCAGCGCGAGCCGTCGATGTGAGAGGCGAAGGTGACGCCTTCCTCCTTCACCTTGTTCATGGCGGCCAGCGAGAACACCTGGAATCCGCCGCTATCGGTCAGGATCGGGCGGTGCCAGTTCATGAAGGCGTGCAGGCCGCCGGCCTCGCGGATGAGCTCCACGCCGGGTCTTAGCATGAGGTGATACGTGTTGGCGAGCACGATCTGGGCGCCGGTCTGCTCCACCTCGGCGGGATGGAGGGTCTTCACCGTCGCCTGGGTGCCCACGGGCATGAAGACGGGCGTTTCGATGACGCCGCGCGTGGTGGTGATCCGGCCCCGGCGCGCCATCGTCTGCGTGTCTTCGCGCAGGAGCTCGTAGGAGAAGCGACCGCCCAGCGCCGAACTCCGCGCCAGAACCCTCGGGCTGTCCGAGGTGTCCTGCGCGGAGTTGGCGTGATCGGTCTGATCGGTTGATTCGTGCAACGAGGTCACAAACGCATGTCCCGGTTAGTGCGCGAGAAGTGGGGTTCTCCGCCGAAATGAATCCTGTACTGGAGGGGCGTTCCTCGCAGTCGCTGCTGCGGTCGGTGATCGCCCCTCCGTGCTATCGCGTCGCCGGGACACGACATCCGCCGCGACGTTTAGGCGGACTGGCGGGCGTAGCCAGCCGACTGACGACGCTGGCGGGCGCGAACGAGCGCATCGTCCGAAGCAGGCGCCGGAATGGTGATCGGATCGCCATTCGCGAGGGCATCCGCGATGCGTGCGTCGTCGCCGTCCGGGGCGCTGGCGAAGACATCGACCTTTGCGAAGGTGGTCGGCGTCGCGCGGCGCGCGCGGGGCTTGCGCTCGATCGGTGCCGGCTCGAAGAGCGAGACATCGGCGATCGGGTCCTCGCGGGACGCCTTCGGCGTCGGTGGCGTCACGGTCGTCGGCGCGGCGGTCGTTGCCGATGCGGTGGCCGTCGAGGAGCTTGCCGTGGCTGCCTTCGCCGGGGCCTTCGTGGTCGTGCTGGAGGTCGATGCCTTGGCGGTCGGCTTGGATGCCGAGGATGCCTTGGTCGCGGAGGTCGAGGTCGTCCCGGCCTTCTTTGTGGCGCTGGCGGAGGTCATACCCTTCTTCGGCGCAGGTGTCGTGGTCTTCGAGCCGAGGTCCTTCTTGACGCTGTTGGTGACGGCGTTGACTTCTTTCGACATGCCGCCGACTTCCTTGGTGATGGAGTTTCCGATCTCCTTCGCCTCGGCGATGGTCTTCTCGAACTCACCGGTGAGACCGGCGGTCATGCTGCGGAAATCCTTGACCATCTTGCCGGCCTGGCCCATGACTTCCGGAAGCTTGTCCGGACCGAAGATGAGGAGGGCGACGACGGCGATGATGCCCATCTCCGGCAGCCCGATACCAAAGAGATTCATGGCGTGCTACCACCTGGATTCACTGCGCGACCGTCACCCTGCGTTCCCAAGTGAATGCTGGCATTCGGGGCTCTGCTCTTGCCCGGCGGTTCGGACGGGCCGAACGGTGCCGTGGCACAATGCAGCAAGTATAGAACAGGGAGTGGATGAACTCATGATGCTCCTTTCGCGCATTCGGTCCGCCCTGCTCGGGCGGGGTGCCGAACCCGACCACGACGAGGACGATCCGATCATGCCCGGCCAATCGAACGTGCAGCTCATCGTCGGGCTGGGAAATCCCGGCACGAAGTACGCCGAAACCCGGCACAACGCCGGGTTCTTCGTGGTGGACGAGCTGGCGAAGCGGCTTGCGAGCCCCGGCTGGAAGAAGCGATTCCGCGCGGAAGTCGCCGAAGTCCGGCTGGGCGATGTGCGGCTGGTGCTGCTGAAGCCGCAAACGTACATGAACGACAGCGGCCTCTCCGTTCGCGAGGCGCTCAACTGGTACCGGGTGCCGCGCGAGCAGGCGCTCATCGTGGTGGACGATCTCGACCAGCCATTCGGGCAGCTGAGGATTCGCGCCAAGGGGTCGGCCGGCGGACACAATGGGCTGAAGTCGATCTTCGCGGAGACGGGATCGCAGGAGTTCCCTCGTCTTCGGATCGGGATCGGACGCGGTTCGCATCAGACGATCGCCCACGTCCTCTCCCGCTTCTCGCCGGAGGAGCGCGCCGAACTGGATATCGTGGTCGGAAAGGCGGCGGACGTCGTCGAGTTCTGGTCGCGCAACGGCACGCTGGAGGCGATGAATGAAGTCAACGGCGAGGCAAAGGTGAAGGCCAAGGCGTCGAATCGGGCTCCATCGAAACCCGACAATGCCGCTGCTGCAAAGGAAGGATCGGCGTCGTGAGCGACAACACGGGCGAGCAGCACGACGTTCAGCGCATCGGCGTTGTCGGGGCCGGGACAATGGGCGCAGGGATCGCGCAGGTGATGGCGCACGCGGGTATTGCCGTCACCCTGGTCGATCAGACCGATGCGTTCCTTGCGAAGGGGCTGTCTACCATCACCTCTGGCCTCGACCGGCTGGTGGCGAAGGGCAGAATCGACGCGACCGAGCGCGATGCGGTGCTGGCGAGGATCGCGACCTCCACCGCGACATCGGACCTCGCCGGGGTCGATCTGGCAATCGAGGTCGTGCCGGAGCGCTTCGAGATCAAGCGCGACGTTGTGCGTGGGATCGCGGATGCAGTCGGGCAGGATGCGATCATCGCGTCCAACACCTCGTCCATTTCGATCACGGCCCTTGCGGCACTGGTGGAGCGCCCGGAGCGCGTGATCGGCATGCACTTCTTCAACCCGGTCCCGGTGCTGGCGCTGGTGGAGGTGATTCGCGGCCTCCAGACCGACGACGAGACGGTAGCGCGGACCATGGCGCTGGCGACCCGGATCGGCAAGACGCCGGTCGAAGTCGCGGACGCGCCGGGGTTCGTCGCGAACCGCCTGCTGCTGCCGATGATCAACGAGGCGGTCTTCGCGCTGGCGGAGGGCGTGGCCTCCGCCGAGGACATCGACACCGTGATGAAGCTCGGGGCGGCTCATCCCATGGGGCCGCTTGCGCTGGCCGACCTGATCGGCCTCGATGTCTGCCTGGGCATCATGGACGTGCTCCAGACCCAGTTCGGGGATGACAAGTACCGGCCTGCGCCCCTGCTCCGCCAGATGGTCGCGGCGGGCCGGCTGGGCCGCAAGAGCGGTCGCGGCTTCCACGACTACACACGCAAGGAAGGGGGCTCGGTGTGAGCGACGATATGCAGCAGGATGCGTTCGAGGATGAACGGGAGCGTCCGATCCGGGTGCTGGTCGCGAAGCCGGGGCTGGATGGGCACGACCGCGGCGCCAAGGTGCTGGTCCGCGCCTTCCGCGATGCCGGGTTCGAGGTGATCTACACCGGACTTTTCCAGACGCCGGAGATGATCGCCAGCGCCGCGTTGCAGGAGGATGTCGATGTGGTCGGCCTCTCGATCCTCTCCGGCGCGCACCTCACCTTGTTTCCGGCCATCGTGGCGGCCCTGAAGGCAGTCGGGCGTGAGGATGCCCTCGTCATCGCGGGAGGCACGATTCCGGACGACGATGTGCCGTTGGTGAAGGAGATGGGGATCGCGGAGGTCTTCGGACCGGGAACGCGGCTTCAGGATTGCATCGCGTTCGTCCGCGAGCATGCGCCCGTCCGCGAGGACGTGCCGTAGATGGCCGGCCCGCCTGCGGATGGGGTGTCGCACGGCATCCTGAGTGGTCTGTCCATCCTTACGTGGCATTGCCCCCCATCGGCAGCCCACAAGCGGCTGCCCTCCATAGGACCACATTTCGGAAGCCGTTTTGTGTGTAGGGACCGACCCCGTGTCGGTCCGGACGCCATGCAAGGTCAAGGTAGGATGGACGGACCACTGAGTGGATCGTCGCCCTTTGCCGGGCGTGTTTCTGGATCGAGGCGGGGCCGAGAGGCCCCGCCGCATCGAGATGCGAATGCCGAGGCAGGCGCGATGGTCCGCAGGATGTTGCGTTTCGCTTGGCCTGGCATGGCTCGCCTCCCCTTCCTCGCCCGAGGGTCTGCGGCAGAACGCCGGGTGATCCCTGCCCGCAGCGGCGAGGATCGCCCCTACATCGGAACGATTCGCCCGACGCGACGCGGCTCCGCACTGGTCGGGGTATGCCGATGACTGATCGACCCGGACTGGCGCAGCGCGTGCTTGATGGCGACCGGCGTGCCCTTGCCCGTCTGCTCACGTATATCGAGAACGACGACCCGGTCGGCCTCGCCGCGCTCGATACGCTCTATCCGAAATCCGGCAACGCGCACCTGATCGGCATCACCGGCCCTCCCGGCGGGGGCAAGTCGACGCTGGTCAATGAGCTGATCCGCGCCTGGCGGGCGGAGGGCAAGCAGGTCGCGGTGATCGCGATCGACCCCTCCAGCCCACTGACCGGCGGAGCGACGCTGGGCGACCGCATCCGGATGCTGGAGTGGTACGACGATCCCGGCGTCTTCATTCGCAGCATGGCGTCCCGCTCGTTCGGGAGCGGCCTTGCCCAGAACGCGCTGGCCGTCGCCCACGCCTTTGATGCGGCGGGGTTCGATCCGATCATCCTGGAGACGGTCGGCACCGGCCAGGACGAAGTCGGGATTGCCTCGCTGGCGCTCACGACCCTGCTGGTGCAGGTTCCGGGTACCGGCGACAGCGTGCAGACGCTGAAGGCTGGTTCGCTGGAGATTGGCGATGTGATCGTCGTCACCAAGGCCGATCAACCCGGCGCGGGAGAACTCGCGTCGGATCTCCGACGCTTGCGCACACTCACCTTCGAGCCGGTGATTGACGACCCCACACGCTGGGAGGTTCCCATCCTGAAGACGAGCGCCAATCGTCGGGAAGGCATCGACGATCTCGTGGCCGCGATCGAGCGCCATCGCGCGTGGCTTGACGAGACGGGGCAGCGGACGGCGCGGGAACGGCAGATCGCGGCGGCGGAGGTCTCCAACCGCGTGCAGGCCGAATTGCGGCGTCACCTGACCGGTCGGCGTGGCCATGGGCCGCAGTTCGATGCGATGATGGCGCGTGTGCTCGATCGCGAAACGACCCCGTGGCGTGCCGCGCATGCCCTGGTCGAGCAACTGACGGGAACCTGACCCTGCGAATCGCTGGCTGGCCGAGGTCTTGAGGAGGACCCTTGTCCCATCCGGCCCGGTTCGGGTTTGCTTGTGAGTGCCCAATCCCCATGAACTGCGTCTACGCATCGCTTGGAACGACCATCTTTGAGACCGTCTCCGAGGCCGCCCGTCGAACGGGCGCGGTCAATCTCGGGCAGGGCTTTCCCGACGATCCCGGGCCGGAGGATGTCCGCCGTGTCGCTGCCGAAACGGTGCTGGACGGCTGGAATCAGTATCCGCCGATGCCCGGTCTTCCCTCATTGCGGGAGGCGATTGCCACGCACTACGCGCACCATCAGGGGCTGACGATCGATCCGGCGCGGGAGGTACAGGTGACGTCCGGCGCGACCGAGGCGATTGCCGGGGCGTTGTTTGCGCTGATCGAGCCGGGCGACGAGGTGATCCTCTTCGAGCCGATGTACGATGCCTACCTGCCACTCGTCCGTCGTGCGGGCGGGATTGCGCGGTTCGTGACGCTCGCTCCTCCCGACTGGACGATTGCGCGGGAGGCACTGGAAGCCGCCGTCAGCGATCGCACGCGCCTGATCCTCTTCAACAACCCGCTCAATCCTGCCGCTCGTGTCTATACGCGCGACGAACTCGCCGTGATTGCCGAGTTCTGTGTGGCTCACGATCTGATCGCCATCTGCGACGAGGTGTGGGAACACGTCATCTTCGACGGACGACGACATGTGCCGCTGATCGACCTGCCCGGCATGCGGGAGCGAACGGTGAAAATCGGGTCGGCGGGCAAGATCTTCTCGCTTACCGGCTGGAAGGTTGGGTGGTCGATCGCCGCGCAGCCAATCCTCCAGCAACTCGCGAAGGCCCACCAGTTCCTGACCTTCACCACGCCGCCCAACCTCCAGACGGCGGTCGCCTACGGGCTTGGGAAGGACGATGCCTACTACGCCGACATGCGCGACCGCTTCCAGCGCAGCCGCGACCGATTGGCAGACGGCATTCGGGCGCTGGGGCTTGATGTCCTGCCCTCCGAGGGGAGCTATTTTCTGAATGTGGATATCGCTTCGCTCGGTGAGACCGTCGACGCGGCGTTCGCGATGCGCCTGATCGAGGAGCAAGGCGTGGCGACGATCCCGGTCAGTGCCTTCATGCAGGGCACCCGCACCGGCACCACGACGCTGCTCCGCTTCTGCTTTGCCAAGCGGGACGAGACGCTGGATGCCGCGCTGGATCGCCTTGCCGGGTTGCATCGCACCATCTGATAGCAGGTCTACTGGTATGGATCGCAGAGGCAGAAGGGATGACCTGCAGGATCGATCATCACCGTGAACGAATCCTGCCGGTCCGCCACGGTCGCACCGAGTTCGACCGCGCGGGCGACCATCGCCTCCCGGTCGTCGCATTCCAGATCGAGATGAAGCTGCTGACCGCGCTCCTGCGTCGGCCAGCTGGGCGGGACGTAGCCCTCGACGGGCTGGAACCAGAGGTCCACACGACCGCCGTCATTGCTGACGATCACGATGGCGTCGTCACCGGCGGGTTCGATGTCCAGCAGCGCGGCGTAGAAGGTGCAGAGAGCCTTCGGGTCGGGACAATCAACGGCGAGACCGGCGATGCGTGCATGAGCCATCGGGAAACCTCCTCATGTCGGGGAACCGGGAGCGACGGCGTTCCGTCCTCCGCTACCATCCAGCTTGGGCTGCGATGGTGGCACGTTCTGTCCGCATTTGTGGGCGATGGGCAAGACGGCTTGTGCTCCTCTGCTCGTGTCGATACCATCGCTTTCTTTGCGCGTTCAGAAAGGCATTTTCGGCATGACGACCATCACCCCGGACGAGCTCGCGACAATTGTCGATGCGGCGGGATATGCGGATGCGGGCAGCATCGCCGTCGCGGTCGTCAGTCGGGACGGCTGTATCGTGCGACAGGAGCGCGGTCTGCTGACGACGGGCACGCGCGTCTACGGCGCGAGCCTGACCAAGCAGGTCGTGGCGGCCTTCATCGCGCAGGAGGTCGCCGCCGATCGCCTCGATCCGGACGCGCCGATTGCGACGTGGTTCCCGAATTTCCCGTCCTGGGTGGATGAGGTCACCATTCGCCACCTCCTGCATCACATCGGCGGGCTGCCGGACGAGCAGACGCTCGGCCCACGGATGCCCGATCCCGATCACACCCGCCGTACCGGCGACGACATGATCGCGGCGGTGCGGACGTTCGAGAAGTTGCCGGCGGCAGTCGGGTCGGCGTGGTCGTACTCGAACATCGGCTACGTCCTGCTCGGGCGCATCCTGGAGGTGTCCACCGGGCAATCCCTGAAGGCGCTCTTCGCTGAGCGTGCCGCTGGTCCGCTGGAGATGATCGATTCGTTGCTCTGGGATGGTCCTGACCTGTATCCGGAAGGCGCGAATCCGCTCGATCCCGCCGCCCCGACACCACACTCGCTCGGTGATGGCGGCATGTGGACCACGGCGGACGACCTCACGCGCTGGATTCAGGCGATGAACGGGGACGCCCTCGGTGTCCGCTCGCTCATCACAGTTCCCGGGACCCTTGCGGATGGAACGGCGCTCGACTACGCGTGGGGCGTCATCGCGATGGAGACGGAGGGGACGATGGTCTACCGGCACGGAGGTGGCTGGTACGGCAGCATCTCGCATATGGCGTGGATCCCCGAACGCAACGCTGGGTTCATCGCCTTCACCGTCGATGGGGGCGATCCGCTCACGTCGGTCGTGGATCAACTCATTGGGCGGCTTGCTACGGCCGGATAGCCTGATCCTCGTTCGAATCAGGGGTTCCGTCGCCGAGACCCACGCCGCCGGCCTCAAGGGCCGCGTCAGCGGGGAGGAATGATCGACCGGCGGCGGCGCGGTTGGCGATGAGCGCCGCCATCGATCCGGCGCCGACGCCGTTGTCGATGTTCACGACAGCAATCCCGGGAGCGCAGGCCTGAAGCATCGACATCAACGCCCCGGTACCGTCGCCGCCGTAGCCGTAGCCCACGCTGACCGGCAGGCCGATCACCGGCACCGGGACGAGGCCTGCGATCACGGAAGGCAGCGCGCCATCCATGCCCGCCGCGACGATGATGGCGTCGACGCCGTCTGCCATCACGGCACGCAGCGGTGCGACGAGGCGGTGCAGACCCGCTACCCCGACATCGTGGATGCGGCGGACTTCGCAGCCCATTTCCTCGGCGACGATGGCGGCTTCGGTCGCGATCGGACGGTCCGAGGTTCCGGCGGCAATCACCGCGATGCGTCCACCCGTGGACGGGCGTGGCGCGGCCTCGTGAACGACGATGGCAACGCGGGCCTCGGGGTGTGCGTCGAGCACGAATGGCGCGGCGATAGCCGCCGAGAGCGCCGCGAACTGGTCTGGCCGCACCCGGCTGGCGAGCGAGCGCCCGCCACGTTCCGCGAGGCGCGTCAGTGAGGCGACGACATCTTCCACTGACTTGCGTTCGGCGAGCACGAATTCGGGAATGCCGGTTCGCGCCGCTCGATCCGGATCGAGGCGCAGGCGGGCGTACGGGCTGGCATCGGTGGGGGCGTTCAGCGCAGCGGCGAGGTCGGCAAAGGGATCGATCGTCACGATGGGTCACCCTCGATGATGCGCCGTGCCTGTTCCATCGCTTCCTCGACCATTGGCGCGATGTCCACACCGTCGTCCGGCACCGGCTCGTTGACGAGGTGCGCCAGGAATTCGACGTTTCCGGCCGGACCGCGCAACGGCGAGGCGACGAGGCCGCGCGGCGTCAGGCCATGTTCCATCGCAGCTGCCAGCGATGTTTCCAGCACGCGACGATGGACGGCAGGATCGCGCACGACGCCGCCCTTGCCGATATCCGCGCGGCCGGCCTCGAACTGCGGCTTGATGAGCGGCACGCAGCGGGCACCGGGCTCGGAGATCTTCGCGACGACCGGGAACATCAACTTGAGGGAGATGAATGAGACGTCGATCGAGGTGATCGCGATCGGTTCCGGGAGCGATTCGAGGTAGCGGGCGTTCTCCCGCTCCATCACGATCACGCGGTCGTCGGTGCGGAGCTTCTCGTCAAGCTGGCCGTAGCCGACATCGACCGCATAGACGCGCGCCGCGCCGCGCTGGAGCAGGCAATCTGTGAAGCCGCCCGTGCTCGCGCCGAGGTCGGCGGCGATCAGGCCGGTCACGTCGATTCCAAAGGACTCCAGCGCGTGGTCCAGCTTCTCGCCGCCTCGGCTGACGAAGCGAGGCTTTTCCTTGAACGTGACGAGATCGGATGCCGCGATGGGTCGTCCGGCACGAGTCTCCTTCTCTCCATTGACGAGGATGTCGCCCGCCATGATGAACGACTTCGCGCGGGATCGCGTATCCGCGAGGCCGCGTTCGACCATCGCCTGGTCGAGTCGGATTGCGGCCATCGGTCAGCTCCTTCCACCCGCGACGCGCGCCGCGAACGGGATGGTCTGGACGTGGCAGAGCGCGACGGCGAGGGCATCGGCGGCGTCATCCGGCTGGGGTGCCGCCTGGAGGTTGAGCAACAAGCGAACCATCTCCTGAATCTGCTGCTTGTCCGCCTTCCCATAACCGACGACCGCATGCTTGATCTCGGACGGGCTGTATTCGGAGACGGGGACACCCGCCTGGGCGGCGGCGAGCAGCGCCACGCCTCGCGCCTGGCCGACGGCGATGGCGGTGGTCACGTTCCTGGCAAAGAACAACTGCTCGATGGCGAGCGCATCCGGCCGGAAATGCCCGAACAACGCCTGCAACCCCTCATGGAGGCGCAGGAGCCGTTCGGGCATTGGCAGATCGTTGGAGGTTTCGAGCACGCCGACATCGACCAATTCGGGTTGCCGGTCGCCAGCGATGACGCCATAGCCGAGGATCGCGGTGCCGGGGTCGATGCCGAGCGTGATGGGTTTCGTGGACGGCATCGACTGGCCCTTGCGCGCGGACTAGGAGACGGCGGCGAGCACGTCGTCGGAGATGTCGATGTTGGAGTAGACGGTCTGGACATCGTCCAGATCCTCGAGCTTCTCCAGCAGGCGGAGCGCCTTCACGGCAACGTCCTGCTCCGGTGCGAGAAGATCCTTCGCCTTCATGATGAGCTCGACGGATTCCGGCTCGTATCCGGCGGCGGTCAGTTGCTCCAGGACCTTGTGGAGGTCGGCTGGCTCGGTATAGACCTCGATCGATTCCTCGTCGAACTGGACATCGGTCGCGCCCGCGTCGATCGCGACGAGCATGAGCTCTTCCGGATCGTTGCCGTTCGCGCCGATCACGATCTGGCCGGTCTGGTCGAACATCCATGAGACGCTGCCGTTCTCGCCCAGGGTGCCGCCCGCGCGGACGAGCACGGCGCGGAGTTCACCAACGGTGCGATTCCGGTTGTCGGTCATTGTGGAGATCATGATCGCGGTGCCGCCGGGACCGTAGCCCTCGTAGAAAATCTCCTCGTACTGGGCACCGCCGTCGGCACCGGACGCGCGCGCGATGGCGCGGTCGATGTTGTCCTTCGGCATGTTCTCCTTGCGTGCCTTCTGGACAGCGATGCGCAGGGCGGCGTTCGCATCCGGATCGGGCACGCCGGCGCGGGCGGCGACGGTGATCTCGCGGGCGAGCTTGGTGAAGAGCTGGCCACGCTTCGCGTCAGTGGCACCCTTCTGACGCTTGATCGTGGACCATTTGGAATGTCCTGACATAGTGCGATGTGCTCCCGATTGCCGATGACAGATGGAGGGTGAATGCTGGCGCTGAGCCGAAAACAAGCCGGAAAAGTATAGCATCCGTGGCAAGCGCCTTCCTTACGTAAAGAATCGGCAGCCGGTCTCGGATATCGTGGGCCTTGGCATTGGCGACCATCGGCGGCCCACCGACCGCAGCAACCATGCGAGGGGCTGCCCTCCGTCGGAGCGCATGCTCGGAAGCCGGTTCGCACGCGGGGCAAACCCTCGGACCACTGGTTCGCCGAAGGCCCTGAATCATGGCAGGTTAGGATAGACGAACCACTTCTGCGAGAAATTCCTGGCGGAATGTCCTATGTACGGACAGCGTGTCGGGGTTCTGGATGCTTTGTTCAGTTTTTTGTATGCAATCGCTTGAATCCGCTTCCCCCCTCTACTAGACTTGCATCACAATTGATAAACGCTCGATGGAATGAGGAGGACCATGAGCTGTTGCCCGCACATATCCAGCTAATGTGTGACCGGAACCGCCCGACGCGATTCGCGTGGGGCTTTCGTTCGCTCGTTTCCTGGTGTGCTGGAATCCATTTCACGCCGCCACATTGCAGGTACGCCCCGGCTTCCCGGCCAACGCGACACCACACCTGCCCCACGGATTGATACGGGAATTCCATTCGCTGCATCGCCACGAACCGGCCTTCTGCTGGTTGGCGTTGCGCTCGCCCGAGAGGTGGACACGCTCCAATGGATTCGAGCTTGCTTTCGAAGGCAAAGGATCAGGGATACATCCTCGCGGATGAGATCATTGCGGCGTTCCCGGACGCAGAGGAACAGCTCGACTCGCTCGATGAGTTCTACTCGGCGCTTGTGGCCGAGGGCATCGAGGTCTACGACCAGCAGCCGGCCGCGCCAACTCCGGCGCCTGCCCCCGAAGCGAAGCGGGCGTCCCGCTCCCTCGCCCGGCGCGAACGGCAGGAGGCTGCCCGTGCCGAAGCCGATGACACCTTTACCAGTGTGGGCGTCGGCGATTCCGTTCGCCTCTACCTGCAAGAGATCGGTGAAACCAGCCTCCTGACAATGGATGAGGAAGTCTGGCTCTCCACGCGCATGGAGCGCGGGCGTATGGCCGAGCAGCGCCTGCTCGATCGCACGCTGCCGCTGGACATTCGCGCGGACCTGGAGGCGGACAAGGCCGATGGCGATGCCGCCCGCGCCCACCTGATCCAGGCGAACCTCCGCCTCGTCGTTTCCGTTGCCAAGAAGTACATCGGGCGTGGGCTCTCCCTGCTGGACCTGATCCAGGAGGGCAACATCGGCCTGATGAAGGCGACCGACAAGTTCGACTATCATCGTGGGTTCAAGTTCAGCACCTACGCGACGTGGTGGATTCGCCAGGCGATTACCCGCGCGATCTCCGACCAGAGCCGCACGATCCGCCTCCCGGTTCATGTCGGCGAGACGATCAACCGCGTCAAGAAGACCTCCCACCGCCTGCAGCAGATCCTGGAGCGCGAGCCGACCCAAGAGGAGATCGCCCGCGCGATGGACATCTCCGACGACAAGGTGCGGCAGGTGATTGACGTGGCCCGCCATCCGGTCTCGCTGGAGGCGCCGGTCGGCAGCGAGGGCGATGCCTTCCTCGGCGACTTCATCGAGGACGACACGATGCCGGCCCCGATCGAGGTGGCGTCGCAGGGGTTGCTCCGCTCCCAGATCGGCGATGCGCTGGACAAGCTGACCGAGCGCGAGCGTCGGATTATCGTCCTCCGTTACGGGCTGGACGATGGCCGCTTCCGCACACTGGAGGAAGTGGGACGCGACTTCGGGATCACCCGCGAGCGCATCCGCCAGATCGAGGCGAAGGCGTTGCGCAAGCTCCGGCACCCGTCGTCGAGCATGCAGTTGCGCGGATATCTGGACTAGCACGCAGCCGAACGTCAAAGCGGGCATGAGATACGTATCTCATGCCCGCTCTGTCGTTGCTGGCTTGTCATCCAGAGTGAATCCGGATGGACGCTGATCGTACTCCACGGGATCGCGTATCGGGCCGGTGCCCTGCTCCCGTCCAACCCGCCATCCATCCGCCAATGGATCGCCCGGATTCATGCGGCCACCTTGGGCGATCACAAGGATCGCCCCTACATGATGAACCGTCGTTGCGGACGGCTCTCGCGTTGAACATGCTGCTACCGGTCGGTGCGGATGCCCTTCAGGATTACGTCGACCATCACGGCCGCGGTGTCCTGATCGATCTCGGTGTCCTTCACCGCCATCACGACCCCGTGCAGGAGCCTCCAGACATCCTTCTGCGTGACATCGGCCCGAATCTGGCCGCTCTCCTGCGCCCGCGTGAGGATCGTTTCCGCGTCGACACGCACGAGAAGGCAGCTGGATGCCATTTGCTCCGTGTCGCCTTCCATCGCCGCCTTCATCGCCTCGACCGCGAGCCCCTTGTAGATCGCCGTGTGCCGCATCCAGTACCGGATGTAGTCGTCCAGCGCGTCCGCCGCATTGTCCCGCTGGAGCAAGGTGAGGGCGTAGGCGTGCTGATTGGTGAACGCCTGCTCCATCACCGCGAGCTGAAGCGCCTCCCGCGTCGGGAAGTGGCGGTAGAGCGTGCCGGTGCCAACTCCGGCGCGCCGGGCGATTTCCTCAAGCGATGCGCCAACACCCTGCTCGGTGAAGACCTCGTGCGCGACTTCAACCAGGCGGTCGTAGTTGCGACGGGCATCGGCGCGCATCGGGCGGAGTGGATGGGGCTGGACGGTGATCGTCTGTGACATGGGGTCGGTCCGGGATGGTGGCGAACGGGCTCCCCTGCCCGCTTGGGCAGGCCCTCTTTACAAACGGAGGCACCCTCCGTATAGTGGGCATCGGTAAGCGGAGGTTGGCTCCGGTTTCACCATTCTAGCACGGCGGCTCGTATTGTGGGTTATGTATTCCTCTCCTGCCGCAACCGATGAAAGGTCCCCATGAGCGCAGAATCCGGAGCGATTCCCGTTGAGGAAGGCTCCTCCACACTGGCCGGAAGGACGCGAATGCACGCGTCCGATTCCGCCGCCGCGCCAGCCGCCAGTACGTCGAGCTGGATGCTGGCGCTCGGTCTTGGCGTGCTGCTCGCGTGGCAGCTGATGGTCGTGCTCGATGGCACGATCGTGAACATCGCGTTGACTCACATTCGGGAGAGCCTGGGCTTCTCCGCCGCTGGCCTCTCCTGGGTGGTCAATGCCTACGCGCTCGCCTTCGGTGGCCTGCTTCTCCTCGGGAGTCGCGCCGGCGACATCTTCGGGCGACGACGGGCGTTGGTGGTTGGCGTCCTGGTCTTCACGGCAGCTTCGGCGCTCGGCGGGGTCGCCGAATCGCCGGAGATGCTGATTCTCGCCCGCGTCCTGCAGGGCGTCGGTGCCGCCATCGCCGCCCCGAGCACGCTCTCGCTCATCGTCACGAACTTCGAGGCCGGTTCCGCGCGGGATCGCGCGCTCAGCCTCTTCGCCAGCGTCTCCGGCGTGGGTGCCTCGATCGGTCTGATCCTGGGCGGCATCCTGACGTCATGGCTTTCGTGGCATTGGGTCTTCTTCGTCAACGTGCCCATCGGCATCGCCGTCGCGGTGCTTGCCCCGCGCGTCGTGAAGGAGGCGCCACGCATGCCCGGACGCCTGGATGTCGGCGGCGCGATCACCTCGACCCTCGGTGTCTCCTCACTGGTGTATGGCTTCATTCGGGCGGCGGAGGATGGATGGAGCGATCCGCTGACCATCGGCTCGTTTGCGGCTGCGGTGCTGTTGCTGACGGCATTCGTCGCGATCGAGCGGCGCGTGAGCGAACCGCTGATGCCATTCCGCCTCTTCGATGACCGGAACCGGGCGCTCGCCTTCCTGGCGATGCTGGTCGTGCCATCCGCGTTGTTCGGCGTCTTCTTCTTTCTCACCCAGTATCTCCAGATCGTGCTGGGCATGAGCGCCATCAAGTCCGGCTTCGCCTTCCTGCCCTTCTCGGCGATGATGGTGCTTGGATCGCGCATCGTGCCGCGGGCCGTCCAGCGGTTCGGCGCCCGCTTCGTGGTGATGTATGGCGCGGTGGCCATCGCGACCGGCCTCACGCTGCTCTCCCGGATCGATCAGGACACGCCCTACTTCCCGTTCGTGATCCTCGCGATGGGGATCACGGCATCCGGCGCGGTGGCGAACTTCGTGTCACTGAACCTGGCGATCATGGGTCGTATCTCTCCGCAGGATTCGGGGTCGGCGAGTGGCCTGATGCAGACGGCCCAGCAGGTTGGCGGCGCGATTGGTCTGGCCGTGTTGGTGACGGTCTTCACGACGGTCAGCCGGAACTCGGCAGTCGCGGGTCACGAGCAGATCCAGGCGATGGTCGATGGCATGCAGCGCGGGTTCCTGACCGCCGCCGGCATTGCATTGGTGGTGCTTGCGATCGCGATCTTCGGACTCCGTTCGCCGCAGCGGCCGGAAATGGTGTCGCATCAGGGCCCGATCGAGATGCACTGACAGGAGGTTGCCCCTGGCTTCGCTGTCTGGCAATAGCTGAGCGTTGATCGCCCCGCCGAAGCCCGGTTCCCGACATCGCGTCCGGGGCTGGGCTTCGGCGCGTCTGCTGCTCGGGCTCTTCCGTCCGCGCGAAGAGGACGCGATAATGCAGACTTGATGGTCGTCCCTCTCGTCCTGCCCGTTCACCGAAAGCGAGCTTCCTGTTCATGGCGACGAACGACCATGCCCAGCCGTCTGGCCCCACCTCCACGACTGGGAGCGTCTTCACGCTCGGATTGGCGGTCCTCCTCGCGTGGCAGCTGATGGTGGTGATCGACGGGTCCATCGTCACGATCGCGTTGCCGGACATTCGCGACAGCCTCCACTTCTCGGAAGGGGGGCTTTCTTGGGTGGTCAACGCCTACTCGCTGGTCTTCGGCGGTCTCGTCCTGCTCGGCAGCCGCGCTGGGGATGCCTTCGGACGGCGGCGGATGATGGTCGTGGGGGTGCTGGTCTTCACGGCGGCTTCGGCGATGGGGTTCTTCGCGGTCACGCCGGCGATGCTGGTTGCCGGGCGGGTCATCCAGGGCCTCGGGGCCGCGATGGCGGCACCGAGCACGCTCTCGCTCGTCACCACGAACTTTCCTGAAGGGCCATTGCGGGACCGGGCGCTCTCGCTCTCGGCTGCCGTGGCCGGGCTGGGGGGATCGCTCGGGCTGATCCTCGGTGGTGTTCTCACCTCGTGGCTCTCGTGGCACTGGATCTTTTTCGTGAATGTGCCGATCGGCCTGATGGTGGCGTTCCTCGCGCCGCGTGTGGTGCAGGAAGCGCCGCGTATCCCCGGCAAGCTCGATCTCTGGGGGGGCGCCGCCTCGACGCTCGGCGTCACGGCGCTCGTCTTTGGCTTCATCCGGGCATCGGATCATGGATGGACGGCGACGACCACCATCGGATCGTTCATCGCGGCGGCGGTGTTCCTCGCGGTCTTCGTGGCGATCGAGCGGCAGAGCGATCATCCGTTGATTCCGGGACGCTTGCTGGCGGATCGCGATCGGGTGGTGGCGCTGGGACTGATGTTGCTCGTGCCGGTGGTTATGTTCGGGATCTTCTACTTCCTCAGCAACTACCTGCAGGACCTGCTGAAGATGTCCGCAATTCGGGCCGGTTTCGCCTTCCTGCCCTTCTCCCTGGTCGTGGTGGTCGGCTCGAAGTTCGTCCCGGAGGCGGCGCGCAAGATCGGCCCCCGCATTGTGATCGCGGTGGGGAGTGCCCTGATGATCGCAGGGGCGCTTGTTCTCTCGCAGCTGGACGACACCAGTTCGTACTGGCTGGTCGTGCTGCCCGGCATGGTGCTCACGGCGTCGGGGGTAGTCCTCAATTATGTGTCGCTGAATCTGCTGATCCTCGGGACGGTCGCCGCCGAGGATTCCGGAATCGCCAGCGGCCTCATCCAGACCATGCAGCAGGTCGGAAGCGCCATCGGCATCGGTCTGCTCGTCTCGGTCTTTGCGGCGCGGGAACGGTCGGCGCTGGCCCATGGCGTAAGCGAGGCACTCGCCGTCGTCGATGGATTGCAGGCAGGGTTCATCGCGGCGGCGATCGTCAGTGCGGTCGTCCTGATCGTCGCCGTGGTCGCGATCCGGCGGAAGGTGGGGCCAAACGACGTCCCCGCCGTTGTGTAGCCGGTGATCAGTTCGGTCTGGTGAAGACGAGCACGGTGTTGTGGCCGCCGAAACCCATCGAGTTCGACATCGCCGCCACGATCCGGGATTCCCGCGCCACATTCGGGATCACGTCGAGCGCGATGCCGGGATCGTCGTCGTGATGGTTGCGCGTCGGGGGGAGCATCCCAGTGCGGAGCGCCTCGATGGCGAAGGCCGCCTCCAGCGCGCCCGCCGCGCCAAGTGCGTGCCCGGTGGCGGCCTTCGTCGAACTCACGGGCGGCGGGTGACTGCCGAAGACGGTATGGATGGCCGTCGCCTCGACGCGGTCGTTCATCTCGGTGCCGGTGCCGTGGGCATTCAGGTAGCCAATGCGATCCGGATCGAGTCCGGCCTCGTCAAGTGCCTGACGCATCGCGGTGACGAGGCCCTCGCCGTCGTCCTGCAATGCGACCTGATGGACGGCGTCGGCGGTGTTCGCCGTGCCAGCGACCTCCGCAAGGATGGTGGCTCCCCGTGCGATGGCGTGGTCACGATCCTCCAGCACGAACATGGCGCTGCCCTCCCCGAGCACGCATCCGTTGCGGTTGCGGTCGAAGGGCTTCACGGCATGCTGCGGATCGTCGTTCCGGTCGGAGAGTGCGCCCATCGCCGCGAATCCTGCGGAGATGATGGGGGTGACCGGCGCTTCTGCCCCGCCCACGATGGCGACATCGGCCCGACCGTCGCGGATCATCTGCGCCCCCTCGACGATGGCGTTCGCGCCGCCCGTGAAGGAGGACGCGATGGCGAAGTTCGGCCCCTTCGCGCCGAGGTCGATGGCGACACAGCCTGGGGCCATGTTCGGGATCGCCATCGGCACGGCGAAAGGGGAGATGCGGCGCGGCCCATGCTCCATCAGGGTGCGGACGTTCTCGCTGTACGTCTCGATACCGCCCATCGCCGTGCCGACCAGCACCGCGATCCGCTCCGGAGCGAAGGACGTGCCCAGCCGGGCCGACGCGACCGCCTCCCGCGCAGCAACGACGGCGAACTGGGTGACGCGGTCCATCCGGCGGTGTTCCTTGCGCCCGAGGACGGTGGGATCGAAGCCCTTCACCTCGGCGGCGAAGGTGGTCGGGAAGTCGGTTGCATCGAAACGGGTGATCGGCGCGATGCCGGTCTCCCCCGCGATCAGGGCGGCCCATGTTGTCGGCAGGTCGAGGCCGAGGGCGCTGACCGCCCCCATCCCGGTGACGACAATCCGCCGTCCTGTGCTGCTGGATTCGCGCATGACGCTCGCCCCTCGCCTACCCTTCGGTCGATGCCGGGACGGTGCTCGCCGCACCGAGGATGAGGGATACGTTATGTCCGCCGAAGCCCATCGAATTGGACATCGCGTAGGTGGCCTGCACGGCGCGGGCGACGTTCGGGATGCAGTCGAGGTCGCAATCCGGGTCCGGCGTCGACTGGTTGATGGTCGGCGGCAGGATGCCGTCGCGCATGGCGCAAAGGGTGATCACCGCCTCCAGCGATCCCGCCGTACCCAGCAGGTGTCCAGTCATCGACTTCGTGGAGCTGAGCGGGATCTGGTAGGCGTGATCGCCGAAGGCCTTCTTCAGCCCCTCCGTCTCCAGCTTCTCGTTGAGCTGGGTGGAGGTGCCGTGGGCGTTGATGTACTCGATGTTCGATGGCGCGAGGCCGGCGTCGGTGAGTGCGAGGTCCATCGCGCGGGCGATGCCCTCCCCTCCCGGCCCCGGCTGCACCATGTGATTGGCGTCGTCGGTCGTCGCGTAGCCGCGCACCTCCCCGAGGATCGTCGCGCCCCGGTCGAGGGCATGCTGGAGTTCCTCCATCACGATCACCGCCGCACCCTCCGCGAGCACGAAGCCATCGCGGTCGGCGTCAAATGGGCGGCTGGCGGCGGCTGGGTCGTCGTTGCGGGTGGAAAGCGCGCCCATCGCGTTGAACCCGGCGACGCCCATCCGGGTGATCGGTGCTTCCGAACCGCCCGCCACGATCACGTCCGCACGCCCATCGCGGATCATCTGGAGCGATTCTCCGATGGCGTGGGCCGAACTGGCGCAGGCGGAAACGGCGGCGAAGTTTGGTCCCTTCGCGCCGAGATCGATGGCGACGTTGCCGGAGGCCATGTTCGGCAGCATCATCGGCATGAAGAAGGGGGAGACTCGCTTCGGCCCCTGCGTGACGACGGTCTCGACGCCGGCCTCCAGCGTCTCCATGCCGCCCATCGCCGACCCGATCATAACGCCGACGCGGGTGGGATCGGCGGCGATGTCGATGCCGGACTGCGCGACCGCCTCCCGCGCCGCGACGATGGCGAGCTGGGAATAGCGATCGAGGCGGCGATGCTCCTTCCGCCCGAGCGTGGCAGCGGGATCGAAGTCCTTCACCTCGCCGGCGAAGGTCGTCTCGAAACCGGTTGCGTCGAATCGGGTAATCGGCGCGATGCCGCTGCGGCCGGACTTGATCGCGTCCCAGACCGCCGGAACATCGTTGCCCACGGCGCAGATGGCGCCCATGCCGGTGACGACAACGCGGCGAGCATGAGGGGGAGAGGGGATTGGGTCGGTCATGGAGAGGGAGCTCCTGGCGCATCGCACGACGCGCGGATTGGTGCGGCACGGCGGATGATCGGCATGGGCGTATTCTACGCTGGCCGCGTGGAGGTCAACTGCCCGTTCGGGGGTCGTACACAATTTGATGCCGGGCGGGACTGCGTGCTAACCTCTGGGTTCGGCCGTCTCGAAGGTCCGCGGGCTGCATATGCGGTCTTGAGCCAACGTTTTGTGAGCCGGGAGCTGATCTGGCACGGGCCGTGGTTCGTGTTCTGTCGTCGGCACCCACCTGAGAAATCAGGTTCAAGGTTCCACATCTCGCGCCCGAGTTCCTTCGGGATTGGTCGTTCCCCTTTGCCCCTCATGCGTCCCCGCACATTCGGCCCGCATCGTTTCAGGAGTCGCGCATGATCGCCGTCGTGCTTGGACCCGATAACGGGCTGGCCCGGTCCGAACTCAAGCGTCTGCTCGCCGAGGTCGATCCCGACGGCAGCAGCACTTCCTCCCTCGATGGAAAATCCGCTTCCCTGAACGATGTCCTGATCGCTGCCAGCAGCGTCGGTTTCTTCAGCGCGGGTCGCATCGTAGTAGTGGAAGACCTGATCGCGCGGCTCGGCAAGCAAGGCGCGAAGGATCGGGGCGAGACCCCCGATTGGGGCGGTTTGCTCTCTTCGATCCCGCCTGCCAGCACGCTCATCCTGTTCGATCCGTCATTGGTGGCCCTTCCCGCCGCTGTGAAGAAGGCGCTTCCGAAGGATGCCCGCCTTTTCCTTGGCGATCCTCCACGAGGCAACGAGTTGGTGAAGTGGTTGCGGGCCGAGGCGAAGCGCGAAGGCGTCGAGCTGGACGATCGCACTGCTCGCCTGATCGCGGAGACGATGTATCCCCAATCCTGGGGTGCGAAGGCGAACAACCCCGCCTTCGACCGGCCGCCGGACATGGACGTGTTGCGCGGGGAGATCGGCAAGCTGGCGATGGCTTCGTGGCCGGGGCCGATCACGTCCCAGCACGTCCGCGATCTGGTGCCGCGCGGCGACGAGGACAAGGTCTTCTCGTTCATCGACGCCGCCATCTCCGGCAACCTGCGCGACGCGGTGGTCGAGTTGCAGAAGCTGATCGACGCGGGTGAGGACCCCGGCAAGCTCCTCGCTCAGGTGAGCCAGCAGGCGGAGCTGGCGATCGTGATGAGTCACGCCGGTCGTCGCGCGCCGGAAGAGGTCGGGCGGGAACTTGGGTTGCCGAATCCGAAGCGGATGGCGTCCATCCAGCGCAGCGTCGGGCGGCAATCATCGGCCCGCGTCGCCGGGACGCTCGGTGCGCTTACCGAGACGGACCGCGCAATCAAGACGGGCGAGATCCGCGACACACTGGACGCGCTTTACGCCGCGATAGCACAGATCGCCGCGAATCGCTGACCGTCGGCGATCGTGCACTTCACCCGGATGGATCACCGCATGTCTGAGTTCTCGGGATTCGGTGCTCTGGGCGGTTTCAGGCACGCATTGAGCGACATGCTGACGAGTCGGGCCGGATGATATGAACGGGATACCGCGCGTGCTTTTCAAGGCACGCGCGGTATCCCGTGAGCGGTGAGCGGACAGTGAGGGCTATTCCGGCGTGAAGCCTGGTATATCTCCTCGGGGCGTCTTCACGATATAGACTGCCTGCTCGCCCAACTGGGCGTGGATCCTTTCCTCCGCTTCGTTGTACATGAAGCATCGAACGAGGTAGGTGCCGGGCTCGAAGGTGACCGCCATCCACATGGTGGTGCCCGGACTTTGCCAAACGTTCTGGGCATAGGGCGTGATCATGTCCCAGTCGAGGTTGGTCGCCTGCGGTGTCCCCGTCTCCGCAGCCGTTGAGAGGAGTTCCACGTCCTTCAGGGTCGATCCATTCGGTATCTGGAAGATAGAGAAGTTGTGCATCTCCTTGCCCGCGTTCGCGATTTCGAGGGTTTGCGCGCCCGCAGCCCATGGGGTGTCCTGCGTGATTGCTCCCTCGACGAGTGTCATGCGACTATCCGCGGCGATGGCAGGCAGATCGGCTGGCATCATGCCGGTCACCGTCAGGCTGACGGGTTTCAGGCCAGCGTTCGGGGCCATGGTGGCGTGCACAGCATAGTCACCCGGCGGGAGGTCGATGATTCCATAGACCGTTGTTCCTGGTTCGCCCCAGTTCAGCAGGCCACCCGCCGACCAGGCGGTGAAGTACCACGCTGGTGGCCCCTCAGCATCCTGATTGGTCAGGTCTGCGTGCACCTGATCGAAGGTGAGGCCATCCTTCAGCGCGACGAAGATCGCGCCCGGGATGTCGTCGTAGGCGGTGTTTACGGTGACGCTGAGGCGGTAGCGTCCGGCGGGAATCCTGGATGCGTCCAGCGTGAAGGATGTGTCAGTGATGTCAACGTTGAGTTCTGGCAGGCTGAGGTCGGCGAATGGCGTGGCATCATCCTGTCGAGCGAAAACGGCATGGCTTGGTGAGATCTCGGCGACGAAGGCCGCGAGCGTGAGTGCCGCGCTGCTCTGGATGAACTGACGGCGGGTCGGGTGCGCTCCCATGTGTATGCTCCCATACGAATTGTCTGTGGAGTGCCGCGACCGCGCCGGTCATGAGCGCGGCATCCTCCCTGTCTGGTCCCCAACCGGTGTGTATCCAGTGTGGCCAGGGGCAATAGGCATGGCATCGGGGCCTCCGCCCATTCGCGCGGAGATGCATCCGGTCGGCATAGGTATTTCCCCCTATACCCGCCATCGGACCTGCGTACGTGCCAATGCGCCTGGCGAGCGAGCACGATGCATTGGGAGCACTGCTTCGACGCGTGCCAGTCCCGGAAACGCACGAACGCCGCCGATGCCAGAATGGCATCGGCGGCGTTGGCTGGACTGAAAGAGCGGGACTACGCGCCGAGGGCGTTGAACTTCTTCATCAGGCGGGACTTGCGGCGAGCGGCGTTGTTCGGGTGGATGACACCCTTCTGCGCCACGCGGTCCAGCTGGCTGGTCGCGGCGAGAACGGCTTCCTGCGCGACGGCCTGATCGCCGGTCGCGATGGCGATCTCCGCCTTCTTCACCGCGGTGCGCGCGGAGGAGCGGAACGGGCGGTTGCGCAGGCGGCGCTTCTCGGAGGTGCGGATGCGCTTGCGCGCGGAATCGTTGTTGGCCACGTTTCTTCCTCATCCCGGTCGAGGCCGGGCCTGTCGATCTCTGCGCCGGCAACCGGCGGAATCCCATGTCAGTGGACCGTACCCGAGCACTGGAGGGCGCATGCGTTGTCAAGGAGACACGACAACATGCGGCCCAATCGGGACGATCGCAGTATTGTATCGTATCGGACAGCCGCGCTCAATGGCCGGCACACGCGCATTGCCTGATGTAGGCTTCGCCGGATGCTTTCTCCAGCCCTGCTCGGGCTGGTCTCGCGATAGAACAAGGTCGGACGGCGCATGAGTCAGGCGACACAGGTATTCGGCGATCGACGACGTTCGGCTCTGGCTGCGGAGCCGTCTCCCCAACCATCGCCCGCTCACCGTGTCGCACCCAACATGGCTCGCAGCGCCCTGATCGTAGGTCTGGCGTTCGTGCTCAGTCGTATCCTCGGGGTGACGCGGGATGTCATCCTCGCCCGGACGTTCGCCACCGGTCCGGAAATGGATGCCTACGTCAGTGCCTTCCGGATTCCGGACCTCCTCTTCCTCACCGTCTTCTCCGGCGCGTTCGGCGCCGCATTCATCCCGGTCTTCGGTGACTTTGTCGATCGAGGGGACAAGGATCGGGCCTGGAGGCTCGCCTCCGCGGTCCTGACGTGGTCCGGCATCGCCGTGGTGTTCCTATCGCTGGTGATGTTCGTGGCGGCGCGGCCATTGATGCACCTGGTGTCGCCCGGATTCGACGCACAGACGATGGACATCGCGGTCGGACTGATGCGCATCCTCCTGCTCTCTCCGGTCTTCCTCGGGCTTGGCATCGCGTCAAAGGGCATCCTCGAAGCGCAGAACCAGTTCACGCTTCCGGCGCTCGCTCCCTTGGTCTACAACATGGGCACGATCATCGGGGCCGCGTTCTTCGCCCCGACCTATGGCATCAAGGCTGTGGCGTGGGGACTGGTCGCGGGGGCGCTTGGGCACTTCCTGACGCAAGTGCCCGGGTTGATCCGGGTGGGTGTCAGCTTCAAGCCGGTACTGGATCGGCATGTCGATGGCCTCGCCGAGGTCGCCCGCCTGCTTGGTCCGCGCGTGCTCGGGCTTGCCGCCTTCCAGATCAACGTCGTGGCGGTGACGGCGTTCGCGTCGATCTCTGGACCGTCGGACGTCGCAGCCGTGAACTACAGCTACCAGCTTCTCATGCTGCCGCACGGCGTGCTGGCGCTCAGCATCTCGACCGTCGCGTTTCCATCGCTGGCGGCGCTGTTCAGCCGGGGTGATGCGGCGGGGTTCCGAAACCTGCTCGATCGCACGATGCGTCCGTTGCTCTTCCTCACCTTCCCCGCTTCGGCGGGACTCCTGCTGGTGCGGAAGCCGATTGTGGAAGTGATCTACCAGCGCGGCAACTTCGGACCGGCGGACACCAATCTCGTGACCGCGCCGCTCGCCTTCTTCGCGATCGGCCTTGTTGGCTACGGGTTGACGGAGATCGTCACGCGCGTCTTCTACGCGACGCGCGATACGCGAACGCCCGTCATCACGACGATTCTCACCGTCATCCTGAACGTCGTGCTGTGCGGACTGTTCGTTCATTCGCTGGGAGCGGCGGGCCTCGCGCTTGCGCTGAGCCTGACGACGGCATCGGAAGCCGTCATTCTGTTGCTCTTCCTGCGTCACCGGATCGGGAGCGTCGTCGCGCCTGACTTCTGGGCGTGGTTGGCCAAGGTGATCGCGGCGACCGCCGGTATGTCGCTGGTGATCCTCGCGACGATCGACACGCTTGAACGGGCGATGGTGTTCGCGCCAAACACCATCGTGCGTTACGGCATCTTCCTGCTGGCGATGGGGACATACGTCCTCGCCTTCCTGGTCGTCGCGCAGCTCATCCGCATTCCGGAGCTGGAGGCGGTGATTGCCAAGATCGTATCCCGGCTTCCCTCACCGGTCGCCCGCGTGGTCCGCATGCTCGGATTCGGGGATCGTATCGCCTGACCGTGACGAGATGGGTGCCTTGCGACACGAGTGCATCCTTTTCGACGAGACTTTATCGGATACTGATGAGATGATGAGGATGGGGCACCCGGGTGTTGGCATGTCGTTGTTTGCAGTGCAGAGAGTCCTGGAAGATAGACGCTACTGAAAAAGGGAGATCCGGTTCCCGTGCCCAGTGAGGTTCAGAAGGACATCCTTTCACGAGTGTTTCGGATTACTCGTGAGGACACGATCCAGTCGCTTTGCGACGTTCTCGTGGCTCACCAGCCAGAGGACGGCGCGATAGTCCCTAGCGAGTTGCGGCGACGCGCGCAGGGCCTGGTGATTGGCATTCAGGAGTCGCTCCTTCTCGACGGTCCTATTCCCGGCTTCCTCGAAGAACTCGGTGCTGTCGCATTCGGCATCACCGATGGGTCGGACGACGCCCTGTTCGAGATCCTGTCGTTGCTGGAGAACCATCATCGTGCGCAGATCCCGCCGTTCCTGGCGGAGGAGATGCGCCGACCGCTCTGGCTGGCCTCCAAGCGGCTCCAGACCGGCTGGGTGAGCCGCAGGGTCGAGCGATCACCACTGCCTGCGCTGCAACCTGTCGACGAGTCGCTGCTTCGGTCGGTGATCGATCAGGCGCCTGTCGGGATGATGGTGCTCGACCATTCTGTCGGGGTGCCGGTGGTGTTTTCGCGCGGACTGGTTGATCTCTTCGGGTACACCCTGGAAGAAGAACTCGCCCTGGCACCCGAACAGATGCAGAACGAGGATTCGGCGGAAGATGACTTCGACCTCCTTGGGGAGATGGTGGCCGGACGTATCCCATTCATCGAGCGGGTTTCGGCGCGACCGCATAAGGATGGGCGCTCGATTCCCTTCCGTATGCTTGCCTGGCCGGTTCGCGATGCCGACGGGAACCTCACGCATCTCGGTCATTTCATGTTCAGCGGAGCGCCTTCGACTGCTCAGACGGCGGGCAGCGGCCTCGCGGAGAAGCGTGCTCGCTACCTGATGCGGATCTCGCCCGATCCGGTCATCGTGGCAGCCCTCGATGGAACGATTCGCTATGCGAGCCCATCGGTGGAACGGGCATTCGGCTACGACCCCGACTGGCTTGTGGGCCAGCCTGCCACCATCCTGGTCACGGATTCGAGTCTGGATGCTGCCCGTGCCATGCTCGAGGAAGTTGCGCTTGCGCCCCGCGCGCAGGCAGTGCGCGAATTGGAGTCTCCTCGCGCCGACGGGACGACGCGTTGGTTCGAGGTGATCGCAACCAATCTCCTCGACGTGGAGGACGTGCAGGGGATGGTCTTCCAGGGACGGGATATCACCGAACGTCGTGAGCTTTGGCAGCGACTCGAACACGCCGCGCGGACGGATTCGCTCTCCGGACTGCTCAACCGTGGTGGGTTCCTCACCGTCCTGAAAGACTGGATCGCCAACCAGGATGCGACGGACAGCGATGCTGCGAATGGATCGGCCGTCTGCTACATCGATCTCGATCACTTCAAGACGATCAACGACCGATTCGGGCACGGTGCCGGAGATGCCGCCATCGCCGAGGTGGGTGCGCGCCTGCGTGCCCTGATCGAGGGGCGCGGATTCGCCGGCCGGATTGGCGGCGATGAGTTTGTGGTGCTCGCCGAACTCTCCGATCAGGATGCCCGCGATGGCTTTCTCAAGGATCTGTTCGATGCGCTGCACGGTTCGATCGAGCACTGCGGGAGGGACGTTGCCTTCACCGGAAGCGTCGGAACCATCGCCTTGCGAGATCGGGCGGCCCGGCATCTGGATGCGTCGGAAATCCTCCTCCGCGCCGACGACGGGTTGCGAAACGAGAAGGCGGACCGAAGGCAGGACAACCCGTAGCGTCCCATGGCTCCCGGATGGCGGGGTGATCGGGGCGCCAGCCAGCACCGCCATTCCGGTATACTTCTGGTTCGTGCCCGGCACCGTCCGGGAGGTGACGGGACGGGACGTTTCGTTGCATCCATGCATCCTCCCGTCCCCGCCGCTTCGTTTTGCTTCCGACCCCACATGAACGGACCACTCCGCCGCCCATGAGCGACACCTCGTCATCGACCGCCGTCCCCGCTGCCGAGAATGCGGCCACGGCGCACATCCGGAATTTCAGCATCATCGCCCACATCGACCACGGCAAGTCCACGCTTGCCGACCGGTTGCTGCAAACGACGGGCACCGTTGCCGAGCGCGACCTCCAGGCGCAGATGCTCGACTCGATGGACCTCGAGCGCGAGAAGGGCATCACCATCAAGGCTCGTGCGGTGCGCATGGCCTACACCGCGCGTGATGGGCAGCAGTACGAGCTCAACCTGATCGACACGCCCGGTCATGTCGACTTCTCGTACGAAGTCAGCCGCAGCCTCGCCGCCTGTGAAGGCGCGTTGCTCGTCGTCGATGCCGCGCAGGGCATCGAGGCGCAGACGATGGCGAACGTCTACCTCGCGCTGGAACACGAGCTGGCAATCGTCGCCGTCATCAACAAGATCGACCTTCCGAACGCCGATCCGGAGCGCGTTTCCAAGGAAGTCGGCTCCTTCATCGGCCTGCTGGACGACGAGATCATTCCAGCTTCGGCGAAAGCCGGGATCGGGATCGAGGACATTCTGGAGGCCGTCGTCGGGAAGATTCCGGCGCCATCCGCCACAGGCACCGACGCGCCGCTGCGGGCACTGATCTTCGACTCGCACTACGATGCATTCAAGGGCGTGATCGCCTACGTGAAGATCGTCGATGGCGAGATCAAGGATGGCGATCGCATCCGGATCATGGGTACGAAGAAGGATGCCGACATCATCGAACTCGGCTTCTTCGGACCGAACATGACCTCGGCGGCGTCGCTGAAGACCGGCGAGGTCGGGTACATCGCAACCGGGCTGAAGGTTGTCAAGGACTGCCAGGTCGGAGATACCATCACGCTGGCCGCTGACCAGGCCGCCGAGCCGCTGCCGGGCTACCGTCCAGCCCAGCCGATGGTCTACGCCGGTCTCTATCCCAGTGACAACGAGGACTTCCCCGAACTGCGTGAGGCGCTGGAGCGCTTGCAGCTGAACGATGCGTCACTCACCTTCGAGGCGGAATCGTCGGCTGCGCTCGGGTTCGGATTCCGTTGCGGGTTCCTTGGGCTGCTCCACATGGAGATCATCCAGGAACGGCTGGAGCGCGAGTACAACCTCGACCTGCTCGCCACTGCGCCGAGCGTGCAGTATCAGGTGCAGATGCACAACGGCGATATCCGCCGGGTCGACAATCCGTCCGAGATGCCGAGTCCGGGTGAAGTCACGGCCATCCTCGAACCGTGGATGCACCTGACGATCATCGCGCCGTCGCGCTACATCGGCGCGATCATGGACCTCACCACCACCAAGCGCGGCGTCTTCGTGGAGATGGAGTACCTGGATGAGGATCGCGTCCAGATGAAGTACGACATCCCGCTCGGCGAATTGATCGTGGAGTTCTACGACGCGCTGAAGAGCCGCACACAGGGCTACGCCTCGCTGGACTACACGCTTGCCGGGATGCGTGAGGCGGACCTCGTGAAGCTCGACGTGATGGTGAATGGGCAGGTCGTGGACGCGCTCAGCATCATCACGCACCGTGACGATGCCTACTTCAAGGGGCGCGAACTGGTGCAGACGCTGCGCGGGCTGATCCCCCGCCAGATGTTCGATGTGCCGGTGCAGGCCTCCATCGGCAGCCGCATCATCGCCCGCGAGACGATCAAGGCCATGCGCAAGAACGTGCTCTCCAAGTGCTACGGTGGCGACATCAGCCGTAAGCGCAAGCTGCTGGAGAAGCAGAAGGAGGGCAAGGCGCGCATGAAGATGGTTGGCAGCGTGGAGATCCCGCAGGAAGCCTTCATGGCCGTCCTCAGCCTCGGCAGCGACAAGTGAGCCCAGTTCCCCGCGTCGACATCACCATCGTCGGGCTGGGGCCGGGCGATCCCGACCGGATCACGGTCGGTGCCCGACGTGCGCTGGACCAGGCCGAGCGGATCTTCGTGCGCAAGCATCCGGACCTCGATCTTTCCGGCCTGCTCGATCTGGAGCGCGCGATCGACATCGCTCCGTTGCGAACGCCGGACGGGGCGCCGCGCGGTCCGTGGGATGCCGCCGCCCGCGCGCTCTGCGATGCTGTCGCCGATGGTCCCATCGTGGTCGCGATTCCGGGACACCCCCGCTTCGGCGAGGGGCTGACCCTGGAGACGGTGCGTGAGGGCCGGGAGCGTGGCTTGTCCGTGACTGTCCTGGACAGCATCAGCGCGATGGACCTCGTCGCGACGGCGCTCGATGTCGATCCGCTTCTGAGCGGAGTCCAGTGCTTCGCGGGCCGCATCTTCCAGCGGCAGATTCCGGACGACCCGTTCGCCGGTGGCGCGTTCAATGCCACCTCCAGCCGCCCGATTCTCTTCACCCACGTCTACGACGCAGCGACGATGACGGTCATCGCGCGGTCGCTGGCGCGCATCTTCCCGGCCGGCCATCCCGTGATCCGCGTCGATGCGGCGGGGTTGCCGGAGCAAACCATCTCCCGGCACACGGTCGGCGAGCTGGAGGATGTCCCCGCCGGGCCGATGATCGCGCTCTGGGTGCCCGCGCTTCCCAAGGAGGAGGCACGACGCGACGCCCGCGCGATGCAGCAGGTCAGCGCCCGCCTCCGCCGTCCGGATGGCTGCCCATGGGATCGCGTGCAGACGCATCAGTCGCTCGTGCCATCCATGCTCGACGAGGTGTACGAGGTCGTTGATGCGATCGAGTCCGGGGATGCGGTCAATCTGGCCGAGGAACTGGGCGATCTCTTCCTCCACATCGTCCTGCAGGCGCAGATCGCGGAGGAAGACGGCGAGTTCACCCTGGAGGACGTGTACGACGAGGTTGCGGCGAAGATCGTCCGGCGGCATCCGCACGTCTTCGCTGGAGAAATCGCCGAAACCGAGGAAGACCTTCATCGGATCTGGCATCGCGTGAAGGCGGAGGAGAAAGCTGCCGCGACGCATCCGAAGCCGGAGAAGGATGTCGATGGGTCGCCGTTCTCGAAGCCGGCGCTCGGACGGGCGGCGGCAGTCCTGCGCGATCATCCGCTCCCGCCGGAGGCCGTCATGACGCCAGATGCGCGGGCGGACAGCCTGATGCGCGCCATCGCGGACATCGTGCAGGCCGGCGACGACCCGGAGTTCGTCCTTCGCGACGCGCTCCGGACGCACCTGGCGAATTCACGCTAAAGGGATCTTCCCCTGTAGGGGCGAACCTCGTGTTCGCCCGAGGTTTCCATGCAACGCGCCGGGCGATCACAAGGATCGCCCCTCCATGCTATGAAGAGGTAGACAGAGCATCATGACTGAGACGATTGCACGAATCACGAACGGATCGCTGCGGGCGGAGCACGCCGGGCAGGATGTCACGCTCAAGGGCTGGGTCAACCGCCGCCGTGACCTCGGCGGCCTGATCTTCATCGACCTCCGCGACCGGTATGGCATCACGCAGGTCGTCTTCAACCCGCAGGTGCAGCCGGAGGCGCACGCCATCGCTAGCGACCTGCGCAACGAATACGTGATTTCCGTCACTGGCACGGTCAACCACCGGCCGGAAGGTACCGTCAATCCGAAGATGCCGACCGGCGAGATCGAACTCGAAGCGCACCGCATCGAGATCCTGAACGTCGCCAAGACGCCCCCCTTCTACATCAACGAGGAAGTGGACGTCGACGAGTCGCTGCGTCTGAAGTACCGCTACCTCGATCTGCGCCGCCAGAAGATGCAGCAGAACGTCATCCTGCGCTACCAGTTGACCCGCCACATGCGCCGGTATCTCGACGAGCGCGGCTTCGTGGACGTGGAAACGCCGATCCTGCTCAAGAGCACTCCGGAGGGCGCGCGCGACTTCCTCGTGCCGACGAGTTCCAACCCCGGCATGTTCTACGCGCTGCCGCAGTCGCCGCAGCAGGTGAAGCAGCTCCTGATGGTGGCCGGACTCGATCGCTACTACCAGATCGCCCGCTGCTTCCGCGACGAGGCGCACCGCGCCGACCGCCAGCCGGAGTTCACGCAGCTGGACGTCGAGATGTCGTTCGTCGATCAGGAGGACGTGATGTCCCTGATGGAGGAGCTCTACATCCAGCTGACCACCGAGTACAGCGACAAGACGATCCAGGAGCAGCCGTTCCCCCGCCTCACCTACGCGGAGGCGATGGGCCGCTTCGGCAACGACCGCCCGGATCTCCGCTTCGGTATGGAGCTTCAGAACGTGTCAGAGGCCCTGCGCGGTACCGGGTTCAAGGCGTTCGCGGGCGTGCTGGAAAACGGTGGACAGGTGAAGGCGATCGTCGTGCCGGGTTGCGGTGGCTACACCCGCCGCGAGATCGACGAGGTGACGGAGCTGGCGAAGCGGGCCGGGGCGAAGGGGCTCGCCACGATCGCCCTGACTGAGGAAGGCGTGAAGTCGCCGATCGCGAAGTTCCTCACCGAGGACGAGATCGCGGCCCTTACAACGGGGATCGGCGCGGGCACGGGTGACCTCATCCTGCTCGTCGCGGACCAGCCGGCAGTCGTCGCGAAGACGCTCTCCGCGCTGCGTGACGAGTTCGGCAAGCGCCTCAACCTCGCCGATCCGAACGTGCTCGCGTTCTGCTGGGTCTATGAATTCCCCCTCTTCGAGTGGGACGAGGACGGCCAGCGCTGGGATGCCACCCACAACCCGTTCTCCGGCTACTACGCCGAGGACGAGGCGCTGCTGGACACCGACCCGAGCGCCGTCCGCGCCAAGCAGTACGACATGGTCGGCAACGGCAACGAGCTTGGCGGCGGCAGCATCCGCATCCACCAGCGCGAGGAGCTTTCCCACGTCTTCGAGCTGATGGGGCATAGCAAGGAAGCGCAGCAGGACCGCTTCGGTGCGATCCTCGACGCCTTCGAGTACGGCGCGCCGCCCCACGGGGGCATCGCGATGGGCCTCGACCGCTTCGCGATGATCCTCTCCGACGAGGAGAGCATCCGCGACGTGATCGCCTTCCCGAAGAACCAGCGCGGTTTCGACCTCATGTTCGAATCGCCGGATGCCGTCGATCAGCAGCAGCTGGACGATATCGGGTTGACGCTGAAGCCGGTCACGAAGGCGGAGTAACGAGGTATACGCACGATTCGGTATCAGGTCCCGAGACGCAGCAAGGGCGGGAACGCTGGTTCCCGCCCTTGCTGCGTCTCGTTGCTCTCTTCTCGTTCCTCGTTACTCGTCCCCCGGATAGCCTCGTTCGGCAAGGAGGTCGGAAGCGACCTGCGCTTCGTTCCACGGCACGTGTTCCAGGCCGACGATGATGCTCGTCTCGTGGCCCTTGCCGGCCAGCAGCACGCAGTCGCCCGGTGCGGCGAGGTCGAAGGCAAGCGCAATCGCCGCGCGCCGGTCGGTGAGACAGTGGAAGCGTTCGCCCTCCACCGTGCCGATTCCTCGCGCGCCCTCCGCGATGTCCTGGATGATCTTGTCAGCATCTTCCAGCCGCGGGTCCTCGTTCGTGAAGATCGAGACATCCGCCAGCTCCGCGCAGACCGCCCCCTGAATGGGGCGCTTGCCCTCATCGCGCTGCCCGGCGCTCCCGGTCACGACCAGCACGCGGTTGCTGGGATAGCGGTCGCGGAGGAGCATCAGGATCTTGCGGAGCGACTCCGGCGTATGGGCGTAGTCAACGACAACAGCGAACGGTTGGCCCTGGTCGATCTGATGCAATCGCCCGGGTATGGCCAGCGGCTTGCCGAGCGCCTCCGCGATGGTGGCGGTCTCAAGGCCAAGCGCGTGGGCCAGCGAGGCCGCCAGCAGGGCATTCGCGACGTTGAACTGCCCGATCATGGGTAGTTCAACGTCGGTTTCAGCATCGGGAAGCCGCATCTGGAAGGAGATCGAGGTTTGCCCGTGAATGATGTTGCGCGCAACGACGTTGGATGATCGGGCCGATTCTGCCGAGTACCACATCACAGGATGATCCCCGGTCCAGCCGAGCATTGCCCGTGCGCCTTCGTCCTCGGCGTTGAGGACAACAACGCCATGGTTTCGGACGGTGCGTTCGATCAGGATCGCCTTGGCCGAGCGGTAGCGCTCAATCGTGCCGTGGTATTCCAGATGTTCGCGCGTAATGTTCGTGACGCCCGCATAGCCGTACTGCACGCCATCAAGGCGGTGCATCGCGAGCCCGTGCGACGTCGACTCCACGATCGCGACCTCCACGCCGTCATCGGCCATCTCGCGCAAGTACTTCTGCACGCGGTTCGATTCCGGGGTGGTCTGGTGCCCGTTGTCGTACGACTTTTCGCGGCCGATCCTCACCCCGACTGTCCCGATTACCCCGGTGACGACCCCCGCGTGTTGCAGGATGTGTTCGAGGATGTAGCTCGTGGTGGTCTTGCCATCGGTGCCGGTGATGCCGACCACCTTCAGGTCCCGGCTCGGATAGTCGAAGAACCGAGCGGCCACGGTGGCCAGCGCGGCGCGGCTGTCCGGCACGATCGCCTGAGGGACGTCGAGCGGCAGCGGCTCCTCGGCGAGGATTGCGACCGCTCCCGCCGCGACGGCGCGACTGGCGAACGCATGTCCGTCGAAGTCGCTGCCGCGCAGTGCGATGAACAGCGCTCCGGGCGCCATCAGGCGGGAGTCATATTCCACGAGGGAGATTTCAGGATCGCCATGGCCGACGAACTCGACCGTCTCGAGGTCGGCCATCAGGTCGCGGAACCGACGGGCGGGCGTGGATGGGTGCATTCCGGCCATGACTAACCCCGGATCAGGTTCAGCCGCCGCGCGATCCCCGGCAGCAGTGGCACATGACGGCGTTCGAGCGTCGGCGGGTAGGTCACGATCTCGCCGCCGAACCCGGTCTTGAAGCGATAGAGACCCCGCCAGTCGTCACCTTTGGTGCCAGCGGCCTTGCCCTCGCCATCCTCGCTCTCCATCGACTCCGGGTCCTTGTCCGGGATGCCCCAGAGGTCGTAGACGGTGCAGCCGTTTTCCTGCGCCCAGCGCATCGCTTCGAACTGAAGGCGGAAGGCCGCGCCATGCGCGCGATGGACGGTTGAAGAGGCCCCGTACATGTAGATTGCCTCCTGTCCGAAGCGCGCGGCAATGATCGTCGCCGCGTCTTGCCCGTCGTAGTGGGCGAAGAGCAGCGTCGCACGGTCCCCGAACGTCTCCAGGAAGCCCTCGTAGTAGGCGCGGGAGTGGACGTGGAACTCGTTGCGCTCGGCGGTATCTTCCATCATCGCGTAGAAGCGATCCATGTTGGCCGTGGTTGGCTCGGCACGTTCGATCTCCACGCCGCGCTTGTCCGCGAGGCGGACGTTGTAGCGCGTCTTCTGGTGCATCTGCTTGAGTTGCGCTTCGCCGGAGTCGTGCAGCGGTACGAGCACGGTGCGTCCGGGTTGAACGTGCTTCGGGCCGGAAACGAGCCCCGCCTGCCGGAAGGTGCCGGTGAGGCCAAGTGCCCGATTCGGCTCGATCATCGTGACAATGGCGCGGCGTCGCCGGGCGACCCGGTCGAGTTCCTTCAGGAAGGTCGGCCAGACGATCGCCGCGTTCCCGATCACGACCGGGCCGCGCGGGATATAGCCCATCGAGAAGCCAGCGCGACCCCGGAACAGGATCTGCGCGAGCACCTGGCTGCCGCCAACCTCGACCGCGATGCGTTCGGCGTCCCAGCCGAAATCGGCCTTGAACTGCCCCCACTCCCAACTCTGGAGCAGATGCCCATCGCCAGCGGCGACAGCCTCGTTCCAGCGTTGCGCGTCGGATTCGGGCATGGCCGTACCGGGTGTAGTCTGCGTGAAGGGCAGCGTGGCTATCGGGGCCTCCTCGGGCGTTCAGGGGAGATGGATGTCGGGAGCGAGGACTGCTGCTACCAGCGGTCCTCATCGTCGGAGAAGTCGTCGCGGCCGTCCGTCTCGTCCTCATCATCGAGCAGGAGGGGATCGGCGTCGACCGATGCTTCGGAGATGGCGTCCTGGATGGCGTCGAGATCGGCATCGGTGCCGGCCTGTTCGGCCAGGCGCTGGAGCATCCGCATGGCGGGCCGTCCGCCGATCTCGCCGATTGCCGAGATGGCCGCCTGGCGAACCTCGTCGTCCTCGTCGGTGGCGAGGTCGGCGAGAGCGGGCAATCCGCTAGCGTCCCCATAGTGCCCGGTCGCGCGGGCCGCCTCGTACCGAACTTCGGCGTCGTCACTTACGAGTTCGTCCAGCACGGTGGCGTACCAACGCGGATCGAGCGTCTGGCCCATCGCAAAGACGGCGCTGGAGCGCAGTCCGCTGTCGTCATCCTCGTACATCGCGACGAGGTGGCGGTCCAGCGTCGGGTTGCTGCCAAAGGCCGCGACGGCCTCCAGGGCACGCCGTCGCAGCGCCAGCGGTTCCGCAGGATCGTCGAGAATCGCGAAGAGCGATGCGCCCAGCCGGTTGGCGTAATCGGCTTCGAGTTCGCCCAGCACCGCCTTGGTGGCGATGGGGGCGAGGCTTTGCGCGGCCTGAATCCGCACGTCGTCGGCCGGATCGGCCTGCAGCGCAGACAGAAGAAGATCAGGGAGATCCGATCCCTCGTCGTCCCAGAGGCCGCCGAGCGCCCGTTGCCGAATCGTGGCGGAAGGATCGGTCAGCGCCAGGCGGAAGATGCGCCCGAAATGCGTGTCGTACCGATCCTCGGCCAGTTCGATCAGTTCGAGGAGCACCCGCTCTCGGTGCTCCTCGTCCAGCGATGCCCAGACGGGGCGAAGCTCGGTGATCTGGGCGCGGCTGAGGTCGGAGAGACCGACCAGCATGCTCGGGGTGACGCCGCCTTCTTCGAGATGCGCGATGACCTCGGGGAGACCTGGACGCGGGAGGGCGTCCGGGTCTCCGTCCAGTTCGAGTTCGTCGTCATCCGCCGATTCGGACTCCGTCGAGAACAGCTGCAGGGGCTGAGACTGGTCGTTCGTGTCGTCAGGCGCCGGTGGCATACGTGTAGGTGTCCCCGTCGGCGGTCACGTTGGCATCGCTCTCCAGCACGGAGGTGAGGAGTTCGCGGGAGAACGGGCGCTCGACATTTGCCGCGGTCAGCAGTTCGGCGAAAGTCGCCATCTTGCCACCATTGCCATCGTCCACGCCGATGCGCTCGAAGGTGGCCTCGACCACAGACTCCGGGCGGCGACGCACGCGATCTTCCAGCGGCTTCTCGGAACCGAGCGCGGGGAAGCGCTCTTCCGTGAGCAGCCAGTCGTCGTCGACCTCGCTGGCGAAGGTCGTCGGCCGGAAGGTGTAGCGGGCGGCACGGCGATCGTCGAGCTCCAGCAGGCGCTCGCTGCGATCCTTGCTGGCGATGAACTCGACCTTGTAGTGGCCATCGTTCTCGGTGGCGCTGATCGCGATGATCGACCCCGGAACCAGGCTCTCGGAGTAGAGGTCATCGAGACCGAGCAGGAAGCCGCCACGGTTCGGCGTCGGGTAGCGGAGTTCGGCAAGGTAGGTGGTGTAGAGCTGCGGGATCTCGAAGGTGAGCACGGCGCTCTTCTGGTCCTCGATCACCGGGGATGGCAGCAGGCGCTGCATGTCCGCGTCGTACGGCAGCAGACCGAGGTTGTACTCGTAGAAGCTGACGACGTGATCGATCGAGGTGATGGAGCGTGGCGCAATCGCCTGCGCCTCGGCCTCGTCCACCAGATAGCGGTAGTCGGTGCCAATTTCGTTTGGCTTGCGGCGCGCGGTGCCGATCGGCGGCAGGTTGGACGTGCTCCAGAAGCGCTGGTCCGACGTGCCGACGAACTCGAAGTCACGATGCTCGCGAGAGAGGCGGAAGTTGAGCGCGAACTTCATCAGTTCGAACTCTACCGCGTTCGGGCGGACGTTCAGCGCATCCTGCACGAGGACGGCATCTGTCAGCGGCTGCTCCTGCTCCTCGATGTACTCCTTGATGCGGCGGAGATCGCCGCGGCTGAGGCGCGGCACGCGCTCCTCCGCCATCCACTGATCGCCGAAGTGGGCGACGTGGACATCGTTCGGGAGAACGGCACGGATGGCGTCGGCAATCGCGGTGTCGTCGAGGTTGGCGACCTGGGAAGCGGACGGCATGGCCACCGGGGCGGCCTTCACCGGCTCCGGTTCCGGGGCCGGCGTCGTCTCGACGACGGGGGCAGGGGCCGGCTTCTCGACCGCAGGCGGCGCGACGGAGACGGCGTTCAACGGTTCGAGGATCATCTCGATGTCCTCGGCGCCAATCGTCGGGGCCGGCGGCGTCTCGATTTCCTCGTCCTCCTCGTCCAGCAGGTCCGCGTAATCGGCGAGCGAGAAGTTCGCCCACGACGGATCGACCTTGGCGCGCTCACGCTTCGGTGCCACCGGGGTGGCCGGCTTCGGCAGCGGGGTGTGGAAGCGGGACGAGAAGGTGTGGATGTTCGGTGCGGACGCAATGCCCGGCGAACGTCCTTCGCGCGTGGTCAGCACGTAGGTCGCGTCGTCGGCCGTCTCCACCGCGAAGATCGCGGGGTTGGCGGCAAGCGCCTCGTCGACTTCCTCATCGGACGCGCTTGCCTGACTCGCCAGGAACTCCTTGACGGAGTCCAGGGTGACGCGAATCGGCGCGTTGTTGGACATGAACATGCCGCGCATGCGCAGCACGTTGAACGCCTGTTCCGCGAGCGACTGCGCGCGCGCCGAGCCCGCGAAGTCGATGCTCAGCTTCTCCTGGTCTGCCGCCATGCCTTGGGTACTCCTTGCAACCGTGGTGTTGGTCGTGATGGTGATGAATTCGTGGACTCTCGTATGTTCCGGGAACCGCAGGACGTCCGTTACGGAGATCAGGTCCGCGCGGCACGATCCTTCAGGGCTTCCACGAGCTGCTGCGTGGTCAATGGGGTCGCCGCGTTGCGGAGCATGGTGAGCAGCAGGGTGACTTCCTCGTTGGTCAGGGTGGCCGGGGATGTGGTCGGCTGGGCCATGTCGGTGGGGATCTCCTCGGGATTCGAGATGCCTGTCGCAGCCGCTTGCCGCAACGAGACCTTCCAAACTTGTGAAGTATACGGGATGGATGCCGCCTCATGCTTGGCGCTTTGTGAGAAGTGAGGAAAGGGGAGAGGAGGAAAGAGTCACCAACGGGTGCAGAGCCAGGATGCTCCACACACCGGCGTTCGATCTGGGGGATGCCATCGCGCTTCAGGTCTTGTACCGAATCCGGATAGACAGGATGCGTTCAGAGTGCATTGCTCTTGTGGGGGCGCTGTCACGCTGTAGACGAACGAGGCCGGTGTGCCAGGATTCGGTATCGGGCCGGCGTGACGTCTCCGGCACCCCTGACTGAAGCCCTCCGATCGACAGGATCGCATGACGTCTCTTCCGTCTTTCCTCGGTCCTCACTTCTCCCCTCTCCCCTCCTGAAGCGCCCGGACGTAGAATGCAGGCATCTTCGTGGCGGGTGTCGTTCACGCGGTCCAGTCGGTTTGTCAGCCTTGCACAAGGGGAAGTCGCGTGTCCGCCGCCCGTTCGTTTCGATCCGTCCTCGCGAATCGTCCACTGGTCACCATGGCCAGCGGACATTTCGCCGTCGATATGTACAGCGGAACCTTCCCCGTCATGTACCCGGCTCTGCGCTCCGCGTATGGTCTCTCGCTCGCGGATGTCGGACTCGTCGCGCTTGCCTACACCGCCGCGTCCTCGCTCTCCCAGCCCATCTTCGGCATGATCGCCGACCGGTTCGGCACTCGCTGGATCGGCTTCACGCAGATCTGGTGTGCGTTGTTGTTCGCCACCATCGGGTTCGCACCGTCGTACTCGATGCTGCTGGTGCTTGCGTTCCTGGCGGGGCTCGGCTCCGGTGCGTTCCATCCAATGGGCGCGATGGAGGCTTCCCGGCTGGCGGCGCCGGATCAGGCGAACACGTCCATGTCGATGTATGTCTCCGCCGGTACCATCGGGTTCGCGCTCGGTCCGGTGATCGGGGCGACGATTCTCTGGCTCTTCGGACTGCACGGCACGCTGGTGATGCTGATCCCCGGTCTCCTGATCGGTAGCTACCTCCTGCGCGTGATGCGTGCGCGCCCGGATGCTCCGGCCCGGCATGCGAATTCGCGCCGCTCGAAGGCCGCGATTCCCATCGGGCTGGTAGCGATCGTGGTGGCCGTGATGATGCTGCGGCAGGTGCCCGTCGTCGGCGTCGAGTCGTTCCTGCCCACCTGGTATGCCGAACTCGGCTACAGCTCCGCGTTCTACAGCACGCTCGCCACCGTGATGGTTCTTTCCAGCGCGGTCGGGGCGCTCGGCGTTGGCCAGTTCGCGGATCGCTACGGGCGGCGAGCCGTCATCCTCGTCACGATGACCCTGACCATTCCGGCGGTCTGGGCGTTCATCACCTTCCCCGGACCGTGGGCCTTCCTCTTCGGGGCGATGATCGGTTTCCTCGCCTCCTCCAGCGGACCGCTCCTGCTCCTGATGGCGCAGCAACTGATGAAGGGCAGCGCCGGGATGGCGTCCGGCCTGATCCTCGGCTTCGGGTTCATCTCCGGTGGGATCGCCGTGCCGATTCTCGGCGCCGTTGCCGACGCGAGCAGCATTCCGGTCGCGTTGTATGGACTGCTGGGTGTCGTCGCGCTCTCGTTGGCCGTTGCATGGTTCCTGCCGACCGAGCCGCATGTTCGCGCGGTCGTGGAGCGCCGCGATCACGCGGTCGAGGCCATGGCAGAAGCTGACGCCGCACCGGTCCGGGCGGAGGGTTCCGTCCGCGCCGGGGACTGAACGCCGGGCGGGTGGTACGAATCCTGCCTGTCTGGAGGGACACGGCTGGCGAACAGGAACGACCTCGCTGGCACAGGGAGTGCGCTCCAGGAAGGACGACCGACGATGTTCGACAAGATCAAGCAGGCCATCACCGGCGACAGTGGGACGATTGGCACCGATGCGTTTGGAGGATACGGCCAGTACCTGCAAGGCATCGACTTCCCGATCGGCAAGGAGGACCTGATCCTGAAATTGCAGGACAACGGCGCAGGCGAGGCGATCGTCGAGCACGTCCAGTCCCTCGCCCGCGACCATTTCGATTCCGCGGAAGAAGTGTTTGCGACGATTCTGCCGAATTGATCTGCCGTAAACTGAAAATAGGTCCGGAGGAGGAGCGCGGTTGGTCCGTTTTTCGGTTGACCCCGCCTACCCTCTCCCCTCCATAGTCCGGAGACGTTGCGCGAACATGGGGATCTGTCCAACGGTGGCGATCGCTCCATGATCGGCATCGCGCCACGGTCGCCAAGGAGACGGTCATGTTCGACAAGCTCAAGGACGCGGTAAGCGACATCATCGGTGGCAACGCGGACGCGACTGAGAAGTCCGTGACGGATGCGTCCGATGCGCTCGACAAGGCTGCCTCGCAGGCGGAGGGAGCCGTCGAATCTGTCACCGGCGCGACCGACGGCGCGTCGCTGGAGAAGCTTTCCGGCGAACTCAGCGATCTGGTCGGCCAGGCAGGTGGGCTGGATGGCATCGTCAACGAACTTGGTGGCCTGGGCGGTATCCTGGAAGCGGTGAAGGGCGTCAACTTCCCGCTTGGCGCGGACGACCTCGAACCGCTGCTGCAGAAGGCCGGATTGCCGCAGGGCATCATCGACCAGGTCGCGAAGGCGAATATCGGGCAGATCGACAGCCCGGACGACCTGATCGCGCTGGTGAAGCAGTTCCTCGCCAAGTAGCCGGGGCATGTGCTCCGGCCTGCATGCCAATGGTGTGTGAAGGAGTGAGTCATGATCGACAAGATCGTGGATGCTATCAACGAGATCCTTGGCGGTGAGCAGGAGCCGTCCTCCGATGAGCAAGCGAAGGACTCCTCCGGCAAGGGTTTTGTCCCGGCCGACGGCAGTGACGCTGGCCACGAGGAGAACGCGGGCGCCAAGGGCCGGAACCTCGACCAACTCGTGTCTGACGCCAAGAAGCAGCTCGGGGATAACCCGCAGTAGCGTCATTCGAGCATCCCGAGATGCGATACCCCGCCGATCGGTTATCCGATCGGCGGGGTTTTCGCGTTCGGGACGAACGGGTGTTCCGGTATACTGATCGGCAAGATGGCTACTGAACGACCAGATTTCTCCCAACGACTATCTGCCCTCGCCCAGGCTCCCGGCGTCTACCTCATGAAGGACGCCGAGGGCACGGTGATCTATGTCGGCAAGGCGATCGCCCTGCGCAATCGCGTCCGCTCCTACTTCCAGTCGCAGCGGCACAAGGACCCGAAGACCCGCGAACTCGTGTCCCACATCGTCGATTTCGACGTCATCCGTACCGATACCGCGACGGAAGCGCTGATCCTCGAAAACGAGCTCATCAAGAAGTACTGGCCCAAGTACAACGTGATGCTCAAGGACAGCAAGACCTACCCCTATATCCGTATCACGAACGAGGAATGGCCGCGCGTCGTCAGCACCCGCCAGATCGTGAAGGACGGTAGCCGGTACTTCGGCCCCTATACCTCCGCCGGGTCGGCCTACAAGACGATCAACCTCCTGAACCGGCTCTTCCCCTATCGCAAATGCGACAAGAAGATCACGGGCAACGACGAACTCTGCCTCTACTACCACATGCATCAGTGCTCCGCGCCGTGCATCGCCGCCGTCGATCGCGAGACGTACATGCGATCGATCGAGAGCGCCGCCATGTTCCTTTCCGGACGTGGCGAGGAGATCGTCGAGGACCTGCAGGCGGAGATGGAGCAGGCCTCCGAAGCATGGAACTTCGAGCGTGCCGGGGAGATCCGCGACCGGCTCCAGGCCGTGACGCATGTCCTCGAACGCCAGAAGATCGTCTCCTCCCAGGATACGAACGCCGACATCATCGCGGTCGCGCAGGGCGCGGGCGGCGATGCCGGCGTGCAGGTCGGGTTCTTGCGCAACGGCAAGATCATCGGCTCCGAGTTCTTCCCGATGCAGGCCGCGATCAGCGACACGCCCGTGGAGATCCTCTCCAGCTTCATCACCCAGTTCTACGACGAAGCTGCCGTCGTGCCACCGCAACTGATCATCCAGCACGCCCTCCCTGCCGCCGATGAGGAGGTCATCCTCCCCTGGTTGCAGGAACGGCGGGATGGCCATCGTGTCTCGATCCATGTGCCCCAGCGGGGTGACAAGCGTGGCCTGGTTGAGATGGTCGCCAAGAGCGCGGCGGAGAACCTCGAACAGTCCCGGCTGAAGTTCCTCTCCGACGAGATGAAGATGACCGCCGCGATGACCGAGTTGGCCGATGCGCTCGACCTGCCGCGATTGCCGCGTCGCATCGAATGTTATGACAACTCGAACTTCCAGGGCACGAACCCGGTCTCCAGCATGGTCGTCTTCGAGGACGCCAAACCGGCGAAAAAGGAGTACCGTCGTTTCAATGTGAAGACCGTCGTCGGTGCCAACGACTTCGCATCCATGAAGGAGATCGTCGGGCGCCGCTTCCGTCGCGCCGCCGAGATGGACGAGGAGGAGCAGGGCAAGTGGACGACACTGCCGGACCTTGTCATCATCGACGGAGGCAAGGGGCAGCTCGGTGCGGCGCTGGAAGCCCTTGAAGAGGTAGGGATGACCGTGCCGATCTGCGGCCTGGCGAAGGAGAATGAGGAGATCTTCCTGCCCGGACGTTCTGAACCGGTGATCCTCCCGCGCGATTCCCAGGCGTTGTTCCTCGTTCAGCGGGTTCGCGACGAAGCGCACCGCTTCGCCATCACCTTCCATCGTCAGAAGCGGTCGAAGGCGGCGTTCAAGTCCGGGCTCGATGATGTTCCCGGCGTCGGTCCTGTCCGCAAGAAGGCCCTCATCCGCCACTTCGGCTCGGTGAAGGCCATTCGCGAGGCCAGCATCGAGGACCTCACCGCCGTCGAGGGCGTCAACCGCCAGGTGGCCGAGCAGATCAAGGCCACGCTCGGCTCCGCCTGAACCCGATTCCGTTCGTTCCCGCTCGCTGATGAAGTTGCCCTCCTGGCGAAAGGAAGTTGCCGATGGTCATGCTCCGGCTCGAGGAGCCCCGCGCGCTCGAACAGGCGATCACCGCGTTGCAGCACGGCGGCATCGTCGCCTACCCCACCGACACGGTGTATGGGATTGGCGCGTCGATTCACTATCCGGGGACGCTCAGCCGGATCTACGAGATCAAGGGTCGCAAGGCGGACGCCTCCTTGCCGATCCTGCTGGCATCGTCCGGCGACCTTGCCAAGGCCTCGACCGGCGTCGATCCGCTGCTGCTGTCGCTCGCCAGCCGCTTCTGGCCCGGCTCGCTGACCGTTGCCGTGCCCGCCAAGCCGTCGCTGCCGCCGCAGGTCATCGCTGCTGATGGCACGGTCGGGGTTCGCGTGCCCGCGCATTCGGTTGCCTTGACGCTCGCTCAGCGTGTCGGCGGCGTGTTGGCAACCACGAGCGCGAACATCTCCGGCCAACCCCCTGCGACCAAGGCCGACGAGATTGGCACAACGCTGCGAAACCGGCTGGATGTCATCCTCGACGGGGGGATCTCCCGGAACGGCAGGGCTTCCACGGTCATCCGGCTCGAAGGTGATACCATCCATATCATCCGGGAGGGGGCCATCTCCGCCGAGACCATCCAGTCCGCCTGGCGTCTCGTTCAGGCCTCGGCCCGGAAATGATCCCGCGCGGGCGTCCCGTTTCGCCCACCAGGACCGCGTCCAGATGCTCCGGCATGCCGGATCGCTGGGCCAGGAGCATCTCCCGCAGATGAGCCAGAGCCACGAATCCCAACGACCGCGACGATCCTTCCGGCGCGACGATCCGCAGGCCGCGTTGCGGCGGTCGCTTCCTCCCGAAGTCGACGATGCCCCCGACGGCGGCCAGGACGACCGCCACAAGGTCTTTGGTCTCGACATCGCCACGGCAGAGACGCGCCAGCCCGCCTATGGGCAGGGTGTCGTCGTCAGCCTGCTGGTGGCAGCGGGCTTGCTGCTGCTCGCCGTCATCTCGGTCGGAGCTGGCAAGGATGCCGATCCGCCGATCTTCGAGCAGACCGATGCCCTGTTCTGGATCATCGCCATCGCCGTGCTTGCGATCGCGGCGATTGGCGCCCAGTTCGCGGAACGGACGGCGACCAGGGCGGCAGAGGCCGTTGGCGAGGGCCGCTCGTTGACCTCGATGGCGACCGCCTGGGCCGTCCCGTTCGTGGCGACGCTCTCCTCGATCCTGCTGATTGCCACATTCCACAACCGCGTGATGCTCATCGTGGGGCCGCTGATCGGCTTTCTTGGGGTGGCAGGCTCCTTGCTCTCCCGCGACTTGCTGGACGAGGCGGACGAGCAGTCCGGGCGGATCGCCTCCACCTTGCACACGCTGGTGGTGCATTCCGTGGCATTCCTGGCCTTCAGCGCCATCTATCTGAACAAGCTCTCCACGGGCATCGCAGCTCCCGTCGTTGGGCTTATCGCCGGGGTACTCGTGCTGGAGACGCTGGAGCGCGGAAACGTCGATTCGGCACGGCGGATCATCTATGCCATCCTCGGCGGCTGGATCGTCGGCATCATGATGGTGCCGCTGAACTGGTGGCCGACCTATGGGTGGACCGGCGGTGCGGTGTTACTGGCCATCTTCTACGCGACCGCCGGACTGTTGCTGGTGCAGGCCCAGCGGGCGCAGGTGGCAGGACGTGACCTGATCGAGTTCGCCGGGGTTGCCAGTGTCGCCCTGCTGCTGCTTTCGTTCGTTGCCTGATCCCAGGAAGGACCCATCACGCCGATGTCCGAGTCGTCCGAGCCCGCCAAGATCACGATCCTTGCCCAGCATCGCGCCCAGAAGCAATCGGCGAAGGAGTCGATGTACGATCTGCTCTCCCGCATCGACGAGCTGGAAGACGTGCTGGAGATCCTCGACGAGAACGGGGTCGAGAACCGCGAGCAGCTGGAGGCGTTGATCGCCGATCTCGAACGCCGCGCGGCCGAGTTCGAGACCGATGAGTAGTGCCCGCGTTCCCGGACCATCGTCAAATGCTGCGCCACGACCAACGGCGTCTGTAGGGGCCGACTTCATGTCGGCCCGCGTTGGCGCGCTCGCCGTAGGTTGGGGTCGGCTTCCCGGTCCGTGCGATTCGGGGGCCGACCACGAAATGGTGGCCACCATGCCAGGATTTCGACAGGTAGGGGCGATCCTTGTGATCGCCCGGATTCCTGCAGCCACCTCGGGCGATCACAAGGATCGCCCCTACCAGCTACCGCGTCGCTTGGCCGACTGTCCCGTCGCGGTGCCCCCGACGGCGGATGTCGTCGTTCGCCGTGGGTGGGCCATCTGATGGACCTGTTCGAGGCCAACCGCCAGCGCCAGCTGGAGAGCCGCGCTCCCCTCTCGACCCGCATGCGTCCGCGTGCGCTGGATGAACTCGTCGGGCAGGAGCATGTGCTCGGCAAGAACACGCTCCTGCGCAAGGCCATCGAGGCCGATCGCCTCTCCAGCATCATCCTGTGGGGACCGCCCGGTGCCGGGAAGACGACCCTCGCCCGCATCATTGCGACCACCACCCGCGCGTCCTTCGTCGCCGTCAGTGCCGTCACGTCCGGTGTCGCCGATCTCCGGCGGGCCATTGCCGATGCGCAGGAGCGCCTCGGGATGCGCGGTGAGCGGACGGTTCTCTTCATCGACGAGATTCACCGCTTCAACAAGGCGCAGCAGGACGCCATCCTCCCCCACGTCGAGGATGGCACAGTGATCCTGATCGGCGCGACGACGGAGAACCCCTCGTTCGAGGTGAATGCGCCGTTGCTCTCCCGCTCGCGGGTTATTACCCTGCGCGCCCTCTCCGATGCTGACATTGCGACCATCGTCCGGCGGGCACTGGTGGATACCGAGCGCGGCCTTGGCACGGAGAACCTGACAATCGCCGATGATGCGATGGACCTCCTTGCGAACATGGCGAACGGTGACGCCCGTTTCGCGCTCAACACCCTCGAACTTGCATCGGTTGGCGTTGGTGAGGCCCGGATCATCACGGAATCGCTGGTGCAGGAAGCGGCCCAACGTCGCGCCGCCACCTACGACAAGGGCGGTGACGACCATTACGATGCCATCTCGGCGCTGCACAAGACGTTGCGCGGCTCCGACGCCGATGCCGCGCTCTACTGGCTGGCACGCATGCTGGAACGCGGCGACGATCCGCTGTATGTCGCGCGTCGCCTTGTCCGGTTCGCATCGGAGGACGTCGGGCTGGCCGATCCGCAGGCGCTGGAACTCGCGATGGCCGCGCAGCAGGCGGTCCACTTCATCGGGATGCCGGAAGGCGCGCTCGCGTTGGCCGAACTGGTTGTTTACCTCGCCCTCGCTCCGAAGTCGAACGCCGTCTACAAGGCGTATGGAGAGGTGCGGCGCGATGTCGAGCAGACGCGAAACGATCCTGTTCCCATGCACCTGCGCAATGCCCCGACCCGCCTGATGAAGGAGAGCGGCTACGGCAAGGGCTACAAATACGCGCACGATTACGAAGAAGGCATCATCGGGCAGCAGAACCTGCCGGACAATCTTGAGGGCCGCACGTATTACCACCCTGTCGAACGTGGCTTCGAGCGCAACCTGATCCAGCGTATGGAGCGCATTCGCCAGATCTACGCGGAGACCCGCGACGCGCCCGCCTCCTCCGATTCATGATCCCGCCCAGTTCAGGAGAATCCCAATGACGATCGTCGTCCCGATGCGCCGCTCATATGGCCGCGCCACCGATGGCCTGCGCCCTGTCTCCATCGAGCCGAACCCCATGCCCTACGCGGAGGGCTCCGCGCTGGTGAAGATCGGCGAGACCCACGTCATCTGCACGGCCAGCGTGGATGAGCAGGTGCCGCGCTGGATGAAGGGCAAGGGGAGCGGTTGGGTCACGGCCGAATACTCCATGCTGCCCCGCGCCACCAAGGAGCGCACCGACCGCGAGGCCGCGAAGGGCAAGCAGGGCGGACGCACCGTCGAGATCCAGCGCCTGATCGGGCGAGCGCTGCGATCGGTGGTGGATATGAAGGCGCTTGGCGAGCGGCAGATCATCGTTGATTGCGACGTCATCCGCGCCGATGGTGGAACGCGCTGCGCCAGCATTACCGGCGGGTATGTGGCGCTGGCGCTTGCCTGCGACCGACTGGTGAAGGAGAAGAAGATCCGTCAGAACCCGCTGTCGGCCATGGTCGCAGCGGTGAGTGTCGGTGTGGTGAAGGGTGTTCCGGTGCTGGACCTCGATTACAGCGAGGACTCCAGGGCGGACGTGGACGCCAACATCGTGATGACCGATGGCGGCAAGTTCGTGGAGATCCAGGGCACGGCGGAACACGATCCGTTCGACTACCGGACGCTCGAAACGATGCTCGCGCTGGCATCCATTGGGTTGGACGAGCTGTTTGTCGCGCAGAAGGCCGCCATCGCGGGCTGACCGAGACGGCGCACCTCGTAGCGGCACAGCTTGTCTGTGCCATCGGCCGCAGGCCGATATCCGGCTTCGCCGGATGGCTCAGGGCAGGCATGCTGACCCGCTACGAGGGGGACACGGCTACCACACAATCCCGCCCCGCTACAGCTCCAGCGCGATGTCGATCAGGGCTTGCTTGAGGGCGTTCGTCGCGTCGGCGGAGACCGCACTGGCCCGGAAGTGGTTCGGCAACTCCGGATTCGTCACCGGGAAGACCTCCACGCCGCGCTGGAGCAGCCTGGGCACGAAGAAGTCGCTCGTGCCGCGCTCCACCCGCAGCAGCAGGAAGTTCGCCCACGATGGATGCGGCGGGCTCACCATGCTCAGCTTCCGCATCTGCCGGAAGAGCCGGCCCTTCTCGGACATCACGCGTCGAACCGACGCCCGGATGGCATCGTGGTCGTCCAGCGTTGCCAGCGCCGCGATCACCGGCAGGCGGGCGATGCCGGATGGGCGGGTGAAGGCCGCGAGTTGCTTCGCGATCGATGGTGGCGAGATCGCCCAGGCGAGTGGGAGCGCCGGCAGGCTCGCCCACGTCTCGAACGTCTGCAATACGATCACGTTCTCGAACTCGCGCGCCAGCGGAATTGCGCTGCGAGGGCTGTAGCCGCCGTGTCGCTCGTCCACGACGAGGAAGGCGCATTGCCGGCTCAGCCGCACGGCCTCGTGTCCGGCGAGGATTGTACCGGTGGGGTCGTTTGGTGACATCACGATTGCCGTGGCACCGCGCGGCAGCGTCTTCCCGTTCGCCTCGACGGGGATGCCGAATCGTGGCGTTCTGCGGATCAGTTCGATCTGGTCGGCGTGGCTCTGGAGCCAGCGCATGAATCCGGGATCGGTCGGCGTGAAGAGCAGGAGCGGACCTTCGGAGCCCCGCCACGCCGCGATCATGGCATGCAACTCGTCGATCCCGTTCGCCAGCGTCACCCACGATGCAGGAACGCCTGCCAGGGCGCCAAGGCGGACACGAAGCGCGGCTTCCTGCTCCTCGGCCGGGAGGAGCCACGATCCCGGTTCGACGCTCGCGATGGCATCGATCACGGCATCGGACGGCCCGAACGGGTTGGCGACCAGATCGAGCCGGAACCGTTGTGGCTCCGGCATCACCAGGCGCTGCCAGGGATCGCGGTCGGCGAAGGCGCTCATGCGGCGCCCTCCCCGGTGGCGGCCGCGGTCGGTTCGGCGGCGAGCGGAATCGACTCGACCTGCTTGCCCGCTGCCACCTTGTAGAGAACCGGCCCGCCCGTCACATGGGTCGCGACATTGCGGACCGGGGTGCCGCCGGGCGTTTGGCCGACCTCGTTGCCAAGATGCGCGTGCCCGTGGATGACCAGGTCGACGGCATGTTCGTCGATGACGCGTCCTAGCTGCGAGTTCCCAAGCATCCAGTACTTCATCACCGGCTCGTCGCCCAAGGTGGATGTCGTTGGCGCATAGTGCATCACCACCAGGCGGACATCGAGGTCCTTGCGGGCGATGTCGTCCAGCGCGTGACGCAGGCGGACGGCCTCGCGGCGCGCTCGCACGCCGACGGCCTTGCTGATGCGCGCGCCGGGGACATCCGGCGTCTCCTCCGGCCAGAACCCGCCGCCATAGCCGCCGACCCCCGCGATACCCACCGTGCGTCCGTCGTTCAGCTCGATCACGGACGCATCGCCGTCGAGGAGTTGGATGCCTGCCGCCTCGAAGGTGCGGCGGAGCGCGATCCTCCGCGCGCCGCGCCGATCGTGGTTGCCGAGGACGGCGATCTTCGGGATTGTGATACCGCCGAAGAGGTCTCGGGCAAGCTCGCCTTCAGGGATGCGCCCGTTCTCGGTGATGTCTCCCGCGATCACGAGGAGATCGGCCACGTCGTTCATGCTGAGCAACGCCTCCGTGAGGGCCGACGGCACGCTGTCATGCAGGTGAAGGTCGCCGATGGCGGCCACGCGGACCGGCCGTCCTGGCGCGATCGCCGCATCGGGGGGAGGGTTCGGGGTGGTTGCGGCGAGCGAAGCTGAATGCGACACCGTGATGACGGATCCTCCTGTGCTGATCCGGACGGGGCGGGCGATGGACGCGGACGGCAAACGAGGCCCCATGAAGCTCCAAGTTTACCCCAGCGCCCGGTGCGCGAGGGATCAGACCGTGGTGGTCCGGTCCCACCCCCTCCCCTATACTGAACCTCGGTTCGCCCGGCCACGACGCGGAAGCGTTGTCGTGCGTCGCGATCATGCCTGTGGGATGCTCGTGGGGACTTCCTCGTGCTCCTGCCACCCTGGAAGGCGATTGTGGGAATGCTCCCGAGAACATGGAAGACGCGAGACTCGTCGCAGGCGATTGCCCGGCGGCTGGCTGCATTGCCAGCCGTCCTGCTGGCGCTGCTCTTGCTGCTCGGAACCGGGACGCCAATGGCGCTGGCCGCCCCCAACGCCCCGGCGACCTCCGACCGGACGATGGGGATCGCTCCGCCGGATGTCTCGGCCAAGGCCGTCTACGCGCTCGATATGGGATCAGACGCGGTGCTCTATTCCAAGAACGCTGATGACAAACTTCCCATCGCGAGCATCACGAAGGTCGTTACCGCGCTGGTGACGGTCAATCACGTCGGGCTTAGCGAGCAGGTGACGATCCAGGACGAGGATCTGATCGACCCGAACTCCGCACTGACGAAGGTTGGACTTCGGTCTGGAGATGTCCTGACCGTTGCCGATCTCCTGAGCGGATTGCTTCTGCCATCCGGTGGTGACGCGGCGAACGCGCTCGCTCGGTATGTCGGTGGCAAGCTTGCGAACACGACCGATACCAACACGGCGGTAACGGCATTCATCGACGAGATGAATGCCTATGCCAAGAACCTTGGCCTGACCGAGTCCTATTTCACCAACCCGGACGGCGATGACGATCAGGGGGCGTTCTCCAGCGCGCATGACCTCGCGATCATGGGGGCGGAGTTCATGAAGAATGCCGACCTTGCGTGGATCGCGTCGCAGCCCTCGGTGTCCATCCCATCCCAGAACGGTGAGCCCTATGCCGCGACGAACACGAATGCGATGATCCAGCCAGGGAATCAGTACTACGACCCGAGTGTGGTCGGGATCAAGACTGGGTCGACGGAAGGGGCCGGAGCCAGCGTCATGCTTGCGCGCAAGGCGGATGACGGTCAGAGTACCGTCATTCTCGTTGTGCTGGGTTCGACACTCGAATATGACAAGGACTACAACATCGTGACCGATGATCGCTGGTCAGATGCCACCACGATCTTTACCGACATGGACACGCGCTTCACCTGGACGCAGGTCGATGCCAGCACGTTCCCCGACTTGCAGGAGCAACTCTCGGTCTGGGGGCTCGAACTGCGTGACACGCCGATCGTGCCGCTGGACCAGGACGCGACCTTCCAGCTCGTGGTGCCGCCGCCGGGCGGCGACCAGCAGGGGGAGGTCGTGATCTACAGCGGCGATTCCGAACTTGCGTCCATTCCCGTCTATGCCAGCAGCACCGGCCAGGGAGGCTGATCCATGCCCCGTTCCACCTCCCGTCCATCCCGATCCGAGGACGATTTCTCCGACGAACTGTTCGACGATGCGCCGGAAAGCGAGCGACTCCAGCGGGTCCTTGCAAGCCGGGGCGTCGCCTCGCGGCGTGCCTCGGAGACCCTCATCACCGAAGGCCGCGTCTCCGTCAATGGCACGGTCGTGCGTGAACTTGGCACGAAGGTCGATCCCTTGCGGGATGTGATCCGCGTCGACAACAAGGTCGTCCGCGCCCAGAAGACGCGCATCCTCATCCTGAACAAGCCATCCGGCTTCATCACCACCGTCAGCGACGAGCGGCAGCGCTGGACGGTGATGCATCTGGTCGATGTGCCGGAGCGCGTCTACCCCGTGGGACGGCTTGACCGCGACACGGAGGGGCTGCTCCTCTTCACGAACGACGGCATGCTCGCCAACCGTGTGATGCACCCCCGATACAACCTGGCCAAGGAGTATCACGTCCTCACCAAGGAGCGTCCGACCGGCGCACAGCTCCAGGATATCAAGGACGGCCTGATGATCGCTGGTCGCCTCGTGGTGCCGGAGGAATGCCGCCTGCTGCGGGAGACCGATGAGGGCGCGACGATCAAGATCGTTCTGCATGAGGGGCTCTATCACGTCGTGCGACGGATGATGGAGAAGGTCGGGATCGAGGTCTCGCGGCTCCGGCGCGTCCGGTTGGGACCGATCGCGATGACTGGTCTCCAGCTGGCGAACTGGCGCGACCTCTCGATTGGCGAAGTGCATCAGCTCTACGAGGCCGTCGGACTGAGTGGAGAAGATGCCGACCGCGCCAACGAGGGCCGGACGGTCCGCACTGGGCCACCGGTCGAGTTTCGTCACGGGGGCCGTGCCGCCCAATCGGCGGGCGAACCGGAGCCGGAGCATGCGTCACAGTATGCCTACGTCCCCCGCCGCGAGCGCGGGCGGCGTCCATCGTCGGGCGCTCCCGAAGTCGAGTCCGCGACGCCCGCCGGGGGCGCGCCGGCTGGCCGCCCAGAGCGGACCGACAAGCCCGAGAAGGAAGACTGGAAGCGCGCTGGGCAGGGCGAGCGTATTCGCCGTCCGAAGCGCGACAACCGAGACCGATATCAGCGTGACAGCGGGTCCGGGCGACCCCCGCAGCGGAGAACGAACTCGAATGACGGCGCACGACCATCGCAGGGTAATCGCGATCGACGGTCCGGCGGCGGCCGGTAAGACGACCGTCGCCCGCCTCCTGGCCGAGGCGACCGGTTCCATCCTCTTCGATACCGGCTCGCTCTACCGCTCGGTGACGCTCGCCGCCCAGCAACGTGATGTTTCGCGGGACGACGGCGATGCCCTCGGGGCACTGGCGGCGGGACTCGACATTGAGCTCGCGCGTCCCTCCGTCGACGACGGGCGGCTGATCGATGTGCTGGTGGACGGCGAGGATGTTACGTGGGCGATTCGCACGCCGGAGGTGGATGCCGAGGTCTCCAGAGTCTCGGCGTATCCGCAGGTGCGGACCGCCCTCCTCGACGTGCAGCGGCGGATCGCCGATGGCGTGCCGGTGGTGATGGTTGGGCGTGACATCGGCACCGTCGTCACGCCGGACGCCGGGCTCAAGATCTACCTCGATGCGAGTGTGGAGGAGCGCGCCCGGCGACGCTGGACGGAGTTCGCCGGTCGAGATGAGGGCATGTCGTTCGAGGAGGTTCTGGAGGACCTCCGCCGCCGCGATGCCTACGACTCCGGGCGCGAGGTCGCCCCGCTCCGAGTCGCCGACGATGCGGTCCACGTCCTCACTGATGGCAAGACGATCGACGAGATCGTGAACGAGCTGGACGCAATGGTTGTCGCCCGCTGGGCGGCGCAAGGGGTCTCGTCGTGAGCGCCAGCGGTCCGGCAGACCTGACCGATGTGCGGGCGGGAACGGTGCAGGGCGTCTGGTTCGGCATCGTCCGATGGTCGCTCTATCTCCTTTCTCGCCTGTTGATCGGACTGCGGGTGGAGGGCGCGTCGAATGTGCCCCGAGAGGGTGGTGTGATGATCGTGAGCAATCACATCTGCAACGCCGACCCGCTTTTCGTCTCCGTCGCCTGCCCGCGTCCGACCCACTTCATGGCGAAGAAGGAACTTTTCGAGGTGCCGGTCCTGAAGTGGGCGATGCGTGCCTTCGGAGAGTTTCCGGTCGATCGAGGTGCTGCGGATCGATGGGCGATCAAGCGAGCGTTCGCGACGCTGGAGCAAGGCGTCGCGCTGGGGATGTTCCCGGAAGGGACGCGGAGCAAGTCGGGCGCGTTGAAGGACGCGCTGCCCGGCGCGGGGCTGATCGCGCTGCGCGGCAATGCGCCGATTGTGCCGGTGGCAGTGATCGGGACGGAGAAGCTGCCCCTGCTGGGCAGCAAGGCGCTGGGCGCGTCGTGGCGAGGGTTTCGGGGCGCGCGGGTCGTCTTCGGGGAGCCGTTCACGATTCCGGCGCAGATCGACGGCAAGCGCGTCACGTCCGAGCAAGCCACGGACCTGATGATGCGGAAGATCGCCGCGCTGCTCCCGGAGCACTACCGTGGCGTCTACGCGGACGTTGCCCGCCCCGAGTAGAGGATCGCCCCCATTGGTTCCCGCATGTCGTGGGTAGCATTCCAGGAGTGCGACAACCTGTTGTCAGGGGGCGATCCGCAATGGGTCGCCCCCTGGTCAATCGGCTTTACCTGGATGTGTCATCGTCCTCGTCGTCGTCCATCATGAACGCGACCAGATCGTCGTCATCCTCGCCGGCGGAATCCTCGTCGTCTTCGTCCTCGAAGTCGCCGTCCTCCAGCGCGTCGAGGTCGAAGAGGAGAACCTTCTCGCCGTCAAACTCCTCGGGTTCGCCCTCGTACTCAAGATCGAGGTCGATCTCCTCCGCGTCCTGACCCTCCTCGCGCTTGTCGAGGCTGCGGCGGATCGCGGACGGGCGGCGGTTATCCTGCGGAAGGGTGCTCGCCTCTTCGTGGTCGCCCCACTCCATCTCGAAGTCGGCAATGTGGACGACGTCGCCGTCCTGGATGCCCTGCCGCTTCAACTCGCGGAAGATGCCGGCCCGTTCCAGCACGCGCTGGAAGCGGTTCGCGCTCTCCCACTGGTCGAAGTTCGTCATCTTCGCGAAGCGCTCGATACCGACACCGGTCACCACCCAGTGATGGGCAGACGACCGTTCGACCTCCCATGCTCGCTCGTCGATGTTGCCAATCGTATAGACGCGGCGCTTCGGGCGCTCGGCCTCGCGCTTCCGCTCTTCTTCCTCCACCAGCTGGATCTCATGGAGCGTCGCCGCGACCGTATTGAAGAGGTCGCCCAACCCTTCGCCGGTGGCGGCGGAGATGTCGAACGTCTGGAATCCCTCGCCGTGCAGTACTTCATGCAGGCGCGGCAGATTCTCCCGTGCTTCCAGCAGGTCGGTCTTGTTCAGCGCGACGTACATCGGCTTCTCCCGCATGGCGGGGTCGAAGCTGAACAACTCGTCGTTGATCGTGCGGAAGTCCTCCAGCGGGTCACGTCCCTCAAGACCACCTGCCGCGTCGAGGACGTGGATGAGGACCTTCGTCCGGCGGATGTGACGCAGGAACTCGTGTCCGAGACCGGCTCCATCCGCCGCGCCCTCGATCAGGCCCGGGATGTCGGCCATCACGAAGGCCTGGCCGCCCTTGCCGCCGACTTCGACCACGCCGAGATTCGGCGCGAGCGTTGTGAACGGGTAGTCCGCGATCTTCGGCTTTGCGCGGGTCGACGACGCCAGCAGTGTCGACTTGCCGGCGTTCGGTAGCCCGACGAGCCCGACATCGGCGATCAGCCGCAGTTCGAGTTTGAGCCAGCGCGATTCGCCCGGCTCGCCAAGCTCGGCGATGCGTGGTGCCTGGCGGGTCGATGACTTGAAGTGGACGTTGCCGAGACCACCCTTGCCGCCGCGCGCAACGACGAACTCTTCGCCGGCGTCCAGCAGGTCGGCAATCTGCTCGCCCGTTTCATCCAGGAAGACCACGGTGCCCTTCGGCACCTTGATGACCTCGTGGTGGCCGGACTTGCCGTAGCTTCGGCGGCTGGTGCCGGGATTGCCGTTGCCGGCCTCGTAGTGATTCACGTACTGGAATGGCAGGAGTGACGTGATGTTATCGACCACACGGAGGACGACATCGCCACCGCGACCGCCATCGCCGCCGTCCGGGCCGCCCATCGGTGCGTACTTCTCGCGCCGGAACGACGCCGACCCATTTCCGCCGTTGCCGGCTTTCACGAATATCTTTGCCTCATCAACAAGCATGGGGAAATCTCCTTAGGGGTGGGCATTCGATTGGTGGGGAATGCATAGGCAGGATGTCGGGGGGAACGCCGGACCCATCCGGCGGGCGATTCGCGCGATCCGCTCGCCGCCCTCGGTGGGGCGCGAACGACGGATCGGGATCGCGATGCGCGTGGGGATGATACCAGAACGGGACGAGAGGAAAGAGAAAAGAGACGGGAGGAAAGAGGAGCGGGGCGGTACGACACATTGGTCGCGCCGTACGAACGCGACGCCGCGCAGATCCGGTCGTTCGTACGGCGGCACCGGCGTGTGCCGCCTCATCCCACAAGCCGCGCCTTCGCTCTGGCGAGGCGGCGCGACACATTGGTCGCGCCGTACGAACGACGGCATCCACGCCGCGTCCCGTGCGTACGGCGGCACCAACGTGTGCCGCCTCATCCTGCCGCTCGCGATCCCTCGCCTACTCTTCGAGATAGTCGCGCAGCATCTTCGCGCGGCTGGGTTGGCGAAGCTTGCGGAGGGCCTTCGCCTCGATCTGGCGGATGCGCTCCCGCGTGACCCCGAAGTGCTTGCCGACCTCCTCCAGCGTGCGGGTGCGGCCATCGTCGAGGCCGTAGCGCATGTAGAGCACTTCCTTCTCGCGCTCGGAGAGGGTCTTCAGTACCTCTTCCACCTGCTCGCGCAGGAGCTGGCGGCTGGCGGCATCGGCGGGGGCCGGCATCTTGGAGTCTTCGATGAAGTCCCCGAGGCTGCTGTCCTCCTCCTCGCCGATGGGCGTCTCCAGGCTCACGGGATCCTGGCTGATCTTCAGCACCTCCCGCACTCGCTCCGGCGTCATTTCCATGACGGCGGCAAGTTCCTCGGTCGTCGGTTCGCGTCCGAGTTCCTGCTGCATCTGGCGGCTGGTGCGGATCAACCGGTTGATCGTCTCCACCATGTGCACCGGGATACGAATCGTGCGGGCCTGATCGGCGATGGCGCGGGTGATCGCCTGGCGAATCCACCACGTCGCGTAGGTGCTGAACTTGAAGCCCTTGTGATACTGGAACTTCTCGACCGCGCGGATCAGCCCGAGGTTGCCCTCCTGGATCAGGTCGAGCATGCCCATGCCGCGCCCGACGTATTTCTTGGCGACCGAGACGACCAGGCGGAGATTCGCTTCGGTGAGCGAGACCTTCGCGCGGCGCCCGGCGAGTTGAAGATCGCGCCAGCGACGGCGATTCCGGGCCTCCCGCGCGACGAACCATGCCCGGATCGTCTCTTCGGCGGGCCATCCATCGTTCGTCTCGATCATCGCCTGAACCTGGCTTGGCAGGAGATCCCACTCCACTGTGCGGAGGCGGAGTTCCTCTTCGAGCTGATTCGGCTCGAGACCGAGCGATTCGGCGGTTTGCTTGACCGTCTTCTCGGGATAGCGCGTGATCGGCAACACCAGCACGAGGATCTGCGACCGGGTACGCGGCTCGTCGTCCGCCGCGACGGCATTCCAGAACGTGTCGGCAATCGGCCAGCCCGCGCGGAACGCATGGTAGATGGCAAGGCCGATCTCGCTGGCCTCGGGTTCGACCGCGCCGGTGGTGAGTCGTTCTTCGAGCTTGTTGAGATACTCGCCGGCTTCCATCGCCTTGGCGAGTTCGACTTCGCGCGCGGCCGAAAGCAGCGGCACGCGCCCGATCTCGCGCAGGTACATGCGCACCGGGTCATCGAGATTCACCCCGGCGAGATCGCTTTCGGCAATCGCGGCGGAGGTGATGCCGTTCAGCATGTCGTCCGCAACGTCGTCGTCATCGTCCTCGAGAACGGCGAGTTCGTCGTCTTCCGGGATGTCGGTTTCCTGCGCAGCGGAATCGATCGAGCCGTCGGCGATCAGGCTGCTGAGCTTGGCGAGACGTTCGTCCAGGTCTCCACTCTCGGTATCGATGACCGGGAGCGATTCGGCAATCGCTTCCACGGCAATTCCGCTCTCGCGGCTCTCGATGTCCGTACGGGATGCATCACTCAAGGTTCGAGCCCCTTCGATCTGGGTGCCCGGTTGCCGGGCCACAACCGGCATTCGGGCACAGGCGGGGTGTCGGCGATCCGGGGAGCCGCTGCAGCAATGAAGCGGATGCTGGATGGCCTGGAGTTGCGATGCGCGACTGGCACGCGATCGCGGAGACGTGTTGTCCGGAAGTCCTGCGTGCGAATGGTCTGGTCCCACAGGTCGCCCATTGCAGCGTCGCAAGGTTTCAGGAATGATAGGGCATCCCCACAACTGCTGCCGCCGAGACACAGCACCCTCCCGGGAAGGGGGCGTTGGCTCGCTGCAATGGTGAAGCCTGCACGATACACCGAACATTTGTCCGATGCAAGGCGATATCGCGCCCTACGCCGACACATCGTTCCTGATGAGATCCTCAACGGTCTCTCGACGTCGGACCAGGCGGTGCGTTCCTCCCCCGACGAGCACGACGGCTGGACGGAGCGCGCAATTGTAGTTGCTCGACATCGCCAGGCAGTACGCACCCGTCGCGGGGATCGCGAGCAGGTCGCCGGGCCGAAGGATGGGGAGTTCGATGCCCTCGATCAGGAGATCACCGGATTCGCAGTACTTCCCGGCGATGGTCACGGTCTCCCGTTCCGCTCCCCCGTCGCGGTTCGCGATGGCGGCGGAGTATCTGGCGTCATAGAGCGCGGGACGGATGTTGTCGGCCATCCCGCCATCGACCGAGACATAGGTGCGGATGCCGGGAAGCCGTTTCTCACCGCCGACGGTGTAGAGCGTGACGCCAGCCGGCCCCACAATCGCCCGACCCGGTTCGATCGTGACGAGCGGCAGCGGCAGGTCGTGAAGGGCGCAACCGGCCTGGATCGCCTCGGCGATGTCCAGTGCCCACTGGATCGCGGGCATGGGCGCGTCGTGCTCCTCGTAGGCGATCCCGAAGCCGCCGCCGGGCGAGAGATGCTCCATCTCGACGCCGTGCGCGTCGCGCATGGCCTTCGCGAAGGTCAGGATGTCGGCGATGGCATCGAGGGTCGCCTGGGGCTCGAAGAGCTGCGAGCCAACGTGGGCGTGATACCCGGCCAGATGGACGCCTGGTACGCCCAGCGCCTTGAGGACTGCTTGCTCCGCCTGCCCGTCGGCGATGGGAAAGCCGAACTTGGAGTCCGCGACACCGGTACTGATCTTGGCGTGGGTGTGGACATCGACGCCCGGATTCAGGCGGAGCAGGATCGTCTGGGGGATGGGCGCTTCCCGGTCGGCGGTCAGCTCGGCGAGGAGGTCCAGCTCGTGGAGGTTGTCGACCACGACCTTGCCGATCCCCGCCTCGATGGCCTGCCGGAGTTCCTCGCGGGACTTGTTGTTGCCGTGGAAGCTCATCTCGGCCCCTGGAATCCCGGCATGCAGGCCCATGAAGAGTTCGCCGCCGGAGACGACATCCAGTCCCAGTCCCTCCTCGTGCAGGATCTTCAGCAGTGATGTATTGAGGAAGGCCTTGCCCGCGAAGACGACGCGGGATCGAGGATAGGCATTCGCGAAGGCGTCGCGGAAGGCGCGGGCGTTGCCCCGGAGGGTCGCTTCGTCATAGAGGTAGACGGGGGTGCCGTACGTCGCGGCGAGTTCCGGAAGGGGTGCGCCGCCGATGACGAGCGCGCCATCCTCCGCGCGTTCGGTGGTGGTCGGCCAGACGGCGGAGGTCGCGGCGTTTGGCGTGGATTTGGTGGATGTCATGCGGTCCTCATGGTTGCGATGGGCAGGTCGGTCGATGCTGGTGGGGATTGTAGAGCGATCGTGACGAGACTGGAACGGGAGTTGTGCCGGCACCGGTGACGTGTCACCATGCGGCGGTGGATTCGCACGTTGGGGAATGGGATCGGGGAGCATGGCGGACGAGACGACGGGCGGCGATGGGGCGAGATCCAGCGAGGATGAGGGGCGGAGCGGCATGCTCTTCGGAGCGGCTGCCTACGGCATGTGGGGCATCTTCCCGATCTACTTCCACATGCTCCATCCGGCTGGCGCGTTGGAGATCCTGGGCCAGCGTATCGTCTGGTCGATGGTCTTCTGCTGCCTGGCGTGGCTGGTGATCCGTGACTTCGGGTGGGTGAGAGACCTGCTCCGCTCACCCCGCCGCCTAGGGTTGCTGACGCTGGCCGCCTACATCCTGGCGGTGAACTGGGGTGTCTACATCTACGCCGTGGTTGCGGACAACGTCGTGGAGGCGTCGCTGGGGTATTTCATCAATCCGCTCGTGCTGGTGGTGATGGGAGTCCTGCTGCTGCACGAGCGGCTGCGTCCGTTGCAGTGGCTCGCCGTGGGGCTTGGCACGCTCGCGGTGGTCATCATGGCGGTCGACTACGGAAGGCTGCCGTGGATCGCGTTGACACTGGCCTTTTCGTTTGCGATCTACGGATTCATCAAGAAGCTCGTCGGCGGTGAGATCGGTGCACTTGAGAGCATGACCACCGAGACGACGGTTCTCGCCCCGCTGGCAATGGTGCTGGTCGTCTGGCTGGAGATGAGTGGGCGTGGGACGTTCACGCAGGATGCGCCGTGGCATGGCCTGATGCTGATCGGCACGGGCGTCATCACGCCGTTGCCGTTGATCTGCTTCGCGGCGGCGGCACGGCGGGTGCCGCTGACAACGATGGGGCTGCTCCAGTTCGTCTCGCCGATCCTGCAACTGGTCTGCGGCGTGGTGATCTTCGGCGAGCATGTGCCGACGGTGCGCTGGATTGGTTTCGGGATCGTCTGGGTGGCGCTGGTGGTGCTGACGATTGATTCGGTGCGGCACATCCGGAGCCGCTCTCGGGTTCGAGCGGTGGCCATCGCGGAGGCCGGCGCGAGCTGAGACGTGAGGAAAGAGGGTGCTGTCATCCCGGGCGACATGGTGCATTCGTGACCATCCTGTATAGCCGACAGTACCGTCGCGGAATCAGGTTGCAGGGGAGTCATCGTGCATGGACAGCTGATCCCTCGACTCCGCTGCGCCGCGAATGCCTTCGTTACGATTGGGCCGCTTCGCTCGGGATGACAAATGCGGGCCTTTCCCTTTCCTCCCCTCTCTTTTCTCACGTCTCTCGCCTCTCCCTCACCGCTGCTATACTTGATCCACGAGGCGATATTCGCCAAGGTTTCGATGTCTTCGGACATGTGGGGATTGAGACGCGGACGTGATGTTCCACCGAACGCAGTGACGATGCACCATAGCCGGGCCTGATGCGGTTCCTCACCGCCGACGGACCCGTGGCAACCGCCGGATCGCTCCGATCCGCGGCGTCCTTCCGTGCGACCCACTTGACGTTCCGCGCCGCGTGCGCATCACCCCGGACTGAATCCCCATGGCTGCCTCCACGATCCTCACGGTCAACAACCTCTCCAAGATGTACATCACGGAGACCATTTTCTCTGGCGTCTCCTTCCAGGTGATGGAGCGGGAGAAGGTCGCGCTCGTCGGCGTCAACGGCGCGGGCAAATCGACCGTCCTCCGCATCCTCGCGGGTGTCGAGCACGCCAACTCCGGCGACATCATCAAGGCCAACGGCCTGCGCATGACCTATCTCTCGCAGGAGGCGCGGTTCACCAGCAATGGCACGGTCCTCGATGAGGCGCGGGAGGCGTTCAAGCCGGTGATCGAGGCCGGCGAACGCATGCGCGAGATCGAGAAGGAGATGGAGTCCGCCGAGGACTTCGACGCGCTGATGGAGGAATACGATCGCCTCCAAACCCGCTTCGAGCTTGGCGGCGGCTATGACATCGACCATCGGACCGAGGCTGTGCTCCATGGGCTGGGATTCAAGGAAGAGGACTTCAGCGATCCTGTCGATCGCCTCAGCGGTGGCCAGAAGACGCGCGTTGCCCTGGCGAAGGCCCTCCTCGAGTCCCCGGATCTCCTCCTGCTCGACGAGCCGACGAACCACCTCGACCTCGAGATGATCGAGTGGCTGGAGACCTTCCTGCGTACCTGGAACGGTGCCTGCCTGATCGTCTCCCACGACCGCTATTTCCTCGATCGCGTCACCACGCGCACGATGGAGCTGTCGTTCGGGCGGCTGGAGGACTATCCCGCCCCATACGCGAAGTACCTCCCGATGCGCGCCGATCGTATGGAGCGCTGGCGCAAGGAATACGAGGAGCAGCAGGAGTACATCGCGCGGACGGAGGAGTTCATTCGCAAGTACGGCGCGGGCCAGCGCTACCGCGAGGCGCGCGGCCGCCAGAAGCAGCTGGACCGGCTGGAGCGGATTCCCCGACCGCAGGAGCACAACCGGATTCACCTCCGGCTCGGTAGCCCGGTGCGTTCCGGACGGATGGTGCTCTCCTCGACGAAGATGCAGATCGGCTACATGGACCCCGGTGGCCCCGAGGTGTTCATCGACACGCCGGAGTTGCTGATCGAGCGCAACGAGCGGATCGGCCTGATCGGGCCGAATGGCAGCGGCAAGACGACGCTCATCAAGACGCTCGTCGGGACGCTGGAGGCGCTTGGTGGCCAATACACCTACGGCACGAACGTCAAGCCCGGCTATTACGCGCAGTCGCACGAGCAGTTGCGCGGCAAGGGCAATGACACGCCGCTCGCCGTCATCCTGGGTACCGGGCCGATGAGCGAGGAGGTCGCGCGGAACTATCTTGGGCGTTTCCTCTTCTCCGGCGACGATGTCTACAAGGCGGTCACGTCGCTCTCCGGTGGTGAGCGCTCGCGACTTGCCCTGGGGGTGCTCCTGCTGGAACAGGCGAACTTCCTGATCCTCGACGAGCCGACCAACCACCTCGACATCCAGGCCCGCGAGACGCTGGAGGAGATGCTGAGCGACTTCGACGGAACGATCCTCTTCGTATCCCACGACCGCTACTTCATGGACCGGATCGCGACGAAGCTCTGGGTGGTCGAGGACGGCGGGCTGACCGTCTCGCTCGGCAACTACACCGATTACCAGCGGAGCATCGGCCATCGCGAGGAGGAGAAGGTTGCTCCCGCGCCCGCTCCGGTCGTCGAGGTTGCCGCTACAGCGCCGATCGAGACCAGCGGCGAGGTCGTCCTGACCGCGAAGGGCAAGCCACGTCGCCGCACCGACAACGACCAGCAGAAGGCGATGGCCCAGCTGGAGCGCGAGATTGGCAAGCTGGAAGGGCGCCTGAACCAGATCAGCGACGCCCTCGCGGTCGCCAGCGGGGATGAGGATCTCGATGCCATCGCTCGGCTTGGTGAGGAATACGAGACCGTGCAGGCTTCGCTGGATGACGCCTACGCACGCTGGGAGATGATCTCCCCGGCAACGGTCGGGTAGCGGGCATGTCGAAGCGTGAGATCGCGAACGTCGACGTCGCCGGGATGGATGTCGTTCCGGCGTCCGTCCCGACGGATCGCAGGATCGTGCTCGGGATCACGGGGAACATCGCCAGCGGCAAGAGCACCGTCGTCGGCCTGCTTAAGGACTTCGGTGCGACCCACTTCGATGCCGATCTCGTCTACCGGGAACTGGTCGGACCCGGCCAGCCGCTGCTGCGTGCGCTCGCCGATCATTTCGGTGATGGCATCGTGGCGGCGGATGGCTCCCTGGATCGCAAGGCCCTCGGTGCGATGGTCTTTTCCGATCCGGCGAAGCTTGCCGAACTGGATGCCCTCACGCACCCGGCCGTGATCGCGGAGATCGACCGCCGCGTCGATGCCGAGACGCGCGGCGTCATCGTGATCGATGCCGTGAAGCTGATCGAGAGCGGGCACGCCGATCATTGTGATGCGGTCTGGCTCGTGATCGCCCGCCCGGATGTGCAGATGACACGCCTTATGATCCGTAATAGCATTGATGCCATGGAAGCGCAGCGGCGGATCGCGGCCCAACCTCCGATTGAGGCGAAGCTGGCGCATGCCGATTGCGTGATCGACAACAGCGGCACGTTGGGTGAGTTGCGAAGCCAGGTGATCGTCGCCTGGAACGCGCTCCTCGCCGATGCGATGTCGCCCACGTAGAGAAGGAATCGTCGACGATGGCCTTTGCGATCGAGAATGTCACGGAACCGATCAAGCTGGATGTCTACTTCGACTACGCCTGCCCGTTCGCGTGGGCTGGTCAAGTGTGGCTGGACGACGTCAACGAGAAGTCCGGCGGCAAGCTGGACATCACCTGGAAGATCTTCCCGCTGGAGCAGGTGAACGCCAAGGACCCCGAGTTCAAGGTCTGGGAGCAGCCGAACGACGGGACCTCCAGCACCCTGCGCTCCTTCCAGGGTTTCTGGGCCGCGCAGCAGCAGGGCGAAGAGGGCTTCAAGAAATTTCACGCCGCGCTGTTCAAGAAGCGCCACATCGACGGTCGCAACCTCGCCGGTCAGGCCGTGCTGGAATCGGCGGCGGCGGAAGCCGGACTCGATCTCGACAAGTTCCGCGAGGATCTCGCGTCGGACGCCGTCTTCGCACAGATCGCCGAGGATTTCACGACCGGCCAGGGCGAGCTTGGCGTCTTCGGGACGCCGACGATCGTGTATGACAACGGGCTCGGCGCGTACCTTCAGGTCAACTTCCGCGACATGCCGTCCGACCCGGTGACCTTCTTCAACGAGTTCACCGATGTCGTCCGCGAGCGTCCGAACGTCTACGAGATCAAGCGCCCGCGCCCTGCTCCGAAGAAGTAGGGTCATTCCAGCTACCGATGACCAACGGGGACGGCCTGCGCTGTCCCCGTTGGTCATTCTCCCAGCCACTACAATGCATTCATGATCGACGCATCCCCCTTCCACCCCACGACCGAGAAGATCGCCGCCGTCCGCATCGGGCTCCTGACCTGGTGGCATGCGAATCGTCGCGACCTGCCCTGGCGGCATACGCGCGACCCTTACCGTATCCTCGTATCCGAAGTGATGCTCCAGCAGACGCAGGTCGATCGCGTGATCCCCTACTACGAGCGTTGGTTGGAGGCATTTCCGACGGTGGAAGCCCTCGCCGAGGCCCCGACCGCCGAGGTGATCCGGCATTGGGCTGGCCTTGGCTACAACCGGCGGGCGGTCAACCTTCAGCGGACGGCGCAGGCTGTGGTCGCGCAGGGTGGGAGCTTCCCGCGGACCGTCGCGGAGTTGCGCGCGTTGCCGGGGATCGGGGCGTATACGTCCGGTGCCATCGCCTGCTTCGCGTTCGAGCAGGATGTGCCCTTCGTCGACACGAACATGCGGCGGATGCTGCATCGCGTCTTCGTCGGACCGGAGGTGCCGGAACCGCTCGCCAACGACCGCGAGCTGATTCCGCTGGCCGAACAGGTCATCCCGCCCGGCGATGGCTGGAACTGGAATCAGGCGCTGATCGAGTTCGGGGCGTTGCAGTGCTCGGCGCGGAAGCCGCTCTGTATTGTCTGCCCGCTGCAGGAGGTGTGTGTCGCGCGTCCGACGATCCAGTCCCTGCTGGCGACACTGCCGAAAGGATCGGCGAAGAAGAAGGAAGTTCCCTTCAAGGAGTCGAATCGCTACTTCCGGGGGCGCGTGGTCGATCTTCTGCGCGACCGCGATCGGGAGCATGTCGGGATGACGCTTGCCGAAATCGGGCCGCAGGTGCGTCCTGAATTCGAGCCGGAGGAGGATCTGCCGTGGATTTTCGAGGTCGTGCGTGGACTGGAACGCGATGGCCTTGCGATGATCGCCGAGGAACGCGCCGGATACGACGTTTCTGAGCCGGCTCCGGATTCCCCCGACCTCGGGATGCTGCGCGTCCGCCTACCGTAAGGATTCGCCACAGATGTACCTGCCCGACCATTTCCGTGAGGACGACCCCTCCCGCCTGCATGCCCTGATTGAGCGCAACCCGCTCGGGACGCTGATCACGCTGGATGGCGACGAGATCGTGGCGAACCACATCCCCTTCATCCTCGATGCCCGTGGGGACGGACCCACTCGCCTGCTGGGGCACGTCGCGCGGGCGAATGCGCTTTGGCACGCCCATCCGGCGGACCGCGATGTGCTGGTGGTCTTTCAGGAAGCAGACGCCTATATCACGCCGAACTGGTACGCCACGAAGCAGGAGACGCACGAGGTGGTCCCGACGTGGAACTACGCCGTCGCGCATGTGGGCGGCCCGCTGATCGTTCACGACGATCCGAAGTGGCTGCGCGGTCAGGCGGGGATGCTGACGAAGGCGATGGAGCGTCGGCGTGATTCCGACTGGAAGATGGCCGATGCGCCGCAGGAGTACCTTGCGGGTATGCTGAATCAGATCGTGGGCATCGAGATCCCGATCGCGCGGTTGGTGGGCAAGCTGAAAGCGAGCCAGAACCGGGGAGATGCCGACCGTGCGGGCGCGATTGAGGGGCTGGAGGCGACCGGCGACGCCTCCGATGCGGCGATGGCTGCCGTGATGCGGGAGAGCGACCCGCTGTCCTGATCCCGCAATTGCATACAAAAAACTGAACGAAGATAGGGAACCGGCCAGCATCACATGATGCTGGCCGGTTCCCTATCTTCGTTCAGTCCGGCTGATGCTCAGCCGCTGTGGTCGTGCGACTCAGGGAGTGGATCGGTGATCGGTGCCGCGCCGCGCTCCTGCAGGAAGATGTTCATGGTGTTGATCTCGTTGTCCTGCGCCCGGATGATGCGCTCGGCGAGATCGCGGACCAATGTGTTGTCCGAGCGGTCGAGGACCGCTTGCGCCATCTCCACGCCGCCCTGATGGTGCCGGATCATCAGTTGCAGGAAGAGGATCTCTGCCTGATCGACCGGAAGGGTACTCAGCTTCTGCAGATCCTCATCGGAGGCCATGCCCGGCATGAGTTCGCCATCGGCCAACGGATGACCCATCCAGGTCATTGGGGCGTCCGGACCCGAATACGGGAGTCCCCAGGCATCGAGGTACCCCTGCATGAGGCCAGTCTCGCCGGCCTGCGCGAAGGCCATGTCCGTCGTCAGGGCTTTCAGCTGCTCATCGTTCGTGCGGTCCCGGATGGTCATCGCCATCGTCACGGCCTGGGAGTGATGCGCCTGCATGTCGCGAAGGAAGCCGGCTTCCGGGGAGCTCGTGCCTGGATTGTGCGGGAGCTTCGTCCACGTGAAGATCAGACCGCCCCCGGCGATCAGCAGTGCCAGCGCCAGGACCAGCCAGCTTCCGGGGGTAGTGGGCAGGAATGAGAGGGGAGTGCTCTTCGTCGCAGGAGCGACGGATGCATCCGTCGCTCCTGCGGTCGTGCCAGTCTCAGCCATGGTGTCCGGCCTCGGGACTCGATTCCGGCGATGCCTTCGGGCTGGCAGCCGGGGAGGCTCCTGGCGACGCGACCGGTGTGGAATCCACCGACTGGGTGCCCGGCGCGGCTGGACCGACGGCCGTCGTCGCCGTCGGCTCGCCGGTGGCTTCCGGGGTGCCACTTCCGGCGGCAGCGGCCTGTGCCGTCGCGGTGGCCTGCTCGATGGTGACACCACCGATCGGCGGAGCGGACTGGTCGGCCTGGACGTACGGCTCCGACTGCGGGGTGCCGGACTGCATGACGGCGGACGTCCCCAGCGTGCACAGGGCGCCGCGCTCTGGGGTGTTATCCGGATTCTGCTTGTATTCCTTGATGAAGGTCTTCAGCTTGTCGAGGTCGAAGCTCTGGAGCACCAGTTGCTTGCCCCAGACCGAAGCGACCACCGGACCCGGCAGGTTCGGATACGGGCTGACGAGCACGTAGGTCTGCTTGGTCAGGTCTTTCAGCTGCTGGACCTGGTCGGCCGGAAGGTTCGGGTCGTAGGTGATCCAGACCGCGCCGTGCTCCAGCGAGTGGGTGCCGTTCACATTGTTGATCGGCAGGCTGTAGTACCCGCAGTTCTGCCAGACGGCATTGTGCGGCCCCCCTACAGGCGGCACCTCCTCGTAGAGGATGTCTCCGGTCTCATGCAATCCGGCGAAGTCTCCCGCGCCAAAATAGACCTTGACGTCGGATGTGAGCTGGTGCGCCTGCCAGCGCCCCCATCCCCAGAATCCGATCCAGACCAGAAGCAGCGCCACCAATGCGCCGAGGCCGATCTTGGTCAGCCGCGCATTGCGCTTGTTCTTCTCATAGGTCTTGAGCCGGTCATCCTTCTTCTGCTGGACTTCCTGTGGGCGCCGTTGTCGCCGGTCGAGGTACTCCTGCCGTGATTGCTGCTTGGCCGTGTTGGGAGGGGTTGTCTCCCCCGTTGGGCCAGCGTTCTTCTGGGTCGGGGCGTCGGGGTTCGGCGCGGCGTTCGCGCGCGATTTCTTGGCCATGCGACGTCGTTATCCTTCATGGAACCTGGTGGCCAGGGAGCGTTCGCGACAGCTCCCCGGCCGAGTCGATTGGAAGTCCCTGACTTGCGGGAACGCCTACCGGCGAAGACGCGCCCCGATGTAGGCGCTCACCTCGTCGATCGCAATTCGCTCCTGCTGGGTCGTATCGCGGTCGCGGACCGTGACTGCGCCATCCTCAAGGCTGTCGAAGTCGACGGTGAAGCAGAACGGCGTGCCGATCTCGTCTTGCCGACGGTACCGCTTTCCGATGTTGCCCGTTTCATCGTAATCGATCAGCACACCGAGGTCGCCCTGCACCTGCGCAAAGATGTCCCCTGCGAGGCTTGTCAATTCGGGCTTCTTCGCCAGTGGCAGGATCGCCGCCTTGAAGGGTGCCAGCTTCGGGTCGAGGCGGAGCACCACGCGCGTGTCCGGCTTGCCGTTTACGTCGACGGTCTCTTCTTCGTCGTAGGCATCCAGCATCACCGTGATAAACGTACGCTCGACGCCAAAGGTCGGTTCTATGACGTGAGGCAGGAAGCGACGGGTATTCGCCTGATCAAACCAGGTGAGATCGACGCCGCTGGCATCCTGGTGACTGCGGAGGTCGAAATCGCTGCGATAGGCCAGCCCGTAGAGCTCGCCCCACCCGAGCGATCCCGGGAAGAGATATTCGTAGTCGGCGGTGCGCTTCGAGTAGTGGGAGAGCTTCTCCGGCGCGTGCTCGCGGACGCGGACGTGCTCCGGGTTGAGCCCGATGGCGTCGATCCATGCTCGCTGCGCGGCCAGCCACGCCTCGAAGTGGTGTTCCCACTCGTCCGGGTGGATGAAGTACTCGATCTCCATCTGTTCGAACTCGAGCACCCGGAAGATGAAGTTGCCGGGCGTGATCTCGTTGCGGAACGCCTTGCCGATCTGGCCGACGCCGAACGGCACCTTCACGCGGCTGGAGGCCATGATGTTCTTGTACTGGACGAAGATGCCCTGGGCGGTCTCTGGGCGCAGGTAGACCTGCGTGCCCGTCTCCGAGACCGGGCCGATGGTGGTGCTGAACATCATGTTGAACTGCCGGGCATCGGTCAGGGTTGCATTGCCGCAGTTCGGGCATCGCAGGTTTGCCTCGCGGATCAGGCGGGACATCTCGTCGGCACTCATGCCGTCGGCGTCCTCAATCCCGAGGCGCTGCTCCAGCAGGTGATCGGCGCGGAAGCGGGCCTTGCAGGTCTTGCAGTCCACCAGGGGGTCGTTGAAGTTCACGACGTGGCCCGAGGCTTCCCAGACGCGCGGATGCATGAGGATGCCGGCATCAAGGCCGACCATGTCGCGGCGCTGGTGGATGAAGGTCTTCCACCACAGCTGCTTGATGTTGTTCTTCAGCTCGACCCCGAGCGGGCCGAAGTCCCAGGTGTTGGCGAGGCCCCCGTAGATGTCGGAGCCGGGGTAGACGAATCCACGGCGCTTGGAGAGCGCCACGATCTTCTCCATAGTGGCGGCGCGGGGACGGGACTGGGTTGCCGGCGTGACGTGGTCGGTCGCGGAGGACATGGGCGGTCGCTTTCTGGCCGCTCGGACGATGCGGCGTTGGGCAGGCAATGGACGAACAGGGGCGGGCCATGGTGCGGGGAGGAACGTCACGTCTTCCGGGGATGCCCTTCGGCGACCGGGAGACGCTTACGCGCCTCCCTTGAGACCTGCGCCGCTGCCGTTGCCGCTCATCGCATCCCCGGATGCGCTCGCCGGGCGGGCATCCGGCTGGCTGGCGAGCTCGCGATAGATCTGCGTCGTCGCCAGGCTGACATGCCCAAGGAGTTGCTGCACATCGCGGAGTTCCGCGCCATCGCGCACCGCGTGGGTCGCGAAGGAATGCCGAAGCGTGTGCGGGGTGATGTCCGCGATCCCGGCGCGCTCGGCGTAACCCTTCAGGATCAGCCAGAAACCCTGCCGGGTCAGGCGTCCACCACGATGATTCACGAAGAGGGGTGTTGTTCCCTCCGCCACCAGCAGGGGGCGTGCCTCGCGGAGATAGATATCCACGGCGTGGATGGAGCGCTGCGTCAGCGGCACGGTGCGCGTGCGGCCGGCCTTTCCGGCGCAGATCACGCAGCCCGCACCGAGATCGAGGTCCGTAAGGTCGAGCGCGACGAGTTCGCTGACGCGCATGCCCGTGGCATACAGCACTTCCAGCATCGCCCCATCGCGGACCGCTTCCGGCTTCGTGGAGCCATTCGCGCCGGGCTGGGCGAGCAGCCGGGCAATGTCCTGTTCGGAGATCGCCTTCGGGACGTAGCGCTCGACCTTTGGCGAACTGAGTGCCTTCCCGATGTCCGTCGTCGTCTCCTGCCCGGCATGGAGGGCGTGGCAGAACGACTTGAGGGCGGCCGTCTTCCGCGCCACGGTCGATGGTGCGTAGGAGCGCTCCCGGAGATGCAGGACATACGCGCCAACATGCGCATCGGAGAGGTCGGACCAGCACGACACCGCCTCGACCTGATCCTCCTGAGGAGGAGTCACCACATAGGCGGTGAACTGTTGCAGGTCGTTGCGGTAGGCGGCGATGGTGTTGGCGGAGAAACCCCGCTCCGATTGCAGGTCGGACAGGAAGCGCTCGATGCGATCCTCCATGCCAGGACGGTCCTTTCAAGGTTCGACGCCGAAACGTGGTGCGCGCGGATGTCAGCGCGTCAGGTGGAGTGGTCCGCGCGCGGCTCTTGTCTATTATGTCAGGTGTTGGCCGATTATGCTGCTGCCTGTGCCGCGGTCAGGGCCGTCTTCAGCTCGACCAGGGGCAGGCCGAAGGCTTCCGCGACGCCGGGATAGGTGATCTGCCCGTTCAGGACATTCACGCCAGCGGCCAGCGCCGGATCGGCGGCAGTCGCGGCGGCGAGGCCCTTGTCGGCCAGCGCGAGACCATACGGGAGCGTGACGTTCGAGAGGGCGAACGTGCTGGTGCGGGAGACCGCGCCAGGCATGTTCGTCACACAATAGTGAGTTACCCCGTCAACCTCGAAGATCGGGTTGCTGTGCGAGGTCGGGCGGGACGTCTCGAAGCAGCCGCCCTGATCGATGGCGACGTCCACCACCACGCTTCCCGGGCGCATGCTCGCGATCATCTCGCGGGTGACGAGCTTCGGTGCCTTCGCCCCTGGGATGAGGACACCGCCGATCACGAGATCGGCCTTCGCCACCGCCTGCGCCAGGGAGAACTGGCTCGACATCAGGGTGTGGATGCGACCGTGGAGCACTTCGTCGAGGAAGCGCAGGCGGTCGATGCTCTTGTCGAGGATGGTCACGTTCGCGCCCATGCCGAGCGCGATGTGGGCGGCGTTCTCCCCCACCATGCCACCACCGACGATGACAACCTCCGCGCCCGGCACGCCGGGAACGCCACCGAGCAGCATGCCGCTGCCCCCGTTCGTCTGCTGGAGGTAGAACGCGCCGACCTGCACCGACATGCGCCCCGCAACCTCGCTCATGGGCGAGAGCAGCGGCAGGGCGCGGTTTGGCAGCTGGACGGTCTCGTAGGCCACTGCCTGCACCTTGCGGGCGATCAGGGCTTGCGTCAGCGGCTCATCGGCGGCGAGGTGCAGGTAGGTGAAGAGCAGCTGGCCTTCACGCAGCAGGTCGTATTCGGTGGGGACCGGCTCCTTCACCTTCACGATCATGTCCGCTGCCGCGAAAACGCCGGCGTGGGTGTCCACGATGGTGGCGCCCGCCGCCTCATAGTCGGCGTCCGGGAAGCCGCTGCCCGTGCCGGCCTCGGTCTCCACGAGCACAGTGTGCCCATGCGCGACGTACTCGTGCACGCCGCCTGGCGTCACCGATACCCGGCTCTCGCGGTCTTTCACTTCTTTGGGAACACCGACGATCATGACCATCACCTCGTGCGCATGAGAAAACGACAGCGGAAACATGGCCGTACAGGGGCGTACGTTCGCGGGAATGATAGGGGAACTTTCTGGATTGGTGAATGGGTTGGGAGCGATTCGCTCTCCCGGCGGCGGCATTGTATCACGCGAAAACGACGCGCGTTATGGTGTGTGAGTGCGCGGTGTACCATTAGCGGCGTGCTGATCCCCGCTTGGCCATGACGATCCGTCGATGGCCGATCCTTGCAGCCTCAGCCGTAGCCCCTGGAGCGATCACCTGTGTTTGACATCTCGGAAGGCCTGCTTCTCGGTCTTCTGATCATCCCCATCCTTGCCTTTCTCATCATCGCCCACGAGTTCGGCCACTTCATCGCCGCCCGCAGTGTCGGAGTCACGGTGGAGGAATTCGGCATCGGCATCCCTCCCCGCGCCAAGGGGTGGCGATGGCGTGGCGTGCTCTGGTCGTTGAACTGGATTCCGTTCGGTGGCTTCGTCCGGGTCAAGGGTGAGGACGCCAACGACATGAGCCCCGGCTCGATGAACACCAAGTCGCCGTGGCAGCGCGGATGGTTCCTTCTCGCTGGTCCTCTGATGAACTTCCTCGTCGCGATCGTGCTCTCGATCGTGCTGGTCGCCTTCCAGGGATTGCCGTCGCAGTCCAGCCAGATCTACATCGGGCAGGTGGCGGAAGGTTCTCCGCCTTCGATGCCGGATGGCAGCCTGGCGACGCGATTGTGGCGGTGGATGGCACCGCGATCGTGTCGAGCAGCCAGTTGCAACAACTCATCCGCTCCACGCCGGCTCCGCGACCGAGGTGACGATCCTGCGTGGCGATCAGGAGCTGACGACGACCGTCACCCCACGCCAGAACCCGCCCGCCAATCAGGGGGCGACGGGCATCACCATGGGAGAGGGCATCAACTCGACGGTCACGATTCGTGACGTCGATGCGGGATCTGCAGCGGAGAAGGCTGGTCTCCGGTCCGGCGACCGGATCGTGGCGATCAACGGGGTGAAGATCGACGCCGCCCAGCAGGCGCAGAGCGTGCTCGCGAGTGTGGCAGGCAAGACGGTGCCCGTCACCGTCTCGCGCGGCGGGCAGGAGCGGACGGTCTCGCTGGGGGTGCCGGAACTGACGATCCAGCTGACGGCGGTTGCCACGGGCTCCGCTGCCGCGAAGGCGAACCTCTATCCCGGCGACCGCATCACGTCGATCGGTGGGGTCAAGGTCACGGATGGCGTTTCGTTTCAGCAGGCCCTGATCGCCGCAGGTGGCAGGACGGTGCAGGTCGAGTTCTTCCGGAACGTGAATGAGAACGGGACGGTCGTGGGCAAGAAGCTCACGGCCGCCCTCGCGGTGCCCGAGATTGGCGATAGCGAGAACCCGATCGAGGTGATCGGAGTGAATGCCGCCCAGGACAACGCATTCGCGGTCATCGGTACCGGTGTTTCCTACCAGAATGTCTACGAGGGAGTGTCGGCGGCGCGGGTGGTGCCAGAGGGCTGGAACCAGTTCTGGGGCATCGTCACCGGCACGGCGGATGGCCTGAAGCGGATGGCGACCGAAGGGGTGAATACAGAGGAGCTTGCCGGTCCGGTCGGCATGGGTCAGCTGACCTCCGAGTTGCTGACGCGCTCGGCGGCCCCCAAATGGGTGACGCTCGTGCAGATCACGACCTTCATTTCGGTCAGCCTCGGCGTGCTGAACCTACTGCCCTTGCCGGCCCTGGACGGTGGTCGCCTGATGTTCGTGATCGTGGAGATCCTGCGCGGTGGCAAGAAGATCGCGCCGGAGAAGGAAGGGATGGTCCATCTCGCGGGCATGGTGATCCTGCTCGGGTTGATGTTCTTCATCGCCTTTGGTGATGTCCAGCGCCTCTTCAACGGGACGTCGCTGCTGCCGTAGGTCAGCGTCCGGAGCGGACGTCATCCACACGCCGCGGTAGCTGGGTGGGGCGATCCTCACCGCTGCGGACGGCGAACCTGGCCAGATCGCTAACGAACGGTCAACACACCGGTGCCCTGAGAGGCGTATCATTCATAAGGAAACGCTGCACGCGGTCCGCACCGGACGACTTGACCGCCCGACCGCATCCCACCCGCAGCATCGGTCCGCTGGTCATGCCAGCTCCACGGAGGAATCCCCACGCCATGTCCCTTGTCGCTCCTCGCCGCAAGACCCGCGTCCTTCACGTCGGCGATGTCGCCCTCGGCGGTGAGTACCCGATCCGCGTGCAGACGATGGCAACCGCCGATACCCGCGACCCGAAGGCGGTGCTCGAACAGCTGCACGGCCTGGCCGATGTCGGAGCGGAGATCGTTCGCGTCGCTGTCCCCGACCGCGTGGCTGCCGCCGCGCTGCCGGAGATTGTGCCGTACTCGCCGGTGCCATTGATCGCCGACATTCACTTCGAGCACACCCTTGCGCTGAAGGCGCTGGAGTCCGGCATTCATGGTCTGCGCCTGAATCCGGGCAACATCCGCAAGCCGGAGCATGTCCGCGCCGTCGTCGCGATGGCGAAGGAGCGGGGCGTGCCGATCCGGATCGGGGTCAACTTCGGCTCGGTCGCCCCGATGCCGGAGGAGTTCGTCGATGAGATGGCGCGGCAGAACGCGACCCAGGTGCAATTGCGCGCCGAGTGGCTCGTGCGGTCCGCGCTTGGGCACATCGCGATCCTTGAGGAGCTCGATTTCCACGACACCAAGGTCAGCCTGAAGGCATTCGAGGTGCCGGTGCTGCTGGAGGCGTACCAGCGCTTCGCCCGGCTCGACAACGACTATCCGTTGCACCTCGGCGTGACCGAGGCCGGGACGCCGCGCGCGGGCAGCGTCCGCTCCGGAGTCGGCATCGGCACCCTCCTCGCGCTCGGGATCGGCGACACTATTCGCGTCTCGCTGACGACCGACCCGAAGGAAGAGGTCTTCGTCGGTTACGAGATCCTGAAGAGCCTCGAACTGCGGCAGAAGGGCGCGACGATGATCGCCTGCCCGACCTGCGGGCGCGTCGAGGTGGATCTCTTCTCGCTGGCAAACAAGGTCGATCTGGTGCTGGAGAAGATCGACGAGCCGATCCGCGTCGCCGTCATGGGTTGTGTGGTGAACGGCCCCGGCGAGGCACGTGATGCCGATGTCGGGATCGCATCGGGCAACGGCAAGGGTGTGATCTTCCGCAAGGGCAAGATCGTGAAGACGGTGCTCGAAGCGGACATGCTCGATGAATTGACCAAGGAGATCCACGCGGTCGTCGAGGACCGCAAGAACGGGATCTTCGACGAGGCCGAGGAGCACACGAACGCCTACAAGCCGATGATCTCGCTCACGGCGGTGTAGCAAGGCCAGAAAAAAACGAGGAAAGAGGTCTTGCGGATCGGCTGTCTGTCACGAGAAGCCGTTGCATCCGCCCTCTTTCCTCGTTGCTGTTTTCTCGTTCCTGGTTACAGGACGTGGTCGAGGAAGCGCTGCTTCATCTCGCGCATCACGTCGTCGCCGTTGCGCTCCCAGATGTCCTGGTTGAAGATTTCTACTTCGATCGGGCCGGTGTAGCCTGCGGCGTCGACGGCTTCCCGCATCCGGCGGATCTGGCAGACGCCATCGCCCATCATCATGCGATTCATCAGCACGTCCGTGAAGTGAACCGGGATGTCATCGACGTGGAAGGCGATGATCTTGTTGCCTGCCCGAGCGATTTCCTCGTAGAGGAATGGGTCCCACCAGACGTGGAAGACATCCACGATCAGGCCGACGTTCGGGTGGTCGAAGTGCTCGACCAGGTCGTTCGCGTACTTCATCGAACTGATCAGCGACCGGTCCTGCGCCAGAGCGGGGTGCAGCGGTTCGATCCCGAGCTTCACGCCCCGGGCCTCGGCATAGGGGATGATCGCCTCGATCCCGTCGACGATCATCTTCCGGGCCTCGTCCGGGTTCTGCACGCCGTTCAGGCCTCCCCCGACGATCGCGAGCATCTCGGCGCCGAGTTCCGCCGCCTCGTGAATGGCGCGCTTGTTGTCCTCGATCCGATCGGCGCGATCGTCGGCATCAGTGGACGGGAACAGACCGCCGCGGCAATTGCTGGACACCTTGAGTCCGGCATTTCGCACGGCCTTCGCGCTTGCGGCGAGCCCGTAGGCATCGACCTTGTCGCGCCAGAGTCCGATCCACTCGACATCGTGGCGGACGCAGCCCTCGATGGCCTCCGGAACGGTCCAGCGGTCGATGGTCTTCTGGTTGAGGCTGAGGCGCTTCATTCCTTCATTGAGATTGCGCAGCGGCGTCGTTGAACTCATCCCTGATCGACTCCTGACGTGGCGAGGAAGCAACGCATTCGGTTGGCGGTTTCCTCGGGATCATGGAACAGGTGGGCGCGATCCGCAAGACGGTAGAGCTCGGTAAGATGCAGCAGCGACCTAGCGACCTGTTGTCCGTCCACCATCTGGACGTGGTCCTGATGCCCGTTCCGCCACGCCATGAAGACGACGCAAGCGGGTCGCGCCTTCACGATGTGGCGAAGATGGCGTTGCACCCGTCGAGGCCGGCCCGAGCCTTCGCGTGGGATCGCGGCGTCACCTCCACACATGGGCTGGCCCATTCCGGGGAGGCCGTCCCCCTGGAGGGCCATCCTTCGATGACGCATCGCCCAAACGAAGCGAAGGTCATGCGATGATGTCGGCTCGCTGATCAGCCGGCCTATCCAGATGGCTCGTGAAAACGTTCACGAAGACGAGCGGTGAGGGCGTATACTGGCCGGGTCATGCGTTGGGGCCGCGCCTCGGCGTGGGAACGCGATCGCTGGATGGATGGCGGACCGTTCCTCGCTGAGCTTCAGTTCACCCTTTCTCACGGTGGAGGACCATCATGGTATCGGTTTCCCGTTCCGATCGAGCGCTGACGAAGGCGTCTCCGATCTTCGCAGTGCTGCTCTCGGGAATCGTGTCATTGCTTTCGATCCTGCTCATTCCGGCGGCGGCGACCTCGGTCTCGGCGCAGGGGACCTGTTCCATCGCTCCGTCGTCGACGCCGGTCGCTGCGGATGCCTCGCCCATCTCCCTCCCGGAGATTCCGGCAGTTTCGGTGCCGGATGGCGCGACCAAGATGGTCGTTGGCTATATGCCGCTCTCCATCTACGCGCCGATCTATGTCGCGCTGGAGAAGGGCTACTACGCTGACGAAGGGCTTGATGTCGAGCTTCAGTCGTTCACGAACGGCACCGACATCACCACGTTGACGGCGACGAACAAGCTGAATGTCGGCCTCACCGGCGTGGGTCCGGCGTACTGGAATGGCGTCTCCCAGGGGCTGCCGCTGACGATCATCGCGCCGGGCCACTCCGAGGGCGATCCGGTCGCCAGCCCGCTCATGATCTCGAAGAAGGCCTGCGAGGACGGCACGATCAAGAGCGTCGCCGACCTCAAGGGAAAGAAGGTCTCCGTCAATGCTCCGGGCGCGACCGAGCTCTGGCTCGAGAAGGCGCTCGAGACGGGTGGCCTCACGATCGCCGATGTCGACCTTCAGTACCTCACATTCCCGGATGCGGTGACGGCGCTCGACTCCGGCGCGCTCGATGCCGCCATCGTCGGTGAGCCGGTCGCGACGCAGGCCGAGCAGAATGGCCTGGCCGTCCGCCTCGTTTCCGACATGCCGGTGCAGGGGATCTGGCCGACCATGGTCTTCGGCAACTCCGACTGGTTGAAGGCGAACCCGGATGCCGCCGCTGGCTTTGTGAAGGCGTATCTTCGCGCGTCCGCCGACCTGAACGCGAACTTCAACGATCCCCTGAATCTCGCCATCATCAACAAGTACACGAAGGTCCCGGCCGACCTGATCGCCGCGTCGGTGAAGCCGGTCTATTCGAAGGACGGCAAGATCGATCTCGACAGCCTGAACCAGCTTCAGACGTTCTTTGGTGATCGCGGGTTGCTCGACTACGATACCCCGATCGACCCGGCCACGATGGTCGACACCCAGTACGTCGACAAGGCGGAATCGGGTTCCTGATGACCTCTCGGGATCTGCCCCTGTCCCAGGTAACGTCATCGACGGTCGCTTCGTCGATCGGCACCCAGGTGAAGGGTGGTGCGGCTCGCCGCACTACCCTTCCGGGCGCCAGCGTGGAAGCCCGTGGCGTTGGCCGTCGCTTCGACTCGGCGCGTGGTCCGGTGGATGCCTGCCGGGACATCGACCTCGATGTGGCGGCAGGGAGCTTCACGGTGATCGTCGGTCCGTCCGGCTGCGGGAAGTCGACCTTCCTCCGCATGCTCGCCGGCCTCGATCACCCGACGAGCGGCACCCTGACGCTCGCAGATGGGCGCGGTGGCGTGCCGTCGAACGCGATGGTCTTTCAGGGCCGGAGCCTCTTTCCGTGGCTCACCCTTCGGCAGAATGTCGCGTATGGTCTCACGTTGCGGAGCGTCTCTCGGAAGGAACGCGGTGAGCGGGCAGACGCGCTGCTGGCGACCGTCGGCCTGCATGCCTTTCGGCGTTCCTATCCGCACCAGATCTCCGAGGGAATGCGCCAGCGGGTCGCCATCGCCCGTGCCCTTGCCGTCGATCCCGACCTGTTGCTGATGGACGAGCCGTTCGGGGCGCTGGATGAGCAGACGCGCTTCCTGTTGCAGGAGGAGCTGCTGCGGATCTGGGATGAGAGCCGGAAGACGGTCGTCTTCGTGACGCACTCGATCGATGAGGCCATCGTGCTCGCCGACCGGATCGTCATCATGAGCGCCCAGCCGGGGACGATCCGCGCCGTGATCGACGTGCCCTTCGCGCGGCCCCGGGCCTTGATGGATGTCCGCTCCGATCCCGCGTTTACCGAGTTGTTTACCGGGATCTGGGGCATGGTGCGTAAGGAAGTGACCGCCGCCCGACTGGCGCAGGAAGCGAGCATGGCGCGATGAAGCTTCGCCAGCGTCGGATCGCCGAAGTCGCACTGACCATCGCCGCGCCGGTGCTCCTGCTCCTGATCTGGGAGATCCTCTCCCGCACGAAGACGATCAACCCGCTCTTCTGGCCTCCGCCCAGTTCGCTCTGGGATACGGCCAGGACGCTGTGGGTGAAGAACGACCTGTGGGGCGATATCCGCGTCTCGCTCGGCCGTATCCTCGCCGGATTCGTGGTCGGGTCGGTGCCGGGAATCGTGCTCGGGCTGTTGATGGGCCTGTTCTGGCCGGTGCGCGTCTTCTTCATGCCGCTCGCCGCCGCGATCTACGCGGTCCCGAAGATCGCCATCCTGCCGCTGGTGATCATCGCACTCGGTATCGGGGAGGCCTCCAAGATCGCCATCGTCGCCCTCTCGATCTTCTTCCTCGTCGCGCTCAGCACCATGAGCGGCGTGCTCGAACTCGACGCCACCTACCGGGATGTCGCCTCCAATCTCGGGGCGAGCCGGTGGGAACTCTTCTGGACGGTCGCCCTGCCGGGAGCGCTGCCCGCGATCTTCACGGGATTGCGACTGGCGCTCGGGTTCGCGCTGATCGTGATCGTCGGCACCGAGTTCCTTGCCGCCGACCAGGGTATCGGTCACATGATCTGGCAGAACTACCAGACCCTGCGCATCCGCCAGATGTTCGTTGGCCTCATCATCACGGGTATCATGGGGTGGGCGCTCACGCTCTGCCTCGATGGCATCGCCCGACTCGTCATGCCCTGGCGCTCCACTCACCGATAAGGTCCCCACTCATGCCCGCTGCAACCCCCTCGACCGGTGGCGTCCGGTCCGTATCCTCCGTGCCGCGCTGGCGCGTCTGGTTCAATGCCGTCCGCCCGCGCTCCTTCACGACGTCCACGGTGCCGATTGTGGCGGCGACGGCGCTGGCGATGGTCGATGGCGCGATCAATCCGTGGCTCTTCATCCTGATGCTGATCGCGTCAATCTTCACGCATGCCGCCTGTAACCTGACGAACGACTACTTCGATGACCGGCGCGGCGTCGATTCCTCCGTCACGCTCGGCCAGGGCGGCGCCCTCCAGCGCGGCGATCTCACCCACGACGACTTGCGCAAGGGGATCATGGTCAGCTTCGGCATCGCCATCCTCGCCGCGGTGCCGGTGATCGCGGCGGTGGGGCCGGTGGTGCTCTGGATCGGCCTCTTCAGCGCCGCCGCCGCGTATCTCTACACGGCAGGGCCGTTCCCCCTCGCTTACTGGGCGCTCGGCGAAGTGACCGTCTTCCTGACGATGGGGATTGGCATGGTCTGCGGCGCCTACTACGTGTTGCGCGGGGATGTCTCCACGCCGGCGATCCTGCTGGGCGCAGCGATCGGGATGCTGGCGGCGGCCTTCCTCCACGCCAACAACATGCGCGACGTGGAAACCGACCGGGCGATGCACAAGCGGACACTGGCCGAACCTGCTGCCACGCGGCCTGTCGATCGCGTGGTATGCGTTCCTGCTCTTCATCCCCTACGCGCTGGCCATCGCGATGTTCGTCAACGAGCCGGAGCTGTACCCGGTGCTGCTCGTCTGGTTCTCGTTCCCGACGGCCTACAAGCTGGTCGAGCGCGGCGGCCTGGCCACCACGTCGGCGCAGCTGAACGTGATCACACGGAGGACGGCCGGACTGCACCTGCGCTTCTGCACGCTGATGAGCCTCGGCCTGATGCTGGCGGTGCTCATGGTGCGGTATCACGCGGCATAGTCAGGAGCTCTTCGTAGATGCGGCCCTTGTGGCCGCCGTTTTCAAAGCGGCCACAAGGGCCGCGTCTACGGCTCGGGTTCACAGGAAAGGGCACCCCATCGCATGAAGAAGGTTCTCGCCGGAATCGCGGCGGTTGGCATCATCGCGGGCGCGGCGACGGCGCTCATTGCGCGATACGTGATTCCGTTCCGACCGCGCGTGAACCATCAGGCGTTCGTGTTGCCGCGCAATCACGTCAACCTCGCCGGGTTGCGGATCGCCTACGTCACCGATACGCACGTCGGGCCAACCTTCACCGGCGAGAACCTGCGCGCCATCGTCCGCGAACTGCGGCGTGAGAAGCCGGACATCCTCTTGCTCGGTGGCGATTATGTCTCCCAGTCGCCCTACTTCATCGACGAGATCGCCCCGGTGATCGCCGACATGACGGCCACCGCCCGCTACGGCACCTGGGCGGTAATCGGCAATCACGACGTGTCGAACGTCCGGAGCCGCGTCGAGCGGATGCTGGAGGACGCCGGCGCCGACGTGCTGATCAACTGCGCCGTCGAGGTGGAGACGGATCGAGGGCCATTGTGGCTGGCCGGCATCGACGATCTCCTGCTCGGGCATCCCGATCCCGCCGCCGCCTTCGCCGATGTGCCATCCGATGCCGCCTGCATCTGCCTCTGGCACGAGCCGGATGCCGCCGAGGAGGCCGCGGTCTACAGCCCCTTCCTCATGCTCTCCGGCCACACGCACGGTGGGCAGGTCAGCCTGCCGCTGATCGGTCCGCTGGCGCTGCCGAAGGCCGGGAAGCGCTTCGCATCCGGACGATTCACCATCGAGGACATGACCCTCTTCGTCTCGAACGGCGTCGGCTTCTACCGCCCGCCGGTGCGGCTTGGTTGCCCGCCGGAGCTGATCATGATCCACCTCGTCGGATAGCCGTCCTGTCCCCTTGCGCTGGCCTCACCGGGGTGCCATTCTCCACTGTGGTCGGCGCAGTCCATGCGCCATCGAGATGTCCATCGCATGGGGCCGATGAGGCCGGGGAGCATTGTCGTGACAGAGACGGGTGAAGCGCGCGAGCCATTGCGCGTCGGGGTAATCGGTTGTGGAGCGGGCCTCTTCCATCTGGAGGGATATTCCCAGGATCCGCGTGTGAAGATCGTGGCGCTGGCGGGACTTGATACGGACCGGTGCGCGTCGCTTTCCGAGCGGTTCAACGTGCCGAATGTCTATCGGGACTACCAGGACCTGCTCGCGCAGGACGACATCGATGCCGTGAGCATCGCCGTGCCGAATTTCCTCCACAAGCCGGTGGCGATTGCCGCGCTGGAAGCCGGCAAGCACGTCCTGATCGAGAAGCCGCTCGCCCGCAACGAGGACGAGGGCAAGGCGATGGTCGATGCGGCGGAGAAGGCTGGCAAGATCCTCGCCATCTCCTTCCAGCGCCGCTCCCGTCACGATGTGCAGTTGATGCGCGAGCAGGTGCAGAGCGGCGCGCTCGGACGCGTCTACTATTCGAAGGCCTTCTGGATGCGCCGGAGCGGCATCCCCGGCTGGGGCAGCTGGTTCACCTCCAAGGAGGCCGCGGGTGGTGGCCCGCTGATCGACCTCGGCGTGCATGTCCTCGACCTGATCCTCTACGTCCTCGGCAACCCGAAGGTCGCGACGGTCTCCGCCACGACCTACGCCGAGATCGGCACCCAGGGCCGGGGCAACTGGGCTGGTCGCACCCAGCAGTTCATCCCGGAAGGGCATAAGGGCTATGAGGTCGAGGATCTCGCCAGCGCCTTCATCCGCTTCGAGGATGGCGGCACACTCCTGCTGGAAGCGTCGTGGGCGTCCTACGGCGAGATGGAGGATGACTTCGGCATCCAGGTCTATGGCAGCAACGGCGGCGCCCGCATTCACTCCGTGAAGTACGCCGACACCGACACCCTGCGCATGTGGAGCAGCATTGGCGACACGACGCAGGAGAGCGCCCCGACGATCGTCGCGCGGGGTGGACACGCGGAGATCACGAAGGGCTTTGTGGATGGCATTCTCGACGGCAAGCCGGTCTCTCCGGATGGCGTCGAGGGACTCGACCGCGTGCGCCTGATCGACGCCATCTATCGTTCCGCCGAACTTGGCCGCGAAATATCGTTGAGCGAGGGCACAGCGGTCGCGGAAGCGGAATAGGCGCATCGTCTGCCCGGTCTGGCGTTGCGCGCCAGGCCGGGCGGACATAGCATGTCCCCGATGTCTTGCAGAAGCGTGTCGTGCCGCGACGCGCCAAGGAAATCGCCGGACTCCGGCGAGAGGAGCACATTCATGGGTATCCGTGTCACCGTCTGGAACGAGTTTCGCCACGAGAAGCAGGACGAGCACATCGGGAAGATCTACCCGGACGGCATCCATGGCGCGATCGCCGAGGGGCTGAATGCGATCGACGGCATCACTGCCACCACCGCGACGCTGGACGAGCCGGAGCATGGCCTCACTGACGAGGTGATCGCCAACACCGATGTCTTCGTCTGGTGGGGGCACATGGCCCATGGCGAAGTTGACGATGCGATCGTCGCCAAGGTCCAGCAGCGCGTGCTGGAGGGCGCGGGCATCATCGTCCTGCACTCCGGACACTTCTCGAAGATCTTCAAGAAGCTGATGGGCACCAGCTGCAACCTGAAGTGGCGCGAGGCCGATGAGAAGGAGCGCCTGTGGGTCGTCTCCCCCGGCCACCCGATTGTCGAGGGCGTGGGGCAGTACATCGAGCTCGCCCAGGAAGAGATGTACGGCGAGTTCTTCGACATCCCGCAGCCGGACGAACTGGTCTTCGTCAGCTGGTTCCAGGGCGGCGAGATCTTCCGCTCCGGCGCGGCCTACTACCGTGGCGCGGGCAAGGTCTTCTACTTCCGCCCCGGCCATGAGACCTATCCGACCTACTACAACGAGCAGATTCGCCTGGTCATCGGCAACGCGGTGAAGTGGGCGGCCCCGGTTTCCCGCGCTGACGAGATCTACTTCGGCAACGCGGACCCGATCGAGGACCTGCCGTGGTACGACCGCAAGCATGCGGTCACGGAGCAGTTCGGGGACGCCACGCTGGCGTAGCGGGAGCATACCTCGCGTTTGGCCCGGTTACGGTGGAATTCCATCGTAACCGGGCCATTCGTATCTACCGTGGGGAGCCGACTTCGATGAGGATGCCGCTGGGGTCGGTGACGTAGAACATCGTGCCACGGTGGAGGCGGCTGATCTCACCGGGGTCGAGTCCTGCCGCCGTCATCGCGGCGTGCAGGGCTTCGACCGTCTCCACTGGCACATAGAAGCCGACATGAAAACTGCCAGGATAGGACGATGGATCGTCATCCTTGAGAGGCATCAGCGTCAGGACGAACCCCTGCGCGTCCTCGAGGATCGAGAGGGCGTCCCGCTCCATCGTGGCGGTGAACCCGAACCAGGTGCGAAGGAATTCGCGCGTACCGGGAATGTCCCGGACGCTGAGGTTGAGGTGATTGATCGAAAGCGCCGTCATGGGTGCTGGTCTCCTGTGCGACCCGGCGCGGAGCATGACGTTCGTCTCGCATCATCACGCATGGAGCCGCCACGAGCAACGCGACCGCCCGGTGATTCGGCGAGACAAGCACCAAGCTCCGACCGATGTCGGCATGCTGATGGACTTGCGTCGCCAAGGGTCATCGCGATGGGCGCGGACGTGGTCTCGCAGGGAGACGGCCGGACTTACCAAATGAGAACCGGCCTGCACTTTCTGGCTGGAAGCAGCCTAGCATATGTGCGCGCAAGGTGCCGTCTGGCACAATGCGGCCAGTAGTCGCAGGCAATCAGATGAATCGTTGCAGCAGGGAGATTGAGATTATGGCAGCAACCGGGGCGGATGTGATCGTGATCGGCGGCGGGACGATGGGCACGGCCGCCGGGTGGGCGCTTGCGAAGTCCGGGCGTTCGGTGATCGTGATCGAGCAGTTCGAGCACGTTCATTCGTTCGGCAGCCACGGCGGCAAGACACGCATCTTCCGCCACAACTACGCCGAGGGCGAGCAGTACGTGCCGTGGACGCTGGAGGCCGATCTCCTCTGGTCGGAGTTGCAGGAGCGTCATCCGGGTGAGACGTTCATGCATCGCTCCGGTGGCCTCGACATCTCGACGCCGGACGGCTTCCGCGCGCAGGAGGCGATGCACAGCGCCCAGCGTTACGATCTCGACTACGAGCTGCTGACCGGCACCGAGATCAATGAGCGTTACCCTGCCTGGAACCTCCCCGCCGAATGGACGGGATGCCTCGACCCGACGGCAGGATTCCTCGTGGTCCCGCCCGCGTTGAGGGCGCTGGCAACGGAGATGATCGCCGCCGGTGGCGTCCTCCGCGCAGGCGAGAAGGTGCTGGACTGGCGCGAGGATGCCGATGGCGTTCACGTCGCGACGGACAAGGACACCTACACGGCCGATCGGCTGGTGATCGCGGGTGGGGCGTGGAACGGCAAGCTGATGGGTGACCTCGGGTTGCCGCTGGAGGTTCGGCGAAAGCCGGTCTTCTGGTTCGAGCCGCAGGACCCCTCACTGTACGGGCCGGAGCGGTTTCCGGTCTTCGTGGTCGACCTCGGATCGGAGGAGTTCTACGGCCTGCCGGTCTACGGCGATCCCGGCCTGAAGTGCGGCATCCACTCCGGCGGCAACATCGTGAACCCGGATGCGATCGACCGCGAGGTTCACGATGAGGACCTGCTGCCGTCGTATCGCGCCTTCCTTGCAGAGCGTTTCCACGGGCTGAATGCGAAGGTGCTTGAATCGACCGTCTGCATGTACACGATGACGCCGGACGAGCACTTCATCATCGACCGCTATCCGGGCAGGGAGCGGGTGATCTACGCGGCGGGCTTCAGCGGGCATGGCTTCAAGTTCGCACCGGTCGTCGGAGAGTACGTGGCCGCGCTCGCCATCGACGATCATGCCGAGCTGCTGCCATGGTTCACCTACGAGCGCTTTCTCGGCGCGCCGCGCTAGCAGCGAGCGAGTCTGAACACACACATCTCCGCGATCGGCGTTCACGTCCGGGGTCTGTGGCGGACGCTATTGGGAGGGACTGGTCTCTGCCACGTGTAGCAGGCGTGTTGTTGGCGTCACCCCACCGGTCACCGTGACGTTGGCCCAGAGCGCCTGGAGTTTGGCGAGGGCTGCCTCGGCCAACTCCGCGGTTGGAAAGTCCAGATCGATCAGGACGTAGCGATCATCATCCACCGGGCGAGTGATCCGATACGAGACCACTCCTGATCCCACGCGGTCAATTGGATCGCTATCGAAGGCTGCTTTCCAGCTCGAATAGTCGGGAACGGGGTGCTCCATGTGCAGGACATACACGACACAGAATCCTTCATGATGGACATGAGCGTTCTTGACGTCGGGACCCACCGAAAAGTATAGAGGCCAGGATCGCAAGCATCCTGGCCTCTATCCCTCATTATGGTCATCCAGTCCGGCAGAGGGTATGTCCCTCCATCCGTGTGGAGGTCACTGGCCGCCCTTGCTCGAATGAATGACATCCACGGCGAGCGCATCTTCCAGCGGCTCCGGATCATCCGGCAGACCCAGCGCCGAATTGATCGAGGCCTCCTGCGTGCCTGCCGGCCAACCACCCGCGGCGCTCGCCCATTCGTCGAGGATGCGTCGCAATCGCCAGTCGTTCATCGGGAACCCGGTGGACGAGGTTCCGCGCTTGCTGCCGCTGTCCGACAGGTCGGCGAGCCCGTCGCGCAAGTCGCGGACGAATGCCGTCATCCGGGCGTCGTCGAAGTTGCGCGAGAACGGGAAGATCGTCGTGTCGCGCGTCTGGAGGAAGAGGATCACGCGGTCGACCATGTACTGATCGAACGTCGGGGCGGGTGCTCGCTGAACCATGGGGACTCCCGTGAGAACGTAGGCGATGCCGACTCGGTGTGCTGAGCGCGATTGTACCCGCTCCTGTCCGATCGGCGGAGGGATGCGCGTCGTTCCCGCGTATCCTGTATCGAATGCAGGACTCGTCACCCACCGAAGGATCGCTCCCATGACGGATTCCCGGACCGCACCCATGCCGCTCGTCACGCACACGCTGTCGAATGGTCTCACCATCTTTATCCGCCCTAACCCGGCCGCACCCATCGCCTCCTTCTGGACGTGGTATCGCGTCGGCAGCCGCAACGAGCTGCCCGGACGCACCGGTGTCTCGCACTGGGTCGAGCACATGCAGTTCAAGGGCACGCCGACCTTGGAGAAGGGGGCGATCTTCCGCGATGTCAGCCGTGAGGGTGGCACCCTGAACGCCATGACCTCAATGGACTGGACCGCCTACTACGAGACGTTGCCCGCCAACCGGCTCGACCTTTCGCTGGCGATCGAACCCGACCGCATGGTGAACTCGCTCTTCGATCCGGAGGAGACAGCGAGCGAACGCACGGTCATCCTCTCCGAGCGGCTTGGCGCGGAGAACCGCCCGACGTACCTCCTCGCCGAGGAGGTGATGGGGCTGGCGTTCCAGGAACATCCATACGGGCACATGGTGATTGGCTACGAGCAGGACCTGAAGGAGATCTCCCGCGACGATCTCTACGGGCACTACCGGCGCTTCTATGCCCCGAACAATGCCTTCATCACGGTCGCAGGCGACGTCGATCCGGATGACCTGATCGCGCGGATCGAACGAGCCTTCGGCTCGATTCCGGCCTCCAGTGATCCCCTGCCCCACGTCGCGGGGGAGCCGCCCCAGCGCGGCGAACGTCGCGTGACGGTCCGCAAGGCGACCCCGGCGGCATACATGATGATGGCCTATCGCATTCCGGAGGCGCGGCATCCGGACGTCCCTGCGCTGATGGTCGCCGATGCATTGCTCTCCGGTGCGAAGGCGATGGGAATGGGCGGTGGCGGCGGGATGGGTCGCTCGTCGCGGTTGTACAAGGCGCTGGTCTCCAGCGGGCTTGCGCGATCCGCCGGGTCGGGGACGAGCATGCACATCGATCCGCACCTGTGGACGTTCTCGGCGACGGCGTTGCCGGGAGTCGAGCCGGAGCGGATCGAGGCGGCGTTCGAGACCGAGATCGCGAAGCTCCAGAACGACCTTGCCCACGAGGACGAGTTCATCAAGGCCCGGAAGCAAATTCGCGCGCAGTATGTCTACGCGAACGAGTCCGTCACCTCGCAGGCGTTCTGGCTCGGGCAGATGGAGATCGTCGACCGCGCCGCGCGGGTGGACGACCTCGCCGCCGAGTTCGAGGCGGTGACGCCGGAGGACGTGCAACGCGTCGCCCGGCAGTATCTCGTGCCGAACAACCGCGTCGTCGGTTGGCAGCTGCCGGAGGTGCTACCCGTCTTCGAAGGCGCCGACGTGCCGGTGGTCGCGCAGGTCGAATCCCTCGCCGCCCTGGAACCGCACCGGCCCTGGTACTTCAGCGATGGCGAGTCTTCGCACGGTTTCGCGCGGACCGTGCTGCCGAACGGGATCGTCGTGCTCGCCCAACCGCGTCCCGGCTTCCCGGCGATCGAGGCGTTGGTCAGCCTGAAGGCCGGGCAGGCGCTTACCGGGGATCAGCGGGCGGGCATCTCCGCGCTGACCGCGACGATGCTCCGGCGCGGCACCGCGAATCGAACCTTCGACGAGCTGAACGAGGCGACGGACGGCATCGGCGCGATGATCGGCGCGGATAGCGGACGCGCCACGGTCGATGTCGGCTTCCACGGGCTGATCGAGGACTTCCGCACGCTGTTGGCGCTTTCCGCCGAGGTGATCCGCGTCCCGACCTTCCCGGCGGACGAACTGGAACGGGTGAGGCAGCAGGTCCTCACCGGCATCCGCGAGCAGGAGGACGACACCGGGGCGGTGGCGGGGAAAGCATTGCGGGAACTGCTCTACCCGGAGGGACATCCGTATCGCCTGCCGCTGGCCGGGGATGCCGAGACGGTCTCCGCGTTCACGGCGGCGGATCTCGCCGACTACCACCGCCGGACTTTCGGGCCTGCCGTGACGACGGTGGCGGTCGTCGGCGGCATCGCGTCGCTGGACGAGGCGGCGGATGCGGTTACCGAGGTCTTCGGCGATTGGGATGCCGCCGTTCCGGAGCCGCTGGAGCCGCCCGTCACCGATCCCCTCGCCGCGACCGCTCGCGATACGCGGCTGGTGCCGGGCAAGAGTCAGGCGAACATCGCGGTCGCCTTCCCGACGATCCCGCGTTCGCATCCGGATTACTACGCCCTCTCCACCGCGAACCTGATCCTGGGGCAACTCGGGTTGATGGGGCGGCTCGGCGCGGAGGTGCGCGATCGGAACGGGTTGGCCTACCACGTCTCCAGTTCGCTGGCGAGTGGCAAGCTCTCCAGTACCTGGAACGCCCGCGCCGGGGTCGATCCGGCCAACGTCGATCGGGCGCTGGAAGGCATCGTCGCGGAATTGCGACGCCTTCAGGAGGGACCTGTGACAGATCGGGAGCTTGCCGACGCGAAGAGCTACCTGACCGGCAGCCTGCCGCTGGGTCTCGAGTCGCTGGGCGGCGTGGTCGACCTGCTGCTGTCCATCGAGCGGAACGATCTCGGGCTGGATTATCTCGATCGCTATCCGGGTATCATCGACGCATTGAGCGCCGATGAGCTGGTGCATGCGGCGCGGACCCACCTGGACGCCGACCGGCTCGCGATCGGCGTCGCCGGGCCGGAGGGAACGTCCGGCCTCACCTCCACGAAGGACATTCCCGACGATGATCGCAACGACTGAGCGACCCGCCCTCCGCACCATCGAGCTGCGCTCGGTCTCCGTCGGCATGCCGGCGTTGCTGGGCACGAATCGGCAGGGCGAGGTGATCTCCGGCATCCGGAAGCGTCCCGTCGTCGGTGACGAGATCTTCGTCGGGCGGACAGACCTTGCCGGCGATGGGCAGGCCGACCTGCGCGCGCATGGGGTGTCGACAAGGCGGTCTATTGCTACCCCTCCGATCACCTCGCCTGGTGGGCAGTGGAGCACGGGTATGGGGGGATCGCCGGCGAAGCCCCGTTCGGGGAGAACCTCTCCACTTCTGGCATTCTGGAGACGGAGGTGAACATCGGCGACCTCTGGCAGTGGGGCGATGCCCTGTTGCAGGTCTCGCAGCCACGGTGGCCGTGCTTCAAGTTGGCGATGATGGCCGGGCGGCTCGACATGGTGAAACGATTCGTCGCGGCTGGTCGCAGCGGCTGGTACCTGCGCGTGCTGGAGGAAGGCACCGCGCCCGTCGCCGGGCCGATCACGGTGGTCGAGCGCGATCCGCTCGGGATCAGCGTCGATCTCGCCTTCGCGGTGAAGACGAACGGCGATTGGGATGCCGCGACACGGGTCTATGCTCACCCTGCCCTCGCAGATGCGTGGAAACGCTAACGAGAGGAGTGAGGACTCAGGACAGAGAACCGAAATAGGCGTCCCGTGTCTCCGTTCTCTGTCCTATCTTCTCAGTTCTCACTCCTCAGGCGCGGGATCGAGCCGGATTCCGAGAGCGAGACCAGGCCCGACTCCACGTACGCGATCAGCTTCTCCCGTGTGTCCGTGATGTCGTTGTTGCGCATCGTCAGTTGGCCAATGCGATCGGTCGGGGAGAACGTCGCCTCGCCCTTCTCCATCGTCAGGCGCTCCGGGATGTAGGTGAGGTTCGCTGACGTGGTGTTCAGCAGCGTGTAGTCGTTGCCACGCCGCAGGCCAATCGTGACCTCGCCCGAGATGAGCCGTGCGACCCAGCGCTGGGCGGATTCGCGCAGCATGATCGCCTGCGGGTCGAACCAGCGGCCCTGATAGAGCAGGCGCCCGAGCTTGCGGCCGTTCTCACGATACTGCTCGATCGTGTCCTCGTTGTGGATGCCCGTCACCAGCCGTTCATAGGCGATGTAGAGCAGCGCCATGCCCGGACTCTCGTAGATGCCTCGGCTCTTCGACTCGATGATCCGGTTCTCGATCTGGTCGCTCATGCCCAGACCGTGCCGGCCCCCGATGATGTTCGCCTCGGTCAGCAGCTCGACCTGATCGGCGAAGGTCCGCCCGTTGATCGCGACGGGCACGCCTTCCTCGAAGGTGATGGTGACCTCCTCGTAGGCGACCGCCACATCGTCCTTCCAGAACGCGACACCCATGATCGGGTTCACGATGTAGGCGCTGGTGGACAGCTGCTCCAGGTCTTTCGCCTCGTGGGTGGCGCCGAGGATGTTGGAGTCGGTGGAGTAGGCCTTCTCTGCCGACATCTTGTAGTCGTGCCCCTGCTTCTGGAGGTAGGCGGACATCTCCGCGCGGCCTCCCAGCTCGTCGATGAACTGCTCGTCCAGCCACGGCTTGTAGATGCGCAGTTCCGGATTCACCAGCAGGCCGTAGCGATAGAACCGCTCGATGTCGTTGCCCTTGTAGGTGCTGCCATCGCCCCAGATGTTGACGCCGTCTTCCTTCATCGCGGCCACCAGCATCGTGCCGGTGACGGCGCGGCCGAGCGGCGTGGTGTTGAAGTAGGTCTGGCCGGCGGTGGAGATGTGGAACGCACCGGACTGGATGGCCGCGATGCCCTCGCCCACCAGCTGCGCCCGGCAGTCGATCAGGCGGGCATCCTCCGCTCCGTACTCCTTGGCGCGGCGGGGGATATCCTCGTAGTTCGTCTCGTCCGGCTGCCCGAGGTTCGCGGTGTAGGCGTAAGGGATCGCGCCCTTCTCACGCATCCAGGTGATGGCCGCGCTGGTATCGAGACCGCCGGAGAACGCGATACCGACGCGCTCGCCGATGGGGAGATGCTGGAGGATATTCGCCATCGAAACGTGCTCCGTGGACATGATGCGGCATGGGGCCGCGAGATACAGGCCGAACTCCGGTCCCGGGGGAGATGCCGCCGGGCCGGAGTTCGTTCGATTGCGCAAAGGCTATCAGGATTCCGGAATCGGCGCGACTGCTACTCGCCGATCTTGCGGAAGTGAACGAGGTTCGTGCGGCCGGAGACGTTCGTCATCGGCAGCGATCCCACGATGAGCGCGTAATCGCCCTCCTTCGCGAGGCCAGCTTCCACGATCAGGTGCCCAGTCTTGCGGAAGAGCTCGTCCGGATCGTACTCGACGGGAACCACGACGCTCTCGACACCCCAGACGAGGTTGACGCGGCGGGCGACTTCCTCCGAATCGACGGCCGCGATGATCGGCGGCGTCGGGCGGTACTTCGCGACGTGACGCACTGACGACCCCGTCTTCGAAAAGACGATCAGGTATTGTGCAGGCGATTGATCCGCGAGTTGATAGGTGGCGCGGGCGATCGCGTCCGCGAACTGCGCGCCGGGATCGTCCAGCTTCGGAGAGATCCTGGAGGCCTCGGATCGGATGGGGCCGTCCTTCTCCACCTCGCGGATGATGCGGTCCATCGTCTGCACGGCTTCGATCGGGTACTTGCCGACTGCCGATTCGGCGGAGAGCATGACCGCGTCGGTTCCATCCCAGACGGCGTTCGCCACATCGCTGGTCTCGGCACGGGTGGCGACCGGCTGGTTGATCATCGACTCCAGCATCTGCGTGGCCGTGATCACTGGCAGGCCAAGCTCATTCGCGACGCCGATGATCTCCTTCTGGGCGCGGGGAACGCGCTCCGGCGGCAGCTGCACGCCGAGGTCGCCCCGGGCGACCATGATGCCATCGGAGGATTCGGCGATCGCACGCAGGTTCGCGAGGGCCTGTGGGCGTTCGATCTTCGAGATGATGCCCGGGATCGGGTCGGTGTCGTTCTTTCGGCTCGCGCGGGCGACGTCACGGGTCAGCGTCAGGTCGCTGGCGTCGCTGATGAAGCTGAGGCCGAGATAGTCCAGTCCGTGCTCCACGGCGAACGCGACGTCCTCCTTGTCGGCATCGGTCAGTGCGCCGCCCGTGATCGGAGCGCCGGGCAGGGTCACGCCCTGCTTGCCCATCAACTGACCGCCCCGGCTGACGGTGGCGACAGCATGATCGGCCTTCACCTCGTCGATCAGGAGCTCGATCAGGCCGTCGGCGATCAGGACGCGGGAGCCAGGCTCGATCACGCCGAGCAGATTGGTATAGGTCACGCCGATCTGATCGATCGTCGTCGGCTCCGGGCTTGGGAGGAGCTTCACCGCGTTACCGCGGGCGAACCCGACCGGCTGGCTCCCCTCCGGCAGCGGGCCGGTGCGGATCTTCAGGCCCTGGAGATCCAGCAGGATCGGCACGCGCTTGCCGACGGCCGCCGCAGCTTCGCGGACGTTCTTCACGAGCTCGACGCGGGCTGGCCCTGACCCGTGCGCGGCGTTGATGCGGACCATGTCCGCGCCTGCCGCGATCAGTTCTCGCAGGCGAGCGGGTTCGTTCACCGCCGGACCCAGCGTGGTCACAATCTTGACTCGACGTTCCATGCGGACTCCATCGATTGGCGTTACGGTGCGGTGACGACAACGTCACCGCTCAATTGCTGTCATGGTAACGCACAGAGGCAATGCCGTCCGTCCGAACCGTGAAATCTGTGTGTAGTGTATACCGAACGGTACACGCCTACTCGTATCGCAATGCTTCCGCCGGGGAAACGGTCGCTGCCTGCCGCGCCGGAAGCCACGCCATCGCCAGCGCTGCGACGACGGAGGCCGCCAGGGTGACGAGCACCGTCCCCCACGGTACAACGAATGAGATCCCCGATCCGCCGTCCGTGAAGAACGAGCTGGCGATCACGTTGCGCGCCAGGATCAGGCCGAAGACCGCTCCGGAGAGCACCCCAAGGATCACGATCAACGCCGACTCCATCACGAATGCGAGCGAGATGGTCGAGCGCTGGAAGCCGATGGCGCGGACCATGCCGATCTGCTGCCGCCGTTCCACGATGGCGCGGAACGAGATCACGCCCACGGCCGCGATGCCGACGATCAGGCCGAGTCCCATGAACCCTTCGAGGATATAGAGGAACGAGCGCTGCTGCGCCTGCGAATCCTTCGCTTCCTGCGCGATGTCCACCGCCTGCGCGCCGTGGGCGATCAGCGCGCGTTCCACATCATCGGAGACCTGCCGGGTGTTCGCGCCGGGTGCCAGCCTGAGGTAGTAGGAGACTGGCGCGACACCTGCGTTCGGGAAGAGCTGTCCACTGGTGGGAGGCCCGACGAAGAGGCCGATCAAGGAGGAGATCTTCGGATCGATCACGCCGATGATCTTCACCTGCTTGGGCTGCCCATCCCCGGAATCGACGGAGATGGTCGGCGCGGCGAAGGTGCCGGACGACGTGATACCGGCGATCGGCAGGGGCGGTTTCTGGCCGAAGCCGCTGGAATCATCGATCGCGAAGGAATCAACCACGGCCACATTCGGGTCGGTCTTCAGCGCCTCGAGGATTGCTGCGTCGGAGTCGTATCCCTCGGCGCGACCGGTGAAGGTGATCGTCGCGTGGTCGATGAACCCGGTATCCATCTCGTTCACCGGGTAGCGCGCCCAGTCATCGGTGTCGGTTGCGCGGAGTCGGTTCGCCCCCGCGTTCGGCATCGTCAGGCTACCTTCGGCGGCGATCTGCGACATGTCGATGCCACCGTCGGCGAGCGCCTTGTCGAAGGCGGGGATCGGGTTGGTCTGCGGAACGTCCACGCGGACCTGCCACCCGGCGTTGGCGTCCGTGCCGAAGAAGGCCTGGCTGAAATTCGCGTTGATGGTGGCGATCATCACCAGCGAGAAGACGATGAGGCTGAACATCGCGATGGTGAGGCCGGTGCGGCTCTTGCTTGCCGCCGGATAGGAGACGGCCAGCCGCACTGCAGCAATCTGGCCGCCGGTGCGGCTGCCGACGTGCTCCACCAGCGAGAGGATGGCATCGAGGTTCTGGAGGATCAGGATCGTGGCCGCGGCCACGATGCAGATGCCCGAGACGAAGAACATCTCGATGCCGCCGTCGAACTTGCCGAAGATCTTCGAGAAGAGGCTATCCGGGATCAGCCACAGCACGAGCACGATGATGGACGCAAGGCTCAGCACCAGGCGCGTCGGCGCACCGAAGTAGGTGCAGATGATGGCGATGCCGAATGGCACCAGCGTCAGACCCGTCGTGAAGAGGAAGGCATTGCTGCTGCCCTTGCCGGCCCAGAGTTCCAGTGCCCCGACCAGGACCATCACGATGCCCCAGATCAGCTGCTTGCGGTTGCGCTTTGCATGATAGGCATCCGGGATGTCGCGGACGGCGGCGACGATGTTCAGGCGGCTAACCCGCCACGAGGAGAGCGCGATGGCGACGAAGGTGATCGTCACACCCAGCGCGTATGCGGCCATCATGCTTTTCGGAGAGACATAGGCATTGATGGAGAGCTCATCTCCGATCGCGACGCCGATGCCCCAGGCGATGGCCCAGGTTGCTCCGACTCCCGCAATGACCCCGACGAGGCCCGCGAGCAGCGAGTATCCGGTGCCTTCGGCGATGAATTGCTGGATGAGCGCGGCGCGTTGGGCGCCGACCGCGCGTTGCATGCCCATCTCGGAGCGGCGTTCCGCGGCAAGCATGGTGAAGATGAGGACGATGAGCAGGATACCTACGCCAATGGAGAAGAGGCCGAAGACGAGGAAGAAGGTCACGAACACATTCGCGGCGAGTTCGGCCTGTTCCAGATTGTCCGACTTGATCGGCACGACGCCGAGTCCCTGATCCTTCAGTGCTGGCTTGAGTGTGTCGACCACAGCATCCGAATGATTGGCGCTGCTGCGCTGGTCGCCGGTGTTGGCGATGCCGACGCCGCTGATCTTGCCCTCGTTGCCACTCAGGGTCTGGAGGCGGGCGAGACCCATCAGGATCGACGGCATGCCGGGCTGGACGCTGCCGGTGAGTGCTTGGCTGGGAACGATCCCCTTCACCACGCCGACGTGGAACTGGTTGTTCAGGGAGAAGACCACGTAGTCGCCGACACTGGCATTCAGCTTGTCGGCGGCGTCTGTGCCGAGATAGACGCCATCGTCGCCAAGGTTCGTGAGATCCACCGGCTGGCCGTCGGAGGTCTTCATGCCACCGAGGGCATCGATGGTGGACTGGTCGAGGCCGGCAATGGTCACGTTCGGCTCGGATTGCTCGGCCTTGGAGAGCACATCCTGGATCGAGGTTGCTCCAGCGGGATCGTTCGTGCCGAGGTTGAGGACCGGAGCCTGGCTATAGAGCACCCCGCCGATCGCACGCACGTTGTCGTTCCCGGCAAGCGTCTTCTCCACCAACTGGATCGACGCCTGCGGGATGGTGCGCGAGAGGGCCGAGTTGATTTCGCCGGTGCCGTCGTCGGCATTGGAGAAGACGACCACCTCATCGAGGGGGCCGAGCGTGCGCAGCGCGGCATCATCGATGGAGCGGTTCAGCGTGTCGCCGGTGCCGAGCGCGGCGGTCACGATCAGCGTGGCCAGCATCAGGCCGACGACGATCAGCGCCGTCTGGGTCTTGCGGCGCGGGATGTTGCGAATGCCCAGCTTGAAGATCACTGGTCGCCGGACGGCGATCAGGAGCACCGAGAGCAGGCAGATAGCGAGCATGATGACGAGCGCGATGGTAATCGACGTCATCTGGACGCCGAAGATGGTCTTCATGGGGTGGCCTCCCTCTCGCGTGGCGTCAGGCGTCGGTCGTGAGGTTGCCCTGTCCGACGATTTCGGTCACGACTTCGGAATCGGCCTCCGTTGCCGTTGGCCGCTCCTCCCCCACGATCGAGCCATCCTGCATGCGGACGATGCGATGGCTGAGTTTCCCCACGCCGGGATCGTGCGTGACGATGACGAGGGTCAGACCCTGGTCGCGGTTCAGCGTGCGCAGGAGGGTCATGATCTCGGTGGCGGACTTCGAATCGAGGGCGCCAGTCGGCTCGTCGGCCCAGACAATGGCCGGATTGTTGACGAGCGATCGCGCAATCGTCACGCGCTGGCGTTGGCCGCCGGAGAGCTCTGCTGGCTTGTGTCCTGCCCAGTCGGCGAGCCCGACCGTTCCGAGTGCCTCGATCGCTCGCTTGCGGGCCTCGCCAGGACGGACTCCCGAGACGAGGAGCGGCAGCTCGACGTTCTCGACCGCGCTGAGGACTGGCAGCAGATTGTAGACCTGGAAGATGAAGCCCATCCGCTTCGCGCGATACGTGGTACGGGCGCGATCGCGCATGGTGGCGAGATCCTGCCCTTCGAGCCAGATCTGCCCGGCATTCACCGAGTCCAGCCCGGAGAGGCAGTTCAGGAGCGTGGTCTTGCCGCATCCTGACGGACCCATCACCGCCACCATCTCGCCCCGGCGTACCGTGAGGTCGATGGCCTTCAGGGCCTGGAGGGTCGTGCCACCGGTGTCGTAGGTCTTCACCACGCCCTGGGCGCGAATGATGTCTTCGCTGCTCGCTGCGGCTCCGGTCGTCACCATGTCCTCGTGCGTTCCTGGTCTCATTCCACACTCCCAGATTGGTCGGTCATCCTGAAAGGTCCCTATCCGTCACCCATCGTACCGGAACGAAGGAGTGAGGTTGTGTCCATTTCGTGTCGATCGTGATGATGTTGCCGGGAAAAATAGAACACCTGATCGAGTGGGCAGGCTGAATCGGTATCGCCTTCGGAACGGATCGTGCAATGCTGGAGGCGTTGAGCCGTACCGGGGCCATCGCCCTGTCGAGTCGAAAGGAGCGTCCAGCTCGTTGGAGTCCATCCGTCAGGTCATCGACTTCATCAGGGATCGTCCGGAGCAGTTCACCCGATTGCTGGAGGCGCACATCCGTCTGAGCGCGACCGCGCTCATCGCCGCGATGCTCATCTTCATCCCGATCGGGATGCTCTGCGCGTTCTCGCCCCGCGTCGGTGGCAACGTCGTCGGCATCCTCGCCACCATTCGCGTCGTGCCATCGCTGGCGCTGATCTTCCTCCTCTACCCCTGGATGGGCATTGGGTTCACCCCGTCAGTCATCGCGCTGACAGTCCTGGCCGGACCGCCGCTGTTGCTGAACACCTTCACAGGAATGCGCCAGGTCGATGCCGCCGTGATGGAGGCCGCGACCGGTCTCGGCATGAGCGGGTGGCAGCGATTCCTGCGCGTGCAGCTTCCGCTCGCGTTGCCGGTGATCGTCGCCGGGATGCGGACGGCGGCGGTGGAGATCATCGCGAGCGCTACGCTGGCGTCGCTGGCCGGGGTCCGCACCCTCGGGCAGTGGATCGTCACCGGCATCTCGCTCCTCGATCGAACGTACCTTCTCGCCGGGGCACTCTCCGTGATGGCACTGGTGCTGGCCGCGGAATTGCTTCTGGGAGGATTGGAGCGCCTGACCACCCCGAAGACGGGTGTGTGACCGGAGCCTCCAAAGCCGTCGGCGACGAAACGGGCGCCGGCGGAACGAAAGGGAATCTCGCATGACTCTGAATCGTCGAACTGTGATCAAGGGTGCCATTGTCGCTCCGGCGGCCGCTTCGCTGCTCGCCGCGACTGGCGGTCGCCTGACGCTCGCGCAGGATCAGACCGTTACGGTCGGCTCGAAGGACTTCACCGAGCAGTTCATCCTCGGCAACATGTACCTCGAAGTCCTCAAGGATATGGGCATCGACGCCAAGGACGCGTTGAATCTCGGCGGCACCCAGATCGCCCAGGAGGCGCTGACGAAGGGGCAGATCTCGCTTTACCCGGAATACACCGGCACGGGACTGACCGAGGTGCTTGGGCTCACCGTCGCGGACGCCGAGGGTGGCTCCGCGAGCCCGGAGGCTTCCCCGATGGCGAGTCCGGCGATGGAAGCCAGCCCGGTCGCGAGTGGTGATCTCTCCCAGGCCGTCTACGATCTCGTCGCCGCGCAGTACAAGGAGCGCTTCGATCTCATCTGGCTGGCCCGCTCGCAGGCGAACAACACGCAGGCGCTGGCCGTGACGAAGGACTTCTCGACGGAGAAGGGCATCACGACCATCTCCCAGCTCGCGGAGCAGGCGGACGGGCTCACCATCTCCGCGCCTGCCGACTTCCCCGAGCGGCAGGACGGCCTGCTCGGCCTCAAGCGGGTCTACGGCGAGGGGATCGGCAAGCTGGACGTGCTGCCGGTCGCGCCAGGCCTGAAGTATCAGGCGCTGCTCGATGGCGATGCGCAGGTGGTGCTGGCATTCGGCACCGATGGGCAGATCTCCGGGTACGACCTCGTGCTGCTTCAGGACGATCTGGGCCTTTGGCCGCCGTACAACGTCGCGCCGGTCGTGCGTGCCGATGTCCTGGCTGCCCATCCGGACATCCAGGCGCGCTTCGACGCGGTCACCACGAGCCTCACCGACGCGATCCTCTCCGGCCTGAACTGGCAGGTGGATGGCGACGACAAGAAGGACCCCGCCGACGTGGCGAAGACGTACCTGACGGACAACGGCTTTATCGGCAGCTAGCATTCCTCGCCGGGAGGGAGGCACGAGCCCCTTCCCGGCGATTTCCCGGCGCGAAGGGTGGCATCGACGGCATGCGAGACGGTCAGACGGGCGAGCGAGGAAGCGGCATCATCTTCAGCAATGTCCGGAAGGATTACCCGCGGTCCGACCGGGCGGCGGTGGATGGCGTTTCCTTCCGCATCGAGCCGGGGGGGTTCGTTGTCCTCCTTGGGCCTTCCGGCTGTGGCAAGACAACCTTGCTCAAGCTGATCAACCGCATCATCGAGCCGACTTCCGGTCAGATCGCCATCGATGGCGTCGAGATTCACCAGAAGCCCGCGGTCGAATTGCGCCGCAGTATCGGCTATGTGATCCAGCAGAGTGGTCTCTTTCCGCATCTGAGCGTCAAGGCTAATGTCGCCGTTGTTCCGACGCTGCTCAACTGGCAGAAGGATGAAATCGCGCGCCGGGTAAACGAACTCCTTGACCTCGTCGGGCTTCCGGCCAGCCGCTACGCCGATCGCTACCCCGCCCAGCTCTCCGGCGGCGAGCAACAGCGCGTCGGTCTCGCTCGTGCCCTGGCTGCCCGGCCGCGAACGATGCTGATGGACGAGCCGTTCGGAGCGCTGGACGCGATCACCCGCGTCCGGCTCCAGGACGAGGTGAAGCGCATTCACCAGCAGTTTCGCCAGACCATCATCTTCGTCACGCACGATATCGAAGAGGCCGTGAAACTGGCGGACCGGATTGTGGTGATGCGCGATGGGCAGATCGTGCAGGTCGGGACGCCACTGGAGATCGTCACTGCTCCTGCCAGTGACTTCGTCGCGGAGCTTGTCGGCGCACGCGATACGATGCGGAGACTCGGACTGCTCCCAATTGAGCACGCCATTGACAGCCACATCGTCCCGGATAGCGCGATGCCGACGATTCCCGCCGCGACGTCGTTGCGGGATGGACTCTCCATGCTGCTCGAATCGGGAGCGCCGCATGCGGCGGTCGCCGACGCCTCGGGCGGATTGCTGGGTGTGGTGACATTCGCCTCCATCCAGCGCGCGTCCGTGGACGCGCACACCGAAGCGCCCGCCATCGCGGTGGGAGGGTGATCCGGTGTCGGAGTTCTCCTACCTTACGAGCCATTGGGATCAGGTTGTCCATCTGACGTGGGAGCACCTCCGTCTCTCGGTGTTGGCGATCGTCATCGCCTTTCCGATAGCGGTGGTGATCGGGACCGTTGCCGCAGTGGTGCGTCCCCTTACCTTTCCGATCCTTGCCATCCTCGGCTTCGTCTATACCATCCCGAGCCTCGCGCTGCTGGCATTCCTCATTCCCTCGCAAGGGTTGGGCACGCGGCCGGCGCTGATCATGCTGGTGCTCTACGCGCAGGTGTTCCTTGTGCGGAACATCGTTGCAGGATTGCGGGGAGTGGATGCGGCGACGCTGGAGGCGGCCACCGGGCTTGGGATGAGCGCGTGGCAGCGCTACGTCCGCGTATGGGTGCCGTTGGCCTCGCCGGTGATCGTGGCCGGCATGCGGACGGCATTGGTGGCGGTGATCGGTCTGACGACGATCGCGGGCTGGATCAATGCGGGTGGCCTGGGAGAACTGCTCTTCGTGGGAATCGGGCGGAACTATCCGGCAATGGTGTTTGCCGGTGTGATCGCGATTGTCGCGCTGGCGATCGCTGCCGACCTGGTGATGCGGGTCGTGGAAACACTGTCCCCGGTTGCCCGTTCACAACGCGCACGCCGGGCGGGGTGAGATTCTGCTCGGAAGTGCGTGGTGGCCTTGGTGGATGGCAGTCATACGCGAGAGACCCCTGCACGCAAGAACGTGCAGGGGTCTCTCGCGGTGCGAGATCAGCCGCGACCGGCGATCGCATTCTTGATGACCACCAGGATCGCTGCCACGATGGCCGAGACGATGATGCTGGAGATCAGGCCAGCATCCCCGCCCACGCGATTCTCGGTGATGAACCCGGCCACCAGGGCGCCGATCAGGCCGAGGACCAGATCCCCCCAGATACTTCGATTGGTTCGCGTGATGACTCCGGCGAGCCATCCTGCCGCGATACCAACGATGATCCAACTGATGAATCCCATCGTTCGTTATGTCCTCTCATAGGGCGGGGGTGGACGGTCCGAGATTCAGGCTTCGGATTCGTCTGTATCCGTGTCCCGCGCGTCGTCGGTGGATTCGATGGCGGACTCCCGGCTGGGCGGACGTGTCGTGGTAGTGGTTGTGGTCGTGGTTGCAGGCGCCGGATGGTCCTCCCGCTGGCGACTGCTGCCCGACCGCTTGAACTGCACGTTTCGCAGGGCCTGGGTCGGATCGGCAATGGGCGCTGTCTGGGACTCGACCGCTGATTCGGCGTCGTCAGCCTCGACAGGCGTTCGGGCCGAGGTTGTCGCTGCCGGAGCTGGCCGCGGGGTTGGTCGGGGCGCTGCGGTTGGTCCCTCATTCGCCGGAGATTTGGTCGTGGCCGTCCTCCGCTGCTGCTGGGCCGCCTTGCGGCGGCGCTCCAGATCCTCGAGCGAGCCAGCGGCGGCATTCGGGGATGTTGCCTTGGCCGGTTCGGAGGCATTGGTCCCGGCATCCTTCGCGGCCGGACGGGGCCGTGAGTTCTTGCGAGGAGCCTTGGTGGCCAACACTTCGGCGCGGCGGTCCCCAGCCAGCGCGCGGTGCTGGTTCACATACATCACGACCCACCCGGCAACCGCGAGGAGCGCGATGACGAAGAGGCTGCCCACGATGATCGTGCCGACCTTGTCCGACGGCCGAATCAGCAACGTGACCAGCGTGACCAGCAGGATCACCGCTCCGCAGACGGAAAGCAAAGCGCCCATCGCGATGCAGAAGCGCTGCCAGTCGTTCCGCTCGAGGATCTGCTCGGCGGTGAGAACATCGTCGGGAGTGTCGCGGGAGCGGAATGTCGGGCCGAACTGCCGGAGTACCCAGCCGACCAGGACCAGCGTCGATCCGAATCCCACACCAAAGACGAGATAATCCACAGGGTTCCTCTTCCATCCCACACGATGGAGAACGAGCCGCAACGGGACGCGGCGCGGAGGTTCTGCCGGTTCGCGATGCTCGCGAACCGGGTTCGTGCCTGTGAGTATAAACGCCCCAAGGGTGAGCCGTGCCTTGACGTCACCCTTGGGGCGGTACGCCCGATAGGCGCTGGCGTCGTTGGTCTAGCGGGCCAGTTCCTCGATCAGCAACGCATAGGCGGTGCGACCGCGTGTGAAGTCGTCCAGGCGGTACCACTCGTTTGGCGCGTGAGCGCGGCTATCCGGCATGCTCCACGCGAACGTGATGGTGTCGGCGCCGAGTTCGTCCTTGAATATCGCGGTCGCCGGAATCGTGCCGCCCGAACGAACCAGGATCGGGTTCTTGCCATACAGATCGGTGAGCACCTTGGTCGCCGCCTGGTAGAGATCGGCACTGCGATCCACCACGTACGGGGCAGCGCCACCTTTCGCCGGCACGACCTCGACCGTGGCGCCAGCTGGGGCGTGCTTCTCGACGTGGGCTCGGATCAGGCTGACGATCTCCGCCGGGTCCTGATCGGGGACGAGGCGGCAGGTGATCTTCAGGTGGGCTTCGTTCGGGGTGACGGTCTTCACGCCGTCGCCCTGGTAGCCGCCCCAGATGCCGTTCATGTCCAGCGTCGGTCGGCCCCAGATGCGCTCGCGAACGGTGTAGCCCTCCTCCCCCCAGAGCTCGTTCAGGCTGAGGCTCGCCTTGAAGTCCGCCTCATCGAACGGCGATGCGGCGATCTCCGCCTTATCGGCTTCGGTGAGGTCCTTCACTCGGTCGTAGAAGCCCTCGACCAGGACGTGACCCTCGGCGTCGTGGAGGGTGGCAGCGAGCTGGACCATCGCCTGCACGGCGTTCGGCACCGATGCGCCGTAGCCGCCGGAATGGAGGTCGCTGTTCGCGGTGCGCAGGTTCACCTGCATGCCAGCGAGGCCCTTCAGCGCGACGGTCAGCGCCGGGGTCGTCTCGTCGTACTGGCCGCCATCGGCGGAGGCGACGGCATCGGCGGCCAGAAGGTCCTTGTGCTCGTGGATGATGCCGACGAGGCTCGGGCTGCCGATCTCCTCCTCGCCCTCGAAGATGAAGGCGACATTGATTGGCGGCTTGCCCCCGTTCGCGGTCGCCACGGCTTCCACACCTTGGATCGCGGTCAGCAGGTTGCCTTTCATATCGGATGACCCGCGCCCGAAAACGATGCCATCGCGGACGGTCGGCTCGAAGGGCGGTGTGTCCCACAGTTCCACCGGCGATTCCGGCTGGACATCGTAGTGTCCATAGATGAGCAGGGTCGGCTGGGCGGGATCGACATCCCAGCGCCCGATCACGGCCGGATGGCCCGGCGACTCGGCAATTGTCACCGTCGGCACGCCCGCACGGGTCAGCCGGGCGGCGACCCACTGCGCGGCCGCCTTCACGTCGCCTGCGTGGGTCAGATCAGTGCTCACGCTCGGAATGCGGAGCAGTTCGAAGAACTCCTGCGTGTGCGCATCGGCATTCGCATCAAGCTCGGTTCGCCAGTCGGCTGCAGCCATCCGTGTTGGTCCTTTCGTATGTCCCGTTGGGCACCCTGAAGCGGGGCGCCGCGTCGTGCTTGGCATCATTCACCGCGACCACGATACCGCGAAAATGGCGATGTGCAATCCGCACCGTGGGCAGTCCGACCGCGATATGCGAGAGTGCGCCCAGCATGATTGGCGTTTCGGCACAAGCCACGAGGAGTTGACCCATGTCTCGATCGGTGACCGTCACCATCACCTCGGACCGCTATAGCGGCGGTTCGGCGACCTTCGAGTTGGAGCGAGACGTCGTTGCGACCTATCCCGACCTCGATATCGAGCTGCGCGGCGCGGAACCGCAGACGGCGGAGGACATGATTGCGCTGGGGCAGCACTCGGACGCAATGCTACTCAGCACACGCGATGCGCTCTCGCGCGAGGTGCTGGCGAACATCCCACGCGTGAAGGTGATCGGGCGTTACGGCGTCGGATTGGACAACGTCGATCTCGATGCCGCAACGGAGTTCGGAATCGTCGTCACGCACTATCCGCAGTACTGCACCGACGAGGTCGCGGACCATGCAACGGCCTTCATCCTCGCGCTGAACCGGCGAGTCGTGGAATTCGACCGCGATCTGCACGCGGGCGCGTGGATCGAGCATGGCGCGGATACGGACAGCATCGTGCGGGGACCCGTTCCGGCGATGCGCGACCTCACCATCGGCATCGTGGCCTTCGGTGCGATCGGGCGGGCGGTTGCGCGTCGCCTGCTGCCGCATGGGTGCCGCGTGATCGCGGTCGATCCTTTCGTCTCGCCGGAGGCAATGGCAGCAGTCGGCGTCGAATCGGTGACGTTGGAGAAAATGCTGGCCCAGTCGGACATCGTGAGCCTCCATTGCCCATTGCTGCCGGAGACGCGCGGCCTGATTGGTGCGGCGCAGCTTGCGCTCATGAAGCCGAACGCGGCCATCGTCAACACGGCGCGTGGACCTGTCATCCGGGAGACCGACCTGATTGCCCACCTGGAGGCGAATCCCGGCTTCCGCGCCGCACTGGACGTGGTGGAACGCGAACCGTTGGCCGCCGATTCGCCGCTCTACCGCCTGCCGAATGTGATCCTGAGTCCGCATGCCGCCTACTACTCGATCCGCTCGGTGGACACGGTGCAGCGGGAAACCTTGATCGGCGCGCTCGATGTGTTGCGTGGCGTGCGTCCATTGACGGTCGGGAACCCGGCGGTGCTGAAGTCGGTGTCCCTGCGTCCGAACCCCCGACAGGACGTGTGATACCGAATCTGACTGGTCTGGCAGTGTATGGGGAGCGATCCCGAAGGATGGTGGCATCGGACCGACACGGGGTCCTTCGGCGTCGCTCAGGACTCCCTCCGTACAGGGCATTCTTTCGTAGGGACCGACCCCGTGTCGGTCCGGCCTTCCCACCCGCCAAGCCAGGCATCCAAACACCCACCCTTCACCCGGATTCGGTATGAGGAGTGAGGACCGAGCAATGAGAAGTAAGGCCGGTTCACCTGGCGGCAGCGATCCGACCCCGCACCGCTGGATATCGCCGGTCCTCGTTGCTCTCGTATACATCCTCACTTCAGGGCAATCGCCTGCTCAGTCGGCACGACAGTGGTTCAATGGTCACGCCGTATGAATGACGGGCTCGAAGGACATCGTTCGTATGGCGGCACACACGGGTGCCGCCTCGGAGCGTATGGCAAAGACGCTTCCGACCAGAAGCCTGGAATGCGATTGCCCTGCCCATCACTCCTCACTGCTCGGTCCTCACTCCTCGGTGTTGTAGGATAGAAACCGATTGCACGCGCTTCGCCTTCCGTAGGAATGACGAGCCCCGATGTTCACCCTGTCGCGTCCAGTGGTCCGGTTTCGCACGAACCACCTCACAGCCCTGCCGACGACGTCCGACGAGCCGATTCTGCGGGCCGAGACTGAAGCGGATATCGAAGACGAACGCCTGATGCGTCTCGCGCAGGCGGGAGATCTTCGTGCGTTCAACGATCTCGTCCAGCGGCACGAGCGGGTCGTGTTCAGTGTCTGCCTGCGCCTTCTGCGCGATCTGGGTCTCGCCGAGGACGCCGGTCAGGATACCTTCATCCGCGCCTGGAACGCGATTGATTCGTTCCGGGGTGGGCTCGTGCGGCCGTGGCTGCTGCGGATCGCGACGAACCGATCCTACGATGTGCTGCGGGCGAAGGCGCGGCGTCCTGCCCAGTCGCTCGACGCCGAGTTGTACGAGATCGAGCCGGAGTGGACGTCCCAGACCGGGGCGGCGGAGCATCCGGAATCGTTTGCCGACCGGTCCGAGCTGAGCAGCCATCTCGAACGGGCGCTCGCCTCGTTGCCGGACGACCAGCGCCTCGCGATCGTGCTTTCCGACGTGCAGGGGTACCCGTACGACGAGATCGCGCAGATCATGGGCGTGGCGACCGGGACGGTGAAATCGCGAATCAGCCGGGGCCGTTCGCGGCTTCGCGATCTGCTCCAGAATCAGCCCGAATCGCGGGAACTCTTTGCGCGATTCCTTCGTTCATCTTCTGACGAGTGAAGGTGCCGCCGGATGACCCCCAGTCTCGACCATGCTTCACCCTTCCTCGTCATCGTCCAATTCGTTCTCGTGGCCGGAACAGCCGAGCATGACCGATAACCTTCTCCGCTTCGATGCGCACCATCATCCCGATATCGACCTCCTGAGCGACTACGTCTCTGGTGGGGGATCACCGGAGACGCGCGCCGCCATTACCGCACACCTCGTGGAATGCGAGGCTTGCCGGGAGGACGTGCGTTCGTTGCGGGCGACGGTCGCGCTGCTGCACGACCTGCCTCAGATCGCGCCTCCAGTCAGCTTCCAGTTGGGCGCGGAGTATGCGAAGTCCCCGCGATCCGGTGGAAGCGTCACCCCGGAGCCCTCGAAGATCGTGCGCTTGCTCCCGCTGGTGCGGACGCTGAGCGTCGCGGCCGTGCTGTTGTTCATGGTGATCGGCGGCGCCGCGCTGTTCGACAGCCGCGATCACAACGACGGACAGCAATCCGCGATGATCGGGCCGACGAGCGTAACCGAAGGCGATTCCGATGCGTTGAAGGGGTCGGGGAATCAGTCATCCGACGATGAAGCGCCGGCTCGCTCGGCCGCCGTACCGCCAACAACTGGTGGCGGTGTGGTGGATCGGGGCGATTCGGCCTCGGCAGACGTGAACAATCCGGCGCCGGCGGGAGCCGCGCAGGATGCCGAAAGCACGCCGCCGGGAGGCTCGGTCGGCCAGGGGTCAATTGCGTCGGAGTCTGTCGACACCTCCGGCAAGGATGGCTTCCCGTGGCTCTCGACGACGATCGGTCTCGGCGCACTCGCCGTCGTTCTCATCGGTCTCTGGCTCGTGCTCGCACGCATGGGCCGCCAGCGGTAGATCCGTACCTCTCTGCTTCGGCCATGCGCGTGCAGGCGTTGTAGGCCGAAGCCTCAACTACGATCGATTCGATCGTCCATATGCTGAAAGGAACCACCATGAGCGATTCCGCGCAGAACCAGCGGGTCATGGGTCGTCGTTCGCTTCTTCGCTCCGCTCCCGCGTTCGCCGCCGCGGCCGTCGTGGCGCCGACCGTCCTCGGGCAGGCGTCTTCGGTCTCCGCCCAGTCCACCCCAACCCCGGAGGAGACCATGCGCACCATCGCTGTCACCGGCACCGGCATCGTCAATGTCGAACCGGATGTCGCGACGATCACCGTTGGCGTCACGAAGACTGCGTCAGAACTCGCAGATGCGCAGGGTCAGGTCATCGACGCGCTGGAATCGATCACGAAGACCATCACGGACGCCGGCATCGACAAGAAGGATGTCGTCACCTCCGGCTACAGCGTCTATCCGATCGCGAGGTATGACAACGACGGGAACTATGTCGGGGTGAAGGGCTATCAGGTCTCATCGAACCTCACCGTGACCGTCCGTGAGATTGCCAGCGTCGGCACGCTTCTGGATGCGGTGGTCGGGGCCGGGGCGAATCAGGTCTGGGGCATCTCGTTCTCGGTGGACGATCCCTCCAAGCCAGCCAGCCAGGCCCGCCAGGCTGCCGTCGCTGACGCGCGGCAGAAGGCGGACGAACTTGCCGCGGCAGCCGGGGCCATCGTGACGGGCGTCATCTCGATCGTCGAATCGTCGTCGCCTGCCCCGAAGGGGATGGACTACTCCGCGCCAATGGCTGCCGATTCGGCGAGCGGCGAAGCCCGTTCGGTGCCTGTCAGTACCGGCACGACGGGGGTCGAAGTGGACGTCCAGATCATCTTCGAGATCGCTGTCGCGGCGGGGTAATCTCCCCGAACCCCACACGCGAGAAGTCCGGCGAGCAGACGCTCGCCGGACTTCTTCGTTTCGTCTGTGGAGGTATCCGGCCTACCGTGCGTCAACCAGCGCCACGAACGTATCCACGTCCTCGCGGATCACGTCGAGGCTGGAGGCCCAGAACGCCGTGGAACGGGTGTCGATCCCGAAGCGGGCGGCCAGCGTCGCGGCGTCCGCGTTGCCGGTGGATGCCAGCAGGTCATCGTAGGAGGCGCGGAAGGCATCCGGATCGGCCTGGTACTGCGCGTAGAGTCCGAGTCCGAAGAGCAGGCCGAACATGTACGGATAGTTGTAGAAGGCAAAGTTCGGAGAGTAGTAGTGCCCCTTCACCGCCCACATATAGGGGTGAAGCGTCTCCTCGGTCACGGCATCCCCGTAGGTCTGGAGCTGGGCATCGTGCATCAGCGCGCAGAACTCGTCGGCGGAGAGCTGGCCAGCTCCGCGCTTCTCGCAGACGGCCTGCTCGAAGAGGAAGCGGCTGGTGATGTCCACGACGATCGCCAGCGAATCCTGCAACGAGCCTTCGAGGATCGACAGTTGCTCCTCCGGCGTGCCGTTCGCAATCGCGGCCTTGCGCAGGATCGTCTCGCAGAAGGTGCTCGCCGTCTCCGCCAGCGTCATCGGGGTCGAGCGTTGCTGGATCGGGGAAGCATCCTTCAGGCAGAGGTTGTGATAGGCATGTCCCAGTTCATGCGCGAGCGTGCTGACCTCTGAGAACGACGGCGCAAAGTTCGCCATGATCCGAGACTCACCGTCGCGCGTTTCGGTGCAGTACGCGCCGCCCGCCTTGCCTGCGCGGGGCTCCGCGTCGATCCAATGCTCCGCGAATGCGCGTTCGGAGAGATCGCGCAGCTTCTCGGAGTACGTCCCGAACTGCTCGTTGACGAAGGCAACGGCTTCCGGCCACGGCCATTGCCGCTCCGATGCCGAGAGCGGAGCGTCGAGGTCGTACCACGCGAGCTTCTCGAGCCCGAGGGCGCGGGCCTTCGCGGCGAGGTAGCGGCGGATATCCGGGAACGCCTCGCGGGCGGCGCCCATCATCGCCTCGAGCGTCTCCGCGTCGATACTGTTCTGGAAGAGCGACTGTGCGAGCGGCGTGCCCCATCCCCGCCGGGTGGCGAGCGTGACATGTTCCCCCTTCACGCCATTCAACGAAGCGGCGAGCGGTGTCTCCCACCGCTTCCAGGCGGCGAGCTCGGCCTCATAGGCGGTCCTGCGGACGGCGCGATCGGCGTCGCTGGAAAGCGTGCGGATCTCGCTGATCGGGAGTTCCTGCACCTCACCGTTGCGCTCCAGGGAGGCAGTGACCTGGGAGGAGATGTCCTCGTGCAAGCGTCCGAAGGCAGATCCTCCGGAGAGCGTCATGTCCGAGGCGAGGTCTTCCTCGGCCAGGCTCATCAGGTGCTCGGCGGCGATCCGGCTCTGCTGGACCATGAACGTGTGATCGGCCGCAGCGGTGGACGAGGCGATGAGGGCGTCCGTGTCGAGGGTGCCGATCCACGAGGTGAAGCGGGTGTCCGCCTTCGTGAGCCGGGACGCGACGAGCTGGAATTGTCCGTAGCGGCGCTGGGCGGAGGCATCGCGCGTGTCGGTGCTCAGGAAGGCGTAGATGTACGAGCCGATCAGCGTGCCGCGCTCGGTGATGTCGTTCATCAGCGCAAGGGCGGCATCGAACGCGGTCGTGATCGCTTCCTGCCCGCTGTCGGCCGCCGGCAGCGTGGCGACGGCCTCCTCGAAGGCGATCACCTGCGCTTCGATCCCCGAGAGGGCCGCGTCGAACTCGGGCGAATCGAGGCTAGGGAAGTACGGGGCCATGTCCCAGCGGGGAAGGTCGCTGCTGGTTTGCGGCGCGGAGGTGACGGTGCTCATGGATGTCCTTTCCAGGGATGCGTCCGCCGTGGCTCGTTGTGCGACGGGGCCGCGTGATCGTGTCAATACCTTCACGATTCTGAGCTGGTTCCGCTCCAGATCGTGCTCAGGCGCCAGCGAGGGACTGGAAGGTGACCTGCTCGGCGTGCTCTTCTGCGTACCGCAAATCCCACTCCGTCGTAAAGAGGATCACCGGGCGACCGTTCCGGTCCTCCGCCCGCATGCGGCCACGTCCGTTGCCGATGGACGTGATCTCCTGATCGTCGCCCGTCACCCAGCGGGCCGCGCTATAGGTCAGCGGCTCCATGATCGTCTCCACGCCGTACTCCGATTCGAGCCGGAAGCGGACGACATCGAACTGGAGCTGCCCGACCGCCGCGAGGACCGGTTCGCGGCTGCCGCTGGATACCGGGTAGAAGAGCTGGATCGCGCCCTCCTCCTCGATCTGCGACAATCCCTTCTGGAACTGCTTGTACTTGTCGGCGCGCGCGTGGCGGAGCAGCGCGAAGTGTTCTGGCTGGAACCGTGGGAGTGCCGCAAACTCGCCGATGTCCTCGGCGGCGATGGTATCACCGATGGTGAAGGTGCCCGGATTGATGAGGCCGACGACATCACCGGCGTAGGCTTCGTCCACCACTTCGCGGTCCTGGCCGAAGAGGCGCATCGGCCGAGCGAGACGGACCTTCCGTTTCAAGCGGGGGTGCCAGGCATCCATGTCGCGCTCGAACTTGCCGGAGACGATCCGCAGGTAGGCGACGCGGTCACGGTGGCGCGGGTCCATGTTCGCCTGGATCTTGAAGACGAAGCCGGAGAACGTCGGATCGGTCGGTGCCATCGTGCGGGCGGTCGTTTCGTGGGCACCGGGTTCCGGTGCGTACTCCACGAAGCGATCGAGGAAGAGCTGCACACCGAAGTTCGTCAACGCCGAGCCGAAGCAGACCGGCGTCAGCCGACCAGCCAGCACCTCGTCGAGGTCAAACGGCGTTCCCGCCAGTTCGAGCAATTCCATTTCCTCGCGCAGTTGCGCCGCACGGGCCGATCCGATGCGGGCTTCCAGCGCGGGATCGTCGAGGCTGGAGACGCTCACCGGGGCCTGCCGCGCGCCATGCTCGGTACGCTCGAAGAGATGAACGGTCTGCGAGATGCGGTCATAGACGCCCCGGAAGTCGGCGCCATCACCGATCGGCCAGTTCAGCGGGTAGGTCGTGAGGCCGAGCGTGCGCTCGATCTCGTCCATCAGTTCCAGCGGATGCTGTGCCGGGCGGTCGATCTTGTTGATGAACGTGAAGATCGGTGTGTGCTGACGACGGCAGACCTCGAAGAGCTTGAGCGTCTGTGGCTCGATGCCGCGCGCGCCGTCAAGCACCATCACAGCCGCATCGACGGCAGTCAGGGTGCGGTAGGTGTCCTCCGAGAAGTCCTGGTGGCCGGGGGTATCCAGGAGGTTGAGCTGGTAGCCGTGATACGGGAACGCGAGCACGGTCGAGGTGATGGAAATGCCGCGCTGCTGCTCCATCGCCATCCAGTCGGATGCGGCGTGACGCTGCGTCTTTCGGGCGGTCACCGACCCGGCGAGCTGGACGGCGCCTCCATAGAGGAGCAGCTTCTCGGTGAGCGTCGTTTTTCCGGCGTCCGGATGGGAGATGATGGCAAAGGTGCGGCGTTGGCGGATGGCCTCAGCGAGATCCGTCGGGCGTGCGGAAGCGGCTTCCTCGACGGCAGATGCCGTCTGCGCGGGGTCGATCGCGGACATGGGGATTCCTTACGTGATGTGGTGATGGGCGCGGTGATGGAGGAACGACGGGATTCGGGGCGGGCGTCTGCCCACGAGCCGAGGAGTCGTCAGGTGTGGAAGGGCGCGAATGTGCGCAGGGCGACGATCATGGCCGCTCGTCCTGCTTCACGATGGGTTTCACATAGAGCAGGTATTCGTTGAGCCCGACCTTCAGGACGCGGCTGATCGTGTACTTGGCCTGGGTGACGCCGTCGCGCACGGTGTTGCCGACGCGAAACTGGCTCACACGCATGTCGCGGCTGCTGCGGGAGAGGATCTCGAAGGTCGTCCGCTCGCACCGATGGCAGACAAAGTACTGGTCGCGGGTGTCGCTTGCGCCAACGAATCCACGCTGCACGCGGGTCGTATCCCAGCTTCCGCACCAGGGGCATTGCCGCTGATCGCCACGATCGCCTGCCGGACTCGCCGAGGCGTCGGGGCCTGCGATCGCACGATCGCCTGTCCTGGTTCCGCTCTGCGCTGCTGGCCGCGTCCGCTCTGTCATGCATGTCCCTCATCGTCGGCGGGGTGGGATCGCGATGATGCCCACCGGGAGGAAAGCCGAAGGTCCATAAAGTGTACGCCGCCGCTTCGCGCCTGTCACAGAACGAGGGGAGAGGTGGGGGAATGAGGATGGAGAAAAGCGCTGAGAAAAGGGAAAGATGCGACAGGAACGTGCGTAGCCGCTCCCTCGGATGCGATACGGCAGCAACGCGCTTGCCGCCCACTCTCCTCATTTCTTTCACCTCTCCTCTCGCCACCCTCTTGCTCGATATACCCCATGGGGGTATAATCTGGGTGTGATGACGAGCCCCGACTGGGGTATTCCGAGGTGGAGTCCACCGTGAGTACAACTGCATCCCCCATTTCTCCCCCGCTGGGAACCACCAGCGCCGCCGCCCTTTCCACGACGTTCAGCGTCGAAGGGATGACGTGCGCCGCCTGTGTGCGGCGGGTGGAGAAGGCGCTGGAGAAGGTCGATGGCGTGCAAAGCGCGACCGTCAACCTCGCGACCGAGCGGGCGTCCGTCGAGTTCGATCCGGCGCTGGTCACGGCGGACACGTTGAACGCCGCCGTCGAGAAGGCGGGTTATCATGCCGGCGCTATCGTGATTCAGAAGCCGCGCGTCAGCTCCCTGCCAGTCATCCAGCCGGTGACGATCGCTCCTTCCGCGGCTTCCACAGAGGCCGCGCCCGACGATTCGTCAGCATTGACGCTGGATATCGAGGGGATGACCTGTGCGGCATGCGTGCGCCGGGTCGAGAAGGCGCTGGACAAGGTTGAGGGGGTCGCGTCGGCGTCTGTCAATCTTGCGACCGAGCGGGCGACGGTTTCCTTGACTCCCGGCGCGGCGGTTGATCCGCAGGCGCTCGTCGCGGCAATCGGTGCTGCCGGGTATACGGCGACGTTGCCGAAGCCCTCTACGCCGGATATCGCGGCGGCTGATGCGGCCACGGAAATATCCTCCGCTGAAGCAGAGGAAGACGCCCGGATCGCCCGCCGGGATGCCGAGCTGGCGAGCACGAAGCGGAAGGCGCTCATCAGTCTTGGGGTTGGCCTCGTGATGATGGCGGCGATGTACGTGCCGCTGCCGATCTCCGAGATGACGCTCGCGCCCTTGATGCTGATCGCGGCGACCATCGTTCAGGTCTGGGCGGGTCGTGTCTTCTACGAGCAGGCATGGCTGGCCGCGAAGCACCGCACGACGAACATGAATACGCTGGTGGCAGTCGGAACGTCGGTCGCGTTCGGGTATAGCGCCTTCGTGACGCTCTGGCCGCAGTTGGCTGAGCGATGGGGCTTCCCCTATCACCTCTACTACGAGACGGCGGTCATCATCATCGCGCTGATCCTGCTTGGGCGCTGGATGGAAGGCAAGGCCCGCAAGTCCACGGGCGACGCCATTCGGGCGTTGATGGGGCTTCAGGCGCGGACGGCCCGCGTGGTGCGTGGCGGCTCCGAGGTCGACATCCCCATCGAGCAGGTGGCCGTCGGCGACGTGGTGCGCGTTCGGCCCGGCGAGAAGGTGCCTGTCGATGGGACGCTGCTGGAAGGTACCTCCGCACTCGATGAGAGCATGCTGACCGGCGAGAGCCTGCCAGTGACGAAGCGCACTGGCGACAACGTGATCGGCGCGACGATCAACGGCACAGGGACGTTCCTGATGCAGGCGACGCGCGTCGGGCGTGACACGGTGCTCGCGCAGATTGTCCGGTTGGTCGAGGACGCGCAGGGTTCGAAGGCCCCCATGCAGCGGTTGGCGGACACGATCGCGAGCATCTTCGTGCCGATCGTGCTGGGCGTCTCCGTCCTGACCTTCTTCATCTGGTGGATCTGGGGGCCGTCCCCGATCCTCTCCTACGCGATTCCGGCGGTGGTCTCCGTGCTGGTGATCGCCTGCCCCTGTGCCCTCGGGCTCGCCGCGCCGACCGCGATCATGGTCGGGACGGGCAAGGCGGCGGAACTGGGCGTGCTCGTCCGGGGTGGCGAGGCGCTGGAGATGGCGAAGGCTATCGACACGATCGTGCTCGACAAGACCGGCACCATCACGAAGGGCGAGCCGTCCTTGGTCGCGGTCGAGACGGTAAACGGATTCGACAGCGATGACCTCCTGCGACTGGTCGCGGCGGCAGAAGTCGGATCGGAGCACCCGCTCGGCGCTGCCATCGTGAAGGGCGTCCAGGGCAAGGGCTGGACGCTGCCGAAGGTGTCGGCGTTCGAGGCGATTGCCGGTCACGGTATCGTCGCGACGGTCGAGGGGCGACGCGTGTCCGTCGGGAATGTGGCGCTGATGACACGCGATGGCATCGCAGTCGCGTCGCTGGAATCCTCCGCGCACGGTCTCGCCGATAGTGGCGCGACGCCGATGTACGCGGCGGTTGACGGTCAGCTGGCGGGCGTGCTCGGTGTCGCGGATACGCTGAAGCCGGGCGCGGCTGAGACGATTGCGGAGCTGAAGGCGCTCGGACTCGACGTCTGGATGGTGACGGGCGACAACGAGCGGACGGCGCGGGCGATCGCGGCGAAGGTCGGGATCGAGAACGTGCTTGCAGGTGTGCTCCCGGCGCAGAAGGCGGAGAAGATCCGCGCGTTGCAGGCCGAGAATCGCACGGTCGGGATGGTCGGCGATGGCATCAACGATGCCCCGGCGCTGGCGCAGGCAAACCTCGGGATCGCGATCGGCACGGGTACGGACGTCGCGATGGCGGCGTCGGACATCACCCTGATCGGTGACGACCTGAAGGGCATCGTGACGGCCATCGCCCTCTCTCGACGCACGGTGCAGACGATCCGGCAGGGACTCTTCTGGGCCTTCGCGTACAACGTGGTCCTGATCCCGGTCGCGATGGGTGTGCTCTACCCGGCCTTCGGCATCCTGCTGAGCCCGGTGCTGGCCGCTGCAGCGATGGCGATGAGCAGCGTCTCGGTGGTCACCAACGCGCTCCGGCTGCGGGGATTCCAGCGTCCGGCTTCGGCGAGGGCGATCCTGCATCCGCCGGTGAGCGAGCGGATTCGCGAATGGGGCTACCTGGCCGGGATCGCGGTGGTGGCGCTGGCGATCGGGGCGGGGGCGCTCTGGCTGAGCGATCGTGCCGGGATGGGCGTCACGGATACCCATTCCTCGACGACGCATGAGGTGCAGCAGGCGGAGCCCGCTCACGACGGGCACGGTGACTGATCCTCCCCGGAATCACGATGAGCCGAAGACGCGGTGAGGGCATTCCGCACCGCGTCTTCTCATGTCTACGAGGGGCCGTTCGTAGCTTCGGGGGCCGGGCCGAAGAGCGAGGTCCAGAGCAGGCGGGCTGCCAATGACCGCGCCGGTCTCCATTCCTCCGAAAGTGCGTCGAGGTCACGGAGTGTCATCTCCGGGCGGCCATAGGCGACCCGAGCCGCTCGCAAGAGGGCGATGTCGCCGGTCGGATGTGCGTCCGCCGCGCCGATCCCCCAGAGGAGCGTCGACTCCGCCGTCCAGCGCCCGATGCCCGGCAGGGCGACCATCGTCGCGATCGTCCGCTCCGGATCGGTTCGCGCGTCGGCGGCCGTAGGGAGTCTCCCCGCCAACTCGACCTGTGCGAGGTTCCGGATCGCCTCGGCCCGCTTCATCGTGACGCCCGAGCGACGAATGAATGCCGGGTCGGCCGTCGCGAGCTGACGGGCGCTCGGTAACGGGCGGAATGCGCGCCCGGCGACGAGCAGCGGCTCGGTGAAGAGGGCGGCGAGCTTTCCCTGCGTCACCGCCGCTGCCGCGACGGAGATGCTCTGGCCGACGATGGAGGTGATCGCGCCTTCGAAGAGCGATCCGTCGTTCAGCGGGCGCAGGCCGGGGAAACGGTTTGCCAGTGCCGCGATCACCGGATCGCCGAAGGCCGGCAACCGGGTGCCGATCCCAAGGACATCATGCAGGAATGCTACGTCGCGGTCGGGATGGGCGCTGCCATCGATCACGAGCGCTCCCCGGCTTTCCTGCCTGACGACCCGCCAGACGGGACGCCCATCCTCCCAGCAGACGTGGACGAACGATCCGCCGATCCAGGCCTGCCGTGGTGAGCGATGCTCGACCCAGGCGGCGGGACCACAGGTCTCGGCAAGGGAGAAGCCGGGATCGATAGCGACCGTGCGGACGGAGGTGTGTGTCATGCTGGCGGCCCCTGCGTGATCAGGAGCGGAATGATCGGCACGCCGTCGCTCCAGACGCCTATGAAGCGATGCTCCGGGGTGTCCCCCAAGGCATTGGCGCAGTCGACTCCAGATGCCGCACAGGACATCAGCGCATCGTGGGAGCGCCAGATCGCGAACCAGTCGATCACGTCGATGCCATCCGGACGGTTGCCCGTGCCCACCGCCGCGTGGTCGGCGATCACTGGAGGCGTGCCGTGCTCGTCGGAGCGGATGGTCACGTAGTCCTTGTGCTCGGCAGGGATGGCATCGAACATCGGCCACAGGATGCGGGCATCCCAGTCGCCCACCGTCTCGTCGCGGTCGCCGACGATCACCTGCGCCAGCAGGTCCGATGGCAGCGTCTCATCCAGCGGCAGATCGATACCGAGGCCACCGAAGTTGCCGCAGGGTTGGTATCCTCCCGGCTGCACCACGAAGAGCGTGCGCGGCGATGGGAAGCCGAGGCGTTCGGCGTCGAGCGCGTAGCGAATCGCGAGTGTACCGCCCAACGAGTGCCCGATGACTTCGACCGGTTTCGCGCGGAAGTCGGTGCCCGAGCGTTCCGAGAGCGACGTGATGGCTGCTTGCACGCCCGCGAATGCGTTCGCCGGCCAGGTGGACACGGCGTCCTCGACGAGGTCGAGCGACTGGTAGACCGGGAAGATCACGATCGACCCGCGACGCACGAGGTGCGTGATCCAGTCTTCATACATCTCCGGGTCGATGCCGCCGAGGCCGTTAATCAGGATCACGACGTTCAGCGATCCGAACCCGGCATTATCGACGCCCTGTGGGGTGAAGACCCAGGCATCGCGCGGCGTTTCGCCGATGCGCTCCGCGTCGACGCCGGGGTAACGATAGTCGTTGCCACCTGGGCCAGACGTCGGCTGGCTTGGTTGCATGGGGAGCGTGGTTGGCGTCCCGATCTGGGCCACGCCGATCATCGGCATCAGGCTGAGTATGAGCGCGAGCGTGAGGGGGAACGATCGGCGGGGAGGAATGAGGGTGAGCCGTGGCATCGTGCGTCGCGGAGTCCTTTCGCGGGTATGCTTGATCGTCCGGCTGGACCGCTCAAGTATCGCAATCAATGCTCTCCGGAGGCCCCGAAGTCGTGCATCGTTCCCCTATCCTGATCGCTCGCTCCCTTCCCGATGCCCTCGCCGGGATCGGCCTGGATACTGGCGCGGTTGTCGTCATCCCCTCCTCCCTGGAGGCAGAAGATCGTTTCGCCGTGCAGATTGCTGATGCACTCGGCCTGCGCCGAGGCGTGGAGGCGGGGGTGATGGCGCCACCCGCGCTTGGCGGACGGGTGCGGTCGTTGGTCGGTCGGATGGAGGCTTCGGGCTGGCGTTCGGTGGACGTGCGCGCCATCGAGCCGTCCTGCGAGCTTGGGCACGTGGCGGTGCCGGAGCGCCTGGTCGATGCACAGGCCGTGCTGGTCGCCTGCGATCTCGACTGGGTGGCGGAGCGCGGCCCGTATGTCCTGGATGTGGTGGCTTCGTATGCCTCGACCTCAACGCGACTGCGGCTTCACACGAGTCGGGGCCGGATTGCGGCGACCGCGGAGATTGATCTTGCCGTTCGGATGCGCGGGGCGATCCTCGCCTTGACGGTGGACGGCGAGCGATGGTTCGTTGCGACCCCCGATCCGATCGCCGGTGAGCTTGTCGCGCTGGCCCTCACGGAGCGGGCGCGGGGCGTGGATCGCTCGTTCATCGGGCCGTGGGAGGATCCAGTCGTCCAGCGCGCAACCGAACTCCAGCTGGGAGCGCGGCTACCCGCTGAACTGGATCTGGATGTCGTAGGAGGGGCCACGTCGTCGCCAGTTGGCGACGCGATTTCCAAGCACCTGGCACTCCGTTTGGGCGTGTCGTGAACGCCGCGAGCTCGGCATGGGATGTGCAATGCTGGCACAGAGTGACAATCTGCGATCGAGTCGGTAAAATGACGTGCAATCACCGGCAGGCATCCTGCATCAAGTCAGATGTCGAACCTTGATTGATGGCGGGCAGTAGCGCTCGCCGGAGCGATTGGAGTACCGCGTGGGCTCAGGGCCGATGCAACGATTCCTGGAGTGGCTGGCGGCCAATATGCCGAGCTTCGCGCCCAAGCCGAAGCTTGTGCCAGTCCCGGTCCGCGTCGAGCAACCGCGTCGTCGGGTGCGATAGGGATCGAATCCAAGCGTCATGGAAAGGCTGGCTACGCCGGTCTGTGGGGACGTGTGCGCGTTGATATGAGTCACATTGTGGGAGCGCTGCCATCGAACGATGGTGGCGTTTGTGTTTCCGCGTCGTTCCAGCCCAGGTTGCTGGTGGGCAGGTCGCGGCTCGCGATGCTCTCACTGGTGGTGCTCCTCCTCCTCACGGCATGCTCTCCTCCCTGGCGAGACGAAGGCTCCCATGTCGATCCGACCGCGTGTCTGGCAAGCCTGAGCCAGTCGAATTTCGCCAGCGAAGGCGTCTTCGTCGAGCCCACCGATGGCACCGCCCCGATCATCGACGAACTCGATCACGCCCGGTGCGGCATCGATGTTGGCATCTATCTCCTCACTAACAACGACGTCATCGCCGCGCTCGAACGGGCAGCAGCGCGCGGGGTACGGGTGCGGGTGATCGTGGAGCGCTATCCGTATGGGGGGTCTGCCGATACCGATGCCCTCGCCGCACGCCTCGATGCGGCAGGCATCGCCTACAAATGGAGCGATTCCCGCTTCCGCTTCACCCATGCGAAGTACATCGTGGTCGATCGGCAAGTGGCGATTGTCATGAACATGAATCTCACCGCCTCCGCGTTCAAGGGCAATCGTGAGTTTGGCGCGATCTCCACCGATGCGACGGTCGTGGCCGAGGCGCAGACGCTCTTCGATGGCGACTGGGATGGCAATCCCGCCGACCGCCTGAACGGTCCACTGATCGTGAGTCCGACGAACAGTCGCGAGTGTTTCCTCGACCTGATCGACCAGTCGCAGGTCTCGATCGACCTCTACGTGGAGGTCATCAACGACTCCGAGATCATCAACACGCTTGGCTACGCGGCGCAGGCCGGCGTCCGGGTGCGCCTGATCGTGAACCCGCCGGAGAACGACAGCGAACGGGCGATCTATGCGGCAATGCAGCGCTCCGGGATCGAGGTGCGGGTCCTCAGCCGGCTTTATGTCCACGCTAAGGTGATGATCGTGGATGGTTCCACGGCCATCGTGGGATCGCAGAACTTCACGCCGACCTCACTGGATAGCAACCGGGAGATCGCCCTGGCGGTGACCAGCGCCGGCTCGGTCGAACGGGCGGCGGCGGTCTTCGCGCAGGACTGGGCGGCGGCCAAACCAGTTATCCAGTAGGTACGGCATGCGTTCGTCGCGAGATGCTGGCCGGGACGCGAACGCGGTCGTAGAATCGTCGTGACCACCACAGGAGTTCCGATCCGAAATTGGCTGGCGTTCCCCCGTTGACACCGACGGAGTGTCCGTATATAGTGTTCGTACAGTCCCGAGGGGCTGGGCAGAGAGACTTCTCAGCCGTCATGAGCAACGGTGGATCGGGCTGCGGGGCCGGATCCAGGACCGGGCACATGAGGGTGTCGGTCAGGAGAACGGTGCGCGTTGCGGGGCGACGCATCGGGAAGCTGGCAGATGGAGAGGATCAGGAGCCCGGTCAATCGGGACTTATCTGTGTCCCTGCCCCGGCGTCCCAGACAGGCGAGACGGCTCGCCACGAGCGCTTTCCCTATGGACGACCGGTTTCGGCGTCGCTGCGTGAATGGCGGAGCCGGCGATTCAGGGTCCTCCCGCAGTGCGATCGGGATGTCGAGCACGGCGCGATGGTCCGCATGTCCCGCGTGTGATTCGTCCCGGTTTTCCAGTGGCAGACCCATGGAGACGCTCGCTGCAGGTGCCGGGGAGCTCCCGTGGGAGCGGACATTTCGCGCGCAAAAAACGAGCGGTCCCCGACTTGTCGGGGGCCGCTCGTGAGGTGGTAGCGCATAGGGGATTCGAACCCCTGATCTCCGCCTTGAGAGGGCGGTGTCCTAGGCCGCTAGACGAATGCGCCTCGTGCTCTTGGGCAACGGGCGAAATAATAGCGGTCCTACACGGTCGTGTCAACCCGAATTGGCAGGCAGTCCTCACACTGCCCGAGATTGCGCGATCAGGGTGCCAGCCGGGCGTGCGTCCAGTTCCCATCGGCATCCCGACGGTAGCGGATACGGTCGTGAAGGCGGCTTGGACGACCCTGCCAGAACTCGATCTCGTCTGGTCGCACGAGGTAGCCTCCCCAGTTCGCCGGACGCTTCAGCGGAACGCCCTCCGCGAGCGTCGCGACTCGTTCTTCCAGCCACGAGCGGTCTGGAATCTCCTCGCTCTGGGGCGATGCCACGGCGCCGATCCGGCTGCCCTCGGGGCGCATGGCGAAGTACGCATCGGATTGCTCGGAGGGGACGTGTTCTGCCCGCCCACCGATCCGTACCTGACGCTCCAGGGCCGCCCAGTAGAACGTGAGCGCCACGAATGGGTTGGCGGCCAGTTCGCGGCCCTTGCGGCTCTCGTAGTTCGTGTAGAAGACGAACCCTTCCGCGTCGAAGCCCTTGAGCAGGACGGTTCGCGCAGACGGTCTGCCTGTTTCGTCCACGGTGGAGACGATCATCGCGTTCGCCTCCACCACGGAGGACGCGCGTGCCTCCTCGAACCAGCGTGCGAACTGGACGATCGGATCGGCGTCGATGCCCTCGTCGCCAAGCTCGGCGCGTTCGTATGATTGGCGCATATCGGCGATGGCGTGTTTCATGATGAACCTCGATGATGGATGGACGGTCCGAGCCCATCACGCGGGGACGCGACGCGGGCTCGATGCGTAAGGTAGCATCTGGGCAGACGGCAGCCCAGATGGGCCACCAGCCACGATGGACCAGGGAGGGATGCTGTGTGTGCACTCGTTGATCGCGACGTTCGTGTGAAATCGGCGAGACGGATGCTGCTGGTAGGTGTGGTCTGCATCGCCGCGACCCTTGGTGGACCAGCGGTTGGTGCGCGGCAGGCCACGCCGGACGCGATCGCGCCTGCAGCGTCCTGCACCATCGCGCCGCTGACGCTTCCCCTCTTCGGGGGCACGCCTGCGACGACATTCAGCGCCACGCCCGCGCCGGTCGACATGAAGACCCTCGTGCCGGTCTCGGCCGAAACCGATGCGTCCGTGCGGGCAGGCGTTGCCGGGATCGTCGCCTGCCTGAACGTCGGAGATCCGAAGCAGACCTACGCCGTGTTCACGACCGGCTATCTCGCGCGGACCTATGGGAATCCGCAGATCGCCTACCTGCCCGCGTTCGAGCAGTCGCTCGATGAACCTCCGGCCGATGCCCCGCCGGTCTATACCATCCAGGGATTCATCATCGACGGAGAGACGGCGGATGGTCGCGTGGTGGTGTCGGTCACGGGGTCTGCCGGCAGCGAGGTCTGGGCGAGTCAGTTCGTGCTGGTCCATGAGGGCGAGCACTGGTTGATCGACGAGGTGCTGTCCTGACCCAATTGGACAGGCTGATCGAGGCGAGAACCATGCGACGAACCCCCGGATGGCATCCAATGCCATCCGGGGGTTCGTCGTTGATGGGCGATCAGGCCGGGATGTGGAAGGCAGAATGGTCGTCGCCCGCCGGGGTCTCGGTCGAGAAGGCGACCACCTGGGTGGCGTCACCACCCTTGTAGGCGTCACGGATGGCCCGGCGCACGACAAGCAGGAACTCATCGTCGCCCCGAGCGCCTCCGAGCCAGATGCGCATGCCCCGCCGGCCATTCGCTCCCTGGAGCTTGGCGCCTCCCCGATACCGGATGGCTCCGGCGAACTCGGTCCAGCGGCGGAACGTCCCGTACCCGAGACGAATGCCCTCCGAGGTCAGCGTGTAGGAGATCGGGAGCGCTATGAGCAGCAGATACGTCAGCAGCGGCACGACAGAGACCCAGCTCGGCGCATTCATGATTCGAACCGAAGCCCCCGCCACGAGTGTCCCGACGACCGCCGGGACAATATGCATACGCATGCGGGCAAGGAGCGGGACCGGGCGCCTGAGGAAGGTGTCACCCTCCAGCATGTTGGCGAACGGGCGGAAGAAGCGGAGTCCGTAGAGGATGGTAGCAAGAATGAGCATGGCGATGGAGATGATGTGCATGATGTGGACCTGATAACGGGTCGGGTGGGATGGAAGACGAAATGCCTTGGCGGCGGGCCTGGTGGGCATCACGGTGGGAGCGTTGTCCGGGGATGCTCGTATGCATCCCACGCTCGCCCACTCCTATCCTACACCCACATCCGGGTTCCCGGGCTGAGACGATCGTGAAAAAATGCACAGGATTCCACCGTCAAGGGCGCGGCTGACCAAAAGGTGTGCTGCGGACATAGGCAGTGCGCCACGATCGCGAGGGATCAGGGTGCTGGCGTGGAGGGAAGATCGAGCGGATTCGGGCCAAGCGCGATCTTCCAGATGCCGCGCTCGTTCTGGAACCAGATCGTCTGGTCGTCATTCGTCCAGCCGAGACTGGGGACGAATCCCAGCCCTCGGAAGAGCGGACGCGAGATCTGATAGTCGCCGTAGAGCTGGAGATCGAGTTGCCAGTCTCCGAAGAGGTACGTGGCCAGTGTCGGATTAGGGAAGCAGGCGATATAGATGCTCGTGACCGAGCGCATTCCGCATTGCGTGCCCACCTTCGCCCATACCGGCGTCGTCCAGTCACCAGGAAGGTCCGGTGCCAGCGTCCCTGCGGGAAGGTCTGTGACTTTGCCGGTCGTGACGTCGACGACGACAGACCTGGCAGACGACGGGGCCGTGCCCTCCCGGAAGAGGATGATGCTGCCGTCGTCACTCGCGGCGATGAAGTCGAGATCCTGGAGTGGAATCGCGATCGACGCCCCTCCGGAGAGGTCCTCCAGTGTCATGCCCGCTTCCGACGGGCGAGCGAGGTACTGCGCCCGCTGCCGATAGGCCGAACCATAGGCATCGCCGGGGGCGCGGAACGGCACGACGACGAGGATTGCCCCATCGTTCGGACCGGCGACTTGCTGGACATCGCTGCCGCCACCGGGCACGATCCCAAGCCGGTAGCCAAGTTCCAGCCGCTGCTGACTCATCACCATCAGCGGGACAGCGATGACGGCAACGAGCGCCGCGAGGACGATCGCCACGTTCCGGAAGCGACGCTGCGTGCGGCGGTGGGTCTGCGGATTCGCGCTCATGGCACGCGAACCCGCATGGATTGCCCGATCAATGTGGAGGGGCTGAGAATCGGGGGAATCAGGATGCTGGCTCCTGGGACAGTTCCTCCTGCTCCTCGGTCGCTTCGCCCTCGTCGTACGTCAACTCGTCTCCCTCGGCGTCTGCCGCTGCCGTCTCCTCTTCGACGACATCCTCGAGCTCGTACTCGCCGCTGGCGATCACATGAAGGTCGCTCAGCGCATCGTAGACGCCGAAGGTAAGGTCATCGAAGGCGACGTCTCCGCGGATGAAGGCGATGAACGCGTCGGTCAGTTCTTCTCCGATCTCGCGGGCCAGTTGAATCTGTTCGTCGAGCTGAGAATCGGCCATCCGTAACTCTCCTCGTGGTTCCATCGTTTCAAGCACTGTCGGGCCTGCGCATGGGTGCCGGCGAACGATATTCTACGCGGTCACCGTGCGTTGCGAGGAGGAGCAATGCTCCCCACCAGGTCCCTTGGCGTATTATCCTATCTTGGGCTTTCGGGGCGGGGTCACGATCTCGATCTTTTCGCCACCTACCCGGATCCATGCGTCTCCCTTCGCGAGCCGTCCCGGCACGCCGAGCGATGCGCGCAGCATGTTGACCACCTGAACGATCACTCCTGCGCGCGATCGCGTGCGTGGGCGTGCCCGGAGATGAGCGAGTGACGCAACGTACTCCCGAGGGATTCGAGGATTCGACATCGGTGTCGGCCCGGCGCCAGCAACGACCCGCATCCCCAATCCCGGCTCCGTCTACCTCCTTCTCGGCATCGTCTACCGGCTCGATATCCGCTGGTCTCCCCATGCCGGGGCCGCGTTCGCTCAGCGAGCGGTTCAGCGCCGCGGTGCAGCGATCGACATCGCTCTCCCTGTCGCTGGAATCGTTCCTGTGGATTCTGCTGATCGTGGCCGCGGTGCTGACGCGCTTCTGGGATCTCGGGTACCGGGCGCTGCACCACGACGAGAGCCTGCACGCCTACTACTCGTGGGTCTTCTCCAACGGGTCCCAGCCCTACGTCCATCACCCGCTGATGCACGGGCCGTTCCTCTTCCACATGAACGCCCTCGTCTACCTGATGTTCGGCGCGTCCGATGCCACCAGCCGCTTCGCCCCCGCCCTCACCGGCGTCGCGATCGTGGCGCTGCCGTGGCTGCTGCGGGGACGCCGCTTCCTCGGACCCTGGGGCGCACTGGCCGCCGGCTTCATGCTCCTCATCTCCCCGAGCTTCCTCTACTACACCCGCTACATCCGGCACGACCCCTACACCGCGCTCGGCAGCCTGCTGCTGGCCATCGCGATCTTCCGCTACCTGGAACGCCCGCAGCGCCGCTGGATGATCACCGCCTTCGTCTGCGTGGGCTTTCTCTTCTCGAACCACGAGATCGTCTACGCCATCCTGCTCGGGTTCGTGATGCTGCTTTGGGGGGCGCTCGTCTGGGGCCGCTTCCGGCCGCTGGTGCCGGTCCACATCGTGGCCTTCATCGCCCTGGCGTTCGTCGCGTTCCTGCACAAGACGCTCGACTGGGCGCCGTTCCCGGCGATTCCATGGGAGACCGCGTCCCAGGCCGAGACCGCCCGCTTCTACGAGCATCTGCTGTTCAATCCCTTCACCCTGAGCGTGCTGTTCATCCTCGCGGCGGCGGTGGTCGCCAGCGTGATGGTGCTGCGTCGCCACTACGCCAAGGAGGCTCGCAAGGTCGGCTACCTGGAGGCGATGCTGGGCGGCACGAACCCCGGCACGGTCGAGTACGGCCTGCTTCACATGGTGAAGGACCGCACCGGCCTCCTGATCGGCGCGGGAACCGGCGTCTTCATCACGGTGGCACTCTTCACCACGCTCTTCACGAACATGCAC
>JASGJI010000014.1:0-269508 GCA_049840815.1 Thermomicrobiales bacterium | reverse complement strand
CCGATCCTCGCGGGCATGGCGAAACTCGTCTCGCCCTTGCAGGAGCGCATGCTCGGCTGCCACCTCGACCGCCCGACCGATCGCCTCGTGCGGGAGCTCGGCTTCCATGTCGAGCGGGAGGAAATGCGCTTCCTCGGCGTCTTCCATCTCATCGTCGCGCAGCCCCCGCTCGCCCACCGGAAGGATGCCGCGTGACGCCCGACTGGCAGACCATCCGCCGGGCCATCCCGGAGCTGCACGACCTCCCCGAGACGGAACCTCCCCGGATCGACAGCGGCCAGAACGCGATCGCCTGGGATGCCGCGCCGTTCATCGTGCGCGTCCCCCGGCACGACACGGCTGCTGGAGCGTTGCATCGCGAGGCGTCCATCCTTCACGAGATCGGCCCATTCCTGCCACTTCCCACGCCGGAGATCGCGCTGCATACGCTGCCGGACGGCATGTTCGTGGCGATCCACCGCGCCCTGCCCGGCCAACCGCTGCTGACACCGCCGGAGGATCGCATCGATTCGCTCGCCGATGCGCTGGGAGGATTCCTGCAGGACCTCCACGCCATCCCCCATGCCGCGCTGGATGGCATCGCCCTCCCCGTCGCGAACCGGGGGTCCTGGCGCGTCTGGCTGCGGGACGCCGCCGCGCAGCTGGCCCCATACCTCGACCGCGCTGACCTCCAGCGCCTCATGGATGCGGGAGAAGCCTTCCGTGATGCCCTCGCGACCGTCACGCCGGTGCTCATCCACGGCGATTTCGGGAAGGGCAATATCCTCGCGGAGGATGGACGCATCACCGGGATCATCGATTTTGGCAGCGCCCAGATCGGCGACCCCGCATCGGACCTCGCCGGACTCGTGTCGAGCTACGGCGCAGCCTTCCTCGATCACATGGAGGACGCCTACCCCGGCGCAACAGCGCCTGCGATCCGGACACGCATCACCTTCTACCGGCTTGCCTTCGCTGCGATGGATGCCCGCTATGGCCTGGACCACGACGATCGCGCGGCGTTCGACGCCGGCATCGCCTCCCTCTCTCAGCGCGGCCCGGACGCATCGACCGACCGGCAGACGTAGGCCGCGTACAGCCGCCCGGCGCGCTGAACCTCCTCGATCCGGAAACCGCTCCGCTCCAGCATCGGTTCCAGCACCCAACTGAACGGGCTGAACTCCTCGCGCACATGCTCCTCAAGCTCGGCCCTCGTCCAGCCCACCTCCGGGGTCGGCGCGGCGCGGGCGAACCACTCCTCCATCGCCGCCTCAACCTCGCCCGGTTGCACGTGGTAGACGAGATCGCGCAGGAAGAGGATGCCGCCCGGCTTCAGCATTTGCGCGATTCGCACCAGCGCGACCGCCTTCCAGAAATCCGGCAGGTGATGCAGCGCGTGACGGCTATAGACGACATCGACCGGCTCGCCGGCGTGCGCGTAGCTCAGGAACCCCGCCTGCACCGTCATCAGATTCGTGACGCCCTCCGCCTGTGCCTTCCGCTGGATGGTCTCCAGCATCAGCGGTGAGACATCGACCGCCGTCACCGCACGACCGTGCTTCACCGCCGCCAACGCGAAGGTCCCCGTCCCGGCGCCGAGATCGACCAGGGTCGAATCCGGTCCAAAGCCGAATCGCGCCAGGGTCTCCAGGTCTTCCCCCGGATCTGTCTGCGACTTGGCGTCGTACGTGGGAACGTAGGTGGGATCGAGGTGTTCCTGCCCGGCATGGGCAAGCTCGTCCGGGAACCACGCCGGCATCGCGTGCAGGATGTCGTTAGTTGGTGTGTCGGTCATGAAGATGCTTCTCCCTCGCGTCAGATCTGGATACCGGTTTCCCGTTATCCCCCGTGACGCATGCCCAATCAGGGTATCAGACTTGCGCATGGGTGCCGCTGGGATGCCCTGTTCCCTGGCCATTGCCGAGCAGACCGCATGCCGCTCGACCCGTTCTCATTCAGCTACAGGACCTCGCATGTCGCATCCGGAATCCCCGCCTCCCACATCGACTGGACACCGCCGCGATCCGTGGGGATGGGCAGGACTGGCCGTGCTGCTGCTGGTGGGACTGGCCATCCGCCTCGCGCTGACCCCGGTGGAGGCCTTTGTCTACGACCGCCGCGCGTTCACGGAATGGATGATCGCCCTCCAGCTCCGTCCGCTTGCCGACTTCTATCACCTTCCCCTGCACATTCCCGCCGACCACCTGCCGGGCACGCTCTGGCTGCTGACCGCCCTCGGCACGATCGCTTCGTGGATGGGCGTCGCCGGGGATCGCGGGATCGCCGGCCTGACGCCACAGGAGGCGCAACCCTTCCTGAAGGCACTCCCCATCCTCGCCGATCTCCTCGTGGGCAGCCTGATCTTCGCCATCGTGCGGAGCGTTGCGCCGGATCGTCGCCGCGCGCCACTGGTGGCTGCCGCCGGTTGGTTGCTCTCGCCGGGCGTGGTCTTCATCTCGGCAGTCTGGGGCCAGTGGGATGCAATCTCGCTCGTCTTCGTGCTGGCCGCGATCCTCTCCGCGCTCCAGGCACGACGCGGCCGAGCGTCCTGGACGATGGCCGTGCCTTCGTTGATCGCGCTGGCGATGCTGATGAAGCCGCAATTCGCCATCCTCGCCCCGATCCTCGGCCTCTTCCTTCTGGTGCCACATGCGGAGGGACGCCTCCCGCGTTCGGTGGCGGAAGGGCGTCGCATGGCATGGGCGATCTGGCGTGGGGCTGGATGGCGACTCGCCATTGGGGGCGTGATCGCCGTGGGGATCGTCACGCTGGCGGGGTGGCCGTTCCATGTCGGCCTGCTTCCGCTCGACGGCTGGGAAACCTATACCGAACGCGCCTCATTCGCCGCGAACCGCTTCCAGGGGACGACGTACGGCGCGGTTTCGCTCTGGCTGATCCCCCTCGGCACTCACCACCCGCCGCATGATTCGCAGCACGTCTGGGGATCGCTCAGCGCGGCGCATCTCGGCTGGGGGCTGGTCGCGGTGAGTGCCCTCGCGGGGATCGCGGTCGCGCATCGGCATCGCTGGAATGCGACTGGACTGATTGCCGGATGCACCGTGACCTATCTCGGGCTCGCCCTCTTCGCGACGCGAATGCATGAGCGTTACCTGCTGCCGGCCCTCGCGCTGTCGCTCCTGCTGGCGGGGGTGCGCCCCGCCTTCGGGACGATCCTCCCGGCGGCGGCGCTTTCGCTGGCCTACTTCGCCAGCGTGTATCTCTCGTACACGTCCTATGCGGTGAATGAGCAGCTGCCGCTGCGCGATCTGCGGACCGGGACGATGCTCTCGACCCTCGGTGCAATCGGGGTGACGGCGTTCGTTGTGCTGCTCGTCTCGGCCTGGGCGGCGCCGAATGCACCGCGTGCCTCCCGCCGCAGCCGGCCCGTTCCGATGCCGAATCCGCCCGTGGACCTGAGAGGCGGCAGCCAGCCGGTCAACGCCGGGGGGTAGCCTGCGTCGACCGGCCTAGGCGCTACCGCGTGACGGCCACACCGAGCGCGGCGGCGGATTCCGTCACGCGTGGCAGCGGCGAGCGGTAGGCGATGGGATCGCCTGCCGGCAGGGCGGCGGATACGCTGTCGTATGCATGCTGGTTGCGGACGTTGCCGGTCTCCCGGATGATCCGCGCACCCCGGCCCTGCGTCACGTACGACCACATCCATTGCAGCATCACGGTGAGGCGGTTCCGCCGGCCGATCAGGGTCGCGATGTGAAGCAGCGCCCAGATCGACCAGGCGGGGAAGCCGCTGAGGTGCAGCGGCCCGATGTCGGCGATGGCCCGGTTCCGCCCGATCGTCGCCAGCATGCCCTTGTTGCGGTAGTGGAACGCCTTCGTTGGCTGGCCCTGCATCTGGCGGAGGGTGTTCTTCGCCGCGAACACCCCCTGCTGCATCGCGACCTGGGCGACGCCGGGAAGCGGCTGGCCATCCCCGCCGATGAAAGCCGCGACATCGCCGATCGCCATCACGTCCGGATGATCGACCAGCGTCAGGTCCGGATTCACCGGTACCCGCCCGCCGAACGCCAGCGGCACGCCGAGCGTCTGCACGATCGGGGGCGCTTCCACGCCCGCCGCCCAGATCACGTTCTCGGTCGCGATCCGGATATCGCCCAGGGTGACCATGCTCGGTTCGAGTGCGGTCACGCGGGTATCGAACATCACCTCGACGCCGAGACGGGCGAGCGATGCCGACGCTGCCTTCACCAGCCGGTTCGGATAGCCCTTCAGGACGTGCGATCCGCTGTTGACGAGGATGATCCGGGCATCGCGCGGGTCGATGGTGCGGTATTCCTTGCGCAACGTCTGGTGCGCCAGTTCGCCGATGGCACCGGCCATCTCCACACCGGTCGGACCGCCACCGATGATCACGAAGGTCAGGAGATCCCGCCGGCGTGCCGGGTCCGGCTCCCGTTCGGTCAGTTCGAAGGCGCGGAGGACACGATCGCGGACCTTCTCGGCGTCCTCGATCGTCTTCAGGCCGGGAGCGAGATCTTCCCAGGCGTCCTTGCCGAAGTACCCGGAACGCACCCCGGCGGCGAGGATCAACGAGTCGAAGGCGATTTCCCCCCGATCGAGCGTCACCACCTTGCGCGCGAGGTCGATGCCGGTGGCCTCGGCGAGGAGCACCTGCACGTTCGGTTGCCGGGTGAACATCGAACGGATGGGGAAGGCGATCTCCGCCGGGGAAAGGGAGGCGGTCGCGACCTGGTAGAGCAACGGCTGGAAGAGGTGGACATTCCGCTTGTCGATCAGTGGCACGCATACGGGCTTCCCGGCGAAGGCACGGGCCGCATCAGGGAAACCCCCACATCGGGTCCGCGGTCACTCGGCTGGACGTTGGCCCATCATGTTCAGCCGCCAGTAGTCGAGTTCAAACGGTGGCTCGTCAGCCGCGCCCGCTGTCACCAGACGATCGATGAAGGCGGCGCGCAGGTTGTCATCTGGCAGGCGGTTCAGGTGTGTCCCGAAGACGACCGTGGTCAGGAACTCCCGGTAGGCGTCGGCGTCGGCCATCGTCACCGGGGCGGCGAAGGTCTCCGCCGCGACATTTGCGAACCCGGCGTCGCGCAGCCGCGCTGCTGTGGTCGGGCCATCGGCGAAGTGCCACGGGCCATTCCAGTCGCCGATGAACGCGGCGAAGGGTTCCTGCCGAAGGATGCCCATCGCCCGCGCGTTCAGCCGCGCGATGTTCGGCCCTCCCCCACACTGTGCGACCAGCCATCCGCGCGGCTTCAGCACCCGGAAGAGTTCGACGAAGAGCGCGGGATGATCGGTGATCCAGTGGAAGGTCGCGGTGCTGAACACGGCATCGGCGGATTGCTCCGCCAGCACGCCACCGGATGCCGTCACCAGTTGGAGGGCGCTGGCCTGGAGCGTCTGCACGCGATCCCCGAACCGTGGCCGTAGATGCGCGTCCGCCTGGGCGACCATGTTGGCCGACTGGTCGATGGCAACCACCGTCAGCGCGGGCCAACGCTCCAGCAGCAGTTCGGTGAGGCGTCCCGTGCCGCACCCGACATCGAGCACGACCTCGCCCGGTTCGCCCCGGAGCGGCACGCGGTCGACCACGGCGCGGCCCCAATCGACGTGGGGATTGGCGACCCTGTGGTAGCTGGTGGCATCCCACTCACGCAGGTCGACGGATGAGGCGGGATCGGAACGGTCGGTCATGGGATGGGCTCCGCTTCACAAATGAGGGACACCGCCCTCCTGCGTGTGGGAGGGCACGAATGGGTCGGCATGGTAGCATCCTGAGACCGTCATTCGCGCGTCACGTCGTGCCATCGCCGCTTCATCGCCCCGGATACGCCCTCATGACCGACTCCACCTCCATATCCCCGTCCACATCTACCATTCCGCCGCAGCTGGTTCCCGGCACGCCGCCCGAGCCTGAACCGGAGCCAGCAGCGGCACCGGTGATGCGTGAGGCCGTCCCCACCGCCGAGGACTGGCAACGCTACGACAACGCGATCAAGAACCGGAACGCGACGTACAAGGCGATGCTGATCACGATGGGGGTGATCATGGCCCCGTTCATCGGCCTGCTCTACGACATGAAGCTGGCGGTCGGACTGCTGGGCGTGGCGCTTGCCTTCACGACGATCGTGGCCTGGATGGGCGCGAACCGGGCGAATCCGGCGCTGCGTCCGCGTATCCGGGTCTCGGCGCTTCTGAACGGGGTGTTGGCGCTGGTGACGTTCGGGGTGCTGGCGGCCATGCTCACCGCGAACTGATCGCAGACAGCGACAGGGTCCGGATCATATCGATCCGGACCCTGTCGCTGTCGGTTACTCAGAACGACTTGGGATCAGACGCCGCGGCGTCCGGTGATCATCGAGTACGCCCAGGAGACGATCAGCGCCCCGATCACGGCAATGATCAGGCTGCCAATCGAGAAGTCGATCACGTTGTCCGATCCCGTGATGAGGTTCCAGAGGAACCCGCCCACCAGCGCGCCAACGATCCCCAACACGATATTTCCGATCCAGCCCTGCGACCGGTTCGTCCCATTGATCAGGCTCGCAAGCCAGCCCGCAATCGCGCCCAGAACAATCCAACCAATCAGTCCCATGACATGCCTCCTTCGTCTCGCCGCGACCATCGCGTGTGTTGGCATGACGCATAAGGCGTGCCGCGCGACGTCTTGCCAGGCATTTGACGTTCTCCCCACAGCGGGGCATCATCACGAGCAGTGATCGGCACGGAGATTGTCACGTGCGGGACGGGAGGGGAGCAGCGCATGGAATTTCGGGATGTCGTGCGGAAGCGGCGGATGGTCCGGCATTTCACCCCGGACCCCATTGACGAGTCGACCGTGAAGCGGATCATTTCCACCGCCCAGCGCGCTCCCAGCGCCGGCTTCAGCCAGGGTGTCTCCTTCGTGGTCGTCACCGACGAGGCGTTGCGGAAGCAGGTCGGAACCATCTGCAGCGAGGAGACCTACGTCGAGGCCGGATACGATCCCTTCATCTCGGAAGCCCCCGTCCAGATCATCGTCTGCACCAACGAGCAGGTGTATCACGCGCGGTATAACGAATCGGACAAGAAGCCGGAGGGGCAGGACGAAATCGCCTGGCCCGTCCCCTACTGGCATACCGATGCCGGGTGCGCGCTCATGCTCGTCCTGCTCGCGGCAGTGGACGAAGGGCTCGGCAGCGCGTTCGTCGGCGCGCCGGACCCCACCGGCCTGCAGGACCTCCTCGGCATCCCGGCTGAAGTCATCCCCATCGGCGTTGCCATGATCGGCCACGCGGCACCGGACAAGAAATCGCCATCGCTCAAGCGTGGCCGGCGCAAGGTCGATGACGTCATGCATCTCAATGGCTGGCGGGAACGCCCGGCGTCTTCGTAGCATCGTGACGGCCACCGCCACAGCAAATGACCGGGACCTCTCGGTCGTCGTCATGGATCGCTGGCTGTCGAGAACCCGCCCCTCAGTCGTCGAACTGGGCCCCGACGATATCGAGGAGATCGTCGAGATCGAACGGCTTGGCGATGTAGGGGACTTCCTGGATGAGCGGCGTCACGGCGGCGCTCATCAGGACCACCGGCAACTCGGCATATTCCTCGCGGACGCGCGTCAACAAGCCAAGCCCGTCCAGACGCGGCATCATGATGTCCGCCAGGATCAGGTCAGGGGTCTCCTCTTCGACCTTTCGCAATGCCGTCAGTCCATCGAACGCGCTGATCACACGGTATCCCTCATCGTCCAGCAGGTCGGTGAGGAGGTCAACGATATAGCGCTCGTCATCCACCACCAGCACGGTGCGTCCGTTACGTGTCAAGTGAATCTGCTCTCGAAGATAATCGGCAATAACCACAGGGCCCACTCGCTTGATCCAGCCGTCAGGTTCATTCGCCCATCAATGAGCGTCATCGGACGACGATCTCTCACGGTTCGTGCCATCGATGCCATCCGGCATTCAGATCACGCCGTACGGCTGGCATCCTGTCCCGATGCAAGTGTGATGCCGCGACACATCTGCCGATTGACTGCATCATCTGCCCGGATAGGTATTCTGACCTGATACCGTGTCCCGATGCAATACCTGTCCTATCCACCTGGAGTGGGTGTCATGACCAATCAGGCGTCCATACCCCCCGTTCCGCCCTGGGTGCTCGCCGCACTTGGGGTCGATTCTGCCGATCGCCTCGCCATGGCGCCACTTGTCGGCGGCTGGAGCGGCAGCCAGCTCTGGCGCATTGACATGCCCGGTCAGCCGTCGCACGTCCTCCGCATCGTTCCCGGTCGATCCGATGCCGGCCCCCGGCGGGAGGCGGCGATCCACGCCCTCGTCGTCCGCCACGGTATTCCTGCCCCGGATGTCATCGCCATCGGTCCGGTTGCCGGAGGCACGGCGATGCTGATGGTGTTCATGCCCGGCATTCCCCTGACCCAGGCATTGCTGCGCGCGGCGAACGCCGGCGCGGCCAACGCGCTGGGACTGTCCGTGGGAGCAATGCTCGCCCGCATCCATGCCATCCCACACTCCGCCCTCGTGGAGGCGGAGCTGGGGGCGGGGGAGCGGTATGAGTTGGGCACCTGGTCGGATTGGCAGACGGTCCGGCCCGCGGTGGCGGATGTACTGGCACCGTGGCGCGGAGACATCCGCGAATCCCGGTTGCTTCACCTCGATATCAACCCGGAGAACGTGCTCGTCGATCCCGGATCTGGCGTCATCACGGCGGTGCTCGACTGGACGAATGCCCGGCTGGGGCCGCCCATCGCCGATCTTGCCCGCACGCGCTCCATCCTCCGCCTGGCGGGCGCGATGCCGAACCTTCCGCCGGGCGCGAACGGTGTGCTCGATGCGTTCAGCCGGGGCTTCATGGATGGGCACGCGCGCCAGCATGGCATGTCGGTCGATCCGGCCATGCTCCTCGCCTTCGATGCCTGGGCGCTGGAGATCCAGATCGCCGACCTCGCCCCGAAGCTCGGCATGCCCGGCATCTGGCTGACGGAAGCGACCATCGCCGATCTCCAGGTCGCCCGCGATCATGCCGTCGCGCAGGCTGAAGTGGCCGCGCGGGAAGCCGGCATCGGCCCGGATGGTGCGACAATGGTCAGCAGTTGACGGCACGTTTGCTCACCCTGAAAGGACACGATATGGCCCTCGCCCTTCGGATGTTCCCCGGCGGCCCCCTCGAGACCAATACCTATCTCGTCGCCGATGACACGACCAAGGACGCGATCGTGATCGACGCAGCGCCGGATGTCACCGCTGCCGTCGTCCAGGTCGCGCATGAGGAAGGCTATCGCGTCGGCGCGATCGTCATCACCCACGGTCACTGGGATCACATCGTCGATACGAAGGCCCTCCACGACGCCTTCCAGGCGCCGGTCCTCACCAGCGCTGGTGTCGTCGCGAGGATTGTCACGCCGCAGACCGGAACCCCGGTGCCGGTCGAACCGGGACAGGTGGATCGCGAACTGGAAGCGGGCGATCTGGTGGTGGTCGGCAGCCATAGCTTCACCGTGCTGGAGGTTCCCGGGCATGATCCGGCCCACATCGCCCTCTACGCTGCGGAGGACAAGGTCTTCTTCGGCGGCGATGTCGTCTTCCCCGGCGGTCATGGCACCACGGCCATCCCTGGGTCCGATCAGGATGTGATGAACGCGACGCTGAAGGCGCTGCTCGCCATCCCCGGTGATGTGACGGTCTACCCCGGCCACGGCGCGCACACGACCTTCGGGGCGGAACGCGCGTGGATGGAAGCGCACGCAGCCACTGCACAGGCCGCATCCTGATCGAACTTCGGGTGTACGCTATGCGGAGACCATGATGTGATCGAACCCGCCTACCGAGTCGAAAGGGAGTCGCCATGAGCGCATTCGGTGATGCCTTCCTCTTCCATCTCCGCACGAACCTGGACGCGTTTCTCGCCATCATTGCCGACATCCCGGATGACGATCTCAACACCTGGAAGCCCGCGATGACCACTGAGGGCGATCAGGAGACGAACACCTTCGCGGCACTGGGCACCCACATCGTTGGCGCGGGCGAGTTCATGACGCTGATCGCGGTGGATCATGCGCCGGTCACGCGCGACCGGGAGGCGGAGTTTCACGCCAAGGCCACCCAAGAGGAACTGAAGGCGCGCTTCAATTCCTGGCTCGTGAAGCTTCAGCGCCAACTGGAGCGTCTCACCGAAGCGGAGTTGGCCGCCAAGAACACCCACGACCGCTACCTGGACCGCAACTGGACTAACGCGCAGGTGATGCTGCATGCGCTCGATCACACGGCGCTGCATGTCGGGCACGCCGAGATCCAGAAGCAGCTCTGGCTCGACGAGCGGTCGCGGGCGAATGCCGGAGATGGTGAGGATCGTTCCAGCTTCCCGATGAATCCCATGCGCATCACGGACAAGGCGGCGGGTCGCACCACCGCCTGAGCCCGGGTCCACTCCCAGCAGGACGCCCCGGCATGCACTGGCTGCATGCCGGGGCGTCCTGCTGTCTCGGGCAGGGTCAGTCGCGGACCTTGCGGATCTCCATCACCGTGCGTAGCAGCATCGTCAGCACAATGTCATCTCCAACCGCGAGATCGGCATCGAACGCCTCGACCGGCAACTGCGCCTGCAACACCGTCTCCGGAGCGTCCGGCAAGGTATAGAAGAGCCGCCCATATGGCCCGCCGTGAATCGTGTAGTGCTGGATGCCCTCCAGCCGCCCGCGTACCTCCATCGATCCCCTCCGCTACTCGTCGTCCTCGGTCATGCGGGCGATCCGGTCCTCGCGTCCGCGCGCATAGAGGTAAAAGGCAATCGTCATGACCAGCAATGGTCCGAGTCCGAGACAGAAGACGATCGCCAGGGTGCCCTGATCGTAGATGCTCGACCGCTCCATCACGATCAGCATGAGGATCGCCAGCACCACCACGAGCGCGATGGACGCCAATGCGCCGGTGGAACTGACGCAGCCCCGCGCATTCGTATTGATCGCGAGCTCCGCCGCCGAATCGGGATCGCCCGGCCCACGCGGTACCTCCGCCATCGTCGCGACGTCCTGCAACCGCACGTAGCCCAGCCGACCGTAGTGAAGGCGGACGCGCACGAAGTCCTCCGGCGCGTTCGGGTCCTCCACGATATCCAGCTCGGTTCCGGAAGGCACGATCTCGATCATGCGGGAGGCGGAATCCGGCTGCTCGTAGACGCGCAACCCCTCCGTCGCGTGGAACGCATCCACCAACGTGGTGCCACACGCTGCGCAGTAGAAGGATTCGGCCGGGTTCAAGGCTCCGCACATGCCGCAGAAGACGAGTGGACGCCGACCACGAACATCGAGCGGCTGATCCCCCGGTGTCGTCAATGCGCGGGCACCGCCGGCGTCGATCACTTCGGGGATCTGCCCGCCAGCGCGCGCAATCTCTGCCGTGCCGGACGTGGGATCGGATGCCTCGCGAGCATCAGGATCGGGTGAATGCGGGGATGGTGGGGAAAGGGACACGCGGAACCTGGCCTCCGGAAGGATCGATCACGCCACGGGATGTCTGTCTCAAGGATCGCACAGATCGCCTCCCGACAAACACTCCCGTCGCCGGTGATGGGCCCCCCCGATGCCCAGTGAACGGCCTATGACAATTTGTCACATTACGAAGGGCTGAAAGATTAGGCAGAGTAACGGGCATTATATACGATTGCTGGAGATCTATTCGCGATCCCTGTCGTTGGTAACGTCCTATCTGAGCGAACGAACGCCACAAATGCCATGCATGGCCCTGTGCGTAACGGGAACGCGCTATGCTGGCATCCAACGGTCATTCTCCTGAGGCCGCGCGTGCCGTCGTGCCCGTGCGGTCACATCCATGCTATCCCGGAGCCTGCGCGTGCCGATCGACAATGCCACCATCGCCGCCATCGCCACCCCGCCCGGTGAGGGTGGAATCGGCGTCATCCGCATCAGCGGTCCAGACGCGGCGGAGATTGCCGCCGCCATCTTTCGTCCGCATCGCCGTCGTCGCAACGGGACGCCGCTCGACCTGCGGGCGACGGAGAGTCATCGCTTGCACTACGGAACGATCGTAGATCCGCTGTCTGGCGCAACAATTGATGATGTCCTGCTCGCGTGGATGCGGGGCCCGCGCACCTACACGAAACAGGACATCGTGGAAATCTCCTGCCACGGCGGTCCCCTCCCCCTTCGAGAGACCCTCCGTGTGATCCTCGCGGCTGGAGCCCGTCACGCCGAGCCGGGGGAGTTCACCCTCCGGGCCTTCCTCAATGGGCGGCTCGATCTCGCGCAGGCCGAGGCGGTCGTGCAGGTGATCGGCGCGCGGACGGCGGAGAGCCTGCGCCTGGCGGTTTCCGATCTCGCCGGCGACCTCACCCGCCGCCTCGATCCCGCCAACGCCGCCCTCATCTCGCTCCTCGCTTACCTCGATGCCTCCGCCGACTTTCCCGACGACGAGATCGACATCGACGATGCCGGTCATCGGGCGGATGGTCTCGTGGCCATCGACACCGGCCTCGCCGCCGCCGAAGAGGCACTGGCTGCTGTGATCGCCGGATCGCACGCGGGCATGCTCTATCGGGAGGGCGCGCGCATCGCCCTCGTCGGCCGTCCGAATGTCGGCAAGAGCAGCCTGCTCAACGCCCTGCTCCGCACCGAGCGCGCGATCGTGACGCCCATCGCCGGCACGACGCGCGACGTGATTGAGGAGACGATCAATCTGGAGGGTATCCCCGCGACATTGCTGGACACCGCCGGAATCGTGGAGACGGAGGATGTGGTCGAGCGGATCGGCGTTGAGCGCAGCCGGGCCGCGTTACAGACGGCCTCCGCGATCGTCCTCACCCTCGATGGGTCGCGCGATCCCGAGCCGGGCGATCTCCAGATCGCCCGGGTGCTGGCTGTGCGGGCGGCCGATCAGCAGGTGCCCGTCGCGATCGCCAGCAACAAGGCGGACCTTCCGGAGCGAGGGGACATCGGTTCGATCACCGCGCTGCTGCCCGATGTGCCGGTGGTGGCGCTTTCGGCGGCGACTGGCGAGGGATTGGGGGAACTCGAACGCACGCTGGCGTCGATGCTTCGGGACGGATCGGGCGGCGCTCAGCCTGCGATGATTTCGGCTCGCCAACGCGCCGCGCTGGATCGCGCGTTGGCGCACGTCCACGACGCGCAGGAGGCGTGGGCGCTTGGGGTGCCGCAGGACCTGCTCGCGACCTCAGTCCGGGCCGCGTTGCACGCCGTGGGGGAAGTGACGGGCGAAAACGTGGACGAATCGGTGCTCCATGAGATCTTCAGCCGCTTCTGCATCGGGAAGTAACCCGTAAGGAAGCAGGATCGTCCAACGCTTACCGCGTCACACGCACCGATACGCCTGCCGCCGGAATCTCGATGGCGAGTTCGGCGAGTCCGAGCGACGGGAAATCCCGGATCATCGCGGTCACGGCCTGCCGGTCGGCAGCGTCCAGCGTCGTGGTGTCCAGCGGGGCATCGTGGCGAGCGATCGCGGTCGCTTTGGTCACAGAGACCTCCCGGAATCGGACGCCTGTTCCCGGTTTGGCCTGCCCCAAGCGGTCGAGGTCGGCAGTGATGACGGTGGCGATCTTGGCATAGCCGCCGATGGTCGCCCGCGCGGGGAGCATCACGATTGGCTGACCGGCGTTCGTGACCTGGATCGCGCCCGTGACCATCCCCTCGGAGATGAGATCCGATCCGCCCATTGGCACGACTGGCGGTCCATCCAGGCGGATACCCATCCGATTCGATTGCGACGATACCGTAAACCGGCCATGCAGGAATGATTTCCAGGCGGCGTCATCGAAGCGATCGGCTTGCGGTCCGCGAATCACGCGGAGGGTTATGTCATCGTCGACCAGCGGGGCGCTGACCCGCTGGGTGGGGATCGTCTCCCGCGAAGCCCTTCCCACGCGCAGCACGTCACCCGTCCGCAACGCCCGACCCTCCACACCTCCCATTCCGGCGGTGAGGTCGGTGGCCCGGCTGCCCATCACGACGGGTACATCGAACCCGCCCGCAATGGCGAGATAGGCTCGCACGCCGCCGCCCCGCACCCGCAGGGGGTCAAAGGCCAGCACATCGCCGACCCGCAGGTCGTAGGCGATGCCGGATGCAAGCGTGAATCCGTTTACCGTCGCCCTGAGCGTGGCCCCGGTGACGGCGATTCCGGCCGGACGCAGGACACGCAGGGTTGGCCCGGTCAGGGTAATCTCCAGCGCGGCGGCATCATCCGGATTCCCAACGGCACGATTCGCCGCGACCAGCGATGCGCGATCTGTCGCGCCGCCGGGCGAGATCCCGAATCGCCCCATTCCCGCTCGCCCGAGATCCTGCACGGTCGTCTGCAATCCCGGCGCGAGGACGGTGAACGCCGCCTCGCCCGAAATGTCCTCGTCGGCAGATCGGCGCGGATAGGCAGCACGCTGCGCATCCTCAAACTCGGCGTACCGCGCCGCGTCGATCGGCACGAAGCGGACCGCGTCGCCCCCGTGCATCAGGAAGGCGTTCGCCGGGTCGGTCACCTCCGGCCGCGCCAGTCGCAACGGCGTCCGCCCGATCAGCGACCAGCCGCCGGGCGTCGCCTGCGCATACACGCCGGTCTGTGCGCCGCCGATCCCGACCGAGCCGGGGGGTACGGCGGTTCGAGGCGTGGCGCGGCGGGGCGTTGCCAGCGCGGGATCGAGGCCGATCAGGAAGGCGAATCCTGGCGAGAACCCGAGCGCCCCGACCATATAGATCCCCTCCGTGTGGCGGGCGATCACCTCCTCCGGGGTCAGGCCGGTGTGCATGGAGACCGCCGCGAGGTCGGGACCATGCTCGCCGCCATACAGGACGGGGATCTCGATCGTGCGGGCCGGGGCCTCGTCCGATGCCTGCCCGAGGTCGTTCCAGAGCGTGCGGATGTACTCGCCCACCGCCTTGCCATCGGCGATACGCGGATCGAAGATCGAGACCAGCGTCGTATAGGATGGTACGAGGTCGATCATCCCAGGCAGCTCGCCCGCCGCGATCCGTGCATCCAGCGCGGCGACGAGCGCGCCGATCCGGCGGCTCATGGCCACCTCGATCCGGTCCCCGAAGGTGACGAGGATCGCCCCGTCCCCGAACGGCTGGATGCGGGTCCACCGATCCGGGGAGGCATCTGCCGCCATCAGGCGGCATCCGGCGCGGAGAGCGGCAGCACCGCGATTCCGGCACGATCGAGGGCGTCCCGCAACGCCTGCGCGATCGGCACCGCCGTGGGGGTGTCGGAGTGGAGGCAGATCGTGTCGGCCTGCATGCGCAGCGTCCCGCCCTCGATCGTCTGGATTTCACCCCTCTCGATCAGGTGGACGATTCGCGCGGCAGCCTGCGCGGGATCGTGGATCACCGCGCCCGGCTGCGACCGCGCGACAAGCGATCCGTCATCGTGATAGGCGCGATCGGCGAAGGCTTCCCGCACGACCGTCAGTCCGGCGGCATCCCCCGCGCGTTCCAGTTCGCTGCCGGGCAAGGCGAAGAACAGCAGGCGAGGATCGATATCGGCGACGGCGCGCGCGATGGCATCCGCGACGGATCGCTCCTTTACGGCGAGATTGTAGAGTGCCCCGTGCGCCTTGACGTGCTGCATCGGCACCCTGGCGGCCGTGCAGAAGGCCAGCAGCGCCCCGACCTGATAGACGACATCGGCGTGAATCTCGTCCGGGCTGGCCAGCAACGTCCGCCGTCCGAATCCCTCGCGATCGGGAAAGCCCGGATGCGCACCGACCGCGACACCATTCATGGCGGCCTGCGCCACGGTTCGCGCCATCATCAGGGGATCGCCGCCGTGGAATCCACAGGCGATGTTCGCGCTGGAGATGAGCGGGAAGAGGTCCTCGTCCGCGCCGACGCGGAAGGGGCCGAACCCCTCGCCAAGGTCGCTATTGAGATCGATGCGAAGGGTGCTCATGCGTCGCCCTTCAACCGATCATCGGCATTCGCATCGGCCTCCAGGCCCTCACTCCCAACCGGATCAATCGCATCCGGCGGCGAGAAGAGTACTGGCCCGTCCTGCGTCAGCTCGGCCTCGATCGATTCCGTGAGCGATGTCGGCAGGTGGAGTGAGCGAGCAATCGATCCATCCTCCCGGCTGCGTGGACTCCCGCCGCCACTGGAGGTGGCCGTCGCTGCAAGGTCCGGTGCCTGGGCCGTCCGGACGCGACTCAGCGCGACCGCGAATCCGACTGCTGCGCCGAGCCCGAACAGGACGGGCCGCCACGGCACGCCTTCCTGGGCATCGCGCGGGGTGGGCACTACAGGCAGGCGATCGCGCAGGGCAAGCATCGGCACCAGCGTCACGGTCATCCGGTGGGCGGATCGCCACGGGCTCATCCAACGGGTCACACGCATGACACCTTTCCTCCTGTTCGAGGCGCTCGGGGCGCGAAAGCGGACTCATTCATCCATTATGCCCGACATCCTCGATCAGACGGTGAGTGGGGATGACCTATCCCGACATTGCAGTCGTCCCGTATCCTTGCGATGCCTGTATGGACCAGGCACGACGCCGTCGGTGGGATATCGCGTCATGTCGCCCCGGATCTCCGCGGGAACGATTTCAGGGTTCGTCGCTCATGAAGGGGAAAGTCGTGCCAATCCGTCGTCGTGTGGTCCCCATCATTGGGCCGATCATTGCCAGTCTCGTGCTTCTGCTCACGCCGTTCGGCGGCTCCATCGCGAGCGCCGCCGATGCCACCCCCACGGTGGAAGCCACCGTCACGCCAACCGAAGGCGCGTCGTCCCGGACAACCACGCTGGGGGGACTGCTTTCCAGCGACGACGACGATGCGACGCCAGCGGCCACCGGTCCCATCGCGGCGACGGCGGACAATCCGACTGTCCCCACCACCCCAGCCGAGCAGCAGTTGGTCGACAAATACCTGCCTGTGGTCTACGTCCGGCAGCAGGAGTCCACTTGCGCGGCTCCTCCCGAGGGCGGCGAAGCCTACCGCCCGCTGCCAGTCGATCTTGTGCTTGGCAACAACGCCGTCCAGCTGAAGGATGGCGCGAACAACGACGAGGTGATCGCGGAGGGGGTCAATGCCCAGCAACTCGCGACCTACGGCCCGGACACCTACCTCGATTTTCCCGGCAACCCGCGCGATCCCGGCTGCGAGTATATGACGGACGAGCGGGCCTGGACGGCGGAACACAACCTCCAGAACACCACCTACGCCCGTGTGGTCTACGATGCCGCCAACCACCGGCTGGCGTTGCAGTACTGGTTCTTCTGGTACTTCAACGAGTGGAACAACCTCCACGAAGCGGACTGGGAAATGATCCAGATCATGTGGGAGGACGTCTCCGGTGTCGATGATGCCTTGGCGAAGACGCCGGTCGCGACCGGATTCTCCCAGCACAGCGCGGGTGAACTTGGCCTCTGGACCGATTCCAAGCTCGAGTTCGAGGATGGTCCCGGCGGCACGCATCTGAGGATCTATTCCGGGGCTGGGTCGCACGCCTCGTTCTACGCGCCGCGGACGTTCCTCCAATGGGGGGAGAACAGTTCCGGATTTGGCTGCGACACCACCTTTGCGCCGTCCGTCCGCGTGCCGGTCGTCGCGCAGATCGTGGCGGAGCCGATCGACCCGAACGGACCCTATGCCTGGATCCTCTATCCCGGCCGCTGGGGGGAGCGTGCGCCGAGCGTCTTCAACGGTGTGCACGGACCCGGCTACAATTCCCGCTGGCTCGATCCTTGGCGCAAGCTGGATCGTTGGAATTCCTCCAATATCGTCGTGCCGGAACCGGGAACCCTCGGTGTCACGGCCACGCAAGCCTTTTGCAGCATTTCCCGCACGGGGTCGCAACTCTTGATCCAGGCGAAGCTGCATCCGTGGGCGGTGACGCCACTGCTGGCGGTCGTGGTTGCCGTCTTTGTCTACGCTTATCGCCGCGCCCGGCTCATCTTCCGCCGCGCCATCGCCTACTATCGTCGGTTCTGGCGGCTGTTCATGGGCATTGGCCTGATGGCGCTCCCTATTGGCGTCTTTTTCAACGTGATCCAGGCCCTGGTGATCAACGTCGGCCCGCTCCGGTACATGCAGAACTGGATGGGCGATGACGCGGGTGCCCGCCTCTCCGGCGTCATCGCCGTGGGAAGCGTGCAGCAACTCGCAATGCTGGCGATCATCGGCCCCGCCATCGTGCAGGCCGTTGCCGACCTGCATCATGGCAAGACGGTGACGATTCGCAGTGCCTACGCCGGAGCCTTGCGCCGCTGGAAGCCAATCGTGGTCGCGGGGGCGATTGCGGTGGTGCTGGCCGGTGTCCCGGCCCTCACCCTCATCGGCCTCCCGGTAGCGATCTGGCTGGCCATTCGCTGGCAGTTCTTCGGCCAGGTCCTGATCTTCGACCGCGATTGCAACGGCCCCGACGCACTCACCCGGAGCGCCCGGCTGGTGAAGGGGCATTGGTGGCGCGCGCTGTTCGGCTCGCTGCTCTTCGATCTGATGGCCACGATTCCCGGTGTCGTCATCGGGTTCGGTCTGCTCACTGTCGGACGCACGGCGGTTGGCTTCGCGAATGGCGTCAGCAGTCTGCTCTACGTCGTCCTGATGCCGCTCTCCGTGATCGCCCTCACGATCCTCTTCATGGACTGGCGCAACGATCCGCTGACCATCGAGCCGGGCACCGCCCCCGAACCGGCTACCGGTAATGAACTGGCTGCCGCATCTCCGGCCTGATCGCGACCGTCATCGGTCCGCCTCCTTGGCGCGGCGACGTTTGTAGCCCGCCTCGGGAAGGAGCGGGAGACCGATGTTGACATCCTTGCAGCCACCTGGTCCCTCCAGCCGAGATGCCATGGCCCCCGATTCACGAAGACCGTGAATCGGGGGCCGGTCGAGCCTGGCATGGGCAGATGGGTTGGCCCTGGTCGCCACAGGTCCATGCCGGTGATGTATGCGAAGCGAGTTGGTACATTCCTACCATGACACAATGCGGGGGGCTCATCTCACAATAGCAATGCTGCCGTCCCTCTCCGTCCTGCGACGCAGCATCTGGACCAATCGCCTCCACTGTGGAACGCGATGACACCCTGCCTGGAAGGAAATACTCATGACCGACACCGCCACTGAGCCGGTCGAGGGCTTCGGCCCGATCGATTCGCTCGCCATCGCCTTCCCCGGCGGCATCATCGGCGCCGAGGGCTTCAACCGCCTGCTCGCGCTCGTCAATGCCGGCACCATCAACGTGCTCGATCTCGAGTTCGTGAAGAAGGGTGAGAACGGCATTGCCGTCGTCGAGCCGCACGATCTCGGGGCGGTGGATGGGCTGGATCTCGCCATCTTCGATGGGGCATCTTCTGGCCTATACACGCAGGCGGATCTCGACGAGGTGGCATCCTTCCTTGATGCCGGTGATGTCGCAGCGCTTATCATCTACGAAGAGCTCTCGCTGCTGCCCGCTGTCGCAGCTTGGGAACAGGCTGGCGCTCGCGTGATCGGCGATGGCCCAGTCACCGTCGAGGAGCTCGTCCTCGCCCTCGACGCCACGGAGGCCTAGCGTCTCGCTTGTCCATCGGTGCGTCGATGCAATGAGTTGAAAGGAAATCCCCCATGAGCCTGCTCAAGACTGCCGCCAAGGTTGGCGTTGCGACCTCCGTCCACGGTCGGGTTCAGCGCCGCCAGCACGAAAAGTGGACTGCGCAGGATGCTGCGGCAGCGGCTGCCGCCCCCGCCCAGCAGTTCGTCGCCGTCCCGGTCGCGCCGGAACCCGCTCCGGCCCCGGTCGCTGTCGCGCCAGCGGTCGACTTTGACACCAAGCTCGCCCAGCTGAAGCAGCTCGGCGAATTGCGCGATGCCGGCATCCTCACGGAGCCGGAGTTCGAGATCAAGAAGGCCGAGATCCTGCGCCAGTAGGCTCGCTCCAGACACACCCGCACGCACCCGGTGGACATGGTTCCATCGGGTGTCGTCGTTTCCGGGCAATCCGGGGATGGCCCCCTCCCACTCCAGGCAGGTCCGGCACGGGAATCCGGCGAGGGATGTCCGTCCCACACGCCAGCATTCCGCATGTCGGCTGGGGCATCCTGCACGAACGGCATCTGTATACAGGCATCACGACCCATACAGCGTTGGATCGAGGCTAATTCCGCGATTCCACGGGAGATTTCCACGGTGGGAAGTTATCGCGAACCTTTGCCCCTGCGGTACAATGCGGCTACTTGTGGGCAGTTGGCGAGGATGCTGCGCCGCGAGCACGGGCACCGGTTTTCGCCGCGTTCCATCGCTCGAGAACCACCGCCCGGACCCGCAACGCGGCCGGTCGTCCCCGGTAGTCCCCCGGATGACCACCCCGAGTCAACGTCTACTGCCTGGAAACGTCGTGAGCCCCGCGCCGCAAAGCAGGGCTCGAGCAGATCCTGAGAGGCCAGCATATGGCGACGACCCCGAATCAAGGGAAGACACGACCGGCGGCAACGAAGTCGTCGAACGCGCCCAGCAATGGTGCGGGCGAAGATCAGGCAGCCGATTCGCAGGTCTTCGACACCGACAAGTACCTCGACATCTACCGCAAGATGGTCGAGATCCGCTTCTTCGAGGATGGCGCCACCCGGGGCTTCCGCACCGGGCACATCGGCGGCTACCTCCATGTCTACTCCGGGCAGGAGGCCGTCGCGACCGGCTTCCTCGATGCCTATCAGGAGGGCGACCGCATCATCACCGCCTACCGCGACCACGCGCACATCCTGTTGCAGGGCGCGGAGCCGAACGCGGTTATGGCCGAGCTGTACGGCAAGGGCACCGGCATCGTGAAGGGCAAGGGTGGTTCCATGCATCTCTTCGATGCGGCCCACGGCTTCTACGGCGGCTACGGCATCGTCGGGGGACACATTCCGCTGGGGGTCGGCATGGCGTTCGCCCAGGCCTACCAGGGCGAGGACGGCATCACCCAGCTCTACCTGGGCGACGGCGCCATCCACAACGGCGCCTTCCACGAGGCGGCGAATCTCGCCGGCCTGTGGGGCAAGGACCAGCTCTGCCCCTGCCTCTTCATCCTCGAGAACAACCAGTACGGCATGGGCACCAGCGTCGAGCGGGCCACCGCGATGACCGAGCTGGGCAAGAAGTTCGAGTCCTACGGCATTGAGTGGGAGCAGGTCGACGGCATGGATGTCGTCGCCGTGACCGAGGTCGCCCACAAGGCCGTCCAGCGCGTGCGCGAGACGAAGAAGCCGTACGCGATCGAAGCGCTCTCCTATCGCATCGTGCCGCACGGCGCGGCCGACTTCCTGGAGAAGTACCGCTCCAAGGACGAGGTGAAGAAGTGGCGCGAGCGCGATCCGATCGGTCAGCTGGAGCACCGGCTGGTCGAGGCGGGCGTGGCCGAGGAGAAGCTGAGCGAGATTCGCGACGCCGCGAAGGCCATCGCCGATGCCGCCGTGAAGTTCGCCGAGGAGAGCCCGGAACCGGATCTCTCCATCCTCACCACCGATGTCTACGCCCCCGGCATTGAGGTCGAGAAGGCGGGCTAACGATCGCAGGGTCATGCGGGACACTCGATCGGGAGCGCGCCCGGCTTCGACCATCAGAAAGGGAACCGGTACATGCCAGTCAAGACCTATCGTGATGCGCTCCGCGCCGCGATGGCCGAGGAGATGGAGCGCGATGAGCGCGTCGTCCTGCTCGGTGAAGACATCGGCCTCTATGGAGGCACTCACCTCGTCACCAACGGTCTGATCGATCAGTTCGGCCCGCGCCGCGTGCTGGATACCCCGATCGCCGAGAACGGCTTCACTGGTGCCGCGATCGGCATGGCGATGGCGGGCATGCGGCCGATCGTGGAGATGATGACCTGGAACTTCTCCTTCCAGGCCGCTGACCAGATCATCCAGAATGCCGCGAAGTTGCGCTACTTCTCCGGTGGGCAGGTGAACGTGCCGCTGGTCATCCGTGGCCCAAATGGCGGCGGCGTGCAGCTTTCCGCTCAGCACACCCACAGCCTGGAAGGCTTCTACGGCCACTTCCCTGGCCTCAAGGTCGTATCGCCCGTCACCCCGGAAGATGTGAAGGGCATGATGCTGGCCGCGATCCGGGACCCGGATCCGGTCATTTTCCTGGAGGCCGGCGCGCTCTACGGAACCAAGGGTGAGGTGCCCGATGGTGATTATGTCGTGGATTTCGGCAAGGCCCGCATCGCGCGCGAAGGCACGGACATCACCCTCATCGCCTACGGGCGGCAGGTGAACATGCTCCTGCGCGTCACGGATAAGCTCGCCGAGGAGAACATCTCCGCCGAGGTGATCGACCTCCGCACGATTCGCCCGTTCGACGGCGATACCATCGTCGAGTCCGTGAAGAAGACGCACCGCGCGGTGGTGGTGCAGGAGCAGTGGCGCTGGTTCAGCGTCGCCTCCGAGGTCTGCGCGATCATCCAGGAGCGGGCCTTCGACGAGCTCGATGCCCCGGTGGAGCGCGTCAGTGGTGCCGAGGTGCCCGCGCCATACGCCCGCAATCTCGAAGTCGCGGCATTCCCGAGCGAGCAGAACATCATCGACGCTGCGAAGCGGGCGCTCTACAAGTAGGCACGATATCGGGGGCGTGAGCCCGCACGCGGTGGTTCGCGCAAGGAAGGAACCGAGAAGCAGATGGCAACGGTAATCATGCCCAAGATGGGCGACGCCATGGAGGAGGGAACCCTCCTCAAGTGGCTGAAGAGTGTTGGCGAGGAAGTGTCCGAAGGAGATGCCCTCGCCGAGATCGAGACGGACAAGGTCACGCTCGAGCTGGAAGCGCAGGAGTCCGGCTTCCTCACCAACTTCCTGGTCGAGGAAGGCGCGGTCGTGCCAATCGGCGCCCCGGTCGCGACCATCGGCGCGGAGGACGAGGTTGGCAAGGGTGGCGTTGCCGCAGCCGCGCCTGCCGCCGAGGCTGCGCCAGCCCCCGCTGAGGCCCCGAAGGCTGAGCCGGTGGCCGTCACTGCCGCTGCCGCTCCTGCTCCGGTTGCATCGGCGGCGCCGCAGGTCGTGAACCGCGCGCCGGGCGAGCGCCTCCGCGCCTCCCCGCTCGTGAAGCGGTTGGCTGAGGAGCACGGCATCGACCTGAACCAGGTTCCGGGCACCGGTCCTGGGGGTCGCATCATCAAGAACGACCTCAACCCGTATCTCACGGGTGCCCAGCCGATCCCGCAGGCGGCTGCAGCCACAACCACTGCTCCGGCGCCGGTTGCTGCTGCTCCCTCCGCTCCGGCCGCGAGTGCCCCGGCTGTGTCCTCCGGCGTGGCGCCGAAAGGCACCAAGATCGACCTTGCCCGCATTCGTCGCACGACCGGCAAGCGAATGGCGGAGTCCAAGGCGACCATCCCGCACTATTATGTCACGATCAACGTCGACATGACGGATGCGCTCGCCTTCCGCAAGCAGATCAACGAGGCGATCGGCGAGTCCGGTCCGCGTGTGTCGGTCAACGACCTGATCGTAAAGGCCGCTGCCCTCGCGCTCCGCGAAAACCCGAACGTCAACACCGCGTTTGTGGATGGCGAGCTCTACCAGCAGGATGCGATCGACATCAACATCGCCATCTCGCTCGATGGTGGGTTGATCGCTCCGTTCGTGCCGGCAGCGGACCAGAAGAGCCTGGGCACCATCGCTCGCATGACGAAGGACCTTGGAGCCCGCGCCCGCAATGGCGGCCTCACTCCGGAGGAATACCAGGGCGGCACCTTCACCATCAGCAACCTCGGGATGTTCGATGTCGATGAGTTCATCGCCGTCATCAACCCGCCGCAGGCGGCCATCCTGGCGGTCGGCTCCATCCAGCAGGTGCCGGTGGTCCGCGATGGCGAGATCGCGGTCGGCAATGTGATGAAGCTGACGCTCTCCGCCGATCACCGGGCGCTTGATGGCGCGGAGGTCGCGACCTTCCTGGGTGCTGTCAAGAAGTACCTGCAGAACCCGGTGCTGCTCTCGATCGCCTAACACGGGCGTGACGAGCCAGGGGGCGATCCGGACCGATCCGGGTCGTCCCCTTTTCCGTTCTCCGGAGGCTCGATCGGCGGGGAGATGCTATCTTCTCCCGAGTAGGCAGGCGGACCGGTGAACGAGCGCATCCGACGATGGGGTAGATGCTGGCATGAGCGGATTCGAGTGGTTTCTTCTGGTGGCGGTCGTGATCGCGGTTCCGCTGATCGTGGCAGTGGTGGTGACGCTGTGGACGCTTGAGCAGGCCCGCGCGAGGAATCGGCGCAATCGCGGTGAGGCCGCCGCCGTGGGTGTGAAGCGCAAGGCCACGCGGGAGGCGACCGACGGCGGGCCGTCCACGGCGACCAGCCCGGTGACGGATGCGACGCATCATCAGGCGGGCCTCCATCACGATGGCGGGAGTTCGGGCGGGACTGACTCCAGCCCGACCGCTGACGCCACGCCCACCCCGGACGCGTCATGGTCCGATAGCGGATCGGACAGCAGTTCGAGCAGCGATGCGGGCAGTGGTGGCGGGGATTCTGGCGGTGGGGGCGGCGATTCCTGACCCGGTCGTCATGCGAACGACAGAAGAACGGGCGGATGTTTCACGTGAAACATCCGCCCGTTCTTCTGTCCTGTGGCCGGTCCGCTCGGTTCCTCGGGGCTGGATCGTCATGACGGGGCCATTCGCCGTATCCTTAGCATGTTTGCCCCGTCGCCCCGTGGTGGTGGGCATCGACGCATTGATCGGGGCCATCGCGCCCGCCAGACACGCCGACCCGGCGGAATCCGCCGGTCGCAAGGAGATCGAGAACCGGTGGCTATCGAACGAACCCTCGTCATCATCAAGCCCGACGCCGTGCAGCGCGCCATCGCCGGCGAGATCCTCGCCCGGTATGAGAAGCGCGGCCTCAAGATCGCCGCCGGCAAGTTCGCCACGGTCACGCAGGAGCAGGCGGAGACCCACTACGGCGAGCACAAGGGCAAGCCGTTCTTCGATGGCCTTGTCTCCTACATCACGTCGTCGCCGTCGTTCCTGCTGGTCCTCGAAGGCCCGAGCGCGGTCGCCGTGACCCGCACCGTGAACGGCGCGACCAAGCCGGCGGAGGCCTTGCCGGGCACGATCCGCGCGGACTTCGGCATGACCATCGCGAACAACCTCGTCCACGCGTCGGACAGCGTCGAGAGCGCCGAGCGTGAGCTGGGCATCTTCTTCGGCGAGGGCGGCATCGTGGAGTACGAGCGCGCCATCGACACGTGGATCCTCGAGTAGGGAAGCCATGGCCGTCTCGGCGGCCAGCGAAACGGGGCGGGATGTTTCACGTGAAACGTCCCGCCCCGTTTGCGTTTCCCATCGTTCGTGAAACCCAGGGATCTCGACGACTGAGCCCGAATCCGGGTGAAGAGCGGGTTCCTGGATGCCTGGCTTACCACCATCCATCAGGATCGCCATCCATGCCTTGCCAGACCAGCCGGAGTTGGCATGATCGAGTCCATTGCCCTGCTGGCGGAACGGGAAACGGGAGTGATGCGCGCGCATCACTCCCGTTTCCCGTTCGGTCGACTGAACCAGGCGAGGCTAGTCGTCCGTGATGTGGATCAGGCCCGGTTGCTGGTTGAAGTAGGACATCAACTCCGCGATCAGGTTCCGCAGCGCCTGATCGTCCACATCGGCGGGGAGCGGACGACGGTCGGAGAAGGGGACACCAGCCGGCTTCTGGCGGCTGGCGCTGCTCCGGTTGTCGGTGCGCGGATTGCGGCGATAGATCTCGGCGAAGAGATCGGTGCCATTCGAGGTCACGAAGAGGGCGTGGCTCGGATCGATCTCGATCCCGAACGTCCCGTTCTCCACGGCGTCGATCAGGTGCGGATACCCTGCGGGCACGCGCTGCTGATACTGCTCGGCGGCAATCTCCAGCATGGGCACCATGCGATCCCGAATCTCGTTCAAGCGCTCTGCGGACACTCCAGGCTCCCCTGCATTCATCGCGAACGTTCCCGCGACAACCTTGGTGATGGCTGCGGCAACGGCAGGCGAAGACGGCAGCCTCATGGATGCCAGCCCTCGCGACGTTGCCGCCATTATCGCCGATTGCGGCCCGAACGTTCAGGGCCTGGCATGGGGTTTCACGTGAAACCCCAATGCTCAGCTTTCGGCGCGGTTCTCTTCGGAGAGTAGGCTGGCCTTCGGCGTGATCTGGCCGGCGTACTTGTTCCCGATCTTGGTTCGATACGGCACGAGCACTGGCGAGGAGATCTCCTCGAACGAGAAGGCGCAGATCCGCATGCCCGGATAGAGCGCGACCGCCATTCGTCCGAGATTGCTCAACTCCATCGTCGCCGTGCCGATCCAGCCCGGCTCGAAGACCGCCGCTGTCGAATGCACGGTGATCCCGAGGCGCGCAATGCTGGACCGCCCCTCCAGCCGCCCGAGCAGATCATCCGGCAACTCCAGGCTCTCCATCGTGGAGGCAAGCGCGAAATCGCCTGGTTGCATGATGAACGGTTCGTCCTCCGTTACCTCGATCGTGCGCATCGCCTCCCCAATGGATTGCGGGCGACGCGGGTCGATGTAACTGTGGCGGCTGTGCTCGAAGACCATGAAGGTCGTCCCGAGCCGGAAATCGACGGAGACCGAGCCGAGTTGCCGATCGAGATCGGGCATCGGGTCGATCCGGATACGTCCGGATTCGAGGTGCTTTCGGATGTCGCGATCGGAAAGGATCATGGGGCAGGGATGCTCCGAGGTAGGGGCAGACACGATTCGACGAGACAGGGGAACGCACAGGCGATGCGCGCGCCTCGCCGATATGGGTCAAGTGTACGTACAGTCCAGGCATCGGTCAATTCGTCGCATCACTTCCGAACACATCTCGCCATGATGAGACATAACATTGTGACGAATCTCCCCGATTGGTCAACAATAGGGGAGGATCTACCGAAGTTCGACAATCGATGCGTGCAACGCATCCCCAACGCCTGCCATTGGCCGACCCGAGGAACCCTCCATGAGTCGCTACCGCGCCGATCACAAACCCGACGATTCCCAACTTGCCGTCATCCACGCCCGCGAGGACGCCATCCGGCTGGTGGCGCCCGCTGGGTCGGGCAAAACAGAAACCCTCGTCCGCCGCGTCATCGAACGGACCGGAAGCGGGGGCGTCGATCCCCGGCGGGTGCTGATGCTCACCTTCGACAACAACGGCAAACAGGCCCTCACCCGCCTCCTCAAGACCTTCGCCCCACGTCAGGCGCTTCCGACGTTCCAGACATTCAACAGCTTCGGGGTGGACATCCTGAGGCAGGTCGCGCCCACCGAGAACGCCACGGTGATCGGCAAGCCGGAAACCGACACGGTCCGGCGCGCCATCGGCTCGCTCGCGATCCTCTCGTGGGACGACACCCCGCGCGGCACCGTCGAGACCTTCCAGGCGATGAAGGAACAGGGATTCCGCCCGGTGGAGGACGACCGCAAACTCGTCGTCCGCTGGCTGCGCAACCGGTACCTGCAGCTTCCGGCTGCCGGAGCCATTCTGGATCTCGCGGGTGGGGACCCGGCGGATCGGCCGGACGTCGAAACCGATCGCCAGCTGCACGAGGTGTTCGACGCCTTCCTGCGCTATGAGCGCGAGCTGCGATCACGCGGCCGAATGGACTTCCAAGACCAGAAGCTGCGACCGTTGATGCACGTCATGCGCAACCAGGCCATCATCGACCAGCTCCGCCAGCTGTACGACGAGGTGGTGGTTGACGAGGCGCAGGACATCAGCCGTCTCGATGCGCTCCTGATCTGGAGCGCGATCGGACCGAACACGACGTTGACCCTGGCGGGCGACGACGACCAGACGATCTATGAGTTCCGGCAGGCGAACTCCGTCTTCCTGCGGGAAGCGCCCCGGGAGTTCGCCCGCGAGTTCACGACCTACCTTCTGAACATGAACTACCGCTCGCCGGAAGCGATCCTCGATCCCGCCCAGCGCCTGATCGGCCACAACGTGGAGCGCATCGCGAAGGGCGTCACCTCCGCTCGCCTCGAACCGGGTGAGGTGATCGTCCACGCCGCCCCCTCTGGCGCCGCCCGGATCGCTCACCTCGTGCGCACAGTGCAGGATTTCCATGCGCGGGGAATCGACTGGGCGGATATGGGCATCCTGGTACCGCAAGCGTGGCAGTACAACGCGATCAAGGCCGCGCTGGAACGCGATCGCATCCCCACCAAGATCAATACGGGGCGGAACGACAAGGGTGGCGTGATCGAGAATGCCGTCGAGTTGAGTACCATCCACCGCGCCAAGGGGCGCCAGTGGCGGGCGGCCTTCCTCCCCATGAGCGGAGAAGGGGAGATGCCGGATGCCCAGAGTGTCCGCACCGGCAACCTGGAGGCGGATCGCCGCGCCTACTACGTCTCCATGAGCCGCGCGGCCGACATACTGGTGGTCAGCTACATCCGTCCCGGTGAGGCGGACACCATCGAACGCTCGCTCTCCGGCGAGGTGACGGCTACCAGTGGGGCGAGCCGCTTCCTCTTCGAGGCCGGCCTGGTGCAGGAAGCGCCGTCGGCGACCCGTGACGACGGCGATGGTGCTGCCAAGCATGTTGTCATAACCGACAATGCCGCCGGGTCGGATGAGGCTTCCGCACCGGTAGCCGAACCCATCGTGCCCCCGGACGCGACCCCCGACACCGCCGCCCCCAGGCAGTCCGTCGCCGATCGCCTACGCCAGAAGGACGCGGCAACGCTCCGCAATCTGGGACGTACCGCCGACGCGGAGACGGCAACTGAACCGGTCGCTCCCGAGCCCGAACCTGCGCCTGTCGATCCTGTCCCCGCCCGTATCTCCCGCGCCGAACGGGCCGAACGTCGCGTCGCGGACGAGGCGATGCGCCCCCGGACGACGATTCCGGCAGACATCCTGCACCTTGTGGACGCTGCCGAACGCAAGCACGTGGAGCTGGACTATCGATACGCGCTCTTCGATGGTTGGGACGCCGTCTACCAGACGCTGAAACTGCTGGAACCGGGGATTGCCGCCGAGAAGGGCGATGCCTTCGAGCTTATCAACGAGCTGGGCTATCACCACACGGTTCCCCAGGAGTGGATAGTCCGCCTTCATACCTGGCGGAAGACGCGCAACCAGGGACTCAAGGAGGCGAACTACGACCGACGAGGCATCACTGACCTTGTGAGCGGGTTACGTCCGTTCATGGCGGTGGCCTCGGCCTCGCTGGATGGTGGATCGGTCGCGGCCCCACCCGCCCCGGCCGCCGTCGCTGCGGGGACGACCCCGAAGCCAATGCCCGTCTCCGTGATCGCATCCGGCGGGATTGTGACGCAGATCTACCCGGTGCCGACGGCGCAGGCCTATGACACGGCACGCATCCTGGCGAACGGCGGGTTCGATCCGGCGCGAGGAAAGACGATCCGCACCATCGGCATCCATACCCTGAATCACGGTGTGGAGTTCTTGCCGCTGCAACTGGGGATGATCCTGCTGGATGTGAAGTTCTTCGTGCCAGGGACGTTCCGCTATGGGAACTCCCCGATCTTCGCACGCTACTGCGACAGGAATCCGGACGTGCGGCTCCCGGCGGACCTGCGCCGGCTGCTCCGCCAGCCCTCGGAGGTCTCACCGGAGGTCGAGGCGCGCATCCATGCCTTGCTGGACGAAATGCTCGCCGCTGTCGTGGCCGGGGAGGGGTATCGCGGGAAGCCGGGAGCGTTGCTGGACAAGCGCTTGCGCGACGCGATGCGGCTGGCAAATGGCGAGGTGAACCGGGGCGTGCGGCTGGAACCGCTGGCGGCGTCCCGCGGCGCGGGCTGGAGCCGGAGCTGACCTTTCCCTGAACCGATCCTCATGCTGACGCTGGGGATCGGTTCAGGGATCTTGCGGTAGCCACCGCCCCCGGTTCGGCGGTAGGCTCATCCCAGCAGCATTCGCCCCGGACGCGACAGAAGGACTCCCATGCCAAACACCCAGACCCCGCCGCCAGCCCTCGACGCGCTCTCCACCCAGTACGTCTCCCTCGCGTTCGGCCTCGCCGCGCACATCGACGGCGCAATCGACGGCTACTACGGACCGGATGACCTCCGGCCCTCCCCGGACGCTCCGAAGCCTTCTCCGGATGATCTTGTCGCACAGGCGAACGACCTCATTGCTGCCATCGAGCGCGCCGATATCACCCCCAACCGGCTCGACTACCTCACCGCCCAGGCACGCGGCATGGCCACGATGGCCGCCAAGCTCGCCGGCGAGCCGATCGCCTACGAGGACGAGGTCCGCCAATACTTCGACATCGAGCCTGAGCGCACCCCGGACGCCATCTACGATGACGCCCTCGCCGCGCTGGATGATGCCCTCCCCGGCAAGGGAAGTGGCACCCTCGCTGAGCGGAACATCGCCTACCGGACGCAGTTCGAGGTGCCGGTCGAGGCTGCCCGCGACATCGTCCCGACCATCGTCGATGAGGTCCGCCGTCGCACCGCCGCTTTCGTCACGCTGCCGGACGACGAATCGGTGGACCTCTCCTTTGTCTCCGACAAGCCGTGGAGCGGCTACAACTGGTACCTCGGAGGAAATCGGTCGCTGATCGAGATCAACACCGATCTTCCCGTCAAGGCGAACGCGCTGCTCGACCTGATGGCGCATGAGGGGTACCCCGGCCACCACACCGAACACGCCCTGAAGGAACAGTGCCTCTATCGCGAACGCGGTTTCGGCGAGCATTCCATCCTGCTCATCAACACGCCGGAATGCGTCATCTCGGAAGGGATTGCCACCCTTGCCGCCTCGATCATCTTCGCGCCCGGCGAGGCCGAAGCCTGGCAGGCCGAGCACATCTTCGCGCCGCTCGGGATCGCCTCCGACCCGGAACGCGACCGTCAGATCGCCGCCGCCCAGCGCGTCTTCCGCTCCGTCAGCGCCAACGCTGGCCTCATGCTGCATCAGGATGGCGCCGATCCGGAGGAGGTGATCGCCTACCTCCAGAAGTACACGCTGGCCAGTGAGACGGAGGCGCGGCATCGCTTCCGCTTCGTTTCCGATCCGTTGTGGGGACCGTACGTCTTCACCTACCACGTCGGTCGCGACCTGCTCGATGCGTGGCTGGATCGCCCGGTGGATGAGGACGCGGTCGGGCCGGATATCGACGCCTGGACACGCCGGCAGCAGCGCTTCGTACACCTGCTTGAAGGGCAAGTCACGCCTTCCATGCTCCGTGCCGACCTGGAGCCGTAGCCACACGAGCCTCAGGCCGGCTCCGTTGCTGTGGCCGGATGAGAGGAATCTCCGGACGTGCGAGGCCCGTATGCTAGGCTAGTGGCGCGAGCCGCGCGGCGGATAGGATATCCCCTCTGCGGTCCCGTCCCGATGACGCGACGAACCAGATTGCAGGCCATGTCCCAGGGGAACGTCCCCACCAGTCACACGCATCGCATTCCGCATCGCCGCCGTCTCGCTGGCCTTTCCCGGCGCCCGAGGGGGGGAGCTTCGGCGTTCCTGCCGGAGAGTCCCCGCCGAACGCAGGCGATGCTGGCCGGAATGGCCCTGCTGATGCTCCTGATGCCGACGAACTACCGGGCAGGCACCGGGACGGATCACCCCCACGCCTTCTTCCAGGAAGTCATCGACATCCTCTCCGGAACGCCCCACGAGCATGGTGCGGAGATCGGCGCGACCCACGTTCATGCGGACGGCAGCACCCATGCCCACAAGGCCGTCGCGCCAACGGCCATGGCCACCGCCACGGCTACGATCTCGCCGTTCCTCGCGGCGGATATCCCGCTCGCCGCGGCCGTGAGGGCGGCCATCGCCGAGGCTCCCACGACGACCAGCACTGGGACCTCATTGGGCGTGGTACGGGATGCCGGGGAGGACGTCTCCGTCCCTGCTGACACGATTGCCGCACCGACCGATCGTGATACCGCCGTGGCGTCGCTCTCCCCCGATCTCCCCAGTGTCAGCGATTTTGCTCCTGCCGCCGAAAAAGGCAGCGCCATCCTCATGCTGACGACGCTGCTCGCGGGCATCCTGCTGGCGGCATCGCGGCGGCGGGAGTTCGCCGACCCCCGATCCTGGCTGACGGCGATCGCTGAGCGCGTGGAATCGCCTCCGCCACGCATCGCTCCCTGCTGAACGGGTCTTGCGACGACCGGAGCCGATCTTCGGGATGCCGTCGCGTCATTCACCACACCTTCACAGGGAGTTCCCGATCATGTTCTCCAGCATTCGCGCACGCCTGCTTTCCGTTGCGGCTGTCCTCGCCCTCATGGGCAGCATCCTGCTTCCGCTTGGCGCATCAGCGCACGAGCACCGTACTGTGGCGACAGATTACGATTTCGTCGTCGGATTCCTCAGCGAGCCTGCCATCGAAGGCGAGTTGAACGGCGTGTCGCTCGAAGTCACCAAGGGTGGCGAGCCGGTCACTGGTCTCGATGCGACGCTGAAGGTCGAAGTCAGCATCGGCGACCAGAAGAAGGAATTCGCGCTCTCCCCAGTCTGGAAGCAGGATGGCTCCTACGAGGCCGTCTTCATCCCGACCAAGCCGGGTGACTACACCTTCCACTTCACGGGCACGATCGATGGCACCGCCATCGACGAGACCTTCACCTCCTCGCCGGATGGCTTCGATTCGGTCGCCCCGCGCACCGACTACGAGTTCCCGGCGGTCGCGACCCCGGCCAGCTAGCAGGACGAGGTCCGGTTCCGAGGCATCGAGGGTCGCCTGACGGCAGCCGATGTCTCGGGACGCGGGCGGTAGCCCTGTGCTGCCGCCCGTCACTGCTGAAAAATGGGGCCGGACGCGCAGTGTCGCGCGTCCGGTTCGCGGCGTTCGTGATTCTCCGCGAGCGCTGCCTCCCCCGCTGCGCGCGCAAGGGTTCACGATGCGAGACTTCCGGGGCCGTTGGTCCATACCCCCATTCACCGTCCCGCCGTTGCGGGCGCTGATCATTGTCGTGCTGATGCTGGTCGTCAGCGTCTTCGCCACGCCGGCGGGTGTCGACGCCCACGCGGCCTACAAGAGCAGCGATCCCGCGAATGGCGCGATCGTGTCGACCGTGCCGACGGCGATCACCGCGACCTTCACCGAACGCCTCGAACCAACCGAAAGCTGGCTTCAGCTCTACGACAGCACGGGTGCCGAGGTGGAGGGCACGACCCTTTCGTTTGGCTCCGACGAATACACGATGACGCTCGCGGTGCCGTCCGGGTTGCCGAAGGGCACCTATTCCGTGCTCTGGCGCACCCTTTCCAACGATGATGGCCACACCGCGAATGGCTACTTCACCTTCACGGTGGGGACCGCGGCGGATGTCTCCAGTGTCGTGACCATCCCCACGCTCAAGACCGGCCAGGCTGCCCCCCAGATCCTGCAGACGGCCTCGCGATGGGCGGCGCTGGCGGGATTGGCTGCCTTCATTGCCGTCTGGCCGATGTGGGTGCTTATCGTGCGGCCCGCGTTGACGCCGATCTGGCGAGACGGTCCCCGCCTGACACGCCGGATGAAGCGCTACACCCAGGTTGCCTTCCTGCTGGCCGTTCTTGGGTCAGTCTTCGCGCTGCTCGTGCAGGCGATGTCCCTGACGCAGGGGACGTTCTTCGACAAGGTGATGAACACGCTCGGGCAGACGCGATACGGATCGCTGTGGCTGACGCGCGTCGGGCTGTTCGCGGCGTTGGGGCTGATGCTCTCCGCGTGCGCGTGGTGGTTCCTGCGGCAGCGGCGGTTCGAGCACATCGGCGCGTGGGTGCTGACGCTGGCATTGCCGATTCCGTTCAGCCTGAATGCCCATGCTTCCGCCCAACCGGCAGGACGCACCACGGCCATCGTTGCCGACTACGCGCACCTGCTCTCCGCCGGGGTCTGGGTTGGCGGGATCGCGATCCTGGCGACGGTCCTGCTGCCGGCCATGCGCTGGCTCGACCCGCAGGAGCGGCGCCAGGTGCTGGTGACGGCGATCCCACGTTTCTCGCTGCTGGCGATCATCGCGTGGCTGACGCTCGGCCTCACCGGCTTTTACGCCGGCTGGTTGCAGGTCGGAAACCTGAATGCGCTCACCACGACGCCGTACGGCCGTTCGCTGATGGTGAAGCTGGCGTTGCTGGTGGTGGTGCTGGCGATCGCGGCGGTGAACCTGCTGCTGATCGAGCGGCATCTGCGCCGGAAACTGGACGACGGGCAGGCGATGCTCTGGAGCCGACGCCTGACCTGGACGGTGACGGCGGAACTGATCCTGGTGATCGGGGTGCTCGGCGCGGTCGGGCAGATGACGAGTCAGGAACCTGCCCGCGATGTCGTTGTCACCCGCTCGCAGCAGATCGAGGTCACGTACAAGGATGCGAATCCCCCCTCCACCCTGTTGATCGCGCCGGGGGTCGCCGGGGTGAACCACTTCCGGCTGGAGGTGAATGTCCCCGATGGCCAGTCGCTGCCGACGGACACGACGGCGCTGCTGCGCCTCTCCCTGCCGGAGAATCCGGGCCTCGGGACGAAGCAGATCGCGCTTTCCCGCGTGGCCGGGAACGCCTTCGAGTACCACGGGAGCGACCTCGGCATCACGGGAAACTGGCAGATCGAGATGATCCTGCGCGAGCCGAACACGGACCAGATCGAGGCGACGCAGACCGTCACGATTGCCGCGACGCCCTCGCAGGAGGATGTGCCCGGCACGCCGTGGCGCTTCGAGACGACCGGTGGGGTCAGTGGGCTGATCCTGCTGCTGGCCGGTCTCGGCGCGCTGACCTTTGCGGTGATGGAGGCCAGGGGGCGATTGCGGAAGGAGACGGCCGGACTCGGCGTGGCCGCGATTGCGCTGGGAATCGTGCTGTTGCTGCAGGCACGGATCGATCCCATCCTCGCTGTCTCCGCTGCCCAGGGGGCCATTGATGCGAAGGATGTGGCGATGGTGGAGCGGGGCAGCGATGTCTACACGACCTACTGCCTCTCCTGCCACGGCGCCGATCTGCGTGGCGATGGCCCGGCCAGCACGGGCATGACGCCGCCCCCGGCCGATTTCTCGCAGCCACACACGATGGTGCATTCGGACGACGATCTCGTCTACTGGATTACGAATGGAAAGCAGGGGACGGCGATGCCCGGCTTCCGGAATGACCTCAGCGACCAGCAGATCCGCGATGTGCTGGCCTTCATCCAGAACCGCCAGCAGTCCTTTGGAGAGACGGGAACCACGCTTGGTCCGGAGCAGTGCACGGTCGCCCCTCGCACGATCGGCGACCTCGAAGCGTTGGTCGGCACGGCATCGGGCGGGGGCGCAAGCGGGCGGAGTTCTGCCAGGGCCGATGCTGCGCCGTTGCAGATCGCATCCGACCCCTCCGTGCCGTCGGAGGTGGAAAGCGCGATCCTCCAGACGACGGAGCAGATGATCGCCTGCACGAATGGCGTGGATACGTTGAAGCGGCTGGCGCTGTTCAGCGACGCGAACCTGAAGGCCGCGTTCCCGAACGGGGTCTCCACCGACTTCGCGACAATGGCTGCGGGCGCACCGACCCCCTTGCCGGAAACACAGTGGGTGTCGCTGGTGAGCATCCAGGACGTCGCGATGGTGAGCGATGGCCGGGTCTCGGCGACAGTGGTGCTGGACGATCCATCCGCGCAGCTTGCCGGGACGTCCGGCGTGGTATCGACACCGGACGCGGGCACGCAGCGGGCGACGCTGGTCTTCGTGCAGGCAGGTGATCGCTGGTTGATCGACGAGATCCGCCAGGGGTAGCGCGTCCGCGTCGTCATCTCGCCGCACGCATCGAGCCCTCAGGAGATCGCCCGAGGTGCTGCCGCAGGACGCCGGGCCGGCCCCGTGTCGGCCCGAGCCAAGCTCAGCATGACAGAGGGGGAGGTTGTTCGTGCCTGTGGAATGGTTACGAACGCTCCCGGCGGAGGTAGGCGCGCATTGCGGCGTGCTCGGCGTCCACGCGCGTGGTGGCGGCGAGGCCGCGTTCCGGCACATCGCGGTAGATCGTGTGTAGGTGGCCCGGTGTCTCGCCGTCGATCACGATCGCCTCATGCCAGAGGCCGATCTGGCCGGAATCGCCGATCCCGTGGTTGAACGCTTTCCAGAGTGGCGCATGCGCGAATCGCGCGTCCTGCGCCCAGGTCATCAGCGCCTCCATGCTCCGCCAGTACTGAAGCACGGTGCCTTCCCGCCCTTCCCGCCACGAGGTGGACCAGAGCAGCCCCGCCTCCGGGTGCTCCCTCAGTTCGCGGACCATCGCCTGGGCTTGCCGCCAGAGCGGGAGCCAGTGACGCATGGCCGGAAGGCTGTTCGCGCGCATCCCGAACAAGAGCAGTACCGTCCCTGGTGGTGGATCGGCCATGAACCGGCCGCGCATCACGGGGCCATCGGATTCGGCATCGACTTGAGAGGGGGTGGTCACGGGAACGCGCTCCTGCGGCGAGTGGATCGTTGCCGGGATCGTAGCATGGCCGCTCGTTCGTGGAGCCCCAGCCGCCGCAGGATCGGTACCTGCTCATTCCTCACGTCTCTCGCCTCTCACCTCGCGACCGGATACCATGCGCAGGACCTCTGTCCGCTGCGCCATCGTCGCAGGGGCTTCGCGCACCAGGCAGGAGACCTCGCCCTCATGCATGCATCATCCGATCGTCCCGCTTCCCTCCTGTATGGCGCCGGCGACGCTGCCGAACCCCGTTCGTGGCCGCTGGACGCCCCCGCCTACGCCTCGCTGGAGGCCGCCGTGCAGGGCGAGGCTGCCCGCTGGAACGTCCCCGGCATAGGAGCCGCAGTGCTCCACGACGGCGAGATCACGGCCACCGCGACCGGCGTTCGCAGCATCGCCACGAAGATGCCCTTCACCACGAACACGATCTCCCAGATCGGTTCGATCTCGAAGGTCTTCACCACTACGCTCGTGATGACGCTGGTGGAGGAAGGCAAGCTCGATCTCGACGAGCCAGTGACGACCTACGTCCCGGACCTCCGCCTTGGCGATCAACACGCCCGCGCGGCGCTGACGTTGCGGCACCTGCTCAGCCACAGCGGTGGGTTCGAAGGCGATCGCTTCCTGGACTATGGGCGCGGCGATGATGCCTACGAGCGCTCGATGGTCGAGATGGATACGCTCCAGCAATGGTTCCAGCCGGGAGAGCTCTGCTCGTACTGCAATGTCGGGTTCTACCTGATTCCGCTCATCATCCAGCGTGTCACCGGCGAGGTGCCGGAGGACCTGATGCGGAAACGCATCTTCGAGCCGCTGGGGATGGAGACGGTGACGTTCTACGCCGAGGAGGCCATCACCCGCGATCACGCCGTGGGGCACAACCTGGGCGACCGCCTGAACGGGCCGTCGATCGCGCGGCCGTTCATCATTGGCGGGAGGCATGTGAACCTCTGCGGCAACATCCTCGCGACCCCGACCGAGTTGCTGAAGTTCGCCCAGCTGCACATCAACGACGGCGAGTACGAGGGCAAGCGGGTGATCTCCGCCGAATCCGCCGAGCTGATGCGGACGCCGCAGATCGAGGCGGGGCCACCCAATCGCGCCTTCGGGCAGGGCTGGAGCATGTACACCTGGCCCGAGCTGAAGGTGATCGAGCATACCGGCGGCACGATCGGCTACCGAGCCTATCTCTCGGTGGCGCCCGACCGGAAGTACGCCATTGCCATCGTCACGAATGGCGACACTGGCGCCAGCGCGATGCAGACCATCGAGGCGTGGGCGATGAAGCACTACCTCGACGCCTCGCGCCCGGTGCCCCAGCCGATCGAGCGCAGCGCCGAGGAGCTGGACAGCTTCACCGGCACCTTCGTGCGCCACAACGGCCGTTTCGTCATCACGCGGGAGGATGGGGCGCTGCATGTCGCGCAGACCGCGATCAGCGAGCGCACCGGCGAGGAATCGGACGAGGATGGATTCCGGCTGGTGCCGGTCGCGTTCGCGGATCGTCCGCTCTTCCGCATTCCGGAAGGGCCAGGGCTCGGGACGCTGGTCGATTTCATTTACCTGCCGACACGGGAAGCTCCGGAGACCGACCGCCTGCTGATGCGGATGGGCGGTCGCCTCGCCGCGCGGGCGGATGACGCTCCGAGGACTTCTGGAAAGAAGGCGACACGAAAGCCGGCCGCGAAGGGGAATCCGGGTCGCAAGCGATCCTGAACGCGCGGCCTCGTCTCTGGCGGGGATCACCGATCGGGCATAGGATGCAACGACGATTCACGCAGCATACGAGAGGACTGACAGCATCATGACGGGGACATTGACAGGATCGCGATTCGGGTGGGGTGAGGATGAGGCACCGGGTGCTTCGCGGGAGTGGCCGGCAGCACGGCCGGAGTACACGTCGCTGTATGCGGCGGTGCAGTGTGAGGCGGCTCGTTGGAACGTTCCGGGCATCACCGTGGCGGTGCTGCACGATGGCCAGGTCGATGAGGTGGCCGTCGGGTTCGCCAACCTCGACACCAGGCAGCCGATGACGACGGCCACGATCCAGCAGATCGGGTCCATCTCCAAGATCTTCACCACCACGCTGGCGATGACGTTGGTGGACGAGGGCAAGCTGGACCTGGATGAGCCGCTGGTGACGTACGTCCCCGACTTCGACCTGCAGGACAAGGCGGCCCGCGACCGGATCACGCTGCGGCACATCTTCTCCCACAGCGCCGGGTTCGAGGGCGACACCTTCGAGGAGTACGGGCGCGGTGACGAGGCGGTGGCGAAGGCGGTCGCGGAGTTCCCGAAGCTCCGGCAGTGGTTCCAGCCGGGCCAGCTCTTCTCCTACAACAACAACGGCTTCATCCTGGCGGCGCTGGCGATGCAGAACGTCACCGGAGAGACCTTCGAGGACCTGATGCAGAAGCGGGTCTTCACGCCGCTGAAGCTGGAGAACACGGTCTACTACGCGGAGAACGCCATCACCTACCCGCACTCGGTCGGGTATCTGGTCTCCCAGCGCGCGGACGGACCGAAGCTCGCGAAGCAGTATTCCTTCCCGCGCCAGATCGCGGCGCCGGGCGGCATCATCGCCACCTCGCGCGACCAGATCCGCTTCGCCCAGATGCACATCGCCAAGGGCGAGCTGGACGGCGTGCGCATCATCTCCGAGAAGCTGGCGACGCTGATGCAGACGCCGTTCATCAACTCGTGGGACCAGTACACCAGCTTCGGGCAGGGGTGGTACATCACGGAATACCCGGGCCTGAAGCTGATCATGCACGGCGGCACCACCATCGGCTTCAACGCCATGCTGCGGATCGCGCCGGAACGCAACTTCGCGATCTCCGTCCTGACGAATGGCGATGTCGGGTCGCGTGCCTACGAGCAGATCATCGAATGGGCGCTCAAGTTCTACCTGGGCTTCGAGGTGCCGAAGTCGGTGCCGACCAAGCGCAGCAAGAAGGACCTGGATGCGCTCGCCGGGCTGTATGCCCGCCACGATATGCGGGTGTCGGTGGAGCGTGAGGATGGCCTGCTGAAGATCGACGCCTGGGAGGTCGATCCGAAGACGGGCGAGCGGGATGAGGAATCCCGCATGAGCAGGGGGACGGCATCGCTCTTCGAGCCGATCGAATCGACGCGGGAGAACGACTTCAAGGGGATCAGCGGCGCGATGGCCACCTCGATCGTGCAGTTCCCGAAGGCGCCGACGGCGGACGATCCGGACCGGTTCATGATCCGTGCCGGTGGCCGCGTCTTCGAGCGGATCGGTGGGGTTGAGGCGCTGGCCGCCGAGGGTTCAGACGACGCTGCGGAGAAGGGCAAGGCGGACAAGAAGGCTGGCAAGGGGGCCAAGGACAAGAAGGGCGATAAGAAGAAGAAGGGCAAGAAGTAGCTCGCGCGTCGCCGCCTGCGTCCCGGTTCGCCATCGATACGGTGAGGTGCGCATTGCATCCGGAGGGGGACGACACCTCGTCGTTCTCCTCCGGATGGGCATGTCGATCGTTCCTGCGCATGCCGCCGTCGCGTTCTCACCCCGTCCCTCCATCGACTACACCGAGGACCCATCTATGGCCGCAACATCGGATCGCCCCGCCTGGCCGCTTGCCCGTCCCGCGTATGCCACGCTCGCCGCTGCCGTGCAGGGCGAGGGCGCACGGTGGAACGTCCCCGGCATCGCGGCGGCGGTCTTCCATCATGGAGCGCTCACCGAGACGGCGGCGGGCGTGACCAGCATCGCCACGAAGATGCCGCTGGGGCCAGATGCGCTCTTCCAGATCGGCTCGATCTCGAAGGTCTTCGCCACCACACTCGCGATGACCCTGGTCGATGAGGGCAAGCTCGACCTCGATGCGCCAGTCATCCGGTACATCCCGGATCTGCCGCTCGCCGATCTCGATGCGCGTGGCACCATCACCACGCGCCACCTGCTTTCGCATGCGTCCGGACTGGAAGGCGATCGCTTCGCCAACTACGGGCGCGGCGATGACGCCTCGGCGCGAGCGATCGCGAATTTCGGCAAGCTGGAGCAGTGGGTGCAGCCCGGCGAGCTCTTCGCCTACTGCAACACCGGGTTCTACCTTGTCGGGCGTATCTGCGAGGTGCTGACCGGGCAGACGTTCGAGCAGGCATTGCAGGAGCGTGTGCTGACACCGTGGGGGCTGGAGCAGACGGTGCTCTTCGCGGAGGACGCAATCACACGACCGCATGCGGTGGGACAGAACCTCCTTTCGCGGGAGGATGGCTTCGCCATCGCCCGTCCGTACTGGAATCGACGGCACGCGACGGCTGCTGGTGGTGTCCTCTCCACGGTTGGCGACATGGTCCGGTTCGCGCGGGCGCACCTGGCCGATGGCGAGCTGGATGGCGCGCGCGTGCTCAGCGTGGAATCCGCCCAGGCGATGCGTACGGAGGCGATTGCGGTCGGACCGGGCGACGCCACCTTTGGCTCGGCCTACGGGCTGGGGTGGTCGCTGACATCGCAGGATGGTGTGCTTCGGATCGGGCATGGCGGGGCGACTGATGGCTTCCGCGCCCACCTGACGGCGGTGCCGGAAAAGGGGTTCGTCATCGCCTTGCTGACGAACGCGGACACCGGTTCCAGCGCCATGCAGGAGATCGAGGCGTGGGCGCTGGAGCACTACCTCGGTGTTCCGGAGCGCACGCCGGAGCCGATCGCCCTCTCCGAATCCGCGCTGGACGCCTACACCGGCGCGTTCAACCGCTTCAACCAGCAGACGGTCCTCACGCGCGACGGTGATGGCTTGAGCGCGGCAATCTCCGCCTTCGATTCCGAGACCGGGACTCCGCTCGGGACGCGCTCCATGCGGCTGGTGCCGGTGGTGAGCGCGGAGGCGCGGGTATTCCGCGTGCCGGATGGCCCGTTCCAGGGGATGGTCGTGCAATTCTTCGACGCGCCGACCGCCTCCGATCCGGATCGGTTGCTGATGCGGGCAGGGGGGCGCCTTTCGGCGCGAGCGGGTGTGCCGGAGAGGCGTCGGCGCCGGGAGCGGGCGAGCGCATGAACGCCGCGATCACGGCGCTGTCCGCCGCCGCGATGGCCGAGGTCGACCGGCTGATGCTGGAGGAGCTCGGGGTCGGGACGGTGCAACTGATGGAGACTGCCGGGCACGCGATCGCGACCTTCGCGCGGGAGCGATGCCTGTCCGATGGGGTGGCGGGTGCCCGGATCGTGGCGCTGGCCGGGAGTGGTGGCAACGGCGGGGATGCGCTGGTGGCCGCGCGATGGCTGGCGGCGTGGGGTGCTTGCCCGAGCATCGTTCTCACGAAGCCCGCCGAGGCGTACACCGGGGCTGCCGCGCATCAGCTGGCGACCGTGCAGCGGATGGGCATCCCCCTGCTCGCCGTCAACGATCCGCTGCCGGACGCCGACCTGATGCTCGATGGCTTGCTCGGGTTCAGCGCGGCGGGCAATCCCCGCGGGGCTGTTGCCACCCTGATCGCCGTCGCGAATGCCCATCCGGCACCAATCCTCGCGATCGACCTGCCGTCCGGGCTGGATGCGACGACCGGTGCGATTGGCGTACCCTGCATCCAGGCGACATGGACGCTGACACTTGTGTTGCCGAAGACGGGACTGCTCGCTCCCGGTGCGGATGCGGCCTGCGGCGAGATCACCGTCGCGGATATCGGCGTGCCGGTGGAGATCCTGCGCCGGGCAGGGGCAACGCTCGATGTCTCGCCGTTCGCGGAGGGCTGGTTCCGGGCGCTGGGAAAGTAGATCGGACTAGATGTGGGGTTTCAATAGGTTGTGGTGAGGAAGGGGATTGGTCATCCGGTTCGGATCATGGACGCTGGGGATGTCTAACGTCTTCAGCGAACCAGGAGGGAACCGGATGAACAGCCATACGGGTGCCAGAACGATGCCATGGAGTCGAGCGCTCATGGTGCGGCGGGTACGGGAGGAGGGGCAGTCAGTGACGCAGGTCACGGCGGACTTCGGGATCTCCGAAACGACGGTCCGGAAGTGGCTGCATCGCGCCGATGAGCCGGTCCTGTCTGGCGTCGACCCCTTCGCCGATCGTTCGTCCCGTCCCCACCACGTTCGGAACCCGACCGCCACCGAGACGGTCGCGGCGATCGAGGCGGGGCGACGAGATCACCAGAGCGGGAAGCAGCTGGCCGCGATCCACGGGTGTTCCCGGGCCACGGTCAGCCGCTATCTCCGGCGAGCGCGACTCTCTCGTGCCAAGGACCTGGAACCAGCCCAGCCACCCAATCGCTACGAACTGGCGGAACCCGGGGCGCTGATCCATTTCGACACCAAGAAACTTGGACGGTTCGATCAGTCGGGACACCGGATCACCGGGGATCGGACCCGGCAGAGCCGTGGCATCGGCTGGGAGGCGGTGCATGTGGCGATTGACGATCATTCCCGGGTCGCGCAGGTGCAGGTCCTGGCGGATGAACGGAGCGAGGCCGCGGTCCAGATGCTGCGGGACACGGTGGGCTGGTATCGCGAACAAGGCATCGCCGTCACCGCGATCATGACCGACAACGGCTCCTGCTATCGTTCCCACGCCTTCCGGGCGGCCTGTGCGGAGCTGGGCGTCCAGCATCGGCGGACCCGACCCTACACGCCCCGCACCAACGGCAAGGCGGAGCGATTCATTCAGACGGTGTTGCGGGAGTGGGCGTATGCCACGGCCTACGAAACCTCGGATGATCGCGCCAAGGCCTTGTCCGGCTGGGTCGAAACCTACAACACCACGCGTCCTCACACCGGGATCGGGGGCATCCCACCCATGGATCGCATCACCGCATTCCGCAACAACCTATTGCAAATCAACAACTAGATCGGATCGGGAGGGGAGACGATGGGCGTACGACAGGAACGCAGGACCTTCTCACCGGCTTCCGGCACGATCGTGGCGACTGCGACGTGGATTCCCGACAATCCGAAGGCGGCTTTCGTCTTTTCCCATGGGCATGCCGAGCATTCCGGGCGGTATGCGCTGCTGGTCAACACGATGGTGTCCCAGGGCTTCGCGGTGGCGACGCTCGACCATCGCGGGCACGGGCGGAGTGGTGGCACCCGCGCCCTGGCGATGCGCTTCGATGACTATGTGGACGACCTCGGGACCGTGGTGATGCGGATGAAGGATGCTTTCCCCGACCTGCCGCTGGTGCTCTTCGGGCATTCGATGGGCGGGCTGATCGCGATTCGGTATGCGGAGGCTCATCCGGAGACGGTCGATTTCCTGATCACGAGCGGCCCCGCCCTCATTGTCGATGAGGGGACATCGCCCGTGGTGCGGAAGGCAGGCGAGGTGATCGCACGGGTGCTGCCGATGGCACCGGTGCCGCGCAGCGACGGGAATGTCCTCAGTGTTGATGAGGCAATTGGCGTCGGGTTCGATGCCGATCATCGAACGCACCATGGCGAGACCCGGATGCGGACCGCCGTCGAGCTGATTCATGCCGGGGAGGACGCACGAACGCGGCTATCCCGGCTGACGATGCCGCTGCTTGCGATGCACGGGGCAGCTGACGAGCTGACGAGTCCGCGCGGGACGGAGTTGCTGTACAAGGGCGCGACGACGGCGGATCGGACGATCGTGCTGTGGCCGGGGATGCGCCACGAGATCCTGAACGAACCGGGGCGGTCGGAGGTCATCCGGTTCATCATCGACTGGATCTCGCCTCGGCTGGATGCGCGGTCAGGCGGGGCGTGATGCGTGCCACTCGCTTCCGGATGCCGATGCGTCCGCTCAGGTGAGCGTCGCACGCGGATCATCCCGTCACCCTGGAGCCATGTGCTGGGGCGGGAATGCCGCGGGTGTGGGGGCGGCGTGACCCTCGGCTGATGCCGAGCACGAGGAAGGCCGCGAGCAGGCCCAGCCAGCCAGCGCCGGTGAAGGCGAGGAAGTAGTCGCCCGTGCTGGTGCGGATCACTCCAGCCAGGAAGGCGGCTGTTGCTGCTCCCACCTGATGCGCGGCGAAGATCCAGCCGTAGACGAGCGCCGCCTGATCGACGCCGAACGAGCGACTGGCCAGAGCGATGGTTGGCGGCACGGTTGCGACCCAGTCGAGACCGTAGAAGACGATGAACGCGATCAGCCCGAAGCGCGGCGCCCCGAATGCCCACGGCAGAACCATCAGCGAGAGACCGCGCAATCCATAGTAGAAGAAGAGCAATCGCCGAGGGTCGAAGCGATCGGTCAGCCAGCCGGAGGCGGTGGTGCCGATGATGTCGAAGATGCCGATCAGGGCAAGCAGGTTGGCTGCTGTCACTTCGGACATGCCGTGATCGTGGGCTGCCGGGATCAGGTGCGTGCCGATCAGGCCGTTGGTCGTTGCTCCGCAGATGAAGAAGGTTCCCGCCAACAGCCAGAAATCGCGGGAGTGGATGGCCATTCGCAGTGCGCCGAAGGCGGTTGCGATCGGGTTTCGGCGCGGTGGTGCCGGCGGCTCGGCTCCGGTCGCGCCATAGGGGCGAAGGCCGAGATCGGCCGGGCGACTTCGCGCGAAGATGAGGACCAGCGGCACCACCGCAAGTGTCGCCAGGGCGACTGCGATCGAGACAGACCGCCAGCCGTGATGGGTTGCGAGCCATGCGAGGCCGGGCAGAAAGATCAGTTGGCCGGTCGCGCTGGCGGCGGTGAGGATGCCGATGACCATGCCGCGACGTGCGACGAACCAGCGTGTGGCGACGGTCGCGGCGAGCACCGTGGCCATCGAACCGGTGCCGAGACCGACGACGACGCCCCAGAGGAGATAGAGCTGCCAGGGCTGGGTGATATAGATGGTGAGATACGCGCCAGTCGCGATGGTCAGGAGGGCAGCGGTGACGACGCGACGGATGCCCCAGCGATCCATCATCGCGGCGGCGAATGGCCCCATGAAGCCGAAGAGGATGAGGTTGATGGAGACGGCGAGGGAGATGGTTGCGCGGTCCCAGCCGAAGGCGTCCTGAAGCGGAACGATGAGGATGCCGGGGGCGGAGCGAAAGCCGGATGCGCCAAGGAGCACGAGGAACGTGACGCCGGCCATCACCCAGGCGTAGTGCAATCGTGCAGGGGCTAGAGCCGAGGGCTCGATCGTTGCCATGAGGCGCTATTCCCCTTCCTGGGAGGATGTGCGGACCGGATCGATGAGGGTGAGGAGCATGGTGAGGGTGTCTTCGACGTCCTGCCCCCCGGCGAGCGCGGCGACGCGGTCCTGCGCGGCCCGCCAGAGTGGGCGGGTTTCGTCGACCTTCTCGCGTCCGGCCTGGGTGATGGAGACGATCCTGGCCCGGCGATCCTGACCGGCGGCGAGGTGAACGAATCCCTGGCGTTCGAGCGGGGCGAGGTTGCGGGAGAGGGTCGAGCGGTCCATGTCGATGGCGGTGGCGAGGTCGGTGAGGGAGAGGTCCGCCGGGGCGCGCGCGAGCGTGGAGAGGAGCGAGTACTGGGTGGTCACGAGGCCGCTGGGACGGATTGCGTCGTCGTAGATGCGGGAAAGGATGCGGTCGATGCGGCGCACGGAGGTGCTGAAACAGGTCGAATGGGTCCAATCGGTCCGGGAAGGGGCGCGCTCATTCATTGCCGACTCCGTAAGCGTGTATATGCACGCATTTGACGATAGCGGGCAGGATCCGTCCTGTCAAGCGCTCCGGAACATTGGCGAAGGGGAATGACGATGGCCGGATTGATGAGCGGCAGGCTGGACGAATTGAGGAGGCGGGTGAGTTGCTTGCCGCGTGGGCGAGAATTGTGCTGACAGTCGGGTAGCACCGATCGGGCAATGATCGCGATGTCGAGAGCGGCGCTGCGAAGGTCGCTTCCGGAAAGGACATCATTCCATGTGCGGACGCTATTCTGCCTACGACCTCCACCTGCTTGGACAGATCCTGACCAACGCCCCGTTGGATCTCGGCATGGCGCCGCATCCCACCTGGAACGCTGCGCCATCGCAGATCCTGCCCGTGCTGGTCGAATCGCCGGACGAGGAACGGGTCGAACTGACCGGGATGAGTTGGGGGCTGGTGCCTCGCTGGGCGAAGCCGGGAGAGAAGCCGAGGGTCGCCCCCATCAATGCGCGTGCGGAGACACTTACGCAGAAGCCGATGTTTCGCTCGCTGGTGCGGGGGCACCGTTGCATTGTGCCGGCGAATGGGTTCTACGAGTGGAAGCATGAGGATGGTGGCAAGGGGCCGAAGCAGCCCTACTACATCCATCTTCGCGACGAGCCGATGATGTTCTTCGCGGGGTTGTACGACGAGGCGGTGCGCGAGGACGGCTCGCCGATCCAGACGTACACGATCATCACGACCGAGGCGAACGATGCGATGCATGCATTGCATGACCGAATGCCCGTAATCGTGCCGCCAGACGATGTGGAGCATTGGCTCAGCCGGTCGGAGACCGATTTCGATGCGCTGGATTACGTGCTGAAGCCGGCTCCTGACGATGCGGTCGAGATGCATCCGGTCAGCAAGGCCGTCAACAGTCCGGCTAACGATTCGCCGGACCTGATCGAGCCGCTGGAGGATGTGGAGCAACCGGGACTCTTCTGACCACAGAAGGAGAGGCATTCTCGCGCGAGAATGCCTCTCCTTCTGCCACGTTCGGGATCGTGACGACGCTAGGCGGAATTCGAGACCATATAGCGGCGAACCACCAAGCCGATATCAGGGCCATCATGCCACGATATCCGGCTTCGCCGGATGGTGGTCGGTCAGACCAGCTGACCCGCTACGGGATGTGGCGACCAAACCGAATTCGGCGCTAGGCGCTGTGCGGGCGCTTGCGGAGATGCTCGAATTCCGGGGAGCTGCCCGCGTTGTAGAGGTCGTCGTCGTTGTCGAAGTCGTTGCGATCCTGTTCCTGCTTCTGGTCGATAGCGGCGGCGGAAGGATCGGACTCGGGGCCGTCTGGCGCATCGGCGATCAGGTCGCCAACACCGTCTTCGCTGATGTAGGGGATGGCGGGGTCCGGATCGGCGTGCACGAACTTGGGATCGTCGCTGCTCATGATGGGTGTCCTTCGGTAGACGCAGACAGCCGGCCGAGTGCCGCTCGCTCATTATCCCATTATCCGCATGGATCGTCCGGATACCACCCTCCGCAGCGGAGCGGTGTGAGAAGTGAGAAACGCGGAGAGGAGCGCGATGACGTCGCTGCTCTCACCGCCGCCTCGTTGCGATTGTGCGGATGGTGCGCGACCATGTCCGAATCGACCGGGGCACAGGCCCTTGTTCACGGGGAGAGCAGCATGCAGACAACCACTGATACCAATCCCGACCAGTCGGCCGCCGTGCATACGGAGGTCTCGGACTGGCTGGACGAGCGGCAAGGCCGGTTCATCGCGATTTCGGACCAGATCTGGGAGCACCCGGAGATCGGGATGGCCGAATTCACCGCCTGCCGCATCCAGGCCGATGACCTCGCGGCCGAGGGGTTCGCCATCACGCGGAACATCGGGGACATGCCGACCGCCTTCATGGCGGAATGGTCGCAGGGCGAGGGCGGTCCGATTATCGGATTCCTCGGCGAATACGATGCCTTGCCCGGTCTTTCTCAGGAGCGGAGTGATACGCAGCAGGCGATCGTTCCCGGCGGCGATGGCCATGGGTGTGGACATAACCTCCTCGGTACAGCATCCCTCGCGGCGGCGAGCGTGATCAAGGCGTGGCTTCAGCACACCGGGCTGCCGGGCACCGTCCGCTACTATGGCTGCCCGGACGAGGAAGCGGGCGATGGCAAGGTCTTCATGGCGCGGGCCGGGGCCTTCGCGGATCTGGACCTCGCGATCACCTGGCATCCGGGGTCGATCAACGCGGTGTCCGCCGGCAGCAGCCTGGCGGTGAACAGCATCCGCTATCGTTTCCGGGGAAGGACCGCCCACGCCGCAGGGAATCCGGAGACGGGGCGATCCTCGCTCGATGCGGTCGAGTTGATGAACGTGGGCGTGAACTACTTGCGCGAGCACGTCATCGATGCGGCGCGGATGCACTATGTCATCACGAACGGCGGCGGCGCCCCGAATGTGGTGCCGGATGATGCGGAGGTCTGGTACTTCCTGCGGGCGCCGTGGCGGTATCAGCTGGACGAGATCACGGAGCGCGTGCAGAAGATCGCAGAGGGCGCGGCGCTGATGACGGAGACCTCGCTAGAGGTGAAGTTCCTCTCCGGCACGTACAACATGCTGCCGAACACGGTGATCGAGGATCGGCTGGATGCGGCGTTGAAGGCGCTGGGGCCGATCGACTTCACGCCGGAGGAGGTCGCCTTCGCCAAGCAGATCGTCTCCGCCTTCCCGGAGGCGCAGCGGGCGGCCTCGCTCGCCAAGCGTGGATTGCCGGCGGCGTTGCTGGATGCAGGCCTGAGTGGTGATGTCTGGCCACCGAGCGGGGTTGGGGAAGTCGGGTCGGGTTCGACCGATGTCTCCGACGTGTCGTGGAATACCCCGACTGCCCAGATCAACACCGCCACCTGGGCACTCGGTATCCCCGGTCATAGCTGGGCGGTGACGGCGACCGGCGCGATGTCGATCGGCCACAAGGGAATGCTCCACGCGGCGAAGGCGATGGCGACTGCCGCGACCGACTTCTATCGCGATCCGGCCCTGGTGGAGGCCGCGCGTGACGAGTTCGAGCGGGAGACGGCCGGTCGTCCGTACGTTTCTCCGGTACCGGCGCACATTCCGCCGCCAGGCCCGTCCCGCGAGATGTAGGCCGGGCGAGACACCGAACCAAGAACGGGGAAGGGGCGATGACCTGCGCAGGTCATCGCCCCTTCCCCGTTCAGGATCTCGCTATGCAATCACGCAATCGTCGACGCCGCTGAGCTGGCGCAGCAAATCCGTCTGCCCGAGATGATATGTCTCGTGCCAGGCGTGGAACTGGAGTTCCTCGATCACCGACATTCCCTCCATGCCCGGCGATGGCTGTGCGAGGGCTTCTGGCGATGCCGCCGCGATGGCGCGGGCGAGGCGATCCTGCTGGGCATCGAATCCGGAGAGCAGATCGGCCAGGGGCAGCACGCCGTCCCCGTCGGCCAGGATCGGCTCGGACCCCCGGACATAGTGGGCGAGCGCGTCCGGCCCGAAGACGGTCTCCTCGCCAATGACGCTGAGCATCTTCTCCCGTGAGGCAGCCATGTGCCCGACGACCCAGTTCAGGCAGTTGCCGCGTGGCTGTGGCTGCAGCAGGCTGTCCGCATGCGTGAGTCCCGCCACCTGCCGCCCCAGGACGTGCTGGTTGCGTCCCAGCGATTCCTGTACGACGGTTTGCAGGAGGTCGACTCCCGACGCGTTCCCGGTTCCTTCGCCCATGATCGTGTCCTTTCGCTCGTGCGCTCCGCATCAGGTCAGGGAAGCTCATCCTATGCGCGCCCGTCATGCGGATGCTTCTCGGATCTTGCGGAGCGGCGGTCGGTGCCGCACCATAATGCCGCAACCAGTGAAGGAGCTTGCCATGACCACCACATCGACTTCCGACTCGAACGCGACTCACGAACAGATCGGCGACTGGCTGGACGAGCGGCAGAGCCGCTTCATCGCGATTGCGAACCAGATCTGGGACCATCCCGAGGTCGCCCTGATGGAGACGTTCGCGGCGCAGCTCCAGGCAGAGGACCTGCAGGCGGATGGATTCGTCATCAGCACCGGGATTGGCGGCCTGCCTACGGCATTCATGGCCGAATACACACACGGTTCCGGAGGGCCGGTGATCGGGTTCCTCGGCGAGTACGATGCCCTGCCCGGTCTCTCGCAGGAGCGGACGGATGTGCAGCAGGCCATCGTGGCGGACGGGCCGGGACATGGGTGCGGCCATAACCTGCTGGGCACGGCGTCCCTCGCGGCGGCGAGCGTGATCAAGGCATGGCTGATCGCGACGGACACGCCGGGAACCGTCCGGTATTACGGATGCCCCGCCGAGGAGACGGGCGAGGGCAAGAGCTTCATGGCGCGGGCCGGGGCGTTCGATGACCTCGACCTGGCGTTGACGTGGCATCCGATGGCATCGAACACGGCGTGGGCGAGCAGTTCGCTGGCGTCCAGCAAGCTGCGCTATCGCTTCCGGGGGAGAACGGCGCATGCGGCGGCGAATCCGGAAACGGGTCGTTCCGCGCTGGACGCGGTCGAGCTGATGAACGTGGGCGTGAACTACCTGCGCGAGCACATGCCGGATGCCGCGCGCATCCACTATGTGATCACGAATGGGGGCGGGGCGCCGAACGTGGTGCCGGACGACGCGGAGTCCTGGTACTACGTTCGTTCTCCGGAGCGGTATCAGGTCGATGAACTAATCGAGCGGGTCAACAACATCGCGCGGGGCGCGGCGATGATGACCGAGACCGAGGTGGAAATCCGCTTCCTGGCGGGGAGCTACAACTACCTGCCGAACATGGTGATGACGCGGCATTTGCAGGGCGTGCTGGAAGAGCTGGGCGAGATCGCGTTCTCGGAGGACGAGGTCGCGTTCGGACAGAAGATCGTTTCGGCGTTCCCGCGCGGGTTGCGGGAGCGGCTGGCGGCCGCCGATGGCATCCCGGCCTCGATGCTGGACGAGGGCATCACCGGGAAGGTCTTCCCGCTGGACGGGGAGGGCACGGTGATGCCGGGGTCGACCGATGTCTCCGATGTGTCGTGGATCGCGCCGACCGCGCAGATCCTGACGAGTTGCTTCGCGATCGGGGTACCGGGGCATAGCTGGGCGATCACGGCGACGTCCGGGATGTCGATCGGGCACAAGGGGATGATGCACGCCGCCCGCGCGATGGCGATCGGGGCGGCGGACGCAATTGTCGACCCGGCATTGCTGGCGGCTGCACAGGCGGAGTTCGCGGCCTCGACGAAGGGCCGGCCCTTCACCTCGCCGATCCCGGCGGAGGTGCAACCGAGGAATCCGCTCGCGGCGACGTAGCGATTGCGCTGGTGATAACCGGCGATGCGTTCCGGATGATCCAGAACGCATCGCCGGTTTGTCGTTGTGATCCGTGGCCCCCGGAGGGGGTATGGCGGCTCTGCCACCCGCATGGATGGCGAGGACGTTGGTCATGGGTGGGATGGGGTGGCGCGGTGATCGGGGTTCGCTGCGTTCGTTGGATGAGGGGTTCTGATAAGAACATATGTTCTCAATCCTGATTCGGTCCTGCCCCTCGTATCACAGGGAGGGGCATTGCCATGACGCGCACACCACAACCGCGCTGCGCCCAACCGGGGTGCATGCGCTTCATCCGGCGTGGGGAGACCTTCTGCCTGCGGCATCGTCCGCCAGAAGGCGGGGCTGCCGGGGTGCCCGGTGGCGACCGGGCGGAGATGGATGTGCCGCCGTTTCCGCCCAGCGAGTATCGCGTCCTGCTCGATAACGACCTGCGCGCGACGCTCGCGGATGCGACGAACGAGATTCTCGAACATGGGCTGATCGACGAACTGGGATCGCTTCGGGTCGTGTTGCTGCGGTTGTTGCTGGAAGAACAGGACCTCGCGAAGCTGGTGACGGGGATCACCCGGATCACGACCGTGGCCGCGCAGGCGATGCGCGTGCAGCACCACGTCTCCGGGGGCGAAGGGACGGACGTGATGGAGGCCACCGCCGATCTCGTGCGCGAGGCGTTGGCAGGGCTGGACGCGGACAAGGCGGGGAGGGCGGTGTGATGCGAGCGGACATCAAGGAGGCGCGGCGGAGGAAGGCGGCGGCGGAGATCGCGGAGGGCGTGCGGGCGCTGCATCGGGCGACGTTGCCGGAGTTGCCGCCTGCCGAGGGGATCGAGGTGCGGCCCGCGAATGCCTACGAGGCGGTGACGCGGCAGATGGTGGAGTCGGTGCAGGAGGATCTGCGGGAGATCAAGGGGCGGCTGAACATGCTGCTCTTCACGATCCTGGGCGGCGTGGCGGTCGATGTGGTCGCGCGGGTGCTGGCGCGATGAGCGGCGAGGCGCGGGATGCGACACGATCGGGCTTGCGACGCATCCTGACCGATGTGGAGGCATTTTCGGCAGCGATCGCGCCGGAGCGGCGGTTGCGCGGATATCAGCTCGGGCCGGCGCGGGCGATCGTGGGGAGTGTGTTGCGGGAGTCTCCGGGCGATGATCTCGGCCAGATGATCGCGGTCTTCAGTCGGCAGGCGGGGAAGGACGAGATGTTGGCGCAGGTGCTGGCGATGCTGCTGATGCGGCATGCGCGGCGTGGCGGCAGCATCGTGGTGGCCGCGCCGACGTTCCGGCCGCAAGCGGCGTTGAGCCGGGACCGCTTGCGCGATCGGTTGCTGGGAAATCCGCTCACGGCGCCATTGACGCGCATTCACGATGGATATGCGATCTCGGTGGGGCGAGCGACGGCGCGCTTCCTCTCGGCAGGAGCGCAGGCGAACGCGCGCGGGCAGACGGCCGATCTGCTGCTGGTGGCGAACGAGGCGCAGGACATCGATCCGGATGTGTGGGATGCCGTCTTCGACCCGATGGCGGCCTCCACGAATGCCGCGACGCTCTTCATGGGAACGGTTTGGTCGGCGTCGACGCTGTTGGCGCGGCAGACGCGGTATCTCCGCGATCGGTCGGCACAGGATGGGCGGGATCGTGTGTTCCATGTGCCGTGGGAGGTGGTGGCGAAGGAGGTTCCTGCCTACGGGGAGCGGGTTCGCGGTCGGATCGCGCAGCTGGGTGAGGATCATCCGTTCGTGCGGACCGAATACTGCTTGCAGGAACTGGATGGCGAGGGGAGTCTCTTCCCGCCATCGCGGCTGGCACAGATGGTGGGCGATCATCCGCGCCTGGTGCGGGCCACGCCGGGATGCCGGTACGCCTTGCTGCTGGATGTGGCGGGCGAGGAGGAAGGTGGCGGCGATCAGCTGGCATTCGCGGCTGGAGACGTCCGGCGGGACAGCACCGCGCTGACGGTGGTGGAGGTCGACACGGCCGGAGGACGTCCGGGGTATCGGGTGGTGGACCGGCGGGTGTGGACGGGCGTGCGGCATACGGCGTTGCACGACCAGTTGGTGGATCTGGCGCGATCTGTCTGGAAGGCGAGCTGGGTGGTGGTCGATGCGACAGGGATCGGGGCGGGGCTCGCGTCGTTCCTGCGGGAGTCGCTCGGGCGACGGGGTGGTGGCCCCCGCATCGAGGTGGTGCCGTTCGTCTTCTCGCGGGCGAGCAAGAGCCAGTTGGGGTGGGACTTCCTCGCGTTGATCGATGGCGGACGGTTCAAGGACTACGTCGATGATGGCGATGCCGTGACGCGGCTCTGGCATCGCCAGCTGGCCGCGACGACGTACGAGATCGGCTCGGGTCCGAGTGCGACGCTCCGATGGGGCGTGCCGGAGCGGGACGGACACGATGACCTGGTGCTGAGCGCGGCGCTCTGCGCGACGCTGGATGGGTTGGATCTTCGCGCGAGGATCGCCACCGGGCGAGGGGAGAGGGGAGAGGAGTGAGAAGTGAGGGAGCGAAGACGAGGAGTGATACCGAATCCGGGTGAAGGGAGGGGGTTTGGATGCCTGGCTTGACGGGTGGGGAGGCCGGATCGACACGGGGTCCTTCGGCGTCGCTCAGGACTCCCTACGAAAGCATGCCCTGTACGTAGGGACCGACCCCGTGTCGGTCCGATGCCACCATCCTTCGGGATCGCTCCCCATGCACTGCCAGACCAGTCGGATTCGGTATGAGAAATGAGGTCACGCAGGACCGGTCTATTCACTGGCCGCACTCCTCACTTCTCTCGCCTCGCCCCTTTGGTCTTACTCATCCTTCTTCATGCGAAGATGCCAGTCCTCTTCGTAGAGGTTGAAGACCACGTTCTTGTCGCGCGGGCGGGCTTCCAGCGCCTCGATGTCGAGTTCGATGCCGAGGCCGGGGCCGGTGGGAAGGGCGAAGTAGCCGTCGATGACCTCCGGATTGCCGGGGGCGAGGGCCTTCACGTCGCTGTCCGCGAAGTCGTTGAAGTGTTCCTGGATCTTGAAGTTCGGGGTGGATGCCGCGAAGTGGAGCGCGGCGGCCGTGGCGACCGGGCCACCCACGTTGTGCGGGGCGACGAGGACGTAATACGCCTCGGCCCAGGCGGCGACGCGCTTGGTCTCCAGCAGGCCGCCCATGTGCATGATGTCCGGCTGGATGATGTCGCAGGCCTGGAGTTCGAAGAGGCGGCGGAACTCGTGCCGGCTGTAGAGGCGTTCGCCGGTGGCGACCGGAATGGTGGTGCGCGCGGTGACATCGCGCATGGTCTCGGCGTTTTCGGGTGGGACGGGCTCCTCGATCCAGCTCGGACGGAAGGGCTCCAGCCGCTCGGCGACGCGGAGGGCGGTGTTGCGGTTCATGCGGCCATGCATCTCGATCAGGATCTCGGTATCCGGGCCGACGGCATCACGTACGGCGGCGACGAGCTCCACGGCCTTGTCGATCTCCGGGTAGCTCATCTCGAGGAATCCGGCGCCGAAGGGATCGAACTTGAGCGCCTGGTAGCCGCGCGCGATCACCTTCTTCGCGGCGTTGTGGAACTCTTCCGGCGTGCGTTCGACGCGGTACCAGCCGTTGGCGTAGGCCTTGATGGAGTCGCGCACCTTGCCGCCGAGGAGGCGGTAGACGGGCTGGTTGAGCGCCTTGCCCATGATGTCCCAGCAGGCGACCTCGATGGCGGCGGTGGCGGACATCTGGATCTGGCCGGGCTTCTGGTAGTCATCGCGGTAGAGACGGTAGACGAGGGACTCGATGTCGAACGGGTCGCGCCCCACGACGTGATTGGGCACGAGTTCTTCCAGAAGGCCGAGGAAGGCGTCGGTGTGATTCAGCATGCGGACCTCGCCGACGCCCTCAATGCCCTCGTCGGTGAGGACGCGGACGAAGGTGAGGTTACGCCAGGGGGTGCTGATGACGTGGGTCTTGACCTCGGTGATCTTCATGGTGGATGTCCCTCAGCATGTGCGCAGGGGGTGACGGGTCCGGGAGGGACCGTCGCGCGGGAAGAATCGGAGCGCAGTCTTATGACGCCCATGGTATGACATCATATCTCCTGGTGCAATTCCTCGCGGTAGTGGTCATGCTTGCCAGTGGTATCGCGCGGCGTAGCGCTCCCGGCGATGCCGAACGTGTGAAGGGCCGGACGCTCCGTACCTATACGGAGCGTCCGGCCCTTCGCGTTGGGTGCGTGCGTTACACCAGGATGGTCATGCTTTCCAGATCGCGCGGGTAGAAGGTGAGGCGGGTGACGCCGGTCTCCGTGACGACGACGGTATCGGAGTGGCGGAATCCAGCGAGGCCGGGGACGTAGAGACCCGGTTCCACGGAGAAGACCATGCCCGCCTCGATCACGGTGTCATCGCCCTTGTCGATGAAGGGCGATTCGTGCCCCTCCATCCCGATGCCGTGGCCGGAGTGATGGCGCTGGAGATCGCCAACCCCGAGCTCGGCGTAGATGCGGGAGACCTCTTCTTCTGCCTCCGCGAGGGTACGGCCAACGCGGAGGGCGTCGAAGCCGGCCTGCTGGAGCTGGAGCATCTTGTCGAAGTGCTCCACGAAGGTGTCGCTCGGCTCGCCGACGATCATCGTGCGCTCCAGTTCGGATTGGTAGCCGCCGACATCCGCGCCGGCGTAGGTGACAAGGACATCGCCACGCCGGAGTCCGGCGGCATCGCCAAGGCCGTGCGGGAGGAAGGTGTTCGCCCCGGCGGTGAAGTTCACCGTGGCGGGAAGGCTGCCGAATGGAGCGGTGAGTGGCGCGTAGCCGGGGCCGAGCGCGGCGACCATCATGCGGCTGGCGAGGGCCGACGCCTCGGTGCCGATGTCGCGGGCGTTGCGGCCCAGGGCGACGGATTCGTGCATCAGGCGATGGGCGAGGTTGCCCCAAAGCGCAGACGTCTCGATCAGGCGGATTTCGGCCGGGCTCTTCACCTGTCGCATGCGGTCGATGATGTCGCGAGCGCGGACGGTCTGGACATCGTCGTCGAGTGCTTCGCCGAGCGTGGGGCCATCGTAGCCGTTGATGTCGAGATAGCCGTTGGAGTCGTAGCCGATCCGAGCGCCGGAGCCGGTGAGGCCCATCTCCGCCATCAGGTCGCGGAGGTGGAGCAGCGGGTGCTGGGTGCCACCCGTCGGATACTCCGGGTAGACCCGGACATTGGTGACGCCGGTGGCCTTCTCGATATGCTCCTGCTCCAGCCACGGGACGAGCGCCCCGAGGCCATCCCTCTTCGCACTGACGACGATCGCCATCGGGCGTTCGGTGCTGAGGTGGTAGAAGCCGGAGAGATAGGCCATCCGGATCGGGTGGAAGAGCACGAGGGCATCCAACCCGCGATCGGAGAGGATTGCCTGTACGCGGTGGACGCGATCGGCGTATTCCTCCGGGTGGATCAGCCAATCGAGGACATTGGTGGACGGAGACGGCATGGGGTGAGGCTCCTTCGCGACGGATTGACGGTATCGCGATCACCCTATCCGTGAAACGCGAATCGCGAAAGCCCCCTCGTCAGGTGCCGGGGAGCGGCGCAGCGGGATCGACCAGGCGTTCGCGGACGGCGATGCTGGCTGCGGCGGCACGCTTGTTCACGCCGAGCTTGCCGAGCACCTTGCTGACGTGGGTCATGGCGGTGCGCGGACTGATGAAGAGATGGTCGGCGATTTCCTTGTCGCTCATGCCCTGCACAAGCAGGGAGAGGACTTCCCGTTCGCGGGAGGTGATGCCGAAGCGCTCGAGGGCGGCCTCATCGACCTGGGGGAGGAGGGTGGGGTCGACCGCGGGGATGTCGTTCGGGATGCCGTTGGCGCGGAGATCGTCGAGAAGGGCGAATGCCTCGTCGTAGATTGCCATTCCACTGTCGTGCCGGCCATGCTCGAACTGGTCCTCGAACGCGGGGCCGAGGGCATGGCTGAGCTGGCCGTTGAGATTCTGCAAGTCGCGGCGGCTGCGGCTGGAGATGGAGATGGCGTGATCGTCGCGCAGGGCGTGGGCCTTGCCGAGGAGCTGGGCGCCGAATGCGTAGCGACGGATTCCGATGCAGGTGCCGGCGATGGCGTCGAGGGTCTCCGCGATCATGCGCTGGGAGCCGATCTTGAGGAGCGAGCGGAGGGCGCTGACCTGCAAGGCGAGCGCCGGTTCCACCTGCCCTTCTGCGATCAACATCAGGCTGCGATCGACCTGAAGGATTGCGATGGCGTAGGCATCCTGAAGCTCGTGGGCATAGCGTTCGCCCTCGTCGATCCAGCGATATGCATCGGGGATGTTGCCGCGATAGTAGGAGACGAAGGCGAGGCTGTGACAGGAGAGCGCCAGCCCACGCTTGTTGCCAATCTCGCGGCGGACGTTGTAGCCCTCGCGGAAGTAGCGTTCGGCGGTGTCGAGATCTTCGGCCACGATGGCGATATCGCCGAGGTTACTGAGCGTAGAGGGCAGGCCGAGCGCGTCTTCGGCGGCGCGACGAACGCGGAGGCTCTCCTCCAGATAGTCGCGGGCGGCATCGAACCGGGCTTGCAGGAGTTCCACGAGGCCGAGATTGTTCAGCTCGTCGGCGATGCCGAGCGCATCGCCGATGGACTCGTAGAGATCGCGGCTGAGCTGGTATTGCTCGCGGGCGAGTTCGAGATGCCCGAGTTCCAGGTTGAGGTTGCCGAGGTTGTTGCGTGCTTCGCCTTCCACGTTGGTCGGGAAGGGGTATGGCAGCGCCAGCATGCGGACCAGCCAGTCGTGGCCCTCGCTGATCTGGCCGCGGCTCAGCCAGAATCGCCAGAGGCCGGATGCGATCTGCAGGCCCTTCGCCGCGCCGGGTTCACCCTGATCGAGTGCGATCTCCATCGCGAGGCGGAGATTGTCGATCTCGTCATCGAGGTTCTGCATCCAGGCGGTCTGATCGCGTCCGACCATCGCGAGCACGGACGTCCTGGCCAGTTCGGCGTAGTAGGCGAGGAACCGATCGCTGGCCGTCGGATACTCCCCGGCCCGATGCAACTGGAGCAGCCCGAATTCGCGAATCGTCTCCAGCATCCGGAAGCGCGAGGTGCCATCCTCGCGATCGGTGCGAAGGACCAGGCTCTTGTCGATCAGGGAGGAGACGCCTTCGAGCACGTCGAAGGTGTCGTCCTCCGCGATCTCCATCGCGACATCAAGGGAGAAGGAACCGGAGAAGAGGGCGAGCCGGCGGAAGGCGGCCTGGTCCTCCCCGCTCAGCAGGTCGTAGCTCCACTGGATGGCATCGCGCATGGTCTGCAGGCGCGAGGGCAGATCGCGCGGGCCGCCGGTGAGCAGCATCATGCGGTCGGAGAGGCGCTGGAGCAGCGCCGCGGGGGAGAAGAGCTTGGTGCGGGCGGCGGCGAGTTCGATGGCGAGGGGGAGGCCATCGAGGCGCGCGCAGATTTCAGCGACGATGGGGGCGGTCTGGGGGGTGAGGGCGAAGTCGCGGCGGGCGGCCTGCGCGCGCTGGACGAAGAGTTCCACCGCATCGCTCGCCGTGATCTCGCCGAGCGATGCCTTGCCTCCTTCAATCGGTGCGGAGAGCGTGGGGACGGAGACCTCCTGCTCGCCCTGGACGTGGAGAGGCATGCGGCTGGTGATAAGGATTGTCAAGCGTGGGCAGGCCGAGAGGAGCGGCACGAGCAGGGGGCCGGCGGTGATGACCTGTTCGAAGTTATCCAGCAGCAGCAGGCATTCGGCATCGCCGATGGCGGCGATGAGTCGGGTATCAAGCGTGGCGCTGTCGCCCGCGCTGACACCCAGGGCGGTTGCGATGGCGGGAAGGACAAGTTCCGGATCGGTGAGCGCCGAGAGGCTGACAAAGATCGTCCCGTTCGCAAAGGCATCCTGAAGTTCGGCGGCGATTGCGAGCGAGAGGCGTGTCTTCCCCACGCCACCCGGTCCGGTGAGCGTGAGGAGGCGGATTTCCGGACGCCGGAGCAGCATGAGCGCTTCGGCGATCTCACGGTTTCGCCCAACGAGCGGCGAGAGCGGGCGCGGGAGGGGGCGCACCGAAAACGCACGAGGACGAGACTGATCGTCATCCTCCCCGCTTCGGGCACTATGGTCGTCAGATTGTCGGTGATCGCCACCGCTGGACATGTCGCACCTGTTTTGGGGAGCGGTTCGCCAGCCACCGAACGCTCCGCCTCCCGAACCCTCAAGTTAGTAGGCAATACTACACTATGGAATAGGGTGGATAGCCTCTGATTGGGGCTGAATATCGGCCCATCGCACGCTCAGCGGTCGCGAGCGACCTGTTCTGAAAACGCCCCGAATGCCACGATCGTGTCGGGCTTCGCTTGATGGCAGGCCCCGCCATACGGGTTGCCGTTCCCGGGGGAACATGATCGCTCGTGCGCCGCTGGTTGGCAGCGTCAGGATCGAGGTCCTGGCTGCGTCGGTGGGAGACGCCATACGCTAGACTTCGGCGAGACTCGCCGTGGGACCCACCGTCGCGTTGCGCCAGATGATCCGAAGGAATCCTTGCGTGCCCGATTCTGCCCTCCGCCATCGTTCCCCCGCCAATGCCGCCCCATCACCACGCCGGATGAGCCGCCGTGATGCGCTTCGGAATGGAGCGCGGTCGGCTGCCGCATTGGGAGTGGCGGGATCGGCCTTTCGGGCCGGGGCGGTGATGGCCGCCAGCGCGCAGGGGGCGCCGACACGTCCGATCGCGGGGACATCCCTGCGCATCCTGACGTGGCATCACATCGTGTCCGATGTGGACAACTGGTTGCAGGGATTCCTCTCGCAATGGGGCCAGCAGAATCAGGTAACGACCTCCATCGACTTCGTGGATTCGGCGACGATTCCGCACGCCCTGAAGACGGAGCTGGAACTGGGGGCCGGGCACGACTTGATCGAGCACATCGCGCCACTGCCAATGTACGCCCGCGACCTGGCCGATCTGGCCGACGTGCAGACCGAAGCCGCGAACCGGCATGGTGCGCCGTTGATCTTCTGCCAGCAGGATGGGTTCGATCCGACCACGGGCCGGGTCTACGGATTCGTGCATGGGTATTCGCCGCTGGCGGTCTTCTACCGCCAGTCGATGTGGGATGCCATTCACATGTCGTGGGGGCCGAGGAGCTGGACCGATCTTTCGCTGGGTGCCGGGGCGATCTGGCGGACGCAGGGGATTCCGCTCGGATTCGGGCTCTCCACCGATCTGGATACGACCAATGCAGTGCTTTCGGCGCTGTGGGCTAATGGTGGCTCCGTGATGGACCAGAACGGCGCGATCACCCTGGAGAGCGACGCCGCAGTGGCAACGGTCGAGCAGTTCAGCGAACTCTATGGCTCGAGCATGCTGCCGAATGTGCTGGACTGGACGATCCAGTCGAACAACGACGCGATGTTCAACAGCCTGGCGTCGGCCATCCTCAATCCGCTTTCGTCCTTCGTGTACTCCCTGCAGAATCGGCACGATATCGGAATCGATATGCGCATGCTTGGGCCGATGACGGGCGATCCGTCGATTCTGGCGGGACAGCAGCCGGTGATGCCAGCGGCGGTGCGCTTCGTCTCGATGGTGCCATCGTATTCGCCGAACCAGGACACCGCACGGGAGTTCCTGCTGGCGTTGCTGGATGTCTACGACCAGATGACGACCATCAGCAAGCTCTACAACTTCCCGGCCTATCCCTCCACCGTGCCGTTGCTGAAGCAGAATGGCGGGTTGCTGGACAACAATCCGGCGCTGCCCGATCAGGGCCGGACGTTGAGCGTCCTCAAGAACTCCAACCGCTGGACGGTCAATCTGGGCTGGCCGGCTCCCACGACTCCACTGGCCGCAGCGGCGACGGTGGACGGTGTGCTGGGGACGATGGTGGCGCGGGCGGCGACGGGTCAGCTTTCGGCGCGGGATGCGGTGCGCGAGGCGACTACGCGCCTGGAGACGCTGCAACGCAAACTCGGTTGAGTGGATTCTATCGCTTGGCGCCAGGCTCGAAGCGATAGCCCTCTTGCAGGGGCGATCCTCGCATCTGCGGCCGGTGATCGCCCGAAATTCCGCCAAACGACGCGGCAATCCAGGCGCTACCCAAGCCAGCACCATGTTCTGGCTGCGCCGGACGTGCTTCGTGCAGGATGTTTCGCTTTGCCTACCTTGACGCTGTATGGCGTCCGGACCGACACAGGGTCGGCCCCTACGTATGTACGCATTTTTGTAGGGGCCGACCCTGTGTCGGTCCGAGCTGAATGCATGGTGTCTGGGCGGAAATTCGAGACATGTGTGATGCCGTGATGCACCGCGCCTTGTAGCACGTCCGGCGCTCCACTACGCTTGCATCGGCGGGACCCTCCTGTCCGCCGGACCGACTCCCCCATGTCCATTCCCCCTTCAGCCGCATCGATGCGGCTGCTTCGTCTGCGCCAACGCGCCGAGGCCCACTCCCCATGCGACCGGGTTTCCTTTCCCTGCTGATGCGCCGGCTGGATTCGCCGCGTGGCGCGATCTCGGCGATGTTTCTCATCAATGGCGTCGTGTGGGGGACGTGGATCGCCCGGATTCCCACCATCGCCGAGCATCTGGATGTCAGCCGGGCCGAACTGGGGAGCGCGCTGCCCGCGTTCTCGATTGGCGCCCTGATCTCGCTCCCCTTCGCGGGTTGGCTGACCGGAAAGATCGGCAGCGCAAACACCTTCCGCTGGTTCGGTGTCGCCCGCACAGCGGCCTTCCCGCTCCTGGCCTTTGCCTCGGCAATTCCGGTCTTCGCGGTCGTGCTGTTCCTGTTCGGCTTCTCCCATGGGACGGTCGATGTCTCCGCCAATGCCCAGGGCGTGGAGATCGAGAGGCGGCGGCGGAGTCCGATCCTCTCCTCCGTGCATGGATTCTTCAGTCTTGGCGGGTTGCTGGGGGCGGCGAGTGCCGGGGTGGTGGCCGGACTCGGCGTGTCGTTGCAGATGCAGTTCCTCAGCCTTGGCATCGTGGCCATCGTGCTCTATCTCGCCACCTCGCGGCGATTGGTGCCGGATACGGCGATGCCAGTGGCCCAGGCGGTCCCGGCGACGGCGCGGAAGTTCCGGATCTCGTTGCCGCCGCGCGCCTTGTGGCCGTTGGGGGCGATTGCGTTCGTCGTGGCGCTGGGCGACGAGAGCATCGGTGACTGGGGTGGCCTGCTGCTGACGCAGGAACTGGGGGCTGGGGCTGCCACCGCGGCGATGGTCTACACGGTCTATTCGCTGACGATGCTGATCGGCCGGATGTCGGGCGATCGCCTCGTACGGCGATTCGGGCCGGTGCTGGTGATCGCGACTGGTGGGGCGATCTCGGCGGTCGGGCTGGTGGCGGGGCAGCTCATCTTCACCGTGCCGTCGGTGTTGATCGGGGTTGCGATGATCGGGTTCGGGCTCTCCGGCATCCTGCCGATCACCTACCGGGCGGCGGCGACCTCACCCGGCATTCCCGGTGGGAAGGGCGTGGCTTCGGTCGCGACGGTCGGCTACCTGGGATTCCTGAGCGGACCACCGGTGATCGGGCGTGTCTCCGATGCGGCCTCGCTCCAGTTCGCGCTGTTGCTGGTGGGTATCGCCATGCTGGCGCTGATCCCGCTGGCCCGAACGGTGTCGCGACCGGACGTGCGCAATGCCAGGGAGGAATCTGCCGCGTAGCATCGTTCGTGGTTCAATGATGAAACCACCACCTTCCTTCGTGCGATCATCGCTTCCCGACAGGACTTGCCGTGCCCGCTGCCTCTCGATCCCTGCTGATTCCATCCCCGCGCGTCGCGGTCTCGACGTACTTCGTGCTGACCGGGTTCATCAGTGCGAGCTGGGTTGCACGCATTCCCGCGGCGGCCAGCGCCCTGGACCTCTCCACCGCGAGCCTGGGCACGCTGCTTCTCTTCATCGGGATCGGGTCGATCCTGGCGTTCCAGATCGTGGGCCGGCTGATCGAGCGCTTTGGGAGCGCTCGGGTGGCGACGGCATTCGGGCTGGTCTTCTCGGTCTCGCTCTCCGGGCTGGCGCTGGCGCCGGTCCCGATCGCCCTGGGAGCGGCGCTGTTCCTCTACGGCTTCACGTTCGGGGCGACCGATGTGGCGATGAATGCCCAGGGCGTGGAGGTGGAGAAGCGGTTCCACAAGACGATCATGGGATCGTTGCACGGGTTCTTCAGTCTCGGAGCGTTGGCGGGTGCGGCGATCAGCGCAGGCATCGCGAGCCTGGGGATCGGGCTGGTGCCGCATTTCCTGGCGTTCAGCGCGCTTGGGGTGCTGGCCGTTCTCTGGGCGAACCTCGGGCAGATCCCGGATGCAGCGGTGGTGAGCGAGGCAGCGGAGCCGAAGAAGGGGCCGCGGTTTGCGTTGCCGCCGAAGTCGCTCCGCGTGTTGGGCGTGATCGCGTTCTGCGGGGCGCTGGGTGAGGGGGCGATGGCTGACTGGAGCGCGTTGTTCATCCACGATGATCTGGGCGGCAGCGAAGGGGTGGCCGCGTTCGGATTCGCGGCGTTCTCCACCACCATGCTGATCGGGCGCTTTGCGGGGGACCGGGTGATCGAGCGCTTCGGGAGGGTGCCGGTGATGCGCGTGGCCGGCATCGTTGCGACGGTGGGGATGATGGCGGCATTGCTGCCGGGAACGGTCTTCGCCGCCATCGCAGGGTTCGCGGTGCTGGGGCTGGGGCTCTCGGTGGTGATCCCGATTGCCTACAGCGCGGCGGGTTCGACGCCCGGGATTCCCAGCGGGCGGGCTGTGGCGGCGGTGGCGACGATCGGATACACGGGATTCCTTGCCGGGCCGCCGGTGCTGGGGTGGATCGCCAAGGTGACCTCGTTGCAGGCCGCATTGTTGCTGATCGCGGCGAGTCTGGTGGTGATCATCTTCATGGCCCCGGCGTTGGGGAGGGGAGAGACGAGGTGAGAGGCAAGAGAAGTGAGGAGACGGGGATCTCGCGCATCGTTCCTGCCAAGTCCGCGTCACACCTTCCTCTTTCCTCCCTCACTTCTCACTTCTCTCGCCTCTCCCCTCACGGGGGTATACTGATGAGGAATCGGGAACGCACGATGCGTGCGTTTCGGGGGTGATGCCTATGCCGCCTCCGCCCGTCCTGCGCGAACGTACTCCGTGCGCGGGGATCGTCTTCCTCATCATTCCGCTCACCACGACCAAGGATTGCGTTCATGGCTCACGCCACCGCTCCCACGACCGACGATGCCGGCTCGTCCATTGCTTCTTCGACCACGGCCCCCGCGGGTGAACGACGCATCGTCGTCGCCGATGTGCTCGGGTACTGCTGGGGTGTCCGTCGCGCGGTCGATATCATCTCCGACGCCGCGAACCCGGCGAACAGGATCGGCCCGATCGGCGACATCATCCATAACCCGCAGGTGGTCGATCGCTTGCGCGAGCGCGGCGTGATCGGCATGACCTCCGTTGAGGAGGCCAAGGCGCAGGGCATGCGCCGGGTGGCGATCACCGCGCATGGCATGGGGCCTCACCTGGCAGTCGAGGCCGAGCAGGCCGGGCTGGAACTGATCGATACGACCTGTCCGCTGGTGACGAAGGTCCAGCGCCTGGCCCAGAAACTGGTGCGGCAGGGCTACTTCCTCGTCGTCTACGGCGATTCCTACCACCCCGAGGTGAGGAGCGTGCTCGGCTGGGCGGCAACCTCCAAGTCGGTGGCTGCGAAGAAGATCGAGGATCTCCCCTGGAACGCGCCGCGCGGTACCAAGGGCGAGGGCGTGGTGACGCCGCCGCGCAAGGTGGCGCTGGTCAGCCAGACCACCAAGAACATCGACGAGCTGATGATCTTCTCCGACAAGCTCCAGAAGATGGTGATGCCGGATGGTGGTGAGTTCCGCCTCTGCAACACGATCTGCGAGCCGACCACCGAGCGCCAGAACGCCCTTCGCCGGATGGTGAAGGAGGTCGATGTGGTGCTGGCGATCGGTGGCCGCAAGAGTTCCAACACGGCGCGACTGGCCGATGTCGGCAACTCGCTCGGCGTGGCGTCGTACCACATCGAGCGGCCGGAGGACATCGATCCGGCCTGGCTGGAGTCTGCGACCAACGTGGGGGTGACGGCTGGCGCGTCGACGCCGGATGACGTGATCGAGGAAGTGGTTCGGCACCTGACCACGTTCGGCTTCACGCCGCCCGAAGGGGGTATTCGTCCGGTTGATCCGGACTACGTGCCGGCCTACTAGCCCAGTTCGAAACCGTAGCGGCGCAGCTGGTCTGGTGGTTCGCCATTGGCCGAAGGCCAATCATGGGTTCAGCAACCGTTCCGGGATATCCGGCTTCGCCGGATGGGTCAGACGAGCTGACCCGCTACGGAGGACGGCAACTCTTTCGAACTCAGCTGTAGCCCACGAGCCCAACCAGGATGTCACGCCCGCCGGATCGTCCAATCCGGCGGGCGTGTTCTTGTATCCGGGGCCGGGACGTGGCCCGTGCGGATTGGTCCATGCGGAATGGATGGCCCGGTTCGGTGGCTTGCCGTGTTGCGTCCACGCAGAAAATCGCTACACTCTGCACCTTCCGGGACGCACGCAGACACGTACATCCCCTGTTCCGGTACCGGGCACCGACCGTGATCGGGGTGATCCGGGTTCCTTGGCTGCATGTGGAGAACGCTGATGACGATCGACGACACTGCCCCGTCCCCCCCGTTCGATGCCGAGGCGGCGCCTGACCGGTGGACGGGATCGCGGTCGGGGTCTCGGCGCGATCGGGTCTCCTCCCCGGTGTCGTCGGCATCTGGCAGCGCGGTCGTGACAGCGATGGCGGAGGATCCAGCGTGGCGCGTGGCCCTCGAGCAGGTCGTGCGGGAGACGATGGAGGGTGCATCGGGGCCACCGGATCTCGTCATTGCGTTCGTGAGCGGGGCGTGGGCCGCCGACTACCCCTTGCTGATCCCCGAACTGCGGGCATCCACGTGTGCCGCGACCATCGTCGGATGCTCCGTCGGCGGGGTGATCGGCAATGGTCGGGAGGTGGAGGGCGTGCCGGCAATCTCGCTGATGGCGGCCTGGTTGCCTGGCGCCATGCTGCGACCAGTGCGGCTGACGCAGGAGCATCTCGCGCTGCTGGACGAGCCCGATGCCTGGGAGTATTGGGGTGGGGGTGATCTGGAGCGGGGCGATGTCCGGTCGTGGCTGGTGTTCTCCGAGCCGTTCCGTTTTGACGTGCAGACGCTGCTGGACGGATTGACGACGCACTTTCCCGGCGTGCCCGTGTTGGGAGGCCTCACGTCGCGTTGGGGTGAGGAACGGACCGGCTGGATCTTTCTCGACGATCAGGTGTATGACGAGGGGGCGGTGGCGCTGGCGATCGGGGGCGATGTCCGCGTGTTGCCGATGATGGCGCACGGGTGCGATCCCATCGGTGAGGTGTGGACCGTGACCGAGGCTGAGCGCAACGTGATCTTCACGATCTCGAATCGCCCGGCGGTGGCCATGATGCACGACGCCCTGGCGACCCTCGCGCGGGAGCGCCGGGCGTGGGCGATGCGCAACCTGGTGCTGGGGTTCGCGACGAATGAATACCGCGACGACTTTCACCGGGGAGATTTCTTCCTGCGCGGCGTGATCGGGCTGGATGAGGCGGCCGGGACGCTGACGATCGGTGGCATGCCGCGCGTGGGGCAGACCGTGCAGTTCCATGTCCGTGACGGTGATACGGCGACGATTGATCTGATGCAATCGTTGACCGACGTGCAGGCCACCCTTGGTGAGCGGATGCCGTTGGGCGGCATCCTGTTCGACTGTGTCTCGCGCGGGGCCATGATGTTCGGGGAGCTACATCACGATGCGGCGCTGATACGCGCGGCGCTGGGGGATGTGCCGGTGATGGGCGGATTCGTCGGCGGGGAGATCGGGCCAGCCGGACGGCGGAATGGCTTGCATGCCTTCACGGCGACGATGGCGCTGCTGGTTCATGACCCGCTGCCGCGTGAAGGGGAGGGATCGGCCCCCGCAATCCATCTTCGCTGATGTACACTCCCTCCGTTCACATGATCGTCACGCGGGAGTGCGGATGAATCTGGCGGAGTTGTACTACGTCGGCAAGGTCTTGCAGGAATGCGCCACCATCGGCATGCGCTCGGTGGGAGAGTCGCAGCTTTCGACGACCGAGATGATGGTCGCGGAGACGCTGATCGCGCTCGGGCCGTCCACGATCGGAGCGATCGCCCAACGAACGGGATATGCCCAGAGCCGGGTATCGACCGTGGTTTCGGCGTTGCATGCGCGCGGGCTGCTCTCGGTGCAGACCGATCCGCGCGACCGGCGGCGAACCATCGTGGCGCTGAGCGATTCCGCGCTGGATGAGGCGCGGCGGGTCAGTGCGCAATCGGCGCGCCCGGTGCTGGAGGCGTCGTTTCCGACGGCGACGCGGGATCAGCTGGAAAGCCTCGTCTGCGCGGCGGAGGCACTGTTGCTGGCGCTCGATCCGAGCGGCACGCATCGTATGGGAATCGGCATCCTGACCGAGCGCTAGCGCCAAGGGCCGGGGCGCGGCCTCATTCCTCCGGCGTGCAGCGGAAGCAGGTGGCGAGGTGATCGTCCACCATGCCGACGCTCTGCATGAAGGCGTAGACGATGGTGGGGCCAACGAAGGTGAAGCCCCGCTTCTTCAGGTCCCTGGAGATCGTGGCCGCCAGCGGCGTGGACGCCGGGACATCGCCGAGCGCTTGCGGCCGGTTCACGATTGGCGTGCCATCCACGAAGTTCCAGCAGTAGTCGCTGAACGATCCCGATGCATCCTTCAGGGCGAGGTAGGCGCGTGCATTCTGCACGGCACCACGCACCTTCAGGCGGTTGCGCACAATCCCCGGATCGGCGAGCAGGCGGGCGATGTCGTCCTCGCCGTACGCGGCGATGGTCGCAGCGTCCCAGCCATCGAACGCGCGGGAGAATGACTCTCGTTTGCGGAGGATGGTGATCCAGCTGAGCCCGGCCTGGAACCCTTCCAGCATCAGCCCTTCGAAGAGTTCGCCGTCGTCGCGGCAGGGAACGCCCCATTCCTCGTCGTGATAGGCAATGTAGAGCGGGTCAGACGTCGACCAGTCGCAACGCGATCGGTCGTCGATGGGCAGGCGTTCGGGGGTGGTGTCCACAGGGGTGTATCTCCAGGCAGAACGGACGGTCGTGATCCGAGTGTATGAAGAACGGATGTTCTCGTCAATGCGTTCGCTTCTGAGATTCGGACGTGACGGGGCGCCGGGGATGGTGCCGTTTGGCCAGGCGTTGGCGAGGAATGCCTAGGGCACAGGCAGGTCGTCCGACGATTGATGATCTCTCATCTTGACATGATGGCGCATAGGGGGCACTATCAGATAGAGATCCCTTTGAATCCTGTGCCATCGCTCGAAACGCGGTGTGACCTGTCCACGGACAGATTGGCTTGGTTGCTTGTTGGGAGGTTGCCGGATGGCCCCCGCTTCGCTGGTCGATGCTCCGTCTCGGCCCAATTCGCATGGGCGGCGTTTATGCACCCTCCTTGCCATGCTCGCCTTGCTTGCGCTCCTCGCCAGTCCCGCGCATGCGCAGTCCGTGACTGACCCCGACCTCGATTCCGATGGCGACGGCATCGCGAATTCCCACGACCCCGATGACGACAACGACGGCATTCCGGACGATATTGATCCCGCTCCGTTCGATGCGTCGATTCCCGGATCTGCGCCCCCTCCCTCCTCGATTGACCCGGATGCCGACTCCGATGGCGACGGGATCTTCAACAGCCACGATCCGGACGACGACAACGATGGCTGGGTCGACGCATCCGATCCGGTCGTCTTCGATCCCGACAATACGCTCCCCGAGTCCGGTGGAGGCACCTCCGTCGCCTCGGGTGGTTCGGGCCGCCCCAGTTCTGGTGCATCTGCGCGGGACGCGTCGGGTGGAGGGGCCACTGCTCGTCGAGGCGGTGTCTACGTCACGCGGCTGCCAAACACCGGGAGTGGGCACGATGGCGGGAGGCTGGGCATTCCCTGGTTGGGCGGCGCGATTGCCTTGGGGGCTTTCGGTAGCGTGGCCCTTGGCCTCGCATCGGCCCAATGTCTCTCGTGTGGACGTTTCCCCCGTGTCCCGGTGATGCGCCGATGAGCCGCCAGCGATCTCGGGCCGGTCGGGTCCTGACGCCCTTCCTCGCGATGCTGCTTGTTCTTTCGACCCTGCTTTCGCTCTTGTATCAGCCCGCGATGGCTGCGGCGCAACCGTCGGCCGCAACCCCGATCGCCGATGATTCCAGCGTCCAGGCGGCAGCGGCGCCAACCCTGACCCTGAACGGCCAATCTTCGTCCGTTACGGTGGCGCTCAATGCCCCGGTTCTTGCCCAGACCGGAAGCGATGCCTATCTCCTTCTGTGGCAAGCACCCGACTGCGCCGGCGACCCATTCTCGTATGGAAATGAGCGCAGCTTCACCCGCGGGACGCCCCAGACGGTCTCGGTCCAGGCAGAGCTCGTGGATCCGCCGTCTACCCGTAGCGTCTGTCTGACCATCACCTGGATTGCATCGCCTGCAACGGAAGCTCCCAGCCCCACTGACCCTCCGACAGTCGCACCCACCCCATCTCCTACGATGCCTCCCACCGAACTCACGACCCCCACCCCCACGCAAGCGGTTCCGGTACCGTCGCTGACCCTCAACGGGCAGCCGGGGTCCGTCGTCGTGCCGGTGAATGCGCAGGTACTCGCTGCGGTCGATCCCAGCGCGGCGCTCATGGTCTGGCTGTCCGGCGATTGCACCGGAGACTGGACCCGGTACGATGCGTCCAGGACATTCTCTCGATCCTATCCGGACGTCATCTCGCTCTATGCCGAATCCTGGGTTGACCCGGAGATTCGGAGCACCTGTCTCTCCATCACCTGGGTCGAGCCAAGCCCGACGGTCGAACCCAGCCCGACGGTCGAACCCACCCGACGGGAACCCACCCGACGGTACCAGCGCCACGCCCACGGACTCGCCAACGGCACCTCCCACCGAGACGCCAACCACGGCGTCGACACCGACGGAGATCGCATCCCCGACCCCGAGTCCGGAACCAACGAGGACCGAGACACCAGCTCCAACGGAAACGCCGACTGCCACCGCGACGCATACGGCGACCGCCACCAATACCGCGACGAGTACCGCCACATCCACATCCACCGCGACGACGGTTCCTACCAGCACCCAGACAATGCCTCCGACCGCGACGAATACCGCCACCGCCACATCCACTGCGACTGCCACATCGACTGCGACCGCCACCACCGTTCCATCGAGCACGCCTACCACGGCGCCATCGGCTACGAGCACCGAAACGCCCGTGCCACCGACGCCGACCGCAACGGTGACGCCCGTTCCCTCCGCAACCCTCGCGCCGCCTCCGCTCACGGTTGATGGGCAGCCGTCATCCCTCGTGACGTCCATCGGCACCACGGTGCGTGTCGCGACGAGTCTCAACGCATTCGTCACCTCCTGGCATTCTGCAGATTGCAGCGGGAGCGGTTCTCCGGTCTTCTCCGAGGTGAACCTGAGCAGCCTTGAGCCGAAGGTCATGTCGGTGAGGGCGCGGCTCTCCGTCGATGCGTCCGTCGAGAGTGCGTGCCTTACCATCACCTGGATCGAGCCGACGCCGACTTCCACTCCGACGATCACCCCAACCAGTACGCTCACATCCACGCCAACATCCACCGCCACCGAGTTCCCGACCCAGACGCCGACGGTCACGCCCACGGCGACCGAGACGGCAATCCCGACGGTCACGCCGACCAACACGGCCACCGCCGTCCCGACCGCGACGCGTGTTCCGCCGGTGCTGACGCTCAATGGGCAGCCTGCGTCCGTCACGGTCCTCGTGGGGACGGATGTTGCACTTGGGTATCCCGTCGGAGCCGAGCTTCGATACTGGGATGGAGGGACCTGCGAGGGGGCCGGGGCGAATATCACCGCAGCCCATTCGATCAAGAGGCTCACGCCGAGCATCCTTTCGTTCCGGAGTTCTGCGCCGGACGACTCGACGAGTGTCAGTGCCTGTCTCACCGTGACGTGGCTTGCACCGACGCCAACGCCAACCGTCACGCCATCGTCGACGCCGACCCAAACGCCAACGGTCACGCCCACGCTGCCCGCGACGGCGACCTCAACGGCAACGGCCACATCCCCCGCAACGATGACGCCGACCGCCTCCGCGACAATGACCGCATCGCTGACCCCGACGCAGACACGAACCCCGACCGTCACGCCGACGTCTGCCCCGCCAACGGGTACGATCGCCAACACCGGCGGCGCGGGTGTCAATTGTCGGTCCGGCGCAGGCACGAGCTATGGGGTGATCGTGGTGCTGCGTGAGGGGGAATCCGTGCCGTATCGCGGCACGGTGCAGAACGGTTGGCAACCGGTGACATGCGGCGGCCGGAGTGGCTGGATTTCCGCCCCCTACCTTCGCGCCAACCCGACCCCGACGCCGATCGTCTCCCCGAGCAGCACGCCGACGCGTACCTCGACATTGCCGGCATCGCCTGCCCGCACGCCGTCGCATACTCCTGTCCTCACGACGACATCCATATCCACCCCCACCCGCACTCCGACGCAAGGTGCGGCGACCGGCGTCATTACGGGAACGGGCGGGGTGGGCGTGAATTGCCGAGCGGGGGCTGGCACATCGTATGGTGTGATCGCGGTACTGCAGGAGGGGCAGTCCGCTCCGTTACGCGGCGCGATGCAGAATGGCTGGCAACCGGTCGTGTGCAATGGGCAGAACGGCTTCGTGCTCGGCACGTATATCCGGGCGAGCACGCCGTCCGCGACGGCGACGCCGACCCGGACCCCAACGGGCACTCCGGTCCGGACTGCCACGCCGTCTCCGGTCGTCACGCGAACGATCACCCCGACCACTCCAGCGACGGGGCAGGGGGTGGTGAGTGGGACCGGAGGGCTCGGGGTGAATTGCCGGAGTGGGGCTGGAACCACGTACGGCGTCATCACCATGCTGGCCGAGGGGGCGACCGTGCCGGTTCGGGGACCGGCGCAAAGCGGTTGGGTGCCGGTCCGTTGCGGTGGTCGTGATGGCTGGATCAGCGCCAGCTACCTCCGCATCTCCACTGCCGCCTTGCCGGTGGATGCTGCGATCGTGGCTGAGGGTGTTCGGTCACCGGTCGATCTGGGCGCACGGCGAACCCCATCCGATCCTGGACTGGCCACGTTCGGGATCGCCTGACGAGTCGGGGCGCTGTCCTCGCGAGACAGCGCCCCGACTTCCCTGTACCATGCCCGGAACGAAAGACCGCTGCGGGAGCCTGGGTGAGCCGGGCTGAGAGTGCGACCGTTTGTCCGTCGCTGACCGCCGAACCTGATCCGGGTCGTACCGGCGTAGGAAGGCATGGGCATGGTTAGTTCCCCACGTCCCCCCGATAATCCGTCTCTTCCGAAGCGCACCCCGTCGCGGCTCGCGCTCCGGCTCGATCACATCGATTCCACCTACACCGAACGCGGACGATCCGTGCAGGCGCTGGAGGATATCTCCTTCGAGATCGCCGATGGCGAGTTCGTTGCGCTGATCGGGCCGTCTGGCTCCGGCAAGAGCACCCTGCTTGATATCATCGCCGGCCTTTTCGCGCAGACCGGTGGCGATGTTGCCCTCGGGGGCAGCGTGCTTTCGACCCGTGACCGGCTTGGCACCTCGGCCTACATGCGTCAGCGCGATCTGTTGCTGCCGTGGCGTACCGCGCTCGACAACGCGGCGCTTGCACTCGAGGTCCACGGGCATTCCCGGCAGGACGCTCGTCAGAAGGCGCTCGCCCGCTTCCCGGAGTTCGGCCTCGCGGGCTTCGATCGTGCCTACCCGGCGCAACTCTCCGGTGGCATGCGCCAGCGGGTGGCCTTCCTGCGTACCGTTCTCACCGAACGCCCGCTTCTGCTGCTTGATGAGCCGTTTGGCGCGCTCGATGCCTTGAACCGGGTCGCGCTGCAATCGTGGTTGCTCGATCTCTGGGAACGGGAACGGCAGGCGGTCCTGCTGGTCACGCATGATGTCGACGAGGCGATCTTCCTGGCGGATCGGGTGGTGGTGCTGACGCCGCGCCCCGGACGCATCGCGCACATCGAGCCCATTGCGCTGCCCCGGCCCCGGCATCGGGAGATCGTCACCTCGACGCCCTTCCTCGCCCATCGCGCGGCGTTGCTCGATGCGCTCGGCCTGCTCGCCCCGGTGGAAGGTCGCGCCGCATGACCCCTGCGACGGTTGGACGCGCCCTGAACCGCTGGGTTTGGCCGTTCCTCATGCTCATCCTGCTGCTGGCAATCTGGGAAGTCGCCGTGCGGATGACGGATGTCCCCGCCTGGCAGTTGCCGCCGCCATCCGCCATCGCGCGGTCGTTCCGCGACGATCACGCCCTGCTGTGGAAGCACACGCTGGTGACGCTGAAGGAGGTCCTGCTCGGCTTCGGGCTGGCCCTCGTGGCCGGATTGCTTGTCGGCATCGCGATTGACGCCTCGCCGATCCTCGAACGCGCGATCTATCCGCTGATCATCGCCAGCCAGACCATTCCCATGGTGGCGCTCGCTCCGTTGCTGCTGATCTGGTTCGGGTACGGGTTGTTGCCGAAGGTGCTGGTGACGGCGCTCGTCTGTTTCTTCCCGATCGCCGTCAACACGGTCGATGGCCTGCGTGTCGCCGACCGCGAGATGCTGTCGCTCCTGAAGACGATGGGTGCCTCCGGCTGGCAGCAGTTCCGGCTGGTGAAAGTGCCGGCATCGCTGCCGTCCATCTTCACCGGGGCTCGCATCGCCATCGCGTTCAGCGTCATCGGCGCGGTGTTCGGGGAACTCGTTGGCGCCAGTGAAGGGCTCGGCTACCTGATGCAGCGCTCCGCCGCCCAGTTCCAGACCGCCCGCGTCTTCGCGGCCATCGTCATCCTCTCGCTGATGGGGGTCGGCCTGTTCGCGCTCGTATCAGTGCTCGAACGTGTCGCCCTGCCCTGGCGGCGCTTCGTTACCGACGAGTCCTGATTCCCGGGCAGTTCCCTTTGCAAGGAGTCCATCATGCCCTGGACTGTTCCGTTCAGCACGCACCTGCGCCACATCGCCGATCCCATCTGGCAGGCCCAGCACGATCATCCGCTGGTGCGAGGCATCGGCGATGGGACGCTCGACCCCGCCATCTTCGGCTTCTGGTTGCGGCAGGACTATCTCTTCCTGATCGACTACAGTCGCCTCTTCGCGACCGCTGTCCTGCGCGCTCCAGACCTTGAGAGCATGACCCGCTTCGCCGGTCTCCTCCACGAGACGATGACACGCGAGATGAACCTCCACCGGAGCTATGTGGAGGGGTTCACCATCACGGAAGCCGACCTCGAGCGCGAGCAGAAGGCTCCCACCACGCAGGGCTACACTGATTTCCTGCTCCGAACCGCTACCACCGGGGACTATGCCGAACTGCTTGGGGCGTTGTTGCCGTGCATGTGGGGCTACAGTGAACTGGGAATCGCCCTTGCGGCGAGGGGATTCCCTGCGGACGAGCGCTACGCCCGCTGGATCGAGACCTATGCCGATCCCGAGTTCGCTGATCTCGCTGCCTGGTGTCGCGACCTCACCGATGCCGCCTGCGCTGGCCTGCCGGATGCAGCCTTGCGCCGGGTGGAACACGCCTTCGTTACGGCCAGCCGCTACGAACTCGCGTTCTAGGAGATGGCGTGGACCGGCGAGCGCTGGTCCAGGTAGTGTCACGATAAGGAGCACAGCCATGGAATGGGTGGAAGGATTCTATTCACGCACCGGTACCTGGTGGGGGCAGGCGGAGTCGGCGGTTACGGCGCGGGATACCGACCGGCTCCGCACTCTGGAGCGACATACCGGCAAACGGGTGTCGGATTCACCTCCCCGCCCACTGCGCATCCTCGACCTCGGATCGTCCTACGGCACCACGCCGTTCGTGATGGCAAAGGCCGGGCATGACGTGACCGGGATCGAGCTCAGCGAGCGCATCACGTTCGCCGATCGGCTGGATCATGCGGCCCTCGGTGGCGCGCTTCGGTTCGTTCAGGCCGACTTCTATACCTTCGACACCGAGACGCCATTCGATGTCGTCACCTACTGGAACGGATTCGGGATCGGGAGTGATGCCGATCAGCGTCGCCTGCTGCGACGGATGGCAGAGCGCTGGCTGACTGACTATGGCGTTGTCCTGCTGGATGTCTTCAATCCGTTCCGCTGTGCGCAGTGGGCCGGCGATGAAGAGGTGCGCGATGCGCGTCCGGAGGCGGGCTACCCGTTCAGCGTGCGAGAGCGGACCGATTTCGATCCGGTGGGCAACCGCTTCATCGACACCTGGTGGGAAGCCGACCGTCCGGATGCGCCGATCAGCCAGAGCTTGCGGTGCTATCTGCCTGCCGATCTGCTGCTCCTGCTGGAAGGGACCGGTCTTCGCGCGCGGGCATTCGAGGCCGGAGGCGAGCCGTTCGTGCTCGATGACATGCCTGCGACGGCATCGGATCATCCCTTATGGCAGCATCATGAGTATCTCGCGGTGCTTGAACGCGACCTGCCCTGATCGGCCGATCCTTTACCCGACTGGATCGTGCCCCGTACCGAGTATGGTCAACTGCAATCGCGACGGCTCGGCGGCCACCACACGGTGCCGTACCTCGGGCGCGAGATGGAGCAGGCCGCCGGGAACGAGATCGACAGTCTGGCCCAACGCCTCCACCTGGACACACCCATCCAGCACCTGGAGCAACACCGGCACCGGTGCATGGTGCTCGCGAAGCTCCACCCCGGCATCGAACGCAAAGACGATCACGCTGAACGGCCCGATCTTCAGGACGGAAACCGGCGTCACGGCTCCCGGCTTGATCGGTGCTGCCGCCAGCATGTCCGTCACCAGCGTGATTGGTCCCTCGAGATCGTGTTCCATCATGGTCATAGCTCCTTGCCCTGACATGGGTAAACCACAACGCGCGCCCTGGCGCTTCCCAGATGCCAGTATTGTCGCAGCGACGCATGCGTGAAGCCTCGCGCGGGGAGGCGATGACGTGTCAATGCCGTGACAGCCCGGTAACCAGCCCGCGTTCGCCCGCCAATGTGGCCAGTTCCGCCAACGCGCGACCGGTGAGGGCCCGGTTCGCGGGATCGTTCCGCCACCGTGAGACGCCGGAGGGGTGGGGGAGCGGCACGATGGGCACCTCGCCATACCCGAGGTCGACCGGGAGGACCGAGCCGACCAGTTCCGCCAGCGTCAGCTTCCGGGCACCGGGGATGAGCGCCACGGCGGCCAGACGCCCGAGCGTCACTACGATCTCCGGTCGGACGAGGGCGATCTCCGTGAGGAGGTGCTCGGCGCAGAGGCGAATCTCGCCGGCTGATGGGGAGCGATCGCCCTTTCCGCTGGTTGCGGAGCCGGGAAAGCATTTCGTGATGCTGGTCAGGTACCAGGTGTCGAAGAACGCATCCGGCGGAAACCCGGCCTGCGCGAGCCACGACTTCAGGAGCTCACCACCGGGGCCGCTCCACGGGATGTCGCGTTCGTGGGCGCGGGCACCCGGCGCCTGCCCGACGATCATCAGGCGTTGGGAGGCGTTTCCGCGAAAGACGGGGTGCGCTTCCGTCAGGAATCCCGCCGCCACGCAGCGCGTGCAGGCCCGCATCTCCGCCTGCCGGGCGACGAGGATGGCGTCGCGGTCATCGGGCGCGATGTAGCCGGGAGAGGCTTCGCTCGTTACCATGAACCCAGCATCGTGAATGGTCCTTCTGCGTTCGGAGTCTTTATCCCCATGCCCACACCATCCGCCACCACACCATCGCAGGAACCGGCCCGCAGCGTCGAGGCGCGGAGCGAGTATGTCCGCAGTCAGGTGATTGGCTCGCCCTACTTCCTCGTGATCGTGGCACTGTATGTGACCAGCCTGATCATGGCGAACATCCTGGCCGTCAAGATCCTCCACGTCGGGCCGTGGGTGGCTGATGCCGGCACGCTCACCTTCCCCATTGCCTATATCGTCGGCGATATCCTCACCGAGGTCTACGGCTATTCCATCGCCCGCCGGGTGATCTGGCTCGGGTTCCTCTGCAACCTGCTCGCGGTGGCGATGATCCAGATCGCCGGGGTGATGCCCGCCGATCCCTCGTGGGATGGCGGCGATGCCTACCAGCGGATCTTTGGGTCCGCGCCGCGCATCCTGCTGGCATCGTGCGTGGCCTACATCGTCGGCGAGTTCGTCAATTCCTACGTCCTGGCGCGGATGAAGGTGGCGACGAACGGGCGATACCTGTGGATGCGCACGATCGGCTCGACGGTCGTGGCGGAGGGGCTGGATTCGCTGCTCTTCGTGCTGATCGCATTCGGCGGCACCATGAACGGCGGCATTCTCTGGCAGATGATCTACACGAACTGGATCCTGAAGTCGGCCTACGAGGCGCTCTTCACGCCGGTGACGTACCTGGTGGTGAACAAGCTGAAGCGACTGGAAGGCGTGGACGTCTACGACCGCGACACGAACTTCAACCCGTTTGCCGTGACCGCCACAGCGTAATCGGGGCGGATGCTTCGAGATCTGGCACGAGGAACCCCGCCACCGAGCACGCTCGGTGGCGGGGTTGTGTCCTGTCGGGTGCGGTACGGTCCGGGCGTGCGGTTCAAAGGCGACCGTCGTTCGTCCGGAGGGGACAACGTCATGTCGTCCCAACGTCCGTTAGTTCGTGTCGGCGAGCAGGGCGTCCACCTGCTGCATCGATGGCACGGCGTCCACACCGATTTCGCGGAGGCTGAGGGCCGCGACGGCATTCGCGAAGCGCCCGGCGCTCGCGGCGGAGATGCTGCGGTCGGAGGCCTTCATGAAGAACGCTGCCGAGAAGACATCGCCCGCGCCGGTGAGGTCCTTCGCCTTCACCTTGAAGCCCGGCAGGTCGATCGTCTGGCCACGCGCGATCACGCGGGCGCCATCCTTGCCCCGGGTGATGACGGCCAGGCGCTGCTCCCCGACCCGTTCGACGACCTCGCGCGCCTGGTGAATCTCCTCGGTGCTGACGATCGCGCAATCCGTGCGGCCGAGCAGGGACCCCGGCAGGCGCAGGGGGATGTGCCGCACCTTGCCGCCGGTGGCGCGCGGCCAGTCGCGCATCCAGCCCTGCGGGGTGATGCCGATGAATTCGGTGGTCATGCCGACCGCGTGGTTCGGGTTGATCTCCTGCAACACCGGGCCGAGATGAACGATGGGCGCGTTACGCCAGTGGGGGGGCAGGCCACGCAGGTCGATTTCGCCCGCCCAGTGGGGGACGGTCTGCACGCGGAGGTCGGCGCGGTATTCGTTGATGAAGGTGGTGGGGACATCGGCATCCTGCACGATGATGCTCACCTGGTCGGCGAAGGGTTCCAGCGACGGGATCTTCATGCCCGCCACCTCGGTGCCGAAGACACCGCGCGTGAGGATGCCGACCTTTGCTCCGAGCCGGGCTGCCGTCAGCGCCGAGTAGAGCGCCGTGCCGCCGAGCACCACACTGCCATCGGGCTGGAGGTCTGCCGTGATGTGCCCGATCACGAGGTAGTCCGGTGTTTTGGAGAGCTGGGTGCCGCGCAGGTTGTGGCCGAGGGATTCGCGCTCGCCCTTCTTCTTGTTCGTGGTCGTTGGTGCCTCGGTGGCAGGCTTTCTGGACGGCGTGGAGGCGGAATCGGTCATGAGAGGATGCTCCAGATGGGGTGGCGGCCACAGGGGCCGGAACGGGCGATGACCTCTCCGGACGATTCCGGCGAGAAGCCAGCGGGCCAACGACGCGCGGCGAGCGCATGGATGCATTGGTAAGGCTCCCCGCCATCTCGGGCAGGGATCTCGCCCCCATCATCTGGGCGCGAACGGGAATCGTGCCCGAACGACGCGCCCGGTGCAAGGGGGCGCCGTTCGGGGTGCTGGGGTCAGGCGGGTTCGACGGTGATATGCCGTTGGTTGCCTTCGCCGCTGCTGTGGGTGGTCACTTCGGGGTGCTGTCGCAGCGTGAGGTGGACGATTCGGCGTTCGTTGGGCGGCATGGGCTCCAGATCGACGGGACGGCGGCTCCGTGCGACCTGCCGGGCGACGCGCTCGGCGAGGGCGACGAGCGATTCCTCGCGCCGGGTGCGATAGCCCTCGACATCGAGGACGACGCGCGTCCAGGTGTCGATCCGGCGGTTGACGATCATGTTGGCGAGGTACTGCACCTGCGCGAGGTGATCGCCACGCCGCCCGATCAGCATCCCGAGGTCGTTGCCCAGGATGTCGATGAAGATCGTTGGCGGTTCCTCGTCGTCCAGCGGCACGGAGGATGGGTTGTCGACGGCGATCACATCGGCGGTGATGCCCATGTGGCGGAGAAGATCGGCGACGACCTCCTTGGCGACGCGCTCGTCCTCGGCATCGGCGCGATCGACCGGGCGGGGTGGCGTGCCCCGCTGCGAGGGGCGATCCCCCGGCGCGCGCCCGGCAAACGGATTCGTTCCCGTTCCGCTGCTGCCGCGCCCGCCCCGCCCTCGGCGGCGGGGACGATCGCCACGATCGCGGGAGTCTCCGCCTTGGGACGCGGCCTTGCCGGATGGCACCGGTTGGGAGGCGTGGCCCTTGGCCGTGACGCGGACGAGGGCCTCGGCATCTTCGTCCGGCCCGGCGTCGGAGAGGATTTCGATGTCGACCGCGTCTTCGGGGAGCACCAGTTGCTCCAGCGCGAGCCGAACGGCCTCGTCCACCGAATACGCCTGGATTTCGACACTCGTTCGTTGCTGCATCGTACCCGTTTCCTCGTCTGGACGATGATTCGTTTGCGGCGCCTGGACGCGCGTATCGCGAACGCTGGAGATCTGCCGGAAGCGGTGCGTTGGCGGGGTCGCGGTCGCCTGCGACCGTGACGGACCACGGTGAAACAGCCAAGCCCTGCGAGATTCCATCACTGTATGCCGTCATCATAATACAGCGCCATCGTTGTGGCGGGCTGATTGGGCGGGATTGACGCCGAGTTCGCGCCGATGGCCGGGGTTGCGCCGAACGGGCATGAGGTCGCGATCTGGCCGGATGCCGATCGGCGGCGCGTGGCATCATGGCCGGTATGGAACGCGCCTTGCCGATCTGGCACCGTCCATTCCTCATCCTGCGGGCGGCCCCGCACCTCCTGAGTATGGCGATCACCCTGATGGCGGTCGTTGCGTTGCCCCTTTGCCTGCCGCACGAGTCCATGAATGGCCTCGATGCTGACGAGCGGACGATCACCGAGTCGCGCGATGTGGTGGAGATCGTGACCACGCCCGGCATTCACCTCCTGCACCAGGAGGCGGGCATGCCGGTTGCGGATACGTGTGATGGTGATCGCTGCGTCCATGGGGCGGGCGCGGGGGCTTCGCATTCAGGCGAGCCGCGCATCTCCCCTGACGATCTCGGCCAGCGCGTGGCGATTCTGCCCCATCTGCCTGGGGTGGATGACAGCGTTCGGGCGGCGGGCGATGCGGAGTCCGATGCGGCCTGGCTGGAGGCACCGGCGCTGGACGAATCGCCGCCACCACGCACGGTCCTGATCTGAGACGGCGCGTTGGTGGTTTCCGCGATTGACCGGGGCGGTATCGCTTGTCCCGAGGAGCTCCTTGTTCTCCTATGAAAAAGACCGACCGAAGGCTCGTCATTCTGGCGGGGCTTGCCGTGCTCATGCTGCTGATTGGTGGCGTGGGTATCTTCCTCGTCCAGCAAAGCCGTAGTGGCAGCGAGACGTACGAGTTCACTGGCGGATTCTGGGAGCCGCCGCACGCTGCGACTGACCTTGCGTTGACCGACCAGAACGGGCAGCCATTCTCCCTGGACGACCATCGGGGGAAGGTGATCCTGCTCTACTTCGGCTACACCTATTGCCCGGATTACTGCCCCACCACCCTGACCGACTTCATGCAGGTGAAGGAGGATCTGGGCGAGAAGGCGAAGGATGTCGAGGTCGTCTTCGTCTCCGTCGATCCCGCCCGCGATACTCCCGCCCGCCTGAAGGAGTACCTCGACTTCTTCGATCCGTCGTTCATCGGCCTCACCGGCACCCAGGAGCAGTTGAAGCCCATCGAGCGGGACTACGTGATCAGCGTGTCGAAGGAGCCGGCGACCCCTTCATCGTCCGGATCGTCGTTCTACCTGGTCAGCCATTCGACCTCGCTCTTTGCGATCGACCAGCAGGGGAACCTCCGCCTGACGTGGCCGTATGGCACCACGCCGGCGGACATTTCCGCCGATGTCACGCATCTGCTCGACAATCCCCCCACCGACTGAACGCCGCGAAAGGACTTCCTTCCATGACATCGACACTTTCTCGCCGCCGGATTGCGGCATTGGGGCTTGGCCTGCCGCTCGTCGCCGTCGCGGGGCGCGTCGCCACAGCCACCGCCCACGAAGGGCAGGAGCATGGGTCGGCAACGCCATCCGCCTCGCCGGACGCGTCGCCGGTGGCCGAAAACACCGGGACCGCCGCCGCCTACATGACGATCTTGAACACCGGCGCGCACAACGAGACATTGCTCGGCGCGCATACCGATGCGGCTCGCGCGGTCGAGCTTCATTCGGTGACGGTGGATGCAAGCGGGGTGATGCAGATGGCTCCCGTGCCCTCCGGTGCGGAGATTCCGGCTGGCGGCAGCCTGATTCTCGAACCGCAGAGCTACCATTTCATGCTGATCGATCTGGCCCACGACCTGATGCCGAAGACGACGTACGAGCTGGTCCTTCAATTCGCGCATGCGGGCGAGGTTCCGGTGACGGTCTCGGTGCAGATGACCCCGCCGACGGATACGCAGGCGGTCTCCGGCACGGGCGAGGATGTCTCCATCCTGGCCGCGTGGAGCCGGCCTGCGCCGCGCATCGACGGTACGCTGACGACGGAGGGCACGCCGGTCGCGTCGCCAGCCAGCCACGGTTAGGGCGATTGCATGCCGGAACCCTTCCATGACGGGAGTCCCGATCCCGATCTGATCGCCGCGAGCCGGGCGATGGCCAGGACCGATGCGGAGGCTGCACGGCGGAAACGGGCGCGATCCCGCGTCTACCGCCGGGGCGGGTATCTGATGATCGGGTTGATCCTGATCACGACGCTGCTGAGCGTGGTCTATGTGCTGGCGAACCGGCACGAGGCAACGGAGGCGGAACGTGGCCTGGTGTTCGTGATCCCGAAAGGGGCGTCGGCGAACGTCGATGTGCCGACGATCGATTCCGCGATCGCGATCCCGACGGCGATCACGTTCGCGAAGGGCGAACCGGCCATCCTCTCGATCCGGAATGAGGACACGGTGGCGAACCGCGCCGGGCCGTGGGTGATCGGACCGGGCCAGACGTACACGGCCAAGTTCGATGAGCCGGGAACGTACGAGTATGTCTGTACGGTCGATGCCTCGGAATCGGTGACGATCACGGTGGAAGGCGATTCGTAGCGCCATCGGGGAACGGGAACGCGGCGGGGCGGTTTGACTGCTCCGTCGCTCTCCCGTTCTCGATGCTCTGGAAATGGTCGCTATACCGTAGCGGCACAGCTTGTCTGGGCCATCGTCCGGAGGCCGATAGTGGTGTCAGAGCCATGCTTGTCATCCCGAGCACGCGGTGCGGACAGCAGCATTGCCTGAAGGGATAGGCGTGTCGAGGGATCAGGTTGCATGGAGAACGTCGTTCATGCTGCGTGATCCCTCGACTCCGCTGTATTGCGAATGTCACGGCCACGCATGCGACGCTTCGCTCGGGATGACAGGAATGCGTGTCGTTTTCGATAGGGGATCCGAACTGCACTCGTTTGCGATGCCGATTTTCCCGGATGCGGAGCTATGCCATGTGGCGGCGGGCGAGGAAGAGTGTCTTCGTGTCCGAGAAGCCAACGAGGCGGTGGGTATCTGCGTCGGTTTCCACCTGCAACGCGTCGCGCCAGGCGGCCGGAGCCTTCAGGATCGCTTGCGCGAGGGTGGCCTTGTCCTCCGGCGCCATGCGGGACCGGGCCGTCCAGTCGTCGAAGTCGTGATGCTTGCGATACGACTCCCTGACTTCCACACGCAGGCCCGCGCCTGCGAGCAGGACTTCCCATTCCGCATTCGATAGCGCGCGGACGTGCGAGGGGTCGCGCAGGCGTTCCATGCGGTTGAAGAAGTCGCCGAGTTCACCCGCATCCACGGTGCTGTCGATCAGGACGAACCGCCCGTCCGGCGTCAGCACGCGGGCGACCTCGGCCACGAAACGGTCGGGGCGCGGGAAGTGATGCGGCGCGATCCGGCAGGTGACGATCTGGAACGAATCGTCGGCGAAGGGGAGGTCCTCGGCGTCGGCGAGGGCAGTCTCCACGTTCGCCAGTCCCCGCTCGGCGAAGTAGGCGGCGGCGTGATGAAGAATCTCGGGCGTCAGGTCGCTGGCGATGACCTGCGCGACGTGGGGCGCGAAGGTGACGGCGACATGCCCGCCGCCGGTTGCGATGTCGAGGACGCGGTCGGTCGGAAGCGGTTGCGCCAACTCGACCATGCGGGAGAGATCGTTCGCGACCGCGAAGCCGGTGCTGCGGACGTAGGCGTCGCCGACGGAGCCGTATTGGGCGAGGACACGAGCCTTGGCGGCTGTGGCGTCGTCGGCAGGATGGTCGCGGTCGGTCATCGTGGAGTGTCCTTCCATTGGTGGACGATCCCTGATCGTTCCTACACAGGCCGTTCGCTCATGAGGTCGCGGGCGATGGCCGCGGCAGCCTCCTTGTCGCCGGGGGCAAGTTCGCCATCGATCACGAGGTCGCGCAGGTGGTTCTTGATGTCGGCGATCCATTTGCCCGGCTTGCGGTCGAACATCGTCATCAGGTCGTTACCGTCGAGCGGGCTCTGGAGCTGGTCGAGCGCCTGTTCCGCCTCCAGCCGCGCGAGATGATCGCGCAGGCCCTGCACGCGGGCGGCGGCGGCACGTTGCTTGTGCGCTTTCGCGGATGTGACGTCGGCAGCGGCGAGGTCGAGCAGGTCGTCCATCACGCCATCGGCCTCCAGCGCGAGGCGGCGGACGGCACTATCGGTCCAGGTCTCGGCGTCGTAGGCGGCGGGGCGGAGGTGCATGTCTACCAGTTGCCGCACATGGCTCTGCGTCTGCTTGTCGGCGTTCAGGCGGCGCAGGAGTTTGCCGGCGAGATCGGCGCCGACGCGCTCGTGGCCGAAGAAGTGGACCTCTCCCCGCGCATCGACGGAACGGGTGAGGGGCTTCGCGGCATCATGCAGCAGTGCCGCCCAGCGCACGATCGGGCGTGACGGCGTCTGGGCAACGACGCGCTTCGTGTGATCCCACAGATCCTTCTCGCGGTTCGGGCCGGCGGGAGCAAGGGCATCCTGTTCGAAGGCGACAAGTTCCGGCATGGCGATGCCGAAGAGCCCGGTTTCCAGCAGGACATCGAGCCCGGCATCCGGATAGTCGCCGGTGAGGAGCTTGGTGAGTTCGGCCAGCACGCGCTCGCGGCTGATCTGGCCGAGCGTCGGCGCCTGGCGAGTCATCGCGGCCTTCGTCTCCGCCTCCACGGCGAACCCGAGCTGGGAGACGAAGCGCGCGACGCGCAGGAGACGCAGCGGGTCCTCGGCAAAGCGGGCATCGGGGTCGCCGACCGCGCGGAGCATCCCCATGTGCAGGTCGGCCTGCCCGTAGAACGGGTCGATGATGCGTCCGTCGCGCACATCGACGGCGATGGCGTTCACCGTCACGTCGCGGCGGGAGAGGTCGTCCTCGATGGACGTGCCGTAGGCGACGACAGGGTGGCGGCTGCCGGGTTCGTACTGCTCGCTGCGGAAGGTGGTGATCTCGACAGTGGCGGCGGGATCGCCCTCGACGGGGCCGGGGATGATGACGCCGATGGTGCCGTATTGCTCGCCAATATCGTAGAGACCGGCGTTCGGGATGGCGGCGAGGATCTCCTTCGTGCGCTCGGGTGGCAGCGAGGTCGCGAAGTCGAGGTCGTTCGGCAGGGCGCGTTCGAGCAGGATATCGCGGACGATGCCGCCGACAAGGTAGAGCTCGCCGCCAGCCGCCGCGAACGTCTCCGCCAGCACCTGCACGGCTTGGCGCTGGCTGGCATCAAGGCGGTCGAGCATGGTCGGGATATCGGCGGCGGAGGGGGAGAATCGGTGCTCATAAACGCGATGGGACGTCCTTCCGGGTTCGGGGTGAGGCTCTCGCGTGAATGGAACGAGGCAGGGTCATCGTGGAAGGTATTGTACGCCCGAAGCGAGACGGCGCTATGGAAAGGGCCGGCGCTGGATGGCCGCTTGCCCCGGTTCTGCTATGCCTTGGATACCGGGCTTGCCCAAGAGATAGTGCCACAGTGGGGGCAGCGGACCAGTTTCTGGCCTCCGAAGCGATGGGGCAGTAACGATGCCTGCAGGGGTGAGAGGCTGAAGACATACCCGCAATTCTTGCATTGCCAGTTGTATCGGCTTGCCATGACGAACTGGGTGAGGAATCCCACGCCAACGATGATGATGAGAATGAGCGCTTTGTCCATGTCGATCTCCGCGTGGCGAACGAGTCTCGATTGCTGCCGTGCCGCGAAATTTACAGCACAGTTCGACGTTCTGGCACGGAGACGCGGTCATCGCCCGCAGCTGCGACGGCGTCCACCAGGACCGCGACCGCGTGCCGCCGATCAGCGCGGATGGTGGTTCCGGGGCCACGCGAGACTGTGGTTATGATGGCAGCGGCGGTCAGTCGGTGCGCATGAACGCGATGGGGTGTCCTTTCGGAGGCGGGTGAGCAGACTTGCGGTGCGGGGCACTTCCGGGCGATTGTGGTGGGTATTGTATGGCCCCATTCGGTGCCGCCGGGGATCGAGGTTATGGGGGAACCGTCAGGTACGGAGGAGGTCGAAGGTGCGTGGGATATTGCTCGATTTCTATGGAACGCTCGTCCACGAGGATGACGAGGTGATCGCCGCAATCTGCGAGGCCGTGCGATTGTCCATTCCCGACGGACGGGAAGAAGTGAGTGCAGGGCAGATCGGCGCGCGGTGGTGGGTCCATTTCCGGGAAGGTTATGCGACGGCGCGCGGGGAGACATTCGTGCTGCAGCGCGACCTGGCGCGACGGTCCCTGATAGCGGCAGCGGCGGACGTTGGCGCGGAGATCGATCCCGATGCGCTGCTGGCGACGCAGTTCGCGCATTGGGCCGCGCCGCCGGTCTTCCCGGAAACGCACATCTTCCTGGACGAACTGCGCGTGATGGGGCTACCGGTCTGCATCGTGTCCAACATCGACCGCCGGGACATCGAGATGGCAATGGCGGTTCACGGGATCGTTGCCGACTGCGTACTGACCAGTGAGGACGTCCGATCGTACAAGCCAAATCCGGAACTCTTCCTGGCCGGATTGCAGGCGCTCGGATTGCGTTCGGACGAGGTGCTGCACGTCGGGGACTCGCGGTCCAGCGATGTGGCCGGGGCGGTGGCGCTGGGGATTCCGGTAGCGTGGGTGAATCGTTCTGGCAAGGTCGCCTCTGGAGAGCCTACTGCGGACGTGGACGTAAATGACCTGTTGGCCCTGCTTCCGATCATCCGGAACCTCATCGCCTGACGTCCTGCCGGGGACAGCGAGCGGAATGGGCAACACGCCCTGCGGCGATGGTGCTGGCCATCCGCAGGGCGTGGTGCCGGAGGGTATCGGAATGCCGGACATTCCAGACGCCATCGAGAGGGGTGATGACGTCCGGCGTCCCGCCGTCAGTGATCGGTGGGAAGGGCTGGATCAGGACTTCGCGCGGCGTTCGTAGGTCCAGATAGCGAGTGGCACGGCGACCGCGAGCAGGCCGACCAGCCAGGCCGCTGCGATCAATCCCTTGTTGCCCACATCCGGGTAGCCTGTGAGCCAGCCGCGGACGGAATCGACGACGAGGGTGAAGGGTTGGTTCTTCGCGAAGCCCTGCATCCAGCTCGGGAAGGTGCTCGGTTCGGCGAAGGCGCTGCTGATGAAGGTGAACGGGAAGATCCAGATCAGGCCGATGGAACTGACCGCTTCGATGCTCTTCAGGCCGAGGCCGATGATCGCCCCCACCCATGACAGCGCGAACGAGAACAGCAGCATCAGGCCGATCGCCCTGAGCCAGTCGAGCACGTCGCCGTTGGGCCGGAACCCGACGGCAAGTCCCGCCAGAATGGTGATGGTGGTGACGATCACGATCAGGATCGTGTCAGCCAGGATGCGCCCGAGCAGGACCGATGATCGGGTCATCGGCAGCACGCGGAAGCGGTCCATCAGCCCTTCCTTCGCGTCCGTCGCCAGGCCGAGCGCGGTGTTGATCGAGCCGAAGACGATACCCTGGACGATGATGCCGGCGATCAGGTAGTTCACCGCGCTCACGCCGGCGGGCATCGCGTACTGCATCGAGCCCGCGAAGATGTAGCGGAAGAGCAGGAGGAACATGATCGGCTGGATGGTCGCGCCCATCAGCCAGTCGGGTTGGCGGGGGATCTTCTTCAGGCTGCGCCGGGCCAGCACGACCGAGTCGGTGAGAACGGCGATCAGCCGGTTGTGGTGGACCATTTCCAGGTCCGTCGTGTAGCTGCGTGGACGGTTCCCACCGACGGTCGCGGCGGGAACGCTCAGGGTCTGGTTGCTCATGCGGCCTTCTCCTGCGGTGTAGCGGCGGTGTTCGCCTCTTCGGCGGGGCGCCCGGTGAGGGAGAGGAAGACATCGTCCAGCGTCGGGCGGCGCAGCGCGAGATCGGCGAGCTCGATTCCGGCGGCGTCCAGTTCGCGGACGGCCTCCGGCAACCCCTTCGCCCCGACCGGGAACGGCACCGTGAGCACGGAGGCCTCGCGGTCGATCTGCACGCCGCCATCGCGGTCGCCGTCGGCGCCAGAGAGTGAGCGGAGCGCGCGTTCGGCCTGCTCGAAGCTGGCCCCGCTCGGGATGCCGATGGCGAGGCGTTCGCCGCCGACCTGCGTCTTCAACTGGTCGGAGGTGCCTTCGGCGATCACCCGCCCATGGTCGATCACCACGATGGTATCGGCGAGCTTGTCCGCTTCTTCCAAATACTGGGTGGTGAGCAGGACGGTGGTGCCGTCGGCCACGAGGTCGGCAATGACCTCCCACATATCGTTGCGGCTGCGGGGATCGAGGCCGGTGGTCGGCTCGTCGAGGAAGAGGACCGGCGGGGCGACGATGAGGCTGGCGGCGAGATCGAGGCGGCGGCGCATGCCGCCGGAATAGGTCTTCAGGGTGCGGTTGGCGGCATCGGTGAGGTTGAAGCGCTCCAGCAGTTCGTCGGCCCGCTTCACTGCCGAGCGATGGGTGAGCCGGTAGAGCTGGCCAAACATGACCAGGTTCTCCTTGCCGGTGAGGATCTCGTCGACGGCGGCGTATTGGCCGGTGAGGCCGATCAGGGAACGCACCTTCTCCGGCTGGGTGAGGACGTTGACGCCCGCGACCTCCGCGCTGCCGGCGTCGGGCTTGAGGAGGGTAGTGAGGATGCGGACGGTGGTCGTCTTGCCCGCACCGTTCGGGCCGAGGAGTCCAAGCACGGAGCCGGTCGGCACCTGGAGATCGACGCCAGCGAGTGCCTCGGTCTTGCCGAAGGACTTGCGCAGTCCCTGGACGCGGACGGCGGTGGATGCATTCACGATGGAGACTCCTTTCCGGGCGGAGACCGTGCGCGCGGGCACACGATGAACCTGCCCGGTCGGTAGCGAACCGGGTCAACGGGACGATGACGACTCGGAGATGAGTCTACCGGGCTATCAGGAAGGGACCGTTCCGCATTTCGGCGGAGACGATGGGGAGCATCCCAACGGTGCTTGCGCGTTGCGAGCACCCGATGCAGGCAGGGTATGACCTCGCTGTGTCAATTCTGTGTCAGGTCTGACCGGAATGTGGAAGGTACTCCGGCGATCGAACTCCTGTTCATGCCACGATGGCGTGTCGATTCCTCCTCGAAGAATCATGGGAAGATCGTATACCCGGAGCTCAGCCGAGTCAAGAGAAAGCAATGAATCAAAGATCAGGATTGATATTGTTCCCGGAATGTCATTCTGAAAATTGATGAACGAGTTGATTTTGGTGCGATGGCGGACTGTCGGAACGCGCCTGGCGAGCAGCCGGAGGGAGTGGGCGAGCTTTCCGCGGCGGGCGGATCGTTCTGGCGTGATGGGGCGAGGTCACAGGTTCCCCGACAGGGGTCGGGAGCGGCCTGACGCAATCCGGGTGTGTGCCGGGCGGTTCTGCACATGAGTCGCATGACAGAATGGCATTCCTCCTTTCATCATCGGCATTTCCGGCGTCATACACTTCAGTCATGGTTGGCCCGGTGTGGGGCAATGGTGTGCGCTCGGACGCTCGGGGCGACCGGACTGGACGGTGAGGAAACGCGATGGACCCACTCGATATCGCACGATGGCAATTCGGAATCACGACGGTCTACCACTTCTTCATGGTGCCGCTCACGCTCGGGCTGGGGCCGATGGTCGCGATCTTCCAGACGCTCTGGGTTCGCACCGGAGACGAGCGCTACCTGCGGATGACGAAGTTCTGGGGGAAGATCTACCTCATCAACTTCATCATGGGTGTCGCGACCGGCATCGTGCAGGAGTTCCAGTTCGGCATGGCCTGGAGCGACTACAGCCGCTTCGTGGGGGATGTCTTCGGCGCGCCGCTGGCGATGGAGGCGTTGCTCGCCTTCTTCATCGAATCGACGTTCCTCGGGCTCTGGATCTTCGGGTGGGATCGGCTGCCGAAGAAACTGCACCTGGGCGTGCTGTGGGCCGCGGTGATCGGGTCGATTCTTTCGGCCTATTTCATCATCGTGGCCAATTCCTGGATGCAGCATCCGGTCGGCGTCGAGCTGATCGACGGACGACCCCGGATGAACGATGCGTGGGCGGTCTTCACGAACAATACGGCGCTGGTCGCCTATCCGCATGTGATCGCGGGATCGTTCGCGGTGGCGGCGGCGTTGCTGGTCGGCATCGCCTGGTATCACCTCTGGCGGCGGCGGGTTGATGGCATCGACACCGTCGACACGAATGGCGCGGTGATTGTGGGCGACCACCCGGAGATTCCGGGCCGCGACAAGACGGACCACCGGGCCTGGATCGCGTCGCTGCGCATCGGCGCGGTGGTGGCAATCGTCGCGGGGATTGCGGTGGCGATTACGGGCGACCAGCAGGCGAAGCTGATGTTCCAGCAGCAGCCGATGAAGATGGCTTCTGCCGAGGCTGCCTGCGAGAACGGCGGTGCCCTCTCCATCCTCACCATCGGCGACCTGCGATCGAACAGTTGCGACGACGTGACGACCCTGATCGCGATTCCGGGCCTGCTCTCCTTCCTCGCCCATGGCGACTTCGATACCGATGTGCAGGGCGTGGGCGATCTGGTGCCGATCTACCAGGCGATGTATGGCACGCATCTGCCGGACGATCCTCGCCTTGGCGAGCGCGCTGGCCGGGAGATCAGCTATGTGCCGCTGATGCCAGTGACCTACTGGGGATTCCGGGCGATGATCGGCTTCGGGATGATCTCGATGGCCGGGGGCATCCTGGCCTGGTGGCTGACGCGCAAGGGCACGGTGCCGGCGGCGACGTGGCTGATGCGGCTGGGTGTCGCGGCGATCCTGTTGCCATTCCTCGCGAACGCGGCAGGCTGGATCTTCACGGAGATGGGACGCCAGCCGTTCGTGGTGGCGCCAAACCCGACCGGGATCGATGGCGTGTTCATGTTCACGGCGGCGGCGGTCTCGCCGGGTGTGTCGGCGGGGGAGATCCTCTTTTCGCTGGTGACGTTGACCCTGGTCTACGGGGCGCTGGCGGTGGTCGAGATCGGACTGCTCTTCAAGTACACGCGCGGCGGTGTTCCCTCGGCGATGCCGGAGCTGGTGAAACACGAGCCGACGCCGGAGGAGCGGAAGAAGGCCGACGACGTGCTGGCGTTCGCCTATTAATCGCGGTTCACGATCATCGTCCGGAGATGCGGCCACAAGGGCCGCATCTCCGGGAAAGCCGACATCAACGTCGGAGGGCGCGTTGGTCGCGCTGGGTGTGGAACTAGGAGTCTGACATGAGCTTGCCAATGCTCTGGTTCATCCTGATTGCGGTCCTCTGGATCGGGTATCTCTTCCTGGAAGGGTTCGATCTCGGCGTGGGCATGCTGATGAAGCTGCTGGCCCGCGACGAGAAGGAGCGGCGGGTGCTGCTCAACACCATCGGCCCGGTGTGGGATGGTAACGAGGTCTGGTTGCTGACGGCGGGTGGAGCGACCTTCGCCGCGTTTCCGCTCTGGTACGCGGCACTCTTCTCGGCGCTGTACGTGCCGCTGACGCTGGTGCTGGTGGGGCTGATCTTTCGCGCGGTCTCCATCGAGTACCGGGGGAAGGTCGAATCCGACCAGTGGCGAAACGCCTGGACATGGGCCATGGCGCTGGGGTCGTTCCTGGCGGCCTTCGGGATCGGCGCGGGGCTCGCGTTGACGACCACGGGCCTGCCGCTCGACGAGCACGGGGATCGCGTCGGCAACTGGCTGACGTTCCTGAACGGCTACGCGGTGATCGGTGGCCTGGCGGTGGTCGGGTTCTGCCTGGTGCATGGCGCGGCGTTCGTCATGCTGAAGACAGATGGGGAGATTCGGAACCGGGCACGGGACTTCGCGGTGCGGCTGATGCCGATCCTGTTGCTGCCGATTGTGGCGTGGGTGCTGATTGTTCAGGTCGATAACGGCAAGTGGTGGACGTGGGTGCCGATCCTCGGCGCGGTGGCGGCGGTCGCCTTCGCATGGCTGAACCTGAGGGCGGGCGCGGAGAAGCGCGGTTTCCTCGGGCTCGCGGTCTTCATCGTCCTTGGCGCGGCGGCGATCTTCGCGTCGGTCTACCCGACCGTGTTGCCGAGCACGCTGGATGGTGCGTGGGATCTGACGGTCCACAGTGCCTCGTCGTCGCCGTACACGTTGAAGCTGATGACGTTCGTGGCGGCGTTCGGGGTGCCTTTGGTGCTGGTCTACCAAGGCTGGACCTACTGGGTCTTCCGCAAGCGTCTGAGCACGGCGAACATCCCGGATGCGCACAAGATCGTGGCGCAGGTCGGCGATGGGCGATACGCGGAGGGCGTCGGAGACTAGCGGACGAAACGGCGGGCGCGGCATGAACTACGCCCGCCTCATTCGCGGGCCGCGACACGCGGTCGGTCCAGTATTGCCCCCGTAAGCCAGGCACCCACACATCCGTCGGTCATCCGGATTCGGTGCCATGCCTCGTCAATCCTCGTACCGCTCCCTTGCCGGATTCGCGCACCTGCGGGATGCTGCGACCACTGGCACCCGCGCATGGAGGAGGACCGCATGACCGACACCTCAGCAACCGCATCCACATCCACGAACGAGAACATCGTCGAATGGCTGGAGGAACGGCAGGGCCGCTTCATCCGCATGGCCGACGAGATCTGGGAGAACCCGGAGGTCGCGCTCGCCGAGTTCAAGGCATGCAAGCTCCAATCCGACGACCTCGCCGCCGACGGCTTCGCCATCACCGGCAACGTCGGGGGCCTCCCGACTGCCTTCATGGCCTCCTACACGCACGGCTCCGGGGGGCCGATCATCGGCTTCCTCGGGGAGTACGACGCCCTGCCCAGCCTCTCCCAGAAGCGCCAACCGGGGCAGGAACCGATCGTCGTGGATGGTCCGGGGCACGGCTGCGGCCACAACCTGCTCGGCACCGCCGCCCTCGCCGCCGCTTCCGTCCTCAAGGCGTGGCTGATCGCGACCGACACCCCCGCGACCGTCCGGTACTACGGCTGTCCGGCGGAGGAGACCTGCGAGGGCAAGGTCTTCATGGCGCGCGGTGGTGCCTTCGACGATCTGGACATGGCCATCACCTGGCACCCCGGCATCGACACCACCGTCTGGGCATCCAGCAGCCTCGCGGTGAACAACATCAAGTTCCGCTTCAAGGGCCGCACGGCCCACGCCGCTGGCAACCCGGAAACGGGGCGTTCTGCCCTTGATGCGGTCGAGCTGATGAACGTCGGTGTCAACTTCCTGCGCGAGCATACGATCGACAAGGCCCGCATCCATTACGTGATCACGAACGGCGGGGGCGCCCCGAACGTGGTGCCGGACGATTGCGAGGTCTGGTATTTCATCCGCTCCCCGGAGCGCTACCAGGTCGAGGAATTGACCGATCGCGTCCGCAAGATCGCGGAGGGCGCGGCCCTGATGACCGAGACCACGATGACGGAGAACTTCATCTCCGGCGCCTACAACATGCTGCCGAACAAGGTCATCACCCGCACGATGGGCAAGGTGCTGGAGGAGCTCGGCGAGATCGCCTTCGATGACGAGGACTACGCCTACGGCAAGGCGGTTGCCGAGCAGTATCCGGAAGGACTGCGCCGATCCCTGCTCACCAAGCGCCACCTGCCGGAGGAGATCGTCAACGACGGCCTCTCCGCCACCGTCTGGCCGCTGCGCGATGCCGGCGAGGTCGGCTCCGGCTCCACCGATGTCGCCGACGTCTCGTGGATCACGCCCACCAGCCAGTTCCGTACTACCTGCTTCGCGCTCGGGGTGCCGGGTCACAGCTGGGCGAACACTGCCACCGGCGGCGTCGGCATCGGGCACAAGGGCATGCTCCACGCCGCGAAGGGCATGGCCATCACCGCGGCGGACTTCATCACCGATCCCGCCCTGCTCCAGGCCGCGAAGGACGAGTTCGCCGAATCCACCAAGGGTCGCCCGTATCGCTGCCCGATCCCGGCGGACGTGCAGCCACGCAAGGTCTGATCGTCGTCCATGCCACGCGCTACGAGCGGGAAGGACTGTGTTGTCCTTACCGCTCGTAGCGCGACTTGCCCTCCTCCACAATGCGGGCCACCGGAACCGCTTGACATGCATCCGAATGGTTGCATGATTGTATGCAACCATTCGGATGCATGACGAGGGAACGAATTGTGGACGGGGACGATGTCTTTCGGGCGCTGGCCGATTCCAGCCGCCGCGAACTGTTGGACCGGCTGAACACCCGCGACGGGCAGACCCTTGGCGAGTTGTGCGCCGGCCTCGCCATGACGCGGCAATCGGTCAGCAAGCACCTCGCCATCCTCGAGCACGCGCACCTCATCACCACCGTCTGGCACGGACGCGAGAAACGGCACTACCTGAATGTCGTTCCCATTCACGCCATCGCCGATCGTTGGGTGCGGACCTTCGACCGCCGACGCGCCCAGGCTTTGGCCGATCTCAAGACCGCCCTCGAAGCGCAGGAGAGTCCCGGCATGACCTCATCCCCAACCACCGACCACTCGCAGTTCGTCTACCGCACCTGGATTCGGACCACGCCGGAGAAGCTCTGGCAGGCCCTGACCACCACCGAATTCACGCGCCAGTACTGGAACATGGAGTTCATCACCGACTGGCAGCCCGGATCGCCAATGATCTGGATCTACGATGGCACCCGCATCGAAGACCCTGGGCAGAAGGTGCTGGAGGCCGATCCCTTCAAGCAGCTTTCCTTCACCTGGCACGGGTTCACCCCGGAGTTCTCCGCGCTCATCGGGCTGGACGACGCGATGCGTGAGACGCTTCTCGCCGAACCGCGCTCGGTTGTCACCTTCGAGATTGAGCCGCTGAAGGACAACGACACGTGGGTGCAGCTGATCGTTACCCACACCAGCGAAACCGCCGACAGCGCGCTGGTGGGGATGGTCACCGAGGGCTGGCCGCCCCTGCTTTCAGGACTCAAGACGCTGCTGGAGACTGGCATTCCCTTCCCTGCCTGATCCCATCAGCCCGCATCTCGCCAACGGCCCGGTCGCTACGACCGGGCCGTTGGCGTATCCTGGCCGGTCCCCATCCCCACTGGTCTCGGCCAGAGCGCATCCCGCCGTTCGCAAATGGGCAATTCTCCCCATAGGCGCACCCGCATCCCGGCCCCATAGTGGTCTCAACCCACTTCCGGGGATGTTGGCCAATTCGACGCTCCATCCGACCGATATCGTAGGTTCGATCCCACGCATCGTCGTGAGGACCGGGGAGGACTGACCGTGAAACGACCCACTTTCGCCACCCTGTTCGTCGTTGTCGCCCTCGCCTTGCTGCCGCTGATGCGGCTGGGCTTCGTCGCACCGGCTCCCGTCGCTGCCGCAGAGGCCTACTGCCTCGACCCGAACGCCTCCGCCTTCCTGCAGCTCATCAACTCCTACCGCCAGCAGAACGGCCTGCAACCGTATACCGCCTCGCCCACCCTCGGCGCCGCCGCACTGGCCCACAGCCAGGACATGGCCACCCAGGATTACTCCAGCCACACCGGCAAGGACGGCTCCACCCCGGAATCCCGGATGCAGGCCGCCGGCTATGACACCAACCAGGCTGGCTTCACCGGTGAGAACATCTACTGGGGCGGGGGCGTCGATCTCGGCACCGCACAGGCCGCATTCGACTGGTGGCGCAACAGCCCTGGCCACAACGCCAACATGCTGAGCCCGAACTTCACGGCCATCGGCATCGGCGTCGCCACCAACCCCGCCACCGGCAAGACGCACTGGACCACGACCTTCGGCGGGCGCGTCGATGCCACCGCCACCCCATGTGCCGACGCCAATGGCAATGGTGGTGGGAACGGGAATGGGAATGGGAATGGGAACGGCGGCGGCAATGGGAATGGCAATGGCGGTGGCATGCCCGCGACCGACACCGGCACCCTCACCGTCACCATCCACCAGTGCCCGCCCGAAGCGAACCCTGAGGCCGGCGACTTCACGCACTGCCTCGATATCGACAACCCGAACGGCCTGCTCATCAACACGACCACCAACCAATCCGTCCCGCTCTCATCCGCGCCGAAGCGCCCGGAGATGACACACAACTACGAATGGGATGCCCTCGCGGTCGGTACCTACAAGCTCGACCCGAAGATGCCGGGCAAGCAGTGGGTGCTGGTCAACATCGGCATCGCCAACCCACAGAACCATCAGGATACGTTCGAGGTCCAGAAGGGCCAGCAGACCTTCGTCGAACTCTTCCTTTACGGCAGCATGGTGACGCCCACTCCGACGCCGACCCCGGACGCAGCCGCCAGTCCGGTGGACACCGACGGTGATGGTCTCTACGACGACGACGAAGTCAACGTCTATCACACCGATCCCACCAAGGCCGACACCGATGGCGACGGCGTGGATGACGGCCAGGAAGTCTACGACGGCACGAATCCGCTCGATCCGTCCAGCTACTCCGACAGCTCGAACCGCAAGGATTCGGACGGCGACGGTCTCTACGACGATGATGAAATCAACATCTATCACACCGATCCGAACAACCCGGACACGGATGGTGATGGTTACGACGATGGCCAGGAGGTCTACGACGGCACGAATCCGCTCGATCCGAACAGCCACGGCAACTGATCGTCTGCGATCGTAGCAAACACCGACACGCCGGCCCGGGAAGCTCCCGGGCCGGCGTCGTGCGTCTCTGAAACACCTCTCCTCGCGCTCATTCCGCCTGGAGGAGCGCCAGTTCCTCGTCGACGTAGGGGTCGGGTGGGCCATCCGCCTTCAGCCGGCGCTGGATGGCGAGGGCATCGGCCCGTCGCCCCAGTGACCGCAGGCATCGGGCGACCGTCCACTCCGCAATGCGCACCGACTCCGCATCACCCCCCTCGCGATAGGCAGCCAGCGCGGCCTCGAACGTATCGAGCGCGTCGTCATACTGCCCTGCGTCGTGCAACGTCCAGCCGTGATTGTTGTGCAACGGCCCCAGCCAGCGCCGGGCTGCCGGATCGGTGGAGGTCGTCGCGAGCTGCACTCCCCGACCGTACCGGTCCGCCTCCCGGGCGCTATCCGCAATCGCCAGCATGTGGAAGGCATCTGCGGCGAGGTCATCACGCCCCGCCTCGGTCGCCGCATCAACCGCCGCCTCGAAGGACGCGACTGACGCCACGGGCTGCCCCGCCGAGTTCACGAGGCGTCCCCGTTCCAGTGCGATCCGGGCCCGCACGACCGGATGTACATCCGCGTCCGCTCGCTGCAATCCATCGAGCAGGGCGTGCCCATCGGCGAAATGTCCTGCAAGTCCGAGCGCCCGCGCCTGCTGCGTGGTCAGCTCCGCCGCCCGCACCGAACCGGGATCGAGCCGCCGCGATTCCTCCGCGAACCGCGCCGCTGACGCCATGGGATCGCCGAAGTCCCACATGGCGCGGAGGGCCGCCGGGTCGAGAGGCATATCATGCTCCGACATGGCCAATGAACCTCCTCACGGATTCAGGATCAGGCCGAAGGTCCAGAACAGGACCGGCAATGCCAGGATCAGCAGCCACCGGCGGCGTGGGAACATCGGGTTCGTCAAGACGATCGCCCCTACCGATGCCATGACTGCCACCGGAATCACCAGCAGGATCATCCGCTCCCGCCCCGCCCAGAGGGCCAGCACGCAGGCTACCCCGATCATCAGGCTGAAGATGAGCGAGAGCTTCTGCATCTGCTCGCTCGTCATCTTCGCCTGCTGCGTGGCGATCCGTTGATCGCGTCGTTCGGAGCGTTCGGTACGCGCAGATGGCGGTGGGGACTGATCGGATGACATGGCGCTTGTTCCCTGATCGTGACGGCGATTGCGGTTCGATTTCCTCGCATTGTGCCCGTCGCCCGAATCCCCTGTCGAGGCGTATCGTCCGATCCCCTTGCCCAGATGCTCCATTCTCGCGATCATGCGCCGGACATCGTCATTCGCTCGCACCCCTTCCGGAGAACCATCATGGCCGACGCCCAGACGACCCCGCCCGCCCTCCCGACACCGCCCGTCCTGATGACGCAGGAGGCATTCGCCGCCGCACTGGATGCCTATCTCTCGGACCTCGGTGGCCTGATCGGCATCGCAGTCCACGACTTCGCGACTGGCGCGGACTTCACCTACCACGCCGATGACATCTTCCCGACCGCGTCCACCCTGAAGGTGCCGCTGCTCTACACGCTTTTCCAGCAGGCCGATGCGGGGAAGATCGACCTCGGCGAGCGCATCACGCTGAAGCATGCGGATCGTGTTCCCGGCTCCGGCGTCCTCCAGCATATGGACGAGGGCCTGCAGCCGACGCTCCGCGACTGCGCCGAGTTGATGATCATCGTCTCCGACAACTGGGCGACGGACATCATCTGGAACCGCCTCGGCAAGCAGACGGTGGACGACACCCTTGCCGCCACCGGGATGACGTCCACTTCCCTCCCGTTCACGATCCACGAACTCTTCTCGGCCCTCGCGGAGGTCGACCCGGCCGCCCCGGAGACCAACTACGAGTTCCTGCGAACCTACCTGAAGGACTACAAGCCCTCGGCCGATAACCCGGGGATGGCCTTCGATGCCCGCAATGACACCAGCACCCCCGCCGACATGATCCGCTTGCTATCGCTGATCGACAGCGGCATCGGCCTCTCCGCCGAGAGCAAGAGTGCGATGCTGAAGATCATGCAGCACCAGAACTTCACCGCCATCATCCAGGGCCGGCTCCCGACCGATCAGGGGATCGAGGCGGCGCACAAGACGGGATCGCTCCGCGGCGTGAAGAACGACGTGGGGATCATCGTGTCCCCGAAGGCGCACTACGCGATCGCCTTCATGAGCCGTGGACAGGAGGACATCCCCGAGGTCGTGGATCGCATGGCCCGCGTCTCCCGCTGGGTCTACGACGCTCTCGCTGCCGCGGACCCCGACGGGGAATCCTGATCGGGCGACGGGTACATCCCGACTCGATCGCGTGATACAGTCGGATCGGAGCATGTCAGGAGCGATGGAATGACGACCCGTGTGGAGGTCGCGCCCGCGATGCTCGCATGGGCGCGCGCGCGATCCGGCAAAACCGAAACGATCCAGAGCAGCTTCCCGAAGTTGGCAGACTGGGAGGCGGGGACAGTGCAGCCGACGTTCAGGCAACTGGAAGATTTCGCCAGGGCCACGTATACGCCATTGGGCTACTTCTTCCTGCCTTCCCCACCCGAGATCGCACTGCCCATCCCCGACATGCGCACCGTGGGCAGTACTCCGCTGGCAGACCCAAGCCCCAATCTCCTCGACACCATCACCCTCTGCATGGATCGTCAGGATTGGTATCGCGCCTATCTCGTGGAGCAAGGCGAACCACTGCTGCCGTTCGTGGGAGCGCTCGCCATCACCATGTCCGCTCACGATGCAGCGTCCCGGATGAGCAAGACGCTGGATTTCGATGTCGCGGCGCGCGCGACCGCAAGGACCTGGGAGGACGCGCTCCGGCTGCTGATCAAGAACGCCGAGTCTGTGGGGATCCTCGTGATGGTTTCCGGAGTTGTCGGTGCGAACTCGCACCGCGCGCTCGATCCGAACGAGTTCCGTGGATTTGCGCTTGCCGATGAGTACGCGCCGGTCGTCTTCATCAACGGTGCCGACGCCAAGAGCGCCCAGATTTTCACGCTCGCGCACGAGCTGGTGCACATCTGGCTCGGAAGGTCGGCGCTGACCGGCGGCGAGCAACGCGAACCAACGCGCGAGCAGGAACACTCGTCGCTTGAGGTGTGGGTCAACGCTGTCGCTGCGGAGCTTCTCGTTCCTGCTGCTGACCTTGGGGTTGCGTTTGATCCGGGGAAGGAGCTCGTCTCCGAAGCGCGCCGACTCAGTCGCCGATTCAAGGTCAGCCCGGAAGTCATCCTGCGACGCTTGCGGGAGAACAAGCAGATCTCCTGGGACGCATCTGCAGCAGCCATCGACGTCTTGCATGCCGCACAGGACGACCGCCGATCCAGCGGTGGTGACTTCTACAAGACCACGCCGACACGAACCAGTCGCCCCTTTGCACGTGCCGTGATCGCTAGCACCCTCGAAGGCCGGACGCTCTATCGCGATGCCTTCAGGCTCCTCGGGTTTCGAAGCCAGAAGGCCTTCGATGGCATGAGCCATGAACTCGGGCTTGTCTGACATGTATTTGCTCGATGCCAATGTCTTCATCGAGGCCAAGAATCGGCACTTCGGGTTCGACATCGCTCCCGGCTTCTGGGAATGGCTGGAGTTACGGCACCAAGCAGGAACGGTGTATTCGGTTGAGGCCGTGCGTGACGAGCTCCTGAGGGGGAACGATATGCTCGCGGCGTGGACGGAAACGCTGGACCCTGCGTTCTTCATCGCTCCGGATGGGTCAGCGTTCCCACATATGGCGACCCTGAGCCAATGGGCAAGTACCGGCCATTTCACCCAGAGCGCGATCGATGACTTTCTCGCCTCTGCGGACTACAAGCTCGCGGCTCAGGCGAAGGGTGCTGGATTCACGGTCGTCACCCATGAGATTGCGAATCCCGCATCGCGGAGACGAATCATGCTCCCTGATGCCTGCGCAGAGTTGGGAGTCCCCGCTATCGGAGCGTATGCATTCATGCATCGGGAGGGACTCCGACTGATTCTGGACCCCTCACTCAAGCTCGCGCGATAGCCGGGACGCCATCGGGTTCGCCCGCCTCCGCTGCGGCAATCGTCCGGGCATGGAGCCTGGCGTAGAACCCATCCAGCGCCAGCAGGTCCGCGTGCGTCCCCTCCTCGACCACCCTCCCCTCGTTCAGCACCACAATCCGGTCCGCCCGCTCGATGGTGGAGAGGCGATGCGCGATCACCAGCGTCGTCGTGCCCGCCATCAGGCGGTCGAGCGCATCCTGTACCAGCGCCTCGTTCGTGTTGTCCAGCGCGCTCGTCGCCTCGTCGAGCAGCAGGATCGGCGCCCGCTTCAGGAATGCCCGCGCGATCGCCAGCCGCTGCCGCTGGCCACCGCTGATGCCTGCGCCGTTATCGCCCAGTTCCGTGTCGTACCCCTGCGGCAGGCGGCGGATGAACTCGTCCGCCTGCGCCGCCCGCGCGGCCGCGACGATCTCCTCCTCGGTCGCGTCCCGCCGCCCATAGGCGATGTTCTCGCGGATCGTCGCCTTGAAGAGTTGCGCACCCTGCGCCACCAGCGCCGTCACCCCGCGCACCTCCTGCGAGGTCGCGTCGCGGGTATCCACATCGCCGAGCAGCACGGTGCCGGACCACGGCAGGTAGGAGCGTTGCAGTAGCTCCACGATGGTGGTCTTCCCCGCGCCGCTCGGCCCGACCAGCGCCACGGTCTGCCCCGATTCCACCCGGAACGAGACGTCGTGCAGCACCGGAATGTCGCCATAGCCGAACGTCACGCCATCCAGCGCAATGGTCGGAGGGATGACCGCCAGTGACTCTGGCAACTCCGGTTCTGGCACGGTGAGGTCGCTGTCCAGAATCTCGAAAACGCGCGACGACGCGCCGCTGGCCTGCTTGAACTGCCCGAAGAGTGAGCTGAGTTGCCCGAAGTTCATGGCGATCTGGATGCCGTAGATCAGGAAGGTCGTGATCGTGCCGATCGTCGACTGCCCGGCAATGACCTGCCGTCCCGCGAACCAGACGACGCCGGCGATCCCCGAGAACGCCAGCATCGAGATCAGCGCCACGTTCGCCGCCGAGTACCGAGCATTGTGGATCGTGATCCGAAAGAGGCTCCCCAGCGAGCGGTGATAGCGATCCGACTCGTACTCCTCGGCGGTGAACGACTTGACGATGGGCAGGTTCGTGAAGACCTCGGTCGCCTGCGCATTGACCGCCGCGAGCTGGTCCTGCCCGGCGGCGGCCAGCTTCTCCAGGCGCCGCCCGATCGTGATCGCCACCACCATGATCGCGGGGACGGAGATGAACATGAAGAGCGTCAGCTTCACGTCCAGCGCCACCATCACGACGACGGTGCCGACCAGCCCCAGCAACCCGCTCAGTAGCGCCGGGAGCATGCCGGTGAAGACACCCTGCAACGTCGTGGTGTCATTGGAGAGCCGGGACGCCAGCTCTCCGCTGCGATGCGTGGCATGGAACGGCGCATCGAGCGCGAGGATCTTGTCGAAGACCTGCTCGCGGATGCGGCGAATGATCGCCTGGCCGATATAGGCGAGCTGGTAGGAGTTGACGTAACTGGCCACGGCACCGAGCGCGAAGATCCCGAGCAACGTCAGCACCAGCGCGTTGAGGTCCGCCGTGCTCCCTGCCGCGACGACGTCACCGATGCCGCGCCCGATCAGTACAGGGAACGCCAGTTGCGTCAGGCTGCTGAATACCAGCGCGATCGCGGAGACGACCATCCGCCAGCGCACGCCCTGCGTGTAGTCCCAGAGGCGCCTCCATGGGAAGGCGCGGACGGACTCCGCGCTGAGCGGGATCGCGTTGTCCTCGTCGTTGGTGTCTCTCCCCCGCCGGGGGCCTCGTCGTTCACTCATGCTGGGTTGCCTCTCCGCGTGATGGTCTCATCTCCGCGAAGTCTGATGCATACGCCCGGCATCTGCACCTGATCGATGGCGCAGGACCGCCCCTCATCCACCGATTCTCCAGATCGGTTGCGGGGTGCCTACATCAGCCGCAGGTGCGAGTCTGTCAGGGCGAGGTCTGCGGCGTGATGCGTTACCAGCACCACCACCCGATCCGATAGCCCTGTCCGGAGATCCGCCATCAACGCATCCGCCGATTCCCGGTCCAGATGCGCTGTCGGCTCGTCGATCAGCAGGATCTCGGCCCGCGTCAGCAAGGTCCGCGCGATCGCCACCCGCTGCCGCTGCCCGCCGGAGAGATGCGACCCCTGCGACCCGATCGCCGTCTCCAGCCCGTCGGGAAGGTCCGCCAGCAGGTCACCCAGTCCCACCTGACGTAATGCCGCTTCCAGCTCCGCCTCGCCCGGCGCATCCTCTCGGGACCGCGCCAGCACCAGATTCGCCCGCAGCGACGAGTCGAACAGGTGCGCCTCCTGCGGACACCACGCGATGTGTCGGCGCATCGTCTCCGGCCGCATCGCGGCAGTATCACGCGCGTTCAGCAGGTACCGCCCCGCGCTGGGACGCAGAAAGGTCTGCAACACCGTCAGGAAGGTCGACTTTCCGGAACCGGAAGGACCCGTGACTGCCAGCCATCGCCCCGGCGAGGTCGTGGCCGTCAGCCCGGAGAAGACGTCCTGCGTCATCCCCGGCCACCGCGCCGCCAGATCCTCCACCGACAGTGATGAGACCCGTCCCAGCGCCGCGTCGTTCACGGCGGCAGGCCCGGGTTGCTCCACGGTTGGCAACGTCCCGTCCATCTGGCTCCGAAACCGCCCCAGCACGATCCGCAGGGCCGGCCATTGCTGCACTGCATCGCATGTCGCGATGAAGGGATCGACCAGCGCCAGCGGCGTCAGGATCAGCACCGCTGCGATCTGCGGCGTGATCGCGCCATCGGCCAACGCCCCGTGCGCCAGCCAGAACATCGCCATCGCCGTCGCCGTGCAGGCAACGATGACCAGCGCCTGGCCCATTCCCAGTGCCCATGCCGTCCGCCGCGATGCCGCCGTCGCCTGCCGCTCCAGGTGGTCGAGCTCGGCCAGTACCCGGCCATCGACATCGTTCGCGCGCAGATCCGGCGCGGCGGCGAAAAGTCCGGCCAGCATCCGCATCGTCCGCGATCGCAGCCGCACATCGCCCTCGCCGGCAGCCTCATCCGCCCGCAACGAGACCATCGGCGCGAGCACCAGGCAGACCACCGCGCATGCCAGCATCACCGGAACCGTCGCCGGGAGCAGGATGCCTAGTGCGATTGTCACGGCCAGCGCCGTTGACGCGCCGACCAGCGGCGGCATCACCACGCGCGGGGTCAGGTCGCGCACCCGGTCGATGTCGCCGATCAGGTGGTCGATTGCCCGCTCGCCCCGGAGGAATCGCGCGATGGATGGCCCCTGTGCTGCCAGCCGCAACCAGGTGGCGATCCGCAGCTCCGTCATCGCGCCGAAGATCACATCGTGCATCCGCAGCCGTTCGAGATAGCGAAAGATGCTCCGCCCGATTCCGAAGAAGCGCACCCCGACGATCGCCATCAGCAGGTAGAGGATCGGGGGGTGCTGGCTCGCCCGTACGATCAGCCAGCCGGAGACCGAGGTCAGCGCGACCGCCATCAGCGCCGCGACCGTCCCCCAGGCAATCGCGAGCAGGAAGCCCCCGCGCCATGGCTGCACGATCCGCAGCAGGTCGCGCACCGTGCCCCGCGTCTCGATGTCATCCGTCAGCGCAGGCCCGGCGATCCGCCCGGTCCCTGATCGTGCCCCGAGGTCCGAGGCGGTATCGACCCCCTCGGCGGAGAGCGATTCCCTCGTTGGCCCGGCACCGACCGCCACGATGCGATCCGCCAGTGCCCGCACCTGCGCATCATGCGCGACCAGCAGGATCGTCACCCGCCCGCGCAGGTCCGCGATCAGGTCCAGCACCAGGCGGGAGGTTGCCGCGTCGAGATGTGCCGTCGGCTCGTCGAGCAGGAGGAGGGTTGCCCCCGCGTCGATCCTCGCCAGGGCACGCGCCAGCGCCACCCGGCGCAACTCGCCCGGACTCAGTTCCGCCGGGTGGCGGTCGATCAGGTGATCGGCCCCCACTTGCCCAAGCAGCGCCAGGACTTCATCGCGTGAGGCGTCCTCGCGGTGCCCGTAAAGCTGGATTTCCGCTCCGACCGTCTCCGCGAACGCGACCGGATGCTGCGGCACCCAGGCAATCCCGTTCGCCGCCACGCCATCGACCTTGCCACTCACCTGTACGGCCCCGTCATCGGTCGTGCCGAGCAGGCCGGCAATGGCTGCCAGCGCGGTCGATTTTCCGCATCCGCTGGGACCGGCCAGCGCGATCACCTCGCCCGGCGCGACGCTGAACGAGAGGCCATCCACTGCGGGATGCACACGATCGGCGTACCGCACGCGCAGGTCGCTCACGGCGATGGTCGTCAGGGCAGGATGGGTTCGGGACGTACGCTCGTCACGGTCGGCGATCAACACGGACGCCTTCGGATGCGCGGCGATCCGCTCGGACCGTTCCATTGCCTCGATTCCGTCCTCGGCGGCGTGGAAGGCCGCGCCAACTTCCCGGAACGGCAGGTAACATTCCGGAGCGAGCAACAATGCCAGCAGGCCGATCTCCAGCGACATGTCGCCATGCACCAGCCGCACGCCGATGAAGACCGCCACCACCGCCACGGAGATCGTCGCGATCAGTTCCAGCGCCAGTGATGAAAGGAACGCCACCCGCAGCGTCTCCATCGTCCGCGTGCGGTAGCCCTCGGAGACGTCGCGCAGGGACGAGACCTGCGCATCGGCCCGCCCCAGCCCGACCAGCACCGGCAGCCCGCGGGCGAGTTCCACGAGCTGATTCGAGAGCCGCGCCAGCGCATCCGCCGCCTCGCCCACGCGATCCTGCGTGTAGGAACCGATCAGGATCATGAAGACGGGAATCAGCGGTACCGTGAGGACAACGATCACCGCGCTCACCCAGTCGGCCCAGAGGATGCGCGCGCCGATCAGCAGCGGGATCGTCATCGCGCTCACCATCGCCGGCAGGAAGGTGCGGTACCAGGTGTCCAGCGCGTCCAGCCCGGTGGTTGCGAGCGTTGTCGTCGCGCCGACGCGCTCATCGAGGTCGCGTCCGCCCCGGATCACCATCCGGGCGGCCAACCGCCGCCGGATATCCGCCTTCGCATCGGTCGCCGCCCGCGCCGCGACGACATCCGTCGCCCAACTCGCCCCGGCCCGCAGCACCCCGCCGCAGAGACCGATCGCGACCTGCCGCCGCCAGTCGCCCGTGCTGGCAATCACCCCGACGATCCCGCTCGCAACCGCCTCGGCGATCATCACCAGGGCCAGCGCCTTCAGTGTGGCGAGGAAGCCGAGCACGAAGACCGCGCGCTTGCCTTCCGGGGAGAGGAAGCGCAGGGGCGATGCTGGGCGCCCCCGCGCCGGGTTGGTGGACGTGGATGCGGATGGTGGTATGGAGGGTGTTCCGGAGGTCATGCGTCCCGATTCTGTGTCGACCGAATGCCGATGGTGTCGTGAGGATGCCCATCGCGGATCGACCTCGTGCCGGTCCGCGATGGGTGGTTCATGGGCTGGATCCGGGCGAATGGCATCGCGACGCAAAGGCCGCGGCGTTCCCTGGTGCGTCGCCGAGGGGCCCGCAATGATCCTTCACGGAGCGATCATGCGCTACGGGTTGCTCTCCGGTGAGGGGGTAGCGGAAGCCCCGGTGCCTCCCGGCAGGATGCCCTTGTTGAGGAATGCCTGGTAGATCTTCAGCGTTGCTGGCGCGGCGTAGGAGACGCCTTCGCCGACGTTCTCGAACATCACGCAGCTGGCGATCTCCGGGTCCTTGCCGGTGCCGGGACCGTATGCCGCGAACCAGGAGTGCGGCTTGTCCGTGCCGTCGAGGTTGTTTTCCGCCGTGCCGGTCTTGCCGGAGATGGTGAAGTCGAAGGTGCCGAAGACCTTGGCCGACCCCACGCCACGATCGTTGCTGGTCTGGTCGCGCAGCATGTCCTGCAACTCGCTCAGTTGCTCGGCCGTCAGCGGCAGCTTGCTCTGCTCCACGCGCTTGCCGACCTGCTCGGTCTGGGTATCGCCCGCTGCCTTCGTACGGTCGACGATGTAGGGCTGGAGGAGAAAGCCGCCGTTGCCGATGGCCGCATAGGCACGGGCCATCTGGAGCGGGGTCGCGAGGACATACCCCTGGCCGATCGCCATGTTCACGGCATCGCCGGTGGACCAGCCGTCGCGGATGTTCTCCTGCTTCCAGGTGGGGTCGGGGATGACGCCGCCCTGCTCCGGGAAGTAGGGGATGCCTGTCGGGGCGCCGAGGCCATAGGCCTTCGCCATGTCCGGCAGGTATTCGTCGTTCTTCTGATCGAGATCCGCCCCGATCTGGTAGAAGACGCTGTTGCAGGACTGCACCAGGCCGTTATGGAGGGTCAGCATGCCCTGCGCCGAGAGGCCGTTCTCTACCACCCAGTCATCCCAGGTCTGGCCGCCGATGCTGTAGGAGGCCGGGCAATCGATCTGGGTATCGGCGGTGTAGCCGAGGTCCTTCATCGCGGCGGAGGTGGTGATGACCTTGAAGATGGAGCCGGTCGGGTAGGTCTGGCCGGTGGCACGATTGACCTGGGCGGTGAGTAACGAATCGTTCAGCACACGCTGGTCGGCCTTGCTGAAGGTGCCGGTGATGAACCCGTTCGGATCGAACGAGGGGTGGCTGACCATCGCGAGCACCGCGCCCGTCTGCGGATCAAGCACGACGGCGGCGGCACGTTGGTCGCCCTCCACTTGCTGGGTGAGCGCCGTATCGACCGACTTCTGGAAATCGACATCAATCGTGGTGTAGACGTCCTTGGCAGGCTCCCCCTTGGCGGTGGCGATCACCTTCTGGACAGCCCGGCTGGTGCAATCGACGACTTCCAGTTCGCCATCCGGCTTGCCGGCCAGGAGGTCGTTCGCCCCGTATTCAAGGCCGGAGCGGGCGACGAAGTCTCGCTCGGAGAGCGTGGGGTCGTTCTGCAGGTCCTCCGCCGTGACGGGACTCATCCAGCCGGTGAGGTGGGCGGTGAGCGCGCCGTAGGGATAGACCCGCGCCGTGGTCTGGGTGACGACGGCACCAGGCACGCCCTGCAACGCGTTCAGGAGTTGGGTGGACTGTTCCTGGGGGAAGGTCTTCAGGGGGACGCTCCAGTTGGACTGGGCCCCCTTGATCGCGGCGCGAATATCATCGGCCGGCATGTCGATCACCGTGCTCAGCGCATCGAAGGTCTCGGGATCGGACACATCGCCGACGTTGATGCCGACCTGGGCGTAGACCTTGTCCTCGGCGAGGACCTTGCCATTGCGATCGAGGATCTTTCCGCGCGTCTGTGTGGTGCCGCTGAAGTCGATGCAGCTGGAGGCGTCGAGGTCGCGGAAAATCAGTGATGGCGCCCAGGCGACGCGCCAGCCATCGCCTTCCTTCACAACGGGGATGGCGTTCGATTCGGTGATGTCGCCAACGAGGCTGGAGGTGAGGGTGATGTCGTAGGGGACCTTGCCATCGAGACCTGGCTGGCCGGTGACCTTGGCCACCACCTTGGTAAGCCCGGCCTTCTGCTGGATGCCCTGGTACCGCGCGATGAAGTCCTCGCGCGTGATGGCGCCATGGGTGCTGGTGCTGGTCATGTCGTACATCGCGCCGTAGTCGCTGGACTGCCAGGCGGCGAGCCAGTTCTCGGCGGTGCGGACCGATCCGGTGGTGTCGATGGCGGTAGGCGTGAAGACTTCGGTGGGGGCGGCGGTGGGGATGGGATTGACATCGGGGACGGAGGTGCCCGCACCGGCGGTGGAGGCCATCGAGATCTCATCCGGTTGCGGGGTGCTGCCAAGGATGTCGGTGTGGAGGTTGCCATTGACCAGAAGGCCGGTGATGGCGATGAGCGCGACCAGCGCGACGATCGCCGCGGCCCAGGGCCAGCGGGAGGATTGGCGGGGCGGTTCCGTGAACGAGGAGAACGGCCGGTAGGAAGGATCGTGCACGCAGGGGCCCTTTCGCAGCGAGAATGGAAGCAGGAACGTCGGGGCGGACGTGGTCGGGATGGGGTGTCGGGACGCTCGCCAATGCCAACGTGCGGAGGATGCGGACGATGGCACGGCGGATTGTCGTTCACAAGGATAGAACGAACACGTCCTCCACGTCGTTTCCTGATGCGCTTTCGGGCGCGGTACGGACCGCTATTCGATCAGCGATTCCAGCCCGGCCGCCGCCTTGGTGGCGCGGAACTCAACGACAGCGGTGGAGGCGAGGCCGAGGGCGATGAACGGGTCTTCGGTGATGCGGGCTTCCAGGTCGGCCCGTTCCAGGTTGCGCCAGATGATGACGCCGCCGATGCGCGGATTCTGCCGGCCGGAGACGACGGCCACGCCATCGGCGTACTGGCGATCGAGCCAGGCGACGTGAGCGGGCAGGGCATCCTCGATCTGGTCGAGGTCCACGAGATAGGTCAGGGTGGAGACGAACATCGGCCTACTCCCATGCGAGGCGCTGGTGACCGGGGGGACGCAAGAACACAGATACCGGCTGGACGGAAGCACATCCGTCCAGCCGGTATCGTCGCATGATTGGCGTTGTCCCGCGCAGGCGTGGGAAGCGATTATGCCTCGGCCGGGGCTGGGTTCGCCTCGATCTCGATGGAGATCTTCACATCCTCGGCGACGAGCATGCCGCCAGCCTCGAGGGCGGCGTTCCAGTTCAGGCCGAAGTCCTTGCGGTTGATCCTGGTCTCGGCGGCGAAGCCAACGACCTTGACGCCCCATGGGTTGACGCCTTCACCGGTCTTCTCGGCCTTGAGGACGACCTGGTTGGTGACGCCGTGGATGGTGAGGTCGCCGGTGACCTCGAACTCGCCGCTGCCGGTGACCTTCACGCTGGTGCTGACGAAGGTGAGGGTCGGGTAGTTCTCGACATCGAAGAAGTCGGCGGACTTCAGGTGGCCGTTGCGGCCTTCGTCGCGGGTGTCGATGCTGGCAGCCTGGATGGTGACATTCACGTTCGAGTTGGCGAGATCACCCTCATCAAGGTTGATGGTGCCAGCGAAGTCGTTGAAGCGGCCCTTCGCGGTGGAGAAGACCATGTGCTTGATGGCGAACTCGACCGAGCTGTGGGATGCATCGATGACGTACGGGGTGGTAGCCATGGAGGTGAGCCTTCCTGCGTGATGATCGTGGGTTGCGTTCGGGTGAGCGGCCAGTTCCGCGTTCCCGTTACCTTTCGTAAGAGACTATACCGTTTAGTCCTAAACCCTGTCAAGAGGTCTTTCAGGATTCGCGCTCCGCGATGCTGTTTGCGACAAGCCGTGTTGCGCGTACACGACGACGCCCTCCCGTACATACGGGAGGGCGTCGTGCCGGGTTCTCCGAATGGTGTCCGTGTGCGGACGCGGAGGTCTAGATTTCGGAGAGATCGGCCAGCGTCAGCAGCGAGCTTTCCGGGTTCCAGAAGACGTTCTGGAGCGGCTCGTCGATGTAGGTCTGGAAGATGACGAGGAACTCGGCCTTCTCACCGCCAGCGAGCAGCAGATCGTCGGTCAGTACCTGGACATCCTTCGGGCTGTCCTCATTGCGCGCATAGGCCGTTCGCCACAGGAAGCTGTGGCCATCCTGGAGATTGAAGTCGTACGGCGAGACCTCAACCGCGCCACGCGTGATGGTGCTCTCGATCTCGATGGTCACAGCGAGGTATTCGGTGCCGGTCTCCGGCTCCTGATACTTGTCGTAGCCTTCCCAGTTGCGCTCGACATTGGTGACCTTCACCGTGGCGATGGCGTCGCCATTACTGGCGAAGTAGGTGACAACGTCGCCGATCTGCGGATTGACCGGGTTCACCTCGGCGGTGTTGGCCGATGCCGTGGCGTCATCCGCTTGTGGTGTGGCGTTGGCCTGAGCCAGCGCGGAGACCGAACTGCCGATCAGCAGCAAGAGCGCGAGTACTGAACCGTAGAGTGTTCGCATGGGTCCCTCCAAAAGAACCTGTCCCAGGGATGCCGGAGCCGGACTGCACTCCGCCCACCATCCCGCTCGTCCCACCTCCCCACGGAGGCTGGCCATGACCGATATGACACGACGCATGGCAATGCCTCATGCCGATCATGTGCAGGGGGAACGATACATGATCGCGTTGGGTTCCCTGTTCGTTTCCCTGCCGGGCGCGGGTGCCCTATCTGGCGCGATGCGCGTTCTGGCACCATGCGTCGCGTGGTGAAATCCTGATCGATTTGGTAGGATAAATTCGACTGGGTCCATCAGTCTGTCTCCATCCACGAAAGGATCATCCTGCATGACAACCCCGCTGCACTCGGTGCGCTCTCGTCGTTCGTTTGTCTCCACCGCCACGGCGACCGCCGTTGCCGCCGGTCTTGCGTTGCCCGCCGCGCGCGGCGCCTTCGCGCAGTCGGCGAGCCCCGCTGCCTCGCCGGCGGCCTCCCCGGTGGCGGGCGGTGAATGGTCGTTCACCGATGACAAGGGCGTGACGGTCACGTTGCCGTCGGCTCCGCAGCGCGTCGTGATCGACATGAATGCGGCCGCTCCGCTGTGGGACTACGGCGTTCGACCGATCGCAGTCTTCGGCTGGCTAGCGAATCCGGAGGGCGATTTCGGCGCGGCCGGCGGCAACATCGATCCGGAGCAGGTGGAGATCATCGGCAACGGGCAGGAGACGATCGACGTGGAGGCGCTGGTGGCGCTGAAGCCGGACCTGATCGTCACCCTCACCTTCATTCCGGATGATCCGAAGGATTACTGGAGCCTCGCGTCCGACGGGCCGCTGGAGCAGGTGCAGCAGGTAGCGCCGATCGTGGCGATTTCTGGCGTGCAGAGCGCAGCCGATGCGATCGCCCGCTTCGCCGAACTGGCCGGAGCGCTTGGCGCTGACCTCGCCTCGCCGGAGATTGTCGAGGCGGAGACGGCCTGGCGTGATTCGGAGGAGGCCTTCAAGACGGCGCTCGCCGCGAAGCCTGGGATCTCCGCGGTGTTCGTCGCCGCTGGCGCGGATATGCTCTACGTCGCGAATCCTGCCGTGGCGGGCGATGTGATGTATTTCCGCAGCCTTGGCCTGACGATCCCGGATGTGGAGATCGACCCGGCAAATGGCGACTACTGGGAGTACGTGAGCTTCGAAACGATCGGGAAGTACAGCACCGACCTCTTCATGAGCAGCTATCGCGGGCTGCCGATTCCGGACGTGGAAGCGATCCCGACTGTCGCGGCGCTGCCATCGGTGCAGGCGGGGCAGATCTATACCTGGAATCAGGACTTCATCTCCAGCTATCGGGGCATGACCGAGATCCTGATCGACCTCACGGCGAACGTCGAGGCATCGGAGATCGTCACGGGCGCCTAGTAGTGGGTCACCATTGACCTGCAGGCCGGTTTCGGCGAACCACCGGTCGCCCGAATCCCTGCGGCCACCACGGGCGATCCTTGTGATCGCCTCTACGGGATGAACCCTCGTTGCGGAAAGCTACCCGTTCGGCGTCAGCTGTAGCGGCTCCCGGCAATGCAGCGGAAACGAGAAGACCTCCCGGCGAGTTGCTCGCCGGGAGGTCTTCGTCATGGCCGGGACCGGGGGCCGAGGGCTACGCGGTCTGGTCCAGGTTGATCGCGATGCTGTTCATGCAGAACCTCGCCCCATCGAACTCGCGGGGGCCGTCGTTGAAGACGTGCCCGAGATGCGAGTGGCAACGGGCGCAGCGGACCTCCGTGCGGACCATGCCGTGCGACCGATCCTCGATATATTCGACCGCGCCGGGCAGGGCCTCGCCGAAGCTGGGCCAGCCGCAGCCGTGGTCGAATTTCGTGCTGCTATCGAAGAGCGGGTTGCCGCACGCCGCGCACCGATACGTGCCCTCCTCCCAGACGGCGTTGTAGTGCCCGGTGAAGGGCCGCTCGGTGCCGGCCTGGCGCAGGACACGGTACTGGTCCGGGCCGAGGACCTGCTTCCACTCCTCCTCGGTGGCCGGGAGTGGCTTCAGTCCGGGATCGACGGGCGATTCCGGGGTGGCATCGGCCTCCGTCGAGGCACCGCCGCTGACCGGGGCGAGATCGGCGGGTGTCTCCCGCTGGGAGCGTGGGATGACGCAGGAGACGCCCGTGCCAGCGAGGCCGCAGTAACCATTCGGCACCTTGTGCAGGTACTGCTGGTGGTAGTCCTCGGCGAAGTAGAACTCGCTGGCGGGGAGGATCTCGGTCGTCACCGCCGGGTAGCCCTTGGCCTGGAGCGCGGCATCGTAGGAGGCCTTGGCGGCTTCGGCGGTCGCCTGCTGCTCCGGGGAGTAGGTGTAGATGGCGGAGCGGTACTGGGTGCCGATGTCGTTACCCTGGCGCATGCCCTGGGTGGGATCGTGCGCCTCGAAGAACTCCGTCACCAGCGTCGCGTAGGAGATCTTCGCGGGATCGAAGACCACGCGCACGGTCTCGGCATGCCCGGTCTTGCCGGTGCAGGTCTCCTCGTAGGTCGGGTAGGGGGTGAAGCCACCTTCGTAGCCGACAGCCGTGGTCCAGACACCGGGCAGCTCCCAGAAGAGGCGCTCGGCGCCCCAGAAACAGCCAAGGGCGAAGTCCGCGACCTCAAGGCCAGCGGGATAGGGGCCGGTGATCTTGGTGCCGAGGACTTCGTGGGTCTCGGGGAAGGAGAAGGCGTAGCGCTCACGCCCGGGGAGGGCGGTCTCCGCAGTTGGCATCTTCGCCTTCTTGCCAAAGAGGGTCTCGAAAACCATAGGGTGGAACTCCTGACGAGGGGCGAGTGACGATGGCGATGGGTTGCATCCGGGGTCGGCGCGGTGGCTGACACGTCCGTACCGCGATGCTTGCAGCAAGAATCGCGCCCGGTGGGATGCTTCCGTTCGTATAGTACCCCTCTGCATGGATATACGCGCGTTTGCCCGTTTCGGATGTCGGGGTACAAGCGCACTCCGGACGGGACGGCCACGCGTTCGGACTCGGCGTCAGCGCGGAGGCACGAGATCGAACGCGGCCAGGAATGCTTCGATGGTCGTGACGGCCAAGGGCGAGAAGGGCAGGTCGGGGTTGGCGTAGTCCACCGCCGGATTCGGCGCGCCTTCGACGATCCGCAGTGCGTGATTCGCATCGGGCAGGGACATGAAGATGGCGTTGGTGTTCCCGGATTGCTCGAAGCCGCCCATCAGGTGCTCCACCTGCGCCTGCGTCACCTGCGAATCCTTGTCTCCCCGCAGCACGAGCACCGGCAGGTCGCCCGGCAGCGATGCCGCCACCTTCGAGGGATCGATCGCGTCTGCCTGGGCGAGGAATGTCGCGCTCTGGGGCGAGAAGAGTTGCGCCAGCTCTGGCGAGGCGATCGTCCCGGGGAGCGTGCCGGTCGTGCGCAGGCTCTGGATGATGCGCTTCAGTTCGGTGTCGAGCGTGTCCGCCTGATTCTGCGTCAGCTGTCCGGCGGTAACGGCGGCGGTGATGTTGCCCTCCAGTTGCTCCTGCAACAGGTCAAGATAGCGGATGGCGAGCGGGGCGACGAGGATCAAGCCTGCCGGCGGCGTGCCCGCCTTCACCATCTCCTGGGCGAGCACCAGCGCGAACAACGCGCCCTCGCTGTGCCCGACGATGATCAACCTGGTCGGGTCGACGCCTGGCTGGTCCGCAAGGAAGGTCGCCGCGTCCTTCGCCTCCTGCAGGAAGAGCGGGAAGTCGATACCGCTGCCGTCGATGTGCGAGCCGAGACCGGTTTTGCCGGAACCCAGCTTGTCGTAGCGCAGGGAGGGGATGCCGGAATCGGCCAGCGTGACGGCGAGGTTGTAGTTCGTGTGGAGTGGGTAGCTGCCGCTGTCGCCGTTGCGATCGGTGGGGCCGCTCCCGGAAATGATCAGCGCTGCCGGGCGCGGGGTGCTGGCGCTCAGGCCAGCCGGCGCCATGAACGAACCGTAGAGCGTGTCCGCGCCACTGACGAAGGAGACGTCCGTGTCGGTGAGGCCGTCTGCGAGCGGTGTGGCATCGGCGGTTGCCGTGGCGGGCGCTGGAGCCTCCCTGATGACGAAACCCGTCAACAGCTCGCTCGTCCGGTCCATCGTCAGGGTCACAGCCAGGCGCATGCCGGTTGGCCCGACGATCACGAAGCGGGCGGTTGTGGCGGGCACATCCTTCGACGTGACGAATGAATCCGGCTCCAGCGTGAATGGTCCGTACATCTGCTGCGCCTGCACAAGTGCCGCTGCGAGGTGGCTGGCGGGGAGCTGTGCCAGCAGGGAGGGATCGCTGTGGGCCTCCACCTCACTGGCCGGCAGGGGCGTGTCGCCGGTCTGTAACGCCGCCCACGCCCAGGCGGCGTGCCTGCCGATGGGGCTGTCCGGGAAGGGCGATGCCTCCGGTGTGGCGGCCGGGGATGCGACCGGTGTCTGGGCGAAGGCGGGCGCGATGAGGCCGAGGGACATCGTGACCGCGAGCATCAGCAGGCCGGTGGTGCGGATCAGGGGTTTTGGCATGGGGCCGAACCTTTCAGGGGATCGTCTGCCGAAACGAGACACACATCGGGGGAGGTCGCCGTATGAGCGACCTCCCCCGATTATCGCAGGGTATCGGGGCGCGGGATCAAGCCCCGACGAAGAGTGGCTCGATGGAGAAGGCGCGGATCAGGCCGCTTTCCACATCAATGGTGACACCGGTCTGGAACTCGCTGCCATTGTCGGCCTGGAGCACGAAGCCGCTGGTGGAGGGCGGGAAGTCCATCGTCATGATGATGAGGTTGTCCTTCACCGAGACCGGCGCGGTCGCCCGCACGAGTTCGATTTGCTCCACGATCGTGCTCGCCGGGGTGGTGGCAAGGAACTCCGGGGTGAAGCGGGCTTTGACATCGGCTTCCGTCACGGGTGTGGTGCCGTTCACGGTATCCAGCAGCCACTGGATCTGCTCACCCAGTGCGCCCTGCGGCAGCACGAGGCCTGCTTCCGGCGACGCTGCGGGCGATGCCTGGGGTGAGGCGGCGGGCGACGCCGTGGGCATGACCGGATTCTCGAAGAAGATGCCGTTCACCAGCCCGGATTCGCGATCCACCGAGAGGCTGACCGGGACCTCGATCCCGTTCTTGCCGACCAGCACGAAGCGCGCGGTGGTCGCGGGCATGTCCCGCGTGGTGAGGATGGAGCCGGGCTTTACCCTCACCGGGCTGAGCTCCGTGGCGACCTGCGCAAGGATGGTCTGAAGTTCCCCGGCGGTGATCTGGGTGAAGATCTCCGGCGAGAAAGTGGTGGTGAGATCGACCTTGGCGGCGTCCTCGGCCGGCATGTTCAGGTAATCGACCAGCCACTGGATCTGGGTGCCGAGCGGCCCTTCTGGCAGGCCATCGACGGCGGATGGCGAGGCCGATGGTGTGGCGGATGTCGTCTGCGCGATGGTTCCGTGTGGTGCGGCGAGTCCAAAGAGGGTGAAGGTGGCGAGCAGGATGGCGAATCCGGCGCGGAGGGGAGAACGTCGGGATGGCATGGACTCGTCCTTTCGGCGGGGGTGATTTCGGGACAGGACCATCATCGTCCTGTCTCTATCATACGGAACGTCTGCGGGATCGGTGGTGTTTCGCAGGAACGGGCCAATCATCGGCTCAATCGGGTGGCGTGAACGCGGTCAGGAATGCGTCGCGCGTTTGCACCATCACGTATTCCTCGCCGGTGTTTTCCGGGTGGTTCGTATCCACCACGGAGACGGTCTTCAACCAGCGGAAGCCCGCCCGCTCGTACGTCTTCACCGCACGATGATTGCCCGGCTCCGGCGCGATGATCGCGGCTCGCGCGTGCATGTCCCCGAACACGATCTGGTGATGGAACGCGACGAGGACCGGCGTACCCCAACCCCGATTCCGGAAGGCCGGTTCGCCGATGAAGATGTCGGTGCCGGTGGTGCTGGCGTCGTAGGGCGCGGGCAGGGCGAGCTGGTGGGCGTAATCGGGCTCGTCGTGCAGCCAGTAGCACTGGATGTACCCGGCGTCCTGCCCATCGATCCGGATGATGAAGCTCCGCGTGGTATCCGTCCCGGCGATGCGTGCGGCGTAGCGAGCCTGGATGTTCACCAGCGTGGGTTGACCTTCGCCATACCAGGGCGAGACATCGGGATCGGCCAGCCAGCGCAGCATCTGGCGCGGATCGTCGTCGGCCAGCGGGCGGAAGGCGATCCGGCCGATCGCCTCGGCAACCGACGGTGCGCGGGCGGATGACGCATGCGATGGACCCTCATTCGACATGGATAGCTCCTGGCTGCGGTAGGATGCGCGGAGACGTTGCCTGCCACAGGCGTCGCGATTCGGATGCCGTTGCGTCCGCTTGGGAAGGATATGCTCGGTTCATGATCGCATCGCCCGCCGCCGTGTCCATCCGTCATCTGGTCAAGCAGTATGGGGAGACCCGTGCGCTGGACGATGTTTCGCTGACGATCGAGCGAGGACAGTTCGTCACCGTGCTGGGGCCATCCGGCTGCGGGAAGACGACGATGTTGCGGGCTATCGCCGGGTTCGTGATGCCGGAGGCGGGCGAGATCGCGATCGACGGCGTGCCGATGACCGACGTTCCGCCCTACCGCCGTCCGACCGCGATGGTTTTCCAGAGCTATGCGCTCTTTCCTCATCTGACGGTCGCGGAGAACGTCGCGTTCGGCTTGCAGGAACAGCCGCGTCCAGAGCGGGTGGCGAAGGCGGTCATTGCGGAGCGGGTGGATCGCGCCCTGGCCATGGTCGAACTGGCCGGGTTCGGCGGACGACGTATTTCCGCGCTCTCTGGCGGCCAGCAGCAGCGGGTGGCATTGGCGCGGGCGCTCGTGCTGGAGCCGAGCGTCCTCCTGCTGGACGAGCCCCTGGGCGCGCTCGATGTGCTGCTGCGGCGGCAGATGCAGGGGATGCTGAAGCACCTTCAGCGGCAGACGGGCATTACCTTCCTCGCGGTCACGCACGATCAGGAGGAGGCACTGACGATGTCCGATCGGATCGTGGTGATGCACGATGGGCGGATCGAGCAGGACGGTCCGCCGCAGGAGGTCTTCGCGCGGCCGCGTTCCCGCTTCGTCGCCGAGTTCATGGGCGATGGGCGCCGGAACCTCTTCCCCGTCCAGCGTCTGCTGGATGGCGCGATCCTCGTCGCGGGCGTGCGGATGGCCTTGCCGCGCGACGCCGCAGTGCCGGATGGCGATTGCTGGGCGATGCTTCAGCCATCCCGTCTCCGGCTCGTCTCACCGGACTCCGTGGAGACGTCGGGCCTGCCCGCGCATGCGCCACGATGGGAGACGCGATTGATGGACCTGACCTATCGCGGGACGACGGTCTCCGCTGAAACGACGACTCCGGATGGCATCCGTGCGATTGCCGATCTCGACGTCGAGGGGGTGATCGTCCCTGTTGGGGAGTCCGTCATCGCGTGGTTCGACCCTGCCGATCTCACGTTCATTCCCGATACCGCAACGATTCCTGAAAGGATCGTGTCGCAATGACAAATACACCCGTCCTTTCCTTAGGGGAGCGACTCTTCGCGCTGCTCGGTGCGCAATCCGCGATCACGGTTGGCACGGCGGAATCGTGTACGGGTGGGAATGTGGCCCACCAGATCACGCGGATTGCCGGGAGTTCTGCCTATTTCGTCGGCGGTATCGTCTCCTACGCGAATGCGGTGAAGCATGGCGTGCTTGGCGTGCCGGAGGCTGTGCTCCTGAACCCCGGAGCCGTGAGCGAGCCATGCGCCAAGGCGATGGCGGAGGGCGCTCGACGTGTGCTGGGGACGACGCTGGCGGTCTCCACCACCGGGATCGCGGGGCCGGGTGGAGCGACGGCGTTCAAGCCGGTCGGCCTGGTCTACATCGGGATCGCGGGCGAGGGGATGCCGACGCAGGTGGAGGAGCATCATTTCTCCGGCGATCGGGAGGCGGTGATCGCCGCCTCCACGACCCGGGCGCTGGAACTGCTGGTCGATGCCGCCGAAAGGCATATCGATCTACAGCCGCGTACGAAACGGTAGCCATTCTCCGTAGCGGGTCAGCAAGCCAGCCCTGAGCCCTTCGGCATTGCTCAGGATGAACTCCGCCGAAGGGTCTGGCCTATCCGGCGAACTGGATATCGGGGCCGCAGTCGTCCAATATCGGCCTGACGGCTCGCCGCTCCGGTATCGACCTTAGCTCCAGGAATGTGAGCGTTTCAGGGGACTCTCCTCAGTCCGGCAACGCGATCGACTGGGCATGGTGGAAGGCATTGGTCGGGTCCCAGCGTGCCTTCGCCTTCTGAAGGCGGGGGTAGTTGTCGCCGTAATAGAGGGTCGCCCAGTTCTCGAGGTCGACATCCGGGTAGTTCACGTAGGCACCGCCCATCACGCCGTCCACCACCGGGCCGTTCGCGCCGTACATCGCGTCGTAGAACTCGCGCATCCATGACAGGTTGGCATCGTCATCGGCCGCATCGGACCAGTAGCACTGGTATTGCAGCTTCATGATCGAGGAGCGCGCATCGACTGCTGTCTCCGTGGGGGAGACGGCGTTCACCTTGCCGCCGTATGAGTCGATCTGGAGCAGGCCCGCCTTGTTGACGTGGCTGGGGTTCGTCAGTTGCTCCCACAGGGCGTCGATCTGCTTGTCCGGGAAGACATCGGTCATGTACGCCGACTTGTACTTCCCGCGCGAACGGGAGATCGGACCGCCGGCCTCCAGGGAATCGACCCACGCCGAGGTGGTGATCTGGCTGGCATCCTCCTTCAGGTTCAGCGCCTTCATCAGGCCAAGGAGGGGCGTCGGATCGCCCTCGTCGTCGGCGTTGAGCGCGATCAGCGAGATCTGGCCGGATGCCTGCTGCGAGGCGATGAGGATCGAGAAGAGGCCACCCCACGCATCGTCGACCCCTCCGTGTTCCTTCTGGAACGTGCCGAAGTTCTCGATGATCTCGCCGAAGCTGGCGCGGTCGAGCGACGACCAGTCCCATGTCGCGGAGTAGGAGCCCTGCTTCGCCGGGGCCTTCGGGAGGTCACCGAAATGGTAGGCCGTGACGATGCCGAAGTTGCCGCCCCCGCCGCCGGTGTGCGCCCAGAGGAGGTCCTGTTCGTCCGGGTCCTTGGAGTCGACGCTGACGGTGATGGTCTCGACGCTGCCCTTGTCGTTCACGTAGACGAGGTCGACGGCGCGGAGGTAGTCGACCACGAGGCCCTGGAGCCGGGAGAGCAGGCCGTAGCCGCCGCCGCAGATATGGCCGCCGGTGCCGACGGTCGAGCAGGAGCCTCCCGGCAAGGTCACGCCGCCCTGATGGTAGAGCGCGAGATAGATGTCCCCGAGCATCGCGCCGCTCTGGACGGTCCACCAGCCGGTCTCGCCGTCCTTCCAGACACCGGCCATGCCGTGGAGATCGATGATGACGCCGTCCGGATTGTCCATCACGAAATCTTCGTAACAGTGGCCACCGCTGCGGACCGTGACGCGCTTGTTTGCGGCGCGAGCCTCAGTGAGCGCCTGCACGACCTCGTTCGGGGTGGCGCAGAGGGCGACCCAGGCGGGCGTGCCCACCCAACGGGAGTTGGTGCCGACGACGAGATCGGCATAGCGGGCGTCGTTCGGGGTGATCGCTTCCAGCGCGGGGGTGGCCATGGGGCTGGGGGAGGCCGATGCCTGCCGCACGGAGGGTGGGACGAGGAAGGGGCGAGGAGCGGCGGGGTTGCTCGCGAAGGTCTTCGAGGTGAGCAGGCCGTGGGCGACGGGAGCGATGAGCGCTCCGGTTCCGGCTTTGAGCAGGGTGCGGCGGCTTCCTTGCCAGGATCGAGCCATCTGGTCGGTTCTCCTCGCGTATCTGGCGAATGCAGGGCGTGACTGGTCACATGGTCCCGATCACAGGATACGTCCGGCGAATGACGAGGGATAGCGGTGAAATTACGTATCTTGCCGGAGGGGAGAGAAGTGAGGAAAGAGGGGATTGCGCGTGCGCCATTGTGCGCAGGCCAAGACTGGACCATCACTCCTGCCCGCCACGTCTGCGTTTCATCCCCCGGGTCAGGGATGGTTGACCGCCTCGATGCCGGTCCTCACAATGAACGCACGTACGTTGGCAGGAGGTTGCCCATGGCCGCATTGCGGAAGCCGTCTTCACCCGTCGTTCAACTCAGCCCCCAGACGCATGCGAAATTGCTTGCCTTTTCAAAGGATGAAGCGCGGCCAATGGGCGAGATCGTCGCTGATCTCGTCGACCGTTACGAGCGTGAGCAGTTTTGGCTCTCTGTTCGTGCTGCTTACGCGCGACTAAGGGATGATCCAGCGGCGTGGCAGGCGTACCTCGACGAAGTCGACGCATGGGATACCGTCGCGAGTGACGTACTTCAAGGTGAGCCGTACTACTCGCCGGAGGAAGAAAGGGAGATCCTTGCCCAATCCGCCGCCCGACGAGCCCAGGGAGGGTGAAGTCTGGGACGTCACGTTTGGGCCGGGCCTGAGCCCGGAACAGGTTGGCGTTCGGCCCGCCCTGGTCATTTCCAACGATTGGTTCAACGGAACCGGGAACTATCTGTTCATCATCGTTCCGATCACGGGAACCGACCGGGATATTCCGTCCCAGGTTCGTATCGGTGGGCGCGAAGGAGGGTTGCGCAAGAACTCGGTCCTCATGTGTGAGCAGATTCGCGCGATCAGCTCCCGACGATTCCTGAGCCGTCGTGGTCGCGTCTCACCGGAGACGCTGGCGGTAGTCCGTCGTATTGTCGATCTGTGCGTGCATGAGGTGCCGCCGGGGCATTCTGATCGCACCAGCTAAGGGAATACGTTCTCCGCCGTGCTCGCCACCGATCCGAGAGGATTGCCCGATGCCCGACGACGCCTTCCGAACCTGCCCGCCGCCTCCGCCCTGCCCGCACCATTCGTGCCGGGATTCCCGCGGAGGTCGTGGGCGCCGCGCGATAGAATGACCGCGATAGTGGCCGCATTCCTGGCCATCGCGTCCCACGATTCGAGTCTCCGTGTCCGATCCCGCGCTGCCTGACATCCCACCCGAACCCATGCCTTCGCGTGTTTCGCTGCCGAAGCCGGTGGCCGGCCGCATTGTCGTTCCCGGCGTTCATCCGGGAGATGTCCACGAGGCGGTGACGCTGCCGCCGGACATGCTCGGCGCCACGGCGCCCCTGAAGTCGGCGCGGGTCCGCTGGTCGCCGACCGCGACGGGCTGCGCCCTGCTTGCTATTGCGGTGCTGATTCTGGTGGAGCTGATCGGCGCGGACACGGGGTTCCGCACGTTCCGCTATGGGGTCTGGCTGGCCGTGACGATGCTGGTGCTCGCCGCGACGGCGAGCTGCCTGCCGAATGCGCTGTGGCGGGAGGGATCGTTGCTGGCGTGGAATGCGTTGGGGGTGACGGTCGGCGTGCTCGGACTCGGGGTGCTTGGCGTGAGTTCGATGCTGGCGCTGCCGCCCGTGCTGATGGGGATTGCGCTGACCTCCTGGCCGCACCCTCCGCCGGCGGAGGGTGCGCGGGGACGAGGTGCCCTCTCACTCGATGCCGACCAACGGGCGGCGTTGGCGAGCGGTCTGCTGGTGCTGCCGTTGCTGGCGTTGGTGGAATGGCTCTTCCTGCGGGGTGGGCAGGGATAGGCCGATACCGGCGGACGCGGTGATGTGCGATGATGCGAAGGGAACACCTTTTCAGTCAGCGCGATGTCCGGCATGGATGTCGCCGCTGGGTTCGCGCATGCCGTTCGTTGTCGTATCGAGGTGCGGGGCATGGCCTTCCCGTCCGGCGATCAACGCCTCAACGATGATGGTTCTCCGGCGCGGTCCACGTCCGGCCGCCGACCGGTGCGCCTCAATCGCGACCGCACGATATCCCCGACGCTGCTGAAGACCTACCGAGAATGCCCGCATCGGGTCCGTTTGCAGTACATCGATCAGGTTGATCCGCCCCGGCAGTACGAATACCATCTTTCGCAGGGATTGATTGCGCACGATCTGCTGGCGATGGTGGCGAATCGCCTTAAGCGAGGGATGCCCCTTCCTTCGCGGGATGAGGTCTATCGCCTTGCCATCCGTCGGGTTCCGCGCTCGGAATTTCCGACACCAGAAGCGCATGACGACGCAGTTCGGCAGATCGTGCGGTGGGTCGAAACCGGCATGCGTTACCTCCAGCGCGATCCGGACGGGCTGATCATGCTGGTGGAGCGCCCCACGAAGCGGGGATTCGGTCCGGACGATCCACTACAGATCACGTTTCGGCCTGATCTGGTGCGTTGGACTGGTGAGCACCTCGAAATCATCGACTACAAGACGGGCAAGCGTTGGCTCGACGACAACGTCCCGGTCATCGCGCGGTTCACGATCAATGCCTGGCTGGAGCGAGAGGGGGAACGCCCGTGGCAGGTGCCGACTCGTTTCACCTGGGTGTGGCTGGACCTCGACGAACGCGATTCAGTCAGTCTCGATGCCGCGTTCTGCAAGGCGCCGTGGGCAGCGGTGAACACTCTGGTAGACCGGCTGTTTGCGGAGACGGAGTGGTTGCCGACGCCATCCTACCGATGTCGCTGGTGTCCGTTTCACCGGATCGCATGCGATGCGGCGGATACGGCGTCGCCCGGCCTCCTGTTCGAGGGGCCGGGCGATTGATCGCGTGATCGGAATCAGGAAGCGGATTCGGCCTCGGGGTCGAACGGTTCCAGCACGAAGACGGGGATCTGCCGGGTTGTGCGGGTCTGGTACTCGGCGTAGGGTGGGAAGGCCGCGACCGAGCGCTCCCACCAGATCGCCTTCTCCTCGCCGGACACTTCCCGCGCGAGGTAGTCCCGCTTCACCGCGCCGTCCTGCAACTCGACATGCGGCTGCTTCTTGAGGTTCCAGTACCAGACGGGATGCTCCGGCGCCCCGCCCTTGGAGGCGACGACGGCGTAGTTCCCCTCATGCTCCACGCGCATGAGAGCGGTCTTGCGCAGCTTGCCGGACTTCGCGCCCACTGAGGTGAGGACGATGATCGGCAGGCCGGTATCGCGGAGGGTATTCGCCTCCTGGCCGTTCGATGCCTCGAAGGCGTCCGCCTGATCGCGTGCCCAGGCGGACGTGCTCGGTTCGTATTCTCCGGTGAGTGGCATAGAGAGGGTGTCCTTTCGAATGGATGGCGGGTCGCGTTTTGTGCGCGCCGACGATGTCATCCATCGTAACGACCGAGCACTGGAATCGCATCACCCGCTTGGCGAGGGGGGTGCGATCAGGAATGAGACCCATTCGCATCGATGTCGTGCTACCCTGCGCTCACCGTCCGGCGCAGGTCGCCGGATGACGAATGGCCGACCGATGCTCGTGCGGGAGAATCCCATGCCCACCGTGACGATGGAGAACCTTGGCGAGACCACCTGCCCCGATGGGGACCGGCTTGTACTGGCGATCGAGGATGCCGGGATCGACATCCTGCACCGTTGCGGCGGCAATGCCCGCTGCACGTCCTGCCGTGTGGAGATTCTCGCCGGGGATGCCGGACCGATGACGGAGCCAGAGGCGGCGCGGCTCGCTCGTGTCGAGGATGCAGAACCGACCCTGCGGCTTTCGTGCCAGGTGCAGGTTCACGATGATCTGACCGTGCGCGTGATCCGCCGGTTGCAGGACTTCCCGGACATGAGCGATTCGGGTCCGCGCCCGATCGACTGGCCGGCCGATCATCCGTTGCCGCCGGAAGCGCACTGATCCTTTCCGGGATCGCACACGACAACGACGCCGGAAACCTGGTTGGATGGCTTCCGGCGTCGCTACGTTCGGGAAGCTACGCGATTGGCCAGGCGATGTCACAAACTTCATCGTGCGGCGATGCTCCCATGAAGTCGGTCCAGTAGACCTCGCGCGGGGCTGCGGCGATCTCGTAGCCATGATCCAGCGCCCAGCGTTCGACGGCTTCGTATGCCTTTCCGAGGTCTGCCGGTTCCGCCTGCGACCGCTTCAGGCGGACGAAGGCCTCCCGATGCGACGGGAAGGCGATCAGGGCATCGTTGCTGGCGGCTGCGTCCGGCGCGACACCAACGACCGGTGCGGTTACCTCGACCCGCATCGCGCCATGCTCCGGGTTGCCATCGTAGATCACGATGAAGACGGGTTCCGGGGCGAACTGGCTGCGGTCGAGGTACGGCAGGGCGTCGGTGCGCATGACGCCACCGAGGGCATCCGCCGCCTGATAGACGCGGCTCATTGCGCCGGGCATCCACTCGGGCAGTTCGTGGACGTGGCGCTCGGCGAACTCGAAGGCGACAACCATGGGCGGGATATCGCGGAGGGTGATGACGAATGCGTCGTCGCCGGTGGCCTCGGTGGCTGGGAACTGGGATTCGGACATGGACGGGTCCTTTCGAAGCGCGCGGCGGACGCGGAGACGGTCGATGTTGAGCGTACGGTATCCCATTCCGATGCGTCGCCGCTTCTCACTCCTTGCGGTTGATCGTTTCGGGTTCTCGCGATGGGATATGGTCGATATGATGTCGGGATCGTTCCTGTTCGCCTCTATCGAGATCGGACGTTTTTGCTGTGCGTGAACGGCATCCAGGTCCACCGGCTGGGTTTGTGCAAGGGTTTCCTCGCGAGCCGGCGCGACGGCCGTCGGATCGCCATAGCATCATGCGGATCAGCCGGCATCACCGTGCAGATCCGGGCGGACGAAACACCATGATCGAGCCATGGGTCGATGTTCAGGCCGATCTGGACATGATCAATGCGGGCGAAGGGTACTGTCATCGCGAGAGCGGGCGTATCTGGGTGAATGGTCGGGTGTATGGGACACATACCGATCGCTCGTCCGGCACGGTGTTTCCGATCTCGGGAGACGGGCTCATCATGCTGACCTCGGCCCAGTTTGTCGCGCTGCGCGCCTATGCCCGATATACTGGAATCAATGAGCAGGCAGAACGCGAGCTGGCCTTGACGCCGAATCTTTCTGATGCTGACTGCGATATCGCGCGTCGTCTCTGGGGCATGCGCGAGGAAGCTGCGGGGCGGTAGGCGATGGATATCACAGGCGACTTCTTTCTGGGTGCAGTGGTTTCGGAGAATGACCTTCGGACCGCGATGGCTCATGCCTTTGGGATCCCGGTCGCTCAGATTGGCATTCGCACGATCGGGAGCGATGTTCATGCCGTGGGGCGCGTTGTCCTTTTCGTGGAGCCGGAGATCCTGCCCGGCGATTACCCTCGGCAGGTTCTTGCGTGGCTCGATCCTGCGTTGACTGCGTCCTTTCCCGCAGCGCTTTCCTGCATCTCGACGCAACTGGGCATATCCGTTCTGATTGGAGCAGGAGAGCAAGATCCGGATGTTCTCACTCTCTTCGTGCCCGATGGCTGTGTTCATCGCGTGTTCGTCGAGCAGTCGGATGAGGACTTCGGGATTCGGAACACGCCGGAGATGGCGCGGCTCATCGGTCACGCCAGCCCATCCCCGATGCGGCTCGCCTCCTGACGGTACATCGACGAAAGAGGCCGCCCAACACACCGTTGGGCGGCCTCTTTCGTCGATGCGTGGGCGCCAGATGGCAGCCACGCTACTCCTTTCCGGCAAAGAACTCCTGGATGAGCCGACCCCGGTCGTCGCGGCGTTCGGCGTAGCTTCCGCTGGTGTACCGGTCGATCACCCGTCGCCAGAACCGTTGCGCGTCGACGTTCTGCTCGATCTGCGCTACCTCCCAACGGCCAGGGAAGCGGTCGAAGATCTGGCAGGCGACCGTCGTCCCGACGCCGGAGCGGCGGAATGCCCGCATGACGAAGAATTCCGCGAGGTGATGTTCCGGCCCATCGCCTGTCTCGATGGTGCGGATGAAGGCAAACCCTGCGAGCTTCCCATCCACCCGGATCACGAACGGGAAGCGCCCGTCCTCGGTCCAGTAGTGGTCGAGGTAGCGATAGTCGTAGATCCCGTGTGCGTTGACGGTCCAGCCGGTGGCCTCGCTGAAGTCGTAGAGGTAGAGCTGCATCAGGTTGGCGATCACCGGCTTGTCGTGCAATTCGGCTGGCACGATGTCGATATCCATCCATGAGACCTCCATCCATCGGTCACTCCGCCGCGGGCGGAGGTCCGTCGTGGCCGGTACTGGCTGCACGCTTCGGCAGTGCGAAGACGAGCAGGAACGTGAGCGCCACCAGGCCGAGCGACACGATCAGCGCTTGCTGGGCTGCCTTCACGAACGAATCGGAGAGGGCCGTCGAGGCTGCGTGCGAGAACGCCGTGCTGACCGGATCGGTCGCGTTCGGGTTGGCGGTTGGGCAGCCATCGGGCGTCGTGCTCGGATCGGACGCGGCCGCTTGCTCGGCGAAGCAGCGCTCGAACGTCGCGATGCTTTCGTCAATCTGGGCGGCGGGCATCTGGGCCGTCGTGAGATCGGCGCGGAGGGCGTCGCTGACGCGGGATGCGGCGGAGGGCGCTCCCGATTCCAGCACGCCGAAGAGCACGATGCCCACGAGGCAGATGCCGATGGCCTGCCCGATCCGCTGGGTGGCGCTCAATACCCCGCTTGCCGATCCGGCATCCTCACGTGGCACGCCAGCCAGCACCAACGTCACGTTCGGCGCGACCACGAGTCCGGAGCCGAAGCCTGCCAGGAGGAACCACGGGGCCAGTTCCCAGCCGGCGAGCGCGGAATCCTCCAGATGCATGGTCAGCATCAGGCCGCCGATCCCGATCATCACCAGCGCGCTGCCCAGGAGGAGGCAGGTCCGGCCAAGCCGTCGCGCGACCTTGTCCGATTGCGAGGCGCTGATCATCGAGCCGATCGAGAAGGGCATCACGGTGAGGCCAGAGTAGAGGGCGCTCTTCCCCATCCCGTTCTGCAGCAGCAGCGATGAGACGAAGAAGATGCCCACGAACCCGCCGAAGTACGCGAGCGCGATGCCCATGCCCGCCGTGAAGGCGCGGCTACGAAAGAGCCGGACATCCACCAGCGGTGCCACATTCGCGTCGATGCGGCGACGTTCCCACCAGGCGAAGGCCGCCAGCATCACGACCGAGGCTCCCATGGAGAGCCAGGTCCAGAGCGGCCAGCCCTGCGGGCGGCCTTCGATCAGCGGCACGGTGAGCAGCAGGACCGCCGCCGAGACGAGCACGATGCCGACAAGATCGAGCGAGCCGCTACGCCCGTAGGTTTGCTTCAGGATGCGCAACGCCATGATGACGGCGATGATGCCGATGGGAATATTGATGAGGAAGATCGGCTCCCATTCCAGCCCGTTGATGTTCGCCGCGATCAGGAGGCCGCCAACGAGTGGTCCCATCGCGGTGGCGATGCCGATCACGGAGCCGTAGATACCGAACGCCTTGCCGCGCTCCTGCGGCGGGAATGCGAGCTGGATCACCGCGGTGATCTGGGGATTCATGACGCCGGCCATGGCACCCTGCACCACTCGCCAGAAGACGAGGGCTTCGACGGTCGTCGCGGTTCCACAGGCGGCGGATGAGGCGGTGAAGCCGATGAGGCCGATGATGAAGAGCCGCTTATGGCCGAAGCGGTCGCCGAGCCGACCGGATGGGATGAGCAGCAGGCCATAGGCGAGGGCATAGCCGCTGATGATCCACTCGATGCTTTCGTAACTGGCGGAGAGCGTGCGCTGGATGGAGGGGATGGCGACGTTCACGATCGTGCTGTCGAGCAGGATCATGAACGTGCCGATGAGCACCGTGACCAGGGCAAGCCAGCGTTCGCGTCCATCGAGGTTGGGGGCGGCGAATGGGGTCGGGGTGGAAGAGGACTGGGCCATGAACGTGGACTCCGGACGGGAGAAGATGGGTTGCGGCAACGATGCCGGTGCGTGCGGCGCTGCGGACGCGCAGGGTCAGATCGGTGTAGTGGTCCGGCTGTGGTCTAGATGGCGTTGGGTGGGCGAGAGGCCAGTAACTCCGGAAGGCGGTCCAGCACTTCCTGATGCCATTGGACTTCGAGATCGAGCCGTCGCAGGGAATGGTCGTACACCATTCGTTCCAGGTCATTCAGGTATGGATCGGCCGCTTCGCGGGCGGTGCCCCAGGCGGCGAGCTGGTCCCGGAGGTCGCGGACGCGGAGATGCAGGTCCATGCGGGCCTCGTCCGGAGTCAGACCGTCATCGAGGAACTGGACGGCGAGATCGACCGGGTCCGGACGGAGCCGGGCATCGCGCATGATGGCATCGCGGATGGCGATGAGTTCGGCGCGTCCCTTGTCGGTAATGGCGTAGATGGTGCGTTCGGGGCGGTTTCCTTCCTGTTCGGTGCGCACCACCTCGATCGCGCCGTCCTTCTCCATGCGCTGGAGGGCACCATAGAGCGAGCCGGGTTTGACGTTGGACCAGGTCTCGGTGCGGTTCAATTGCGCTTCCCGCCGGATCTGGTGGCCGTGCATGGGGCCGATCCGGGCGAGCGCGCCGAGGATGAAGAGGCGCGTCGTGCTCATGCGATTAGTATAACGAGAGTATTTGATGCGTCAATCCCCCTGTCGCCCGCCGATGGGATCAGGTTGCCGGAGCGGGTGCGCGCCGGCGCATCGCGACGCGCATGGCGAAGACGAGGGCGATGCAGATCGCTCCGGAGACCAGCATCATCCGGGGTGCTCCCAGCGCCTGCGCGAGCGAGCCGGCCGTCATCGCCCCAATGGGCACGACGCCGTTGCTGCACAGGAAGTAGAGCGACATCACGCGGCCTCGCATGGCGGCCGGTGCCTCCAGCTGGATGGTGGAGGTGGCGAGCGAGCTGTTGAAGGTCAGGATGAAACCGAAGGCCGCAACCAGCACCGCCGCGATCTAGGCCGGGACTGGCACGCTGCTCGCCAGGCCGATCGCTGCGAGGACACCGCCGAGTACGGCGACCTGTAGCGGCACGCGCCAGCCGGTTGGTGTCTGATCCCCGAGGGTCGCCAGGGAGAGCGCTCCTGCCACGGCGCCGATGCCCAGCGCCGACATGAAGAGGCCGAAACCGCCCGCCCCGGTGGTGTAGACCTGCTTGGCCAGCAGGGGCACCCAGACCGCGAAGTTCGATCCGAAGATGGTGGCGATGAGGATGGAAAGCAGGCAGACCGCGATCAGCGGTTGGCCGGCAGCGTAGGCGATGCCGTCGCGGACCGATGCTCGCTGCTTCGGGGGCTTTCCGGCGTAGAAGCGGGAAGGGTCCATCTTCAGCAAGGTGGCGACGACCACCAGGAAGCTGAGGCCGTTGAGGGCGAAGCACCAGCCCGCGCCGACGGTCGCCAGCACGCCACCCGCGAGGGCCGGACCGATGATGCGGCCGGAATTGATCGCCGCCGAGTTCAGGGAAACGGCCTGCACGGTGTCTTGCTCGCCAACGAGCTCGGTGACGAACGACTGGCGGGCGGGTGCGTCGATGGCATTCAGGGTGCCGAGCAGGAAGGCGAAGAGGTAGATGTGCCAGAGCGCGATCGCATCGGCCAGGACCAGGGCCGCGAGCAGGAACGAGAGCACAGCGGAGAGCGATTGGGTCCAGAGCATCAGGGATCGCTTCGGGAAGCGGTCCGCGAGGACACCGCCCGCCAGCGTGAAGATGATGGTGGGCAGGAATTGCGCGACCGGGACGAACCCGAGGGCGAGGGCGGACGACGTGACCGTGAGTACCAGCCACGACTGCGCGAGCCGTTCCATCCAGGTCCCGGTGATGGAGACCAGCTGGCCGGAGAAGAACCAGCGGAAGTTGTGATGCGCGAAGACAGGGAATCGTGTCAGCAGGATGCCGCGCGCGACGTCCGTGCCCGGCTCGTCCCGCGATTCCTGCCCGTCCCCGGTGTCCGCCACGCGCATCGCTCCTTGTATGGATGGTTGCCCATTCCAGCGTCCGGATCGCACAATCGCAATCCACGACCATGGCGTTGAGTGTCGATGCCGGGCTATCAGGCGACAAGGGGGACCCATGGCGCAGATCACGATCTTCGGGCGGCGGGGGGTGCATGCCGGACAGCGGACGGCGATCTCCGAGGCGATTCACGCGGCGGCTACGGCGGAGGACGCGCTCCAGCTTCCTGCGGCGAAGCGCTTTCACCGGTTCTGCTGGCTGGATGCGGAGGATTTCCTCTACCCGGACGATCGTTCGGAACGGTATCTGATCGTCGAGGTGAGCATGTTCGCCGGGCGCAGCGTGGCGGCGAAGAAGGCCTTCATGCGTGGGATCGTGGCGAATCTTGGCGCGGCGTGCGGGATCGCGCCGCAGGATATCGAGATCACCATCACGGAGACGCCGCGTGAGAACTGGATGATTCGCGGCATGCCTGGCGATGAACTGCCCTTGCCCTACACCGTCGAGGTGTAGGAGGTGCTGTCAGGCTGCGGTGTGCAGCGGGACAATTGCGGCGCGTATGTCCTCTCCGGATGTCTGCTCGGCGAGGTTCAGTTCGTAATCGCGCTGGAGATTCATCCAGTAGGCCGGGGATGTGCCAAGCCAGACGGCGAGCCGGATGGCCGTATCGGCGGTAATGCCGCGTCGTCCGCGGATGATCTCGGTCAGGCGATTCTGTGGGATACCAAGGGTCTTCGCCGCCTGGGTGGCAGAGAGGTTGAGTTCCTCAAGCTCGATAGCAATCTGGTATCCGGGGTGTACAGCCGGGAGTGTCATCCGTGCCTCCTCATCCTTCAGGGGCGATAGGCGGTGTTGCCGTAGCAACCGCGCAATCGTTCAGTGATAGTCGACGATTTCGATGTTGAAAGCGCTCCGAGTCTCTTCGGCCCATTCAAAACACACACGCCATTTCTGGTTGATGCGAATGCTGTATTGGCCTGTGCGGTCCCCGCGCAACGCCTCGAATCGGTTTCCGGGCGGATTGCGAAGGTCAAAGAGCGTCGTGGCCGAGTAGAGGCGGGCCAAGGCCGCATATCCACGTTCTCGGGGGACGTCTTGCAACCGTCTCACAAATTGCTGGTTTGCGAAGTCTTCGGTATCCCTATTGCGATAGAGAGGTCGTGACATGCCTTCCACCCACTAGACAAGAATAATACCGTGGAGAGTATACTGCATACGTATCTCGTATGAATCTGATGGATATCTCATCGAGCGTTCTCGGTTCGACAAGGGGCGTGGAAAGGGGTAGGGCCCTATCTATTCCCGGCAGCCGACGAAGGTGAGGGCGTTGATGGCTTCCACGGTGCCGAGGCCGGCCTCCGCCGCGGCGACGTAGCCGTTCCCCGCGCGGACGAGCTGCTTCAACTCATCCTCCGCGTTCGCCGGGGTGGCGGTGCGGAAGCCGTGATTGAACTGCGGGTCCAGCATTGTGTAATCGTTGCTCGAATCGCCGATGGCCAGCACCTGCGCGTTCGGGATGCCCAGCACGCGGGCAAGTTCGGCCAGCGCCGGCCCCTTGCCGGCCTGCACATCGAAAACCTGCACCAGGCGGATGTTCCGGTTGGTCGCCAGCGGCAGCTTCCGCAGGTCGATCTGCTCCTGCACCCACAGACAGAGCGACGCTCCCCGTGCGGCGTCCCCGCAGTCCAGCGTTGGCAGGCCGCGCTCATACGCAATGTCCGCCGGTTGGAGGAACGCCACCTCCCAGCCGCGAGAGATTGCCTCGGCCTTCGCGTCTTCCATCAATCCCCACGCGATCGGAAAGAGATCGATCCAGCGGGCGCGCAGGGCATCGTTCCACGCCGCGTGCGGCTCGTATCCATCCGACGTGGTGGTTCCCAGGAAGATCTCTCGCTCGTCGCCGATCAGCGCCTGGATGATGCCGGTGGAGGCCATGTCCATCTCGTAGCGCGCGAAGAGCTCGCGTTGGAAGGCGGCCTGTCGCCCGGTTGCCGTCACGCAGCGGACCCCGCGTGCCGTGAGGGCGGCAAGCGCGGCGATCACCTCGGGGCGGATCACCTCGCCGGCTTCGAGGATGGTGCCGTCGAGGTCCATCGCGATCATGGCGATGGGCGGGCGGGTGTCGGCGTCGGGAGAGGCAATCGGGGCGGTGGGCGAGGTTGGCACGGAGGCTCCTTGGTGAACGACCGGACGGTCGGGGCGGATGATCTCGTGCCGACAGCCTAGCATGCCTGTCCGGTGCTGGCGCGGTGTGGCGAGGGCGGATCGCAATCATGAACGAATCCCGAAACGGCGGGGATTCTGTGCGATACTCTTGCCCATGAATTGCCCCCGGCACCGGAGCATTCCGCAGGACAGGATGGGGTGGCCGGGGCGTTCGGGCGTGACCGCATTCCTGCCTCCACCGGCTCGCGGGCCATTCCCCGCTTGCGCCGCTGCCCGGCCGGCTTCCCGCCCTTTACCGTCCATCTGTCCGCAGGTCCTGCCCGAACGGGCGAGAGGAGCATTTTTCATGGCATTCGAAGAGACTCTGGAGTACGCCTTCTTCGAGGGCAAGATCGTGCCCTTCGGCGATGCGAAGATCAGCATCGGCACCCACGCCCTCCAGTACGGCACCGGCGCCTTTGCTGGCGTGCGAGGTTACCTCTCCGAGGACAAGCAGACGATCAACATCTTCCGCCTGAAGGATCATGCTGCCCGCCTCCTGCGCTCGGCGAAGTTGCTGCGTATGGACTTGCCCTATGACGTGGATGGGGTGGCGAACGTGCTGGTGGAACTGACGAAGCAGAACACGCCGACCACCGATGTCTACTTCCGTCCGTTCGTGTACAAGGCGTCTGTCCAGCTCACCCCGCGCCTGCGCGGCCTGAAGGACGAACTGGCCGTCTACATGCTGCCGATGGGCGACTATCTCGACACCCGGCGTGGACAGAAGGCACTCGTCTCCTCGTGGACACGCGCCTCCGACAATGCGATCCCGAGCCGTGGCAAGATCACTGGCTCCTACATCAACTCGTCCTTTGCCAAGGACCAGGCGGAGGAGATGGGCGCCGATGATGCGCTCATGTTGAACAGCGATGGCAAGATCGCCGAGGGCAGCTCCTGCAACTTCTTCATGGTGCGTGATGGCGAGCTCATCACGCCGCCGATCAGCAGCGACATCCTGGAGGGCATCACCCGCCGGACTGTGCTCGCGCTGGCGGAGGAGCTGGGCATCCCCACCCACACGCGCACGATCGACCGCTCCGAGATCTACATCGCGGACGAGGCCTTCTTCTGTGGCACTGGCGTCCAGCTAGCGTGGATCGAGCAGATCGACAACCGTGTCATTGGTGATGGCATACGCGGCCCGATCTCGGCCAGGATCAGTGACCGCCTCTTCGATATCTACCGTGCCCGCACCACCGATCATCAGGACTGGCTGACGCCGGTTCCGGTCCGGCAGCCGGCGGGGACGCGTTCCTAGGCGCGATTCATCCCGATCCGGTGAAATGTGAAACGACCGCAGTATCTATCTGCGGTCGTTTCGCGTAGAGTGGGGATCAGGCTGATCGGAAATCCGGACATTGTGGGACATGGGAACCACGGGGAGGGTATCGGCGTCTTCCTTCCCAGAGGCACATGCATCCGGATCGTCGTTCGTCTCGCGGACTGTGGAGTCCTGCACCGATGGAAGACGTTCGCGTGCTGGATGCCCACGGATCGGAAGCCATGCAATCGTGTTACCCGTGCAGATCCAGGAGGAGAGTCGATGAAACGAACGATCGTTGCTCGGTGGGCCGTGCTCGTCGCGATGCTGGTGGGGCTTCTCGCCCCGACCCTGTCGATGACAGCTGCGGCCGCCCCAATGGCCAATACGGCGCAGGCCGAGGCGTCGCTGGCGTATGTCAATGCGCTGCTCGCCCAGTCTGATGACGGCGACAAGAAGCTCCCCGACGAGGAGGAGACCCAGACGCCGGAGGATGAGGAAACCCCTGCCTCCCGCGATGACCGTGGCACCTCGTCGGACGATGCGCTGATCGGTGTGCTCGGTGGCACGCGCGATGACTTCGAGGACGAGTTCGGCAAGGCGGCGGATGATCGCGACGCCGATGACTTTGCGACCGGTGTGATCTACGAGGACATTCGCGGATTCGAGTCGATCCAGGTTTACTGGAGCGAGGACGATCTGGCCCTGCATATCGTGCTGAACGCCAGCCGCGACTGGACGGAATCCCGCGCGCTCTCCCAGGCGGAGGATTTCCTGCCGGCTGATGTCGAGCTGGACGAGGATGCGGAGGAGCTGGATGGCGGTGAACTGCTCTTCCTCGGAAGCAGCGATGCACTGGCCGACGTGACCGATCGCTCGCTCTACCGTGAGTATGAGGTCGGCGGGCGTCCGGGCGATCTCCGGGTAATCCTCATCCCTGGCGACGATAACAAGTTCGCGTCGGTCGATATCGCGATCGGCGATGGCGACGAGTTCCAGAGCGCCGGTGGCCGCACGACGCGGGAGACCCCGGAGCCGACGAAGGAGTCGCGGACCTCGCGCAAAACGCCGACGCCGACCGAGGAAACCCGGACGACGCGCAAGACCCCGACCCCAACCGAGAAGTCTGGACGTAGCGGAGGCAAGGAAGACGCTGACACGTATCTTGCCGATGTTCGTGATACGGTCGATACCCGACAGAAGGAGCTCGACCGCTTCTACGAGATTATCAGCCTCGGTTCCAGCGCGACCAACGCCGACTTCGATGAGCTGACGACGATCGTCGGAGGGTGGCTGGAATCCCCAACCCTCACCGCGCCTGCTGGTTACGAAAAGATTGATAAAGCGTTCACGAGCATGAACAACAACTTCATGAGCGCATCGCTGAGCTTCATCGTCTGGATCGGCGATCCGGATGCGAACGCTTCCTCACTCGACGAAATGTCGACGTACCTGAAGAGCGCGCAATCCGACCTCACGACATTGGACGACCTGCTCAAGGACGAGGGCTTCTAGCCAGACACCGGTTGGGCATGGATTTCGGACAAGGCGGCGGCTCCACAAAGGGAGTCGCCGCCTTGTTGCGTGTGGGACGGGAATCCACCGGGCGTGCGTGGTATTGTTGCGCCCGGCATGGATTGTGTGCCGGGAAGTCACGGATTTGGTCCGGTTGGGGATTACCCCATCCGGCACCAGTGGCGTATAGTGTACGTACACATCGTTGGGTCGGTTGAGCGTGACGATCGTGCAGTGCTGCCGAAGTCCGACCCAAGGCATATGTCGGGACGAAACCGGCTGCAAGCGATGGACGTTTACAGGGCAGCGGGAGTATCTCACTGCCGGCAGGGGACGCGGCTGCCCAATGGGTTCGGGCGCGTTTGGGACACATGGGTGCCATGCGAGGTGGAGCAGGGTGCCTGGAATCGCGATGGCCACGGGAGGTGGTCGCGGTTCGGAATCGACCTCGCCTGGGGGTGAGGCCATTATGAAAGGGTGTGTGTGTGAGGGTGGCGATGGAGGGGGCGATGCCCCAGGTGACCCGGGTGGCAACGCCTGCGACGAAGCGTGTGGGGCGAGCCGGGATTGCCGCCGTGTTCGCGGCGCTCTCGCTCGTGCTGACGATGTTCCTTCCGCTGATGCCGCACGCATCGGCTGATGACTGGAGCGCTCCGCGCACCGTCTACATTCCGGAGACTGGGCACTCGTTGGACCAGCTCTTCCTGGACATGTGGCGGAACGGCGGCGGCGCGGCGGCCTTCGGCAATCCGATCACGGCCGAGATCTCGGAGAAGAACGGCCACGTTGTGCAGTACATGGAGTACGCACGATTCGAGTACTGGCCGGAAGGCGATGCCGATGGCAATACGGCCTTCATCGCCAACATCGGTGAGGAGCTCCAGCCAATCGCCATCCAGCGCACGGTTGCTGGTCTCTCCACGCCGAAGCAGGGCTCGGCCTCCGAGGCCACGGCCTTCCAGCAGGCGTGGCTGCCGGTGAAGGCGACGGACGAGATCCTCGCCAGCGATACCGTTCTTTACGTCTCCGAGACCAAGCACACGGTTGCTGGTGACTTCTGGACATACTGGGACAGTGTTGGCGGGGCGAGCTACCTCGGCAACCCGCTGACCGAGCAGTACACGTTGAACGGCATCACCTACCAGGTCTTCGAGAAGGGTCAGATCGCCAAGGCGAAGGACGGCACGCTCTCCCTGGTGCCGGTCGGCAAGCTGCTGGCGGACAAGTACAAGCTGGACCAGAAGTCGACGGCGCAGGGGGATATCCCCACCTACGATGAGGCCCTCTTCATCGCGCCGGAGCCGGAGAAGCCGCAGATCGCTGCCGCCTCCGATGCCCCGACGGGTGGCATCTGGGTCGATGTGAACCTCTCGGCACAGTACATGGTCGTCTACCAGGGCAGCACCCCGGTTCTCGAGACCTACGTCAGCACCGGACGTCCGGGCTTCGATACCCCGACCGGCACCTTCTATGTCCTGAGCATGACCCCGTCGCAGACGATGGAAGGCGTGCTCGGTGGTGAGTACTACAACGTGCCCGATGTGCCCGATGTCATGTACTTCACCGAGGGTGGTCACGCGTTGCACGGCACCTACTGGCACAGCAACTTCGGCTCGGTGATGAGCCATGGATGTGTCAACCTGCCGATGGATGTGGCGGACTGGCTCTATGCCAATGCCTACATCGGCATGCCGGTGGTGATCCACTACTAGGCCGATATCCTGGATGCACGACCGACACCCTGGCGGGAACGATTCCTGCCAGGGTGTCGTCTGTCTGGAGAACCGCAGGAGGGCTGGCGAGCCTGTATCCGGAAAAGGACGGCCACAATGAAAACGGAACTGCTCTACCGCCCATCCTTCGCCGCTGCGCGCGTGCAGATTGGTCCCGGCGAGGCCGTGCGGGCCGATGGCGGCGCGATGCTCAGCATGACCAGCACGGTGCAGATCGAGACGAACGCCACCGGTGGGCTCATGCGGTCGCTGAAGCGCAGCATGCTGGGGAGCGAGTCGTTCTTCATGAACACCTTCCGCAGTCCGAACGGGCCGGCTGAACTCATCTTCGCGCCATCGCTGCCGGGTGATCTGGTCACGGTCGACATTCAGGGCCAGCCGTTGCTGGTGAACTTCGGATCGTTCCTCGTGGCCGAGGAATCGGTGGCGATCGATACCAAGTGGAAGGGCGGCAAGGGGTTCTTCACCACGAGCAGCTTCTTCATGGTGGAGCTGAGCGGGCGAGGGCAGGCCATGCTGAGCGCCTATGGCGCGTTGCATACTGTCGAGCTGGCGGCGGGCGAACGCTATACCGTCGATACTGGGCATGTGATCGCGTTCCCGGAGTCGGTGGGGTACGCGATCCGGCGGATCGGTGGCATGAAGAGCACGCTGTTCAGTGGCGAAGGACTTGTGGTCGATTTTACTGGCCCAGGCACCATCCTCCTCCAGACGCGATCGCAGGGCGACTTCCTCTCGTGGCTGATCCCGAACCTGCCGAGCAGCAATAACGGGTAGCAGGCACGCCGCCAGATACTCTCAGAATACTCACAGCAAACCCCCGGATTGCCCCCAGCCGCGTGGTGCATCATCAGGATCAGGACGCCGCCCCATCCATCCGGGGCGGCACCACTCCCATCCTGCCCCTATCGCGAAGGAGCGATCATCCCGATGCCGACCCTCACTCCCGCAAAGAAGCTCCCCGGCGTCCGCGATGCCAACTGGCCGACCGACGAGCAGCTCGACAATGCCCGACTCCACGAGCGATTCACCACGGCGAACCTCTCGCGTCGTTTCGTGCTCAAGGCCGGCGCCGGTGCCGCCGTCGGGGGCATGGCCCTTGGTGGCGCGATGTTGAACCGTAGCCTCACCGCGCGTGATGCGGTCGCCCTTGCGCAGGACACCTCGGCCAACACGGCGATGTGCGTGCTCACGCCGGAACTCACCGAAGGCCCGTACTGGCTCGATGACCTGCTGGTGCGCAACGACATCACCGAGGGCAAGGCCGGCGTTCCGCTCGACCTTCAGATCACGGTCGTGGACGCTTCCACCTGCACCCCGATCGAGAACGCCGCCGTCGATGTCTGGCACTGCGATGCCAACGGGTTCTACTCCGGCTTCACCGGCAGCAATCCCGGCGGGACGGACGCCTACGTGGATGACGGCTCCAACCCGGATACCTTCCTGCGCGGGGTGATGCTCACCGATGCCAACGGCCTCGCCGAGTTCACCACCATCTATCCCGGCTGGTATTCCGGCCGTGCCATTCACATCCACATGAAGGTCCACGTCGGCGGCGCGACTGCGGACGGCACCTACGATGGCGGCACCACGGCCCACACCGGCCAGCTCGCCTTTGACGACGCGATCACCACCCAGATCGCCACCCTGGAGCCCTACGCGCAGCGCTCCACCACCTTCCTGCCCTTCGCGGATGACGGCGTCTTCGGCGGGGTGGAGGAAGGCGACACGACGTTCTTCCTGACGCTGACCCCGGTGAACGAGGCCAGCTATGCAGACGGCTTCACCGGCACCATCGTGATCGGCATCGACCAGACCGCCGACTACGGCAATGGCGCTGGCAACGGCGGGGGTGGCGGTCAGGGTGGTCCCGGTGGCGGTGGTCAGGGTGGCCCGCCTCCGGGCGGAGACTGACCGGCCACGTCCAGGAAACTGATATTCCGGTAGCCAACACCCCGATTGCTCCAGCCTGTCTGGGGCAATCGGGGTGGTGGCGTTCGGCGTTGATCGCGTCCCTCCATTGCAGGAGTTCCCGCAGCGTCATACCGAATCCGGGTGAAGTGCGGGAGTCTGCACGCCTGGTTTGACGGGTGGTCAGGTCGGATCGACCGCGTGTCGGTCCGATGCCACCATCCACCAGAATCGCCATCCAGTCACGTTCGTGCCCCTTTCGATAGGAGTCGCGAGTCCTTGGCGAACGATGTGGAGCAATTCTTGTGTATTCATGGCGTTATCGTATGTGTCGACCCTCGCCGTGGAGGGCGGTTCCCACTATCATCATCCGCACACATCCCGGCTTGACGCGACAGGACACGCCGTGTCGGGTCATGGTGTGCCCGATCCGATCGCTCGATTCCTCCGGACAGCAAGGTGAGTACGTTGGAACCTGCCGATCGTCCCGACCACCACGATCACGCCTACTACGAAGGCCTCGTACGCGCCGCTGCCCTTGGCACGATCACGCCAGACGAACGCGCGGCGTTGATGGCTTACGTCGCCACCGACCCTGGTGCATCCTTGCGCAGCGCCCTCGCCGAGAGCGCGGAAAGTCGATCGCGCGAAGACGACCCGACTGCCGGACCAGATCCCGCCTCGCTGGACGATTCGCACGCAGACCTCCCCACGGAGGCGGCTTCGAGTCCGGAGCCGCCCGCGGTCGATCCGGGTACCCCGCACGTGCCGAACCGCCTTGGGCAACGCCATACGTCGCCGGTGACACCCTCCGCCGAACCGCGCTCGATCTTCGCGAGCGGTTCGGAAGGGATCGTTACCATCGCTGCTCCCGCCGCAACCGACCCGATCGGCCCAGAGACTCGTGTGAGCAGAAACCGTACGCTCATGCGCGCGATCGCGGTGATTGCGTTCGTCACCCTGCTCGCCGGAGCGGTCTTCCTGGGCTATCAGCTTGCTCCCCGGAACGACGCCGCATCCGATTCCCGCGTGAACGTCGCGCTCTCTTTCGCCACCCCCTTGCCGGACGATGCCCGCGCCGCCCTCCACTACGATCCGGAGACCGGGCTGCTGGTGCTTTCCACGACCAACCTGCCCACTGCGCCCGCTGATCGTGTCTATCAGGTCTGGCTCGTCGGCACGAACGGCCCGGTTTCCGCCGGAACGCTGGGGCCGGGCGGATTCGCGACCATGCTCCGCCCTGGCATGTACCAGACGCTTGAAATCACACTCGAACCCGGCCCGACAGGCAGCCCCAGCCCGACCTCCAGGCCGATCGTTACCGCCTCGTTGGAGGCGCTTCCGTCCTCGTAGGTTCCTGATCGAATGGCGGGCCGAAATCCTCGCCTCCTGCGGTACGATTGCCCGATGGACACACCTTCGCCTGCCTCCCCGGCGGCATCTCCCCACTTCCCGCATCCGATCGACCCCGCATCCCCGTTCCTGATCGAACCGGTGGCCTGGGGAGAACTCCGTACGGTGGTCGAGATCCAGAAGCAGTCATTTCCACCACGCATGGCCTATGGCTGGAGCGCGCTCGTGACCCTGCGGCTCTGGCCGGGCGTCGTCTTCCTCGTCGCGAAGGACCCGGTGACTGGAGATGTCGTCGGCTGCTGCATCGGCGATCGCTCGCGCGGGTCGGCCCGGGTGATGAACCTGGCGATCCGACCGACGTCGCGACGTCGCGGGGTCGGGCGAGCACTCCTGCGTGCGCTGGGCGAAGCGATCCCGGACGGCGATGTGACGCTGATGGTGCAGGAGCACAATACGGGGGCGCAGGCGCTCTATGCTGCGGAGGGGTTCATCCGCTCCGGCACGGTCCTGAACTACTACGGGAAGGGCCAGCACGGGATTTCCATGCGCAAACCCCGCTATAGCACTGTCCCCACCCGCACGATCATTTCCTGAGATTCGCTAATGCAGGGAGGCGGCGCTCATCGTGAGCGCCGCCTCCCTGCATCCGGGTACCGCCGTGCGATCTGCGTTCCGTGGGAGGATCAGCGTGACGCCTACGCTGCCGCGTCGGGACGCAGGAGCGGGATCACCGCCAGCGCCTGCCGAATTTCCCCGAGGTGATAGGCGCTGTGCGCCACGATCGCCATTGCGTCGCCCACCGAGGCTTCGTCCCACGTCTCCCGTGACGAAATGAAGGCATGCACCTCGTCGTACGAGGCGCGCAGTCCCGCGACCAACTCCGTCCACTCTGCGTCTGTCACCTCGCCGACCTCCCAGGACGAATCCCAGTTGGCCGGGGTGTTGTCGCCATCGCGGACGGACCGGAGCACGACGTCGAGGTAGAAGCGGGTGTGATTGACCTGCGCCGCCAGGGTGCCGCAGGTTGGGGAGTAGGCCAACGACGCGGTCACCGCGTCGATCCCGGCCAGTGTCTCGAACATGGAGGTTCCGCGATCGAGGATATAGCCGTGATGCGTGACGAAGACCTCTTCCAGCAGGTCCAGCGCATCGGTGCGGATGACATCGGTCAGCGCTGCCGAAGGTGCCAGCCCGTCGTTCTTATCGATATCCGTCATGGATGCGTCCTTCCGTCGCCAGACTACGCTTCGTCATCCGAGGGCTCGGGGACGTGCAGCGCCGCCAGCGAGCTTCGGATCTCGCCGAGGTGATAGGCGGTGTGCGCCACGATGGCGATGCCACCTCCGATGTAGTCACCCGTCCACGTTTCGTTCGTCTCCGCGAAGGCCCGAATCCGCGCATAGCTCGCCATCAGGCGGTTGACCAGATCCTGCCACTCAGTGTCGGAGACCGCTCCGACCTTCCATGAACCGGGCCAGTCGGCTGGCTTCCAGCCGGACGTGAGGCCTTCCATCAACGCATCGAGATAGAACCGGATGTGATTCACCTGCGCCGCGATGTTTGAGGCACGATCCGAGAACGTGCGTGAGGCGGTCGCCGCGTCGATCCCTGCCAGGGTCTCGAAGAGGGAGGTGCCCTTGTCGGTGAAGAATGTCTGCGGGCCTTCCGTGCCGTCGAATGCCTCGGTCAGCATGGTCAGCAATGCGGCGCGGAATGTCTCAACCGGAATCGCGTTGGTGATGGTGGGTGTCTTAGTCACTGGCATCCTCCGCTCGTACGCTTCGTCGCTGATTGTTCCGGCGCACGGACCGTTCCGCGACCGGGGGAGACAATCGGGCAGGGGAACGAACGACACGAAGCTCCACGCCGCAGCCGTTTGGGGGCCGTCGCTGGCGGGATCGTGAGGAGGGGCGATGCTCGACCCTGCCGCGATGTCTGCCATCAGGGTAGAGACCTGTGCGGACAGGTTTGGTCCGTATTCCTCAAGGACGAAGGCCTCCCGCGAACGCTCGCGGGAGGCCTTCGTGGTGACGGGATGAACGGAATCAGCCGACCGGCGTCGCGGCCGGCGCCGGCCCGATCTCCGGGTTCAGGTTCAGCACCTCGATGGAGACGATGCCGTGAACGTACCGACCTCCCTTGGTGTCGCCCGGCACCACCAGGCGTACCGGACCATCCGTTCCTTCCAGCGCCGCGCCGTCCTGCTCCCACGCGAGCAGCATCGGCACGTTGCCGAAGGCCGGATCGAGCTCGCCACCGGAGACAACGACCTGGTAGCCATCGTTGGCCGTGATCACGAGATACGTCTGCAGCAGCGGGTTCTTCGCATTTTCCGGGAAGGGGAGGCCGATGGACTCCAGAGCCCCGAGCAGCGACGTGCCCGTGAAGGAGTGCTGCTGCTCCTCGCCGCTGGCCATGAAGGTGACATCGACCGATTCCACCGGCAGGGCCTTCAGGTCATCGACCGTGAGGGTGACATCGCCGGTGATGCCGAAGACGCGGATCGACGTTGCGGAGACCGGGGATGCCTCCCCGGTGGTCGCGGCTGGCGTCGCGTCGTGCGCGATCGCCGAAACGGGTGCCACGAGCGCGCCAAGCAGGAGCATCAGGGCCGCGATTGGCCGGAATAGGGAGCGGACGAGGGGCATGAGGGATCCCTTCGGATACGTGAAACGAAACGGACCCACCGACCGGTGCAGAGCGCGCGGCACGGTGGGTCCGGCCATCGGCAGGATCGCTCCCGATTGGCGTTACGATCCGGACTTGACGAAGCCGTAGTCCGAGAGCACCTTCTGGCCTTCCGGGCTGAGGACGTAGGTGATGAACGCCTGTGCCAACTCCGTGTTGCCGCCCGCGACCGGCGCGATCGGGTAGGTCGCCGTCGTCTCGAACGGGAACTCGACGGTACCCACGACGGTGCCAGCGAGGTTGCTGGCGACCGCGTCGCTGGCGTAGACGATGCCGGCATCGGCCTCGCCCAGCTGGACCTTGGCGAGCACGCTGCGGACATCCGTCTCCTGGGAAACGACGTTCGCGTTCACCGCGTCGAGGAAGCCTTCCGGCGCATTCCCCTTGGAAACATAGGAGCAGAGCGTCTTGCGCGTGTAGGAGCCGACCGGGACATCGGACCCGGCGATGACCAGCTTCACGCCGTCCTTCGCGAGGTCATCGAGCGTGGAGATGCCGGCGGGGTTGCCGTCCGGCGTCACGATCACGAGGCGGTTGCCGGTGAAGATCGTCGGCGTGCCATCGATCAGGCCGGCCTCCTGGGCTGTCTTCATCGTGGACGTGTTGGCGGTTGCGAGTACATCCGCCTTGGCTCCTTCGGTCAACTGCGTGACCAGCGCCTGCGAACCCCCCGTCTCGATCGTGATCGTGACGTTCGGGTGGGCGGTCTGGATGTCATTCACGATGGTCGCGAACGCATCGGTGAGCGACGCGGCGGCGAAGACGGTGATCGCTCCGCCATCAGCCGGGAACTCGGCCGACACCGGCGCGACCGGGGATGCGGCCGCCGCTGCGCCGGACGCAGTTGGCGTGGCTGGATCGCAGGAGATCGCTGCTGATCCCTGTGCGGAGACAGGCGACGCGGGCGCCGCCACGAAGACAAGGCTGAGAACCATCAGCAACAGACTGAAGGCCGATCGAACCCCGAAGCCGAGCGGGCTGACCGCTCGCGTCTGGGCATCTCGAACACTGGTGCGCATCATCACTCCTCGCATCCCTCGCCGGACGCTCCCGCCCCACGGCGACGCCCGAACACGACTGTCGTAGTCAGATTCTGACTAGTCAACGTCATCCTACGGCAAGAACCGCGTTCGGTCGAGAGGCTAGGGACGCGGGGGATGGGGTTCACATTTCGTGATGGCAAGGTGAGAGCAGTTCAGATCCTTTTCCTGCCCGTAGACGCGACCCTCGCAGTCATTGCTGCGGGGCGCGCGTCTATGAGGATGCTGAGATCGTTCCGGAGCTGGTGTGTGGCTGCTCGATGCCGAATCCGGATCGGCCCCGATAGCGACGCACGGTTCGATCCTCCGGCATCGCCCAAATCGTTTTCGGGTTGGTCCCTACGAGCGACCCGAACGCTCCCCAGCTCCGCATGACACTCGGAGGCAAGATCACGCGCTTGGGGATGACTCTGCGGTCGCGCGTGATCGCGTTTGGATGGGACGTGTACGTACAATACTGTCGGGACATGTGGATAAGTTGTGGTCGATATGTGGATATCGTTGGGGATGCCCCAAGATATGGGACCAACAGGGTGGTCAGATCACTGACGGGACCCTTATATGGGGCGGCGATACCGGGCAAAGGTGCCGTGTGATGATGCCAGGACGCTATGCCATCGAGGGTTCTGCGGCGTGACGCGAAATTCCTCGATCAACAAGAGGGCGAATTGCTCGACAGACACGCGGTCGGTACGAATGTGCCGCCGATGCAGACACATTGGGTCATCGCGGTATCGATCGTTGAGGACGGTTCGGCCAACATGGAGATGCGGAGCGCGCACCTGATCCCCGGGTGCCTCTGGCGTCCAATGATAGGCAAGCATCTCTCGTGCTTCGTCTGCATCTTCAGAAAGCGTAAAGCTGTATTGGGTGGTCATGACACGAAACGGACCGCGATCGGGCCGATCGTCCTCGACAACCTGTCCTGCGATCGCCAGCGAGATCCAGAACGTTCCTAACGTTCCCCGCACTGGAATCGCGTCCAGATTCTGCGTCATCGCTCCGATACGCGCCCCAATCCGGAAATCGGGTTCCACGAGGAGCGTAAGCGGCTGTGAGGACACGCAGCCAACAGCGGTCTTGATCGGCGCGAAGAACGCCCGGACCGCTTGCCGTGGGGTTCTCCCGGCCATCTCAGTCTCCGTCGAGGATGGCTACCAGCATGCCGAGTTTCGCGACTTTGGGATGATCGAGGTTGTAGACCCCGGCCCGGTAGAGTTCGGCGAACTCGTCCCCGCTCACGTTGAAATACGCCCGCGACTTCTCGTCCAGAAGCCGCCGGCCATCATCGCCATTCATCATCTGGTCCTGGGATGGCGAAGGGGTGAACCGTTGCGTGTAGACCGACGATCCTCGTCGACGCTCGGAGCGATGATTTTCGGGTTTTCGGACGGCCATATCATCCTCTTTCAGAAAGACCATACACGCAGTGAGGGGACATCGCGTCAGTATAGATCGACGCGCTTACCAAGCGTATGTATCGATCAGGCCGGATCGGCCGACGTTACGAGGCGCGGCGCCATCTCGCCCCCGTCGCCGGCAGGATCGGAATCCGTGTGGTCGTCGGCCGGTGGCTTCAAGTGCTGCGCCCAGACCATCACGCCCACCGCCGCACCCAGCGCGCCGATCAGGCCAAGCGTCTGCCCCGTGCGGGTACCGAGTTCATCGAGCACCACACCCGTCACCAGGCTGCCGAGCGCCGCACCGGATGCCAGCGCCGAACTCAGCCATGCGAACGCTTCCGTGACCGATCCCTTCGGCGCCAGATGCTCCACCACAGTGTTGGCCGCGATCAGCGCCGGCGAAATCGAGAGCCCGATGAAGACACCTGCCGCCCCCATGCCCACGAGCGAACTCACCAGCGCCACCGGGATCGTGCCCAACGCCAACCACCAGATCGCGATCTTCATCCGCCGGTCGATTGGGGCTTTCCAGTGGATCATGCCGTACGCGGCGGCACCGAGAAAGCTCCCGAAGGCGAAGAGCGCCGCCAGGATGCTCACGGCGCTCTTCGACCCATGGTCCTCCGCGAAGGAGACGATCATGATGTCCACCGACCCGAAGAGGAATCCGACCGCCAGAAGGACCCCGACTACCACGCGGATTCCCACGATCGCGATGGGGGAGCGAGGGGTCTCCACGCTCTGGCGCGGTGCCAGGCGCACCTCTGCCGAGGCAGCTGCCTTCCGGGTATCCGGCAATCGCAGCAGCATGGCCGCCGCAATGATCGTAAATCCCAGTGCTGCGAGGACGCCTGCTGCCGGATCGACGACCACGCAGAGTGGCACTACCAGCAGGGGACCGATCACGAAGCCCATCTCGTCGGCCATGCTCTCCAGCGAATAGGCGCGCTCCAGCGCGGGGCCTCGGCTGCCGAGCTTGCGTGTCCACCGCGCGCGACTCAGGGAACTGAAGGGGATGTTCGATCCGCCGACGATGGCTGCCGATGGCACCATCAGGAGCGGATTCGCCCCCAGATGCACCGACGCGACCAGCGCGACGATGCCGATGGCATGAATCAGTGTTCCCCATAGCAGGATTGTCCGCTCTCCGTAGCGATCGGCAACGCGCCCGATGCTCGGCGCCGCGAACGCCCCGACCAATGTCTGCACCGCGCCCACAAGACCGGCGAGACCATACGATCCGGTCACCAGTTGCACCAGCAACACGCAGCCCATCGCCCGCATGGCGAGGGGGATGCGGCCTATGCAGCCCGCGATGAAGAAGTCCCGGGCACCAGGGAGCGAGAGGAGATCCCGATACCCCGGCGGTCGGGCAGATGGCGCTGGTGCGGTGGAGGCTGCAGTCATGGTGCCCTGTGCGGTCGTCGATGAGCGGAGGAAGAGGGCGCACAACGCCGATGCGGCGCGATCGTGCAATGTGCCCACGTGGATCATCGCACGACGATCCGGCGCACGTCACCGTGTGGCAGGAATGCGTGGGGAATGTATGGGAGGAGTGGTCGCTATCGCGCAGGGGTGTCCGCGTCGATATCTAGCGGAATCGCGATCCCGATGATCTCGTGCGGATCGGCGAGTGGGCTGCGAGAAATGCGCTGCACTTCTTCGTCCCGTCGTTCGTCGAGCATGAAGAGCTTCCCGACCACCAGGCCAAACGCCAGTCCCCCGATCACTCCGGCCCACCAGACGTTGGGCGAGAGCGCCGCGAAGATGAGCCCGAAGGAGAGTCCGACCAGGAAGCCGGTGAGCCACTTGCGTTGGCGAGGATCGAGTGATGAGAGGGCGGGCATGGGAGGAATCCTTGACGAAGCGATGGACGAATGCGCCCATGATGGTATGGGAATGATGCCAAGGTCAGCGAGCGGTGTCCACACACTCGCGTTCCGCTGCCCGATTGTTCGTAGCGCAGACCGCCCCCGGATGATTCGATCATCCGGGGGCGGTCTGCTTCAGGGGCCTTGGAGCCGGGATTAGCGGCGGCGGAGGGTTCGCACGCCGAGTGCTCCGGCGAGCAGGATGGCGGAGGTGAAGGCGATCCAGGCGACCGGCGTCTGCGTGGGTGCTGCCGGTGTCTCGCCCGATCCCGTCACCGGGAGTTCTGTCACCGTCACGGGACTTGCCGTCGGTCCGTTCGGCGTCGTGGTGGCGGGATCGGTGCTACCCGGCGTGCTGGTGACAACCGGCGTCGTGCTCGGAGGTGTCGTCGGCTCGGTCGGCTGGGCCGGGGTGACCGGGGTTTCCGTCGGGACGGACGTCGCGGGAGCCGTCGGGGTATTGGTTGGAACGGTCGTAGCCGTGGCGCTCGGTTCCGGTGTGGCGGACGTGGGTGTGGACGGGGTCGGGGTCGGCGTTTCGTCGACCTGGCCGCCGCTTGGGGTCGCATACGTCGGGACCATGGTGGCAGTCGCCGTCGGCTCGGGCGTTTCGGTCGGAGTATTCGTCGGGACCGTGGTGGCGGTCGGCGTATTGGCTGGCTCCTCTGTCGGGGTGCTCGTGGGGGCGGTGGTCTCGGTGGCCGTCGGCTCCGGCGTATTCGTCGGCGTCAATGTCTCGGTGGCGGTGGCGGTGGCGGTGGCGGTGGCGGTGGCGGTGGCTGTGGCTGTGGCTGTGGCTGTGGGTGTGTTGGTGGCGGTGGGAACAAGGGTTTCCGTGGCCGTAGCGGTCGATTCCGGGGTGTTCGTCGGCACCTGAGTCGGCGTGTTGGTAGCGGTTGGCTCTGGCGTGCTGGTTGGCGTACTCGTTGGGATAGGCGTGTTCGTAGCCGTAGCCGTAGCCGTAGCTGTCTGCGTCGGAGTGCTGGTTGGTACAGGCGTGTTGGTCGGGACGGCGGTCTCGGTCGCAGTCGGAACCGGGGTATTCGTCGGCACCTGAGTCGGTGTGTTCGTGGGGACGAGGGTTTCCGTCGCCGTGGCGGTGGGCACAAGGGTGTTGGTTGGCGTGCTCGTTGGGATGAGGGTTTCCGTTGGCGTGTTCGTTGCCGTCGCTGTCAGGGTGTTGGTTGGAGTGCTGGTTGGGATCGGTGTGTTCGTCTGCGTCGCTGTTGCCGTGGCGGTTTGTGTCGGAGTATTGGTTGGGACCGGCGTGTTCGTGGGGACGGGAGTATTGGTCGCGGTAGCCGTGGCAACCGGTGTGTTCGTCGGGGTCACCGGGGTGGGAGACGGGGCGACCGGTGTCCGGGTCGGTGCCGGCGTCGTGGGAGCCGGGGTTGGCGTTGTCTTCGGCTGCGGGATCGTGCCGGTGAAGGGGTAATTATGGAATTCGCCGCCTCCCGTCGCCCGCACGGAATTGAAGACGCCCTGGCCTTCGAGGTTGCCATTGCTGATGGTCAGCGTGGCCTTCGGCGCGAGCACGCTCCCCTGAATCGTGTAGCTGGTGGACGTGATCGATGTCGCGTCTGGCGCGTTGATCAACACCTTCTGCTTGTTCGCGGGGAACATCTGTCCACCGGTGAAGGTGATCGGTGCGGATCCGGTGATGTTGATGATGACCGTCGCCCCGGCCGGCACATTCGCGAAGTCGATCTGGCCGATTGCCGGAATCTTCACTTCCTTGCCCGTGCTCCAGTCCGACTTCATTGGAATGCTCGCGCTGTCGATCGTGAAGACCACCGTGTCGCCCGCTCCGGCATTTGCCGTCAGGGTGAGGGTTCCCCAGGGCTGGAACACCGCCGTGCCGTTCACCGGCTGCGTCGCCAGATTGGCGGAGAGCGCGTTGAAGTACTCCGTGGCATCGTTGAAGTACTGGGTGGTGCCCTGGGACGCCGATCCATTCTTGGTGTTGATGCCGGTGAACGTGCCGCCGTAGGTGATGTTGCCATCGACCTCGCCGCTCCCCGATCCGTTGCCGCCGATGACCAGCGCGGACGAGCAGGTGACGCCGTGATTGTTCACCCCCCAACTCTGGAGCGAGGCATTCCCGCCAACCGCCAGGCAGCCTTCGGTATCGCCGTTGACGCCAGTCATGTCGCCCAGCACGAAGAGGTTGAACCCCATCGCGCTGCCCAGATCGGTTGGCGTGGCGGTGAGTGCCGCCGCGGAGATCGTTTCGTCATCCGCCAGGGCCGCGCCGAAGGTCATCTCATCGGCAGCCACCGGCGTGCTGGCTCCGGTGGCCACGTCGGTCGCGGCAGGCGTCCCCGCGATGGCATTGCCGGGAGTCCCGGTTGCCGTTGGCGCGGCGGTCGGCTCCTCGGTGGAGGGCTCGGTGATGACGTCGGTCGGAGCTGGCTCGACCGTGGTCGTCGAGGTCGGGCTCGGCTGCGCCGGGGCCGCGGTCTCTTCGGGGATGTCTGTCGCGATGTCCACCGGGGTCTCAATGCCTTCGGAATTGCCCGCGACCGGCGTCGCGTCCTGGGCGAAGATCGTGGTCTGTGCCAGCGGAGACACGAGGCCGATCACGAGCAGGGCTACCGCGATGAAGGAGGTGGGAGAGGTGAAGCGCTTCATACGAGAAAGTCCTTGAACCGAGTGGCAAGCGGCGGTCTCGGTGGTGATGGATGGCGACGGCGATGACGACAGAGTCCCGAAGCGCGGCTCGAGCAGGCCGTGCATGAAAGGGATGGCCGTTTAGGACTATGACCATCTAGTACCTATAGTACCTTTGGTCATAGGAAGTGTCTAGTACCTTATGTGGGATATTTGTCTCGGGTTCTGGGGCCGTGAGGGTGCGTTCGTTCCTGAACTGGTTGGGGCCGTCGGCGTGGCGAGGCATGTCCGGTGGAGTGTGGGCAAGAAACCCGCATGCTTCGGCCCCGACAGGCCCCGGAATCGGCCATAAAGGTTGAAGTGGCGCGTGCCGCTGCCGTATCCTCCCAACAATCTGCGCGCGTCGGCACCGTGGTGACACAGGACACCCCGATCAGCGCATCCGCCTCTATGCGTGGGCCGTTTTCGGTTCGGGTGCGGGGGAGGACGTGCATCGGTCGCTGGATATGGTTGGGCACCGCTGCATCGGAGAACATCCGGATGTGCCGATATGATATCGAGTGCTCGCGAACCGCTGCTGTGCGCGATGTGTCGTGTCCTCCCGTCGCCCGGATTGACAGCCACACATGGGCCAGGTCGCCCGTGCATCATTCCCACGATCGTGTCCTGCCGCTCGCTTGCCGCAGCGGTGCTGGATGCGTCTCGGGGCGGTTGCGATCATGGGATCGGGATCGCGTGATGAACGAACTGGTCGAGGACTCTCGGAATGCGCAATTTCTTCCAACGCACGGGCAAGTTCCGCCCTCGCACCGGCGAGGACGAGCGGAACGATCAACAGGCAATCCCCGAGGACCTGTGGGTCAAGTGCCCGAAGTGTGGCGAACTCATTTATTCACGCGAACTGGAGCGCAACCTTCAGGTGTGCCCCAAGTGCGGCCATCACTTCCGCCTTCGTGCCCGCGAACGCATCGCTCAGCTCACCGACCCCGGTTCCTTCATTGAATGGGATGGGAATCTCCGGCCGGAGGACCCGCTCCAGTTCGTCGATGGCCAGGGGCCATATAGCGACCGACTGGTGAAGACCCAGAAGAAGACCGGTGAGATCGAATCCATGATCTCTGGCGTTGGCACCATCGAAGGGCGCCGCGTGGTCTTGCTCGTGTCCGACTTCGACTTCATGGGCGCGAGCATGGGGTCGGTCTTCGGTGAGAAGATGAGCCGCGCCATCGAGCGCGCCATCGAGCAGGAGCTGCCGGTGGTCACGGTCAATGCCTCCGGCGGTGCCCGCATGCACGAGGGATTGTTCTCCCTGATGCAGATGGCGAAGACGGTCGCTGGCTTTGAGGCGCTTGGCCGTGCCCAGCTACCCCATATCTCCCTGCTGGTCGATCCGTGCTACGGCGGCGTGACGGCAAGCTACGCCACGATTGCCGATGTGGTGATGGCCGAACCGGACGCCAAGATCGGCTTCGCGGGGCAGCGCGTGATCGAGCAGGCGATCAAGCAGAAGCTGCCGAAGGAGTTCCAGACGGCGGAATTCATGCTCGAGCATGGGACGATCGATCTCATTTCCCCTCGTCCGGAGGTGAAGGAGACCATCGCCACCTTGATCGATCTCTATCGCGGTGCGCCCACAATGCCGGCGCCAGATGGGCAACCGGATGCCGTCACCACCGGAGGTGAGGACCGATGAGCGATTCCGATCAGGCGATCCTCGATCACACGGAGACCGAGGCCGTGACACCGGGCGATGCCCCTGCCGAGGTGACGTTGAGTCCGATGGACCGTGTGCGCCTGGCACGCGATCCCCAGCGTCCGCATACGCTCGACTACATCCGCGAGCTCTTTTCGAATTTCATCGAGCTGCACGGGGACCGTTCCTTCGGGGATGACCGGGCGTTGCTCGGCGGCCTGGCGACCTTCCGGGGGCGCACCGTGATGGTGATGGGGCATCAGCCCGGCACGAACACGCGGGAGAATATCGAACGCAACTTCGGGATGCCGCGTCCGGAGGGCTATCGCAAGGCGGTGCGGCTGATGGCGCATGCCGAGAAGTTTGGCTTCCCCATCATCACGTTCATCGACACGCCCGCCGCTGATCCCGGTGTCGGGTCGGAGGAGCGCGGACAGGGCACGGCCATCGCCGAGAGCCTGCTGGCGATGATCGGGACTGCGGTGCCGATTGTGTGCGTGGTGATCGGGCAGGGGGGCAGCGGTGGCGCGCTGGCGATCAGCGTTGGCGACCGTATCCTGATGCTGGAGAACGCGGTCTACGCCGTGGCGCCGCCGGAAGCCTGCGCGGCGATCCTGTGGAAGGACGCATCCAAGGCGGAGGAAGCCGCCGCGACGATGCGCATTACGGCCCAGGATGTCGCCGGGTTCGGCATCATCGATGAGGTGATCCCGGAACCGGTCCCGGCCCATGAGGCCCCGCGCGATACGATCCGCACGGTGGGAGACCGCATCGCGGCGACGCTCTCCGAGCTGGACGCATTGCTGGGAGACGGCGATGCTGACGCGGTTGCGACGATGCTCGCGAACCGGCATGACAAGTTCCGCCGCATCGGTGCGTGGTCCGAGGTCTAGTTCTCGGCAGCCATTCCATTCCACGAGCGCACCACACCTCCCGGACGATCGAATCGTCCGGGAGGTGTGCATTCAGCGGCCTTTCCATTGAGGCCCGAGGTCATCAGGAACGATCGGCCGCGCTTGCCGGAACGCGTACCGTGACTTGCCGAGAGAACCGCTTGGCACGACCACAGCTACTTCCTGCGTGTGGCCAGGCACCTCATCCCCATGGGGTGCCTGGCCGTTTGGCTCACAGCGTCGCCCGCTCATCGGCCTGGAGGCAGGGCATCAGCGGTCGGGTAGCGACGTACAGGCAATTATTCCGACCAATATGGTAGGAATGTCATATCTGACATATAGTGGTCGTAGGCACCTGACGAGATGCCTGTCTGCTCCGTATGTAACCACGCCGGGTACCAGGCGTGGGACCGAAAGTGATTCATTGTGCGCGATACCAGTCATGAGCCGTCGGGGCACTCCAGCGCGTCTCCATCACGGGATGAGCGGGGTGTCCGGCTGGCGCGAACCGAACTCAAGGAGCTTGCCGAGGCCGTGGTCGCGGCGCGCAAGCAGGCAGGCCTGACCCAACGCCAGGTTGCCGAGGCGATGGGCACCGATCAGGGCAATATCGCCCGGCTGGAAAGCGGGCGGCATATGCCGTCGATCCGCCTCCTGCAGAAGTTCGCTCGCGTTACGGACATGCACCTTCGTGTCGCCTTCGATCCTGTTCCGCCATTCCAAGTACCTGGGAAAGTGAGTCACGCCATGACCGACATCCTCTCTCGACCATCGCTCCGGCAGCCGTTTGCCAGTCGTCGCCATTTCCTTGGTGGGGCGATGGGGATGGCTGGATTGCTGGGGCTGAGCAACGTCAAGTATGTCACCGCCCAGGAAGCGACTGCCGCCGCTACCGCCGCCGCCGATTATGTCTGGACTCCCCCCCAGTACGATCCGGAGATGGCCCTCTTCACGATCGTCGACCGCAACGACCAGACCGTGACCGTCGAGACCATTGATGGCCAAATCGAGATTCCGGCCAATCCACAACGGATCGTGTCGCTGGGCTGGGAATACATTTCCCTCTTCGAGCTGGGTGTTGCCGACCGGCTGGTTGGTGTCGCCTATACGGATGGGGTTGAGTCGCCGCTGTGGAGCGCAGGTGACCTGACCGATGCGATGCACACCGCGCTCAAGGATGTGGAGTTGTTGCTGGTTCATCACAACGGCTCGGATCTGGACATCGAGCAACTGGTGGCGTTGAAGCCGGACCTCATTCTCACCAGCCCCCTGTTTACCCAGGACCCCGGGACGCTCGCCAAGATCGCCCCGACTGTCCGGGGAACGACGCACGCACCGTTCGTCCCCCGGGCGGCGGTCCGCGATTTCGGGGCGTTGTTCGGCGTGGACGATGTCGCTGCCACCCTGCTGGCGGATCACGAAACCTTCGTCGAGCGGGCGCGGCAAACCGTGGCGCCGGCCGTCGAGGGGAAGAAGGCGGGGGTCATCGTCTACTACCCGGAGAATGGCGATTGTTACGCCTATCCATCCTATTACCTGGAGAATGGTGGGGTCTTCACGACAGTCGAGGGGTCGTACCAGCTTCAACGGGAGCTTGATATCACTCCGTCGAGCTTCGTCGAGCATCTGGCCGACGAGGACGGACGCCAGCAGTACTACGTCAACTTTTCCATGGAACGGATCAAGGACGTCGACCTGGACCATATCTTCCTGTACCACGTCGAAGGCAGCTACGATGCATTCGTGAACGCCCCGCTCGTGCAGCAGACGGTCGCCGGCAAGAGCAACCAGGTCTACGACTACGATCCTCCATACTATGGCTTTGGGCTGGCTGGTGTTCGGGCCGCGGTGGCCTGGATGGTCGAAAAGCTGACCGGCAATCCGTTCGCATAGGCCGTCCCCGGTACAGCCGCCAGCGTGACGTGAGCGCTGATCGGCAATCGTCGTGGAACGTCGTGGTCACGACGGCAGTTGGCGCGCTGTGCGGCTGCCCTGTTCACCTGCCGGGTCGGGCCGTCGATGTGGGGACCAAGGGTGAGGCCTGGTCCCCACATAGCGCCTGTATCTCCCAGATTCAGGCGGATGGGGATGATTCGCCTGAATCTGGAGCGTCCCCGCTCCGGCGCGGGGTGAGGTGGTGCAGGATGAGGGAATCCTGCACCACGATTTCGGTGTGGGGCGATCAGAACCGGATCGCGCTGAAGTAATGGCTCGTGTAGTAGTCGGACGTGATGTCCGAGATGGTGACGCCCGTCGATTCGTTTTCGGCATGCACCATCTGGGAGCCGCCGATGGCGATCCCAACGTGGGAGACGCCTTCGCGGAAGGTGTTCGCGAAGAAGACGAGGTCGCCCGGCTCCCATGCGCCGTACTCGACCGGCGAGCCGTAGCCTACCTGGCCTTCCGGGCTGCCCCCGATGTCGATGCCCAGCACATTCATGATGACGTAGTAGGTGAAGCCGGAGCAGTCGAAACCGGTGCTGGGGTCGCGCCCGGCGGAGACATACGGCAGTCCGACGTATTGCAGCGCGAAGTCGGCGATGGCTTGGCCATTTCCGCTTCCCGTCGTGGTGGTCGTCGTTCCGGTGGTGTCTGACGTGTCATCCGTTGTCGTGTCGGTGTCGGTGTCGGTGTCGGTGTCGGTCGACGTGTCGTCCGTCGTGGTGGGTGTGTCGTCGGATGAGGAGTCGTCGCCGGACCAGTCAGGCGGCGGTCCCTGTGGGGTTTCCTGGGCGCCAGCGGCGATCGCGGTTGCGCCACCGATACCGAGCGCGAGACCCGATGCCGCGAGCGTGCGTGCCGCGTGCCGGCGAGTGAGGCTTCGGGAGAGGAGTGCGACGAGTGGTTGTGGTGTTTCGGTCGGGTGCGCGGTGGTGGGGGCGGTGTTCGAGGCGCGCGTTTCCACAGTCGCCGCTTCCGGCGATGACGAAATCGACATGGTTTGGAGATCCCTTCCCTGGGATGGCGCTGGTTCGTTGATGGTGATTGGTGATGGAACCAGGCCGTGTGCGATGAGTGGGGGGTGGAGCCGACTGGCCCGGCACGCGAGCCATGGCTCACGCAGCGGCGTCGGTCCGGGCCACGCGCCTTCCCGCGTGGACATCTGCGCGAGCGGCCTGTCTGCCGGCTGTCGCGCCCAGGAAGGCGCGGCGTCCGACACCGGTCGCGCATCGGAGAGGAACGATCCACGAGAGGACTCCAGCCCGAGTCCTCTCGTGGACGCCTTGCCAGCCTGCGATCCGTACGATCGAACGATCACCTCCAGCCACGGAGCTCGTTCGGGTGGTGGTGCACCTGTACGTGCGGCGCTGACGACAGCTGCGGGAGCCTACCCGCCCGCCTTTCGTGGCGTCAAGGAAGGCCTGGTCCCGTGCGACTCATGATGCTGTCCGAGACTCGGGGCGGGCTGGATGAATGCTGGGAGTTCGCTGGGCAATCCGTGCAGCATGCAATCCGGCGATTGATGCGGCATGGCGCGGAACATCCACCTTCGCGGGTGATGTCACGCGGTTGCGGAGGGGTGGCCCGCTCGATCCCCCGATCACCGATCGGGCATGGGTGCACGACGAGGAGTGAGGACCGAGGAATGAGCAGTGAGGGTCGGGCACGCCATACCCTCGAACGGAGCGGTCTGCTGTTCTCGATCAACGCGCCGTTCGCACCCTCGGAGCGATTTGCGGTCGTTCGGCAGCGCCCATCCAGAGCGGCGCCGAAAGCGCGGAAGCATGCGACCGCCGTCTCACTTCTCACTCCTCGGCCCTCATTGCTCTCCTCTCGCCGCACTCCTCGGTTTACAATTCCCCTGCTTGCCGCCGCGATCGATTGCCCCAACGCTGGGGGATCGGGTATCGCGGCAACGGACCGTCGTTCGCATCCGTTCCGTATCCACGCACGAGGGAGTGTTCCGAATGGCCTACCGGTTCCTGCTGGAGGTGCCCCGTCCCCTGGCCGATGACGCCAATGTCGCTGTCAGTGCCTCCGGGGTGGCCCAGGTCGTTGTGGTGCGGCCAGCCCACAGTGCGGGGTTCGATGATGACTACGTCGATCTCACCATCGCGGCGCGGAATCTTGGCGTGATCGACGCCATCTATGACTGGTACGAGGAAGCCGGGTTCGACTCCCCGGTCAGCCGCAGCGCGGTGTCGCTCATTCTCCATAGTGGACGCCAGATGTCGCTGAGCGAGCTGGAACCTGCCGCCGCTGTCGCCGCCATCCGGCGCGACCAGCCGTGGGTGGAGCGGACGATTCCGAAGATCGGCGATCACGTGACGCCCGCGTTCGCGACGCCAGTGGCGACCTCCGCGCTGGCGGTCGAGACCGACGCCGCCGTGTCGGTTGCGTCCGAGGCTGTCGTCAGTCCCATCGCGCGGGCGCAGACGGTGCTTTCCGAAGGGTCCATGTTCGAGCAGGGAGCCCGCTACGATGTCATTCGTGTGGCGGACCTCGCGACGCCGGAGCACCTCTATCACGAAGTCCTCGGATTGGGCATCATCGGGCGCATCCGGATCGAGCAGGATGGCACGCGGACCTATCTCACGGATGATTACGATCATCAGGTAGCGGCGCAGGATGCGTCCGAGGCGACCCTGGCATTCATGACGAATGGCCCGTTGCAGGTCGTGCTCCAGCGGGTCGGGCGGGCGCGTCCGCTCGATGCGAGTGCGGTGGTGAATGAATTCGTGCTCGCGGTGGAGGCCCGGAAGGCGCGCTGGATCAAGGCGCAGGTGCTGATGCGCGGCTATACGTTGCTGGGTGAGGATGCAAACGGCTTCGCGTTCCGCGATCCTTTCGGCGTCGTCTGGAATGTCGTGTCGGCGGATGCCTCCACGGACACGGCGGCGGACGTGATCGCCTCCGCCGAGGCCTAGCCGGTTCAGCCGGATCAATTGTCAGGAAAGTCCTTCGATGCTCGACAGTTACCGCGACCTGCTCGATGGGTTGCTCGAATCCCCGACCGCTGTGCGCGAGACGCTTGGCGATCCGCTCCCCGAGACGCTTTCGCCGGGTCGCCTGCTGCTGCTGGCGGAACTGCGAGCGCGGGAGGCGGCGATGTTGCGCCGGGCGCAGATCATGGTGCGGGATGCGCCGCATGGCACCCGGCCGACGCTCCGCGCGATCGAGCAGGAGCCGGAGGTGAAGGACGTCGTCACGGATCCTGCTGCGATCACCGAGTCGGTGGAGGAGCTGTTCAGCGGTTTCAGTCACGACCGGAGCGAACTCGTGTCGATCCTGATGAACGTCACGATTCGCGAGTGGGAGCAGCCGGTCGATCATCATGGCAAAGGCGAAACGACGCTCGCCGATGAGATCGAGGACCACCTCACCTGGGATGAGGAGATGGTGGCCCGGATGCGCGACACGGACGCCTGATCCGGATTCGTCCCGCAGGATTGGTTATGCATAAGGAGCCGGTCGCCAACGCGACCGGCTCCTTTTCTGCTATGAGATTCTCGTAACTGGGCGCTATGGCAGCAGATTTCCGGTTCGGAGATCGGTGGTCTGTATGCGGAATGATCGTTCGGGTGAGTGCCGCGACATCCCCTCTGTTCGCCGTGCCTGCCGTGGTCTCTCCGGCATGACGGGGTCAGGCGGCGCTGACGGCGTAGGAGGCGAGGGCGTGCCGGAAGGCTTCCTTCGTCTCCTCCAACTGCATGGATTCCGTCGAAAAGTCCATCTGCAGGACCGATGCGCGTTGGGTGATGACCGTACGGGCGAGCGTCGGGTTGAACCAGAGTGGGAAGGTGCTGCTGCCGCGCAACGCGGTCAGCTTCGTCGCGAGGCCGTCGATCAGGCCATCGAGGCGGATGACCTCCTGCTGCGCCCAGTGGATGCGGCGCCGCACCCCCCGTTCAGATGACGTGCCCTGCAGGTGGCTGCTCTGCTCGTCCAGCGTGCGGAGGTCGTTCAGGTCGCGGTTGTGCCAGGCATCGTTGATGCGCAGCATCATTTCCTGACACAACTGGCGTTCGGCCTCGGTGGTCGCCAGATCCGGATGAAAGCGCCGCGCCAGGGAGCGGTGAAGCGAGCGAATCTCCTGCTCCACATCGTCTGGCAGGCGTTCGCGGTCGGCGCGGCTGCCACGCATGATGCGGCGCAGGATCTCCTCCTCCTCGGCGGTGTTGCCGTCGTAGAAGCCATGTTCCCGCTCCTCCCGGCGGCGGCGCTCCTCGGCCTCGCGGGCGGATTCGAACCACGATTCGGGCAGGTCCACGCCGAAGAGGGAGCCGATCTGGCGGAGCTCGTCTTCGCTGAACAGATCGCCCATGACGTGATTGGGATCGGCGACCATCCGCGCGTGGATGCGGGTCGTCCAGGTCTCGATGGTGTCGCGTTGCGCGCGGACCTGGCGGAGATCGCGCTGGATGCCGCCGAGCATGCTGTTGTATTGCCACTCGAACTGTTCCAGCGCGCGCAGGAGCGGGGCGATCTCGGTTTCGAGGTCGGCCAGGCGGACGGTGCGCTGCTCGATGCCGCGCAAGAGATCGTCGTATCGCTGGTCGTCGTGCGATGGCACGTGAACCAGCGACCGGGATGCGGTCGTTTCGGGGGCGGTGGGGGATGACGATGGTGGCAAGGGGGCGTTTCCGGGTTGGTGTGATGCGTGAGCGGACGAGGGGGCATGTGGGGGATCGGGAATGGTCGATTCCATACCCTCAAGTGTACCGGCTGCGTCGAGGAACGGGGCATATCGCCCTGTCCGATTCGGGAGGGAGGGATGACATGAAAACACCTCCTGCGGTGGTGGCCGACAGGAGGTGCTGGAGTAGGAGTGGGATTCGCCAGAGGAGACGCGCTACCCAATGCCCGGGTGTCGTCCCGATCAGCGGACCGTGGCCGGCGTGGGAGCGCATGAGCACTGGTGGCCTTCGAGCCGGGTGCCCCAGGCGATGAGGGCGAGGCCAATCCGCTCGCGGAGGGTCTCGATCCAGGACTGAGATGCAGCAGTCCGGTTCAGGTTGGCGATGACGGCGGCGTGGGCGATCCGCTCCTGGCGGTAGCGGAAGTGGGGCGCATAGGCGCCGTAGACGCTGAGATCGGAGGATACGACAGACTGACGATCGGCACGGTGATGGCTGTGGGTGGATGCGGTCATGGGTGGGCTCCTCTGGCGGGGGAGTGGTGATGGACGGATCGACGGAAGGGCGGTCTCGAGGCGACGCAACAGCGGGAAGCTGAGAGGGGACTCATCCGGCCGGTTGGGCGTCGCCCCGGTTCCGTGACTTGATAATGCCAGAGGGAGGGCCGCGTTTCGTCCGCAAAACCGCGTATTTGCGATGCGGTGGTTCCGCAATGCATCTGCGCAGTTCTACGTACGTAGTCGTCAGCGTTGGCGGTGGGGGAGGCCGGGCAGGATCGCCACGCCTGCCGGCGGTGGGGGGACGGATCGTTCGGTGGCAGGATGAACGTGGCTCATGTCGGCTGGTCGTTTGCGACAATGCCGGACCGGATGGCGAGGACGACGGCCTCGGCGCGGTTGGTGATATCGAGCTTGTCGTAGATCCGGGAGAGATGCGTGCTGACCGTGCGAGGGCTGAGGGAGAGGCGATCCGCGATTTCGGCGTTGGCTGCACCGCTGGCGAGCAGGGCGAGCACTTCCCGCTCCCGAGGCGTCAGCGATTCCATGCCGGGAACGGCTTCGGCTTTCCGTGGCGCTGGCGGCGACGGGCGGGGTTCTGCGGGGAGCGGGGGTGTGGTGACCGGCGGAGGTGCGGCGACCGACGGGGTCGTGGCCTCCCGGCGGGAGAGGGCCAGCGCATCGCGGAGGGAAGCCTCCACACTGCGCGTATAGCCGGTCTCCCAGGCGGCCTGGAACGCGTCCGGGCCGAGGATATCCCGCGTCGCCATCGCCTCGCGGTAGTTCTCCTGCTGGCGGGCGACCTCGCCGAGGATCAACTGATCCTGTACGGCGGCTGCCGAACCCGCCATGCGCGCCTGCGCCTCGACATCCCCGCGCGATGCGGCCAGCGCCCCGATGCGCAGGAAGCGGTCGATCAGGTTGCGTTGAAGCCGGATCGGGGGCTGCAGATGGTAGGTCAGGCTCTCGGCGAAGAGCGCGCCCGCGCGGGTGGTATCGCCGCGCCGGTGGGCGACGGTGCCGAGGGCGCTGGCATAGATCCCGGCGAGGGACGGATTCTGGGCCGCGATCGTTGCGTGGGCAGCTTCCAGCAACGGTTCGGCGGCGTCGAGGTTGCCCGTGGCAAGCAGGCATTCGCCGTGGGATGCCATGCCGAGGGCAGCGCGAAAGGGCTCGTTCAGCGCCTCCAGCCTGGCGATGCCGGCGGCCTGGATCGCCAATCCCGCTTCCCGCTCGCCCTTCCAGAAGCGGATGGTGCCGACCATGAGTTCGCGGAAGGCGATCATGGTGGCATTGCCGTCGCGGCGCTCGATCTCCAATGCTTCGCGGGCATAGCGTTCCGCCCCCTCGTAGTCGAAGAGGTCGAAGGCGAGGATCGTCACCACACGATACAGCGGCAGGATGTCCTGGGGGGCGGTATCGCCCGCGTATGGCAGGATGCGTTCGATCCAGCCGCGCCCTTCCCGCAGTTGTCCGGCCTCCAGCCAGTACTGCGCCAGGCTGGAGACCATGGCGACGGCCTCCGTCATCTCGCCGGCGTTCACGAGTGCCGAGACGGCGGCGAGCAGGTTCAGGCGGTCCGCGTGAAGGAGTCGGGTGGTGTCCTCGCCGGACGCCGAGCCGATCGTGTTCGCCTGCGGGGAAAGTGAGCGGACGATGTCGCGAAAGTGGCGGGTGATGGCGGCGTTTGTCGCATCGCGCTCGCCCGAGGCATCGAGCATTTCGAGGGCCGCATCGCGGACGGTACGGAGCATCGCCACGCGTGGTTCGCCGTCATCGGTCGTTTCGATCCGGATGAGACTGTGATCGACGAGGTCGGCGATGGTCTCTTCGAGCCGGGAGACGCGCGGGTGATCCGGGCTATCGAGCGTGGCAGTAAGGTCGGTGAGGGAGCTGATGGATGCGCCATCGGCGAAGGCGGCGAGGCGACGGAAGAGCGTCTGCTCGTCCTCGTCGAGCAAGGTATACGACCACGCGATGAGATCGCGCAGCGACCGGTGGCGGGTGGGGGCATCGCGGGGGCCATCGCCAAGCGACTGGCTGCTTGCCTCGATCCGGGTGCGGAGGACGGTTGGCGCGAAGAAGCGGCTGCGGGCGGCGGCGAGTTCGATCGCCAGCGGCAGGCCATCGAGGCGGGCGCAGATGTCTTCGATGGCGGCGAGGTTCGCATCGGTGGTCTGGAAGGCAGGGTGGACGGCGCGCGCGCGGTCGATGAACAACTGTGCTGCGGGGGACGGCGACCCGGTCCGGGGGGCTTCCGGGTGGGAGGCGAGTGGGTCGAGATGGAACACCTGCTCCATGGAGAGGCGGAGGACCGTGCGGCTGGTGACGAGCATGGTGAGGTTGGGACAGGCGAGCAGAATGGGGGCAAGGTCGGCCATGCCCTCGATCAGGTGCTCGGCGTTGTCCATGACCACGAGGACGCGATGTGGCGTGGCAGCGAAGCGCTCCACGATTCGGCGTGGTCCATCGTGGGGATCGTCGATGCCGACGCCGACCTGACTGGCGAGGGCGGGAACGACGTGCCATGGACGGGTCAGCGCGGCGAGCGGGACGACGAGCACATGAGGCAGTTCGCCGGATGCCAGCGCGCGGATGGGTTCCGATGCCACGGCGTCGCGTTCGATCCGCGCGGCGACGTGCATGGCGAGCCGGGTCTTGCCGACTCCGCCAGGGCCGAGCAGCGTGACCAGTTGGGCCTGATCGCGGGTGAGGAGGTCAGTCAGCAGGGCGACCTCATGATCCCGGCCGATGAGCGGCAGCAGTGGCAGGCCGGACTGCGCCGCCCCTCCGGAGGGAAGGGTGCTGGTGGCCGATTCGATGGTGATGGGCGGCGGCACATCCGCTGGCAGGGGATGACTCATGCGGATGCGCCGGAATCGGCAAGGCCATGCGCGATGGCGAATGCAACGGCCTCCGCCCGATTCGAAACACCCAGCTTGGCGTAGATCCGGGTGACGTGGGTCGTGACGGTGCGTGGGCTGATGAAGAGGGCGTCGGCGATGGCCTCGTTCGTCTTCCCCTGGGCCAGATGCGCGAGGATGTCCTGCTCGCGGGCGGTCAGGGTGTCGTGCGACGGCGAGAGCGGCAGCCCGGCAGGTCTGGATTGGTGTGCTGAAGGGACCGATTCCAGCCAGGTGGCCGCGATGGCTGCGTCCAGGGCCTGTGGTGTGGTCCAGCGGGCGCCCTCCCGCCGGAGGCCGCTGGACAAGGCGTCTCCCAGGGTGGCATCAACCTGGCTGATGAGCGCGGGGTAGCCGAACGCCTCCAGAAGGAGATCAGGGTTTCCAATCTGCGCGCAGACGCGCTCTGCCGCGCCGAGCAGGCGAGCCGCCGTTTCCGGATGACCCCGTTCGAAGGCGAGGCCGGCTATGCCGATGAATCCGGCGGCACGGCCGGGCGCCTGCCGGTACGGGGGGCGCTGATGGTAGTCGAGGCCTTCCCGGAAGAGCTGCGCCGCGCGATCGAGATCGCCGCGCCAGAGGACGATTCGGGCCAGCGATCCCCCGTAGAGCCTCGCTGCAGAGTCCCTCTTCGTTGAGAGCGTCTGATAGCTCTCTTCAAGGAGCGGTTCTGCTTCCTCAAGCCGACCGGCTTCGAGCAGCATTTCGCCGAGTGTGGCCTTCAGGGAGCCCGCGAGCATCGGTTCCTGCTGGGTGAGGGCGCGGTCGATGGCCGTTCGCATCAGGGACTCGCCGTGTTCGTGGTCGCCGGACCGGAGCGTTGCGGTGGCGATCATCCCCGCGACCATGATCTGGGTGCGCGCGGTGCCGTGTTCCTGCGCCAGGGCATCGGCTTCATGAAGGTGCTGGAAGCCGAGATCGTGCTGATCGCTGACGCTGGCGAGGAGCGACGCGATCCGAAGGAGCGTGAATCGGGTCATCCAGTCGTCTGGTGTGACCGGGGCGAAGGGCAGCACCTGCGCGATACGGGTGCACCCTTCGCGAAACTGGCCGATTTCCAGCCAGAAGACGCAGAGTCCGAGCGTGAGCTGAACGGCTTCCCCGGGATCGTCGATTTGCAGGAAATCCAGCGCGGCGTTGAAGTTGGCCTGATCGGGATAGTAGCGGCGGGCGAGCGATTCCGCTTCAGGGGAGCCGGTTTTCCAGACCGCGAAGGGAACATCGCGCGTGAGGCTGGCGAACCATGCGGCGTGGGCCCGCTTGAGATTCGGTTCCTCCCCGCTGAAGGCGAGTTGTTCCCGGGAGTAATCCCGGATCGTCTGGAGCATGCGTATGCGCGGTTCGGCTTCGGGATCGTGCTCGATGCGGACCAGGCTTTGATCCACCAGTTGCGCGATCAGCGGCTCGATCTCGGATTCGAGATCGTCGTGCGCGTTGCAGACGGCGCCGACGGCCGCGAAGGATGCCCCACCCGCGAAGATGCCGAGCCGGCGAAAGAGGATGCGGGCGTCGGGGTCCAGCAGATCGTGGGACCAGGTGAGCAGCGCACGCAAGGTGCGATGTCGTTCCGGGGCATCGCGCGGGCCATCGGTCAGCAGCTGGAGCCGGTCGCTGATGCGGCGGAGCAGGGCGGGTGGTGTGAAGAAGCGGCTCCGGGCAGCGGCGAGCTCGATCGCAAGGGGCAGCCCGTCCAACTGATTGCAGATCTCCTCGATCGCTTCCAGGTTTTCCGGCGCATCGACGATGGCGAGATTTGGCTGGACCGCGCGTGCCCGCTCGATAAAGAGTGCAGCTGCGGGAGAGATCGGCTCGTCCCCGGCAGGTGGGGACTGCATGCGTGTGACGAATGGGGCGACCGGGACGATGTGTTCCGCCGAGAAGCGGAGGATCGTTCGGCTGGTGACGATGACCGTGAGGGTCGGGCAGACGGCGAGCAGGGCGGCCAGGAAGCTCATGCCATCGAGGACCTGTTCGGCGTTATCCAGCACCAGAACCTGTGGATTGGCGGCCGCGGCGACCTGCTGGGCGATCAGCTCGTCCAGCGGGCGTGAACCCTGTTCTTCGACATGCAGGGCACGGGCGATGGCCGGGAGGACGCGTGCCGGGTCGTCGATCATGGCGAGCGATACGAACGTGCCTTCGCGGTCATCCGGGCCGGCCTCGATCTGTTCGAGCAGGCGAAGGGAGAGGCGGGTCTTGCCGACGCCGCCCGGCCCGAGCAGGGTTACCAGTTGCACCGCCGGGTCCTGGATGAGTGCCAGGATTGCAGCAAGCTCCTCCTCCCGCCCAATGAACGACGTTCCCGGGCGATAGCGAGACCAGGCTGGTTGTGGGTGCTGGGTTGGGGCAGGCTGGCAACTGGGCATTCGGGCGCGTCCGTTGGTGGTGGTATGGCTCCAGGATGAGCGGCGATTCCATCACCTGAGTATAAGGAACGCGACCTCTGCGGGAAACCGCCCGTTTGGTCGAGTGGGACGGGTCAGCGGGCCGTGTTGTTCTCGCCGAGCAGGCGGACGACGATGAGAAAGACGATCGAGGTTGCGAGCAGCACGGCGGACAGGGCGATGGCCGCATTGAGATCGCCGGCACCGAACCGTTCGTAAATCGCCAGCGGCATGGTCTGCGTCACCCCTTGGCGGTTTCCGGCGAACATGATGGTTGCCCCGAACTCCCCGAGCGCCCGTGCCCACGCCAGGATGGCACCGGCCAGCAGGCTTCCCCGACAGAGTGGCAGGGTGACGCGCCAGAAGACCCGGAACGGGCTGGCTCCCAGGTCGGCGGCGGCTTCTTCCAGCACGCGATCGACGCGGAGGAAGCCCGCGCGTGCCGTGCGGATGAAGAATGGGGCCGAGACAAAGATCTGGGCCATGATGACGGCGGTGGTGCTGAACCCGAGGGTGATGCCCGCGCGGTCCAGCCATTCCCCCAGGATGCCCCGTCGTCCGAACGCCGCGAGCAGGGCGATGCCGGCGACCGCCGGTGGCAGGATGATCGGCAGGTCGATGAGGGCATCGACGATGCGGACCCAACGACCTTCGGCGCGGGCGAGGGTGAAGGCGATGGGCGTGCCCACGAGCACGATGATGAAGAGGGCGACCACCGATGTGGTGGCGCTGAGCATCATGGCGTCGATCAGGATGCCGCTGGTGCGGGGATTGTCGAAGGCGTCACGCGCGTGGATGGCCCGCCAGATGAGCGCGGCGATGGGCAGGGCGAGCAGGCCGAGTCCGATCGTCGCGATGATGCTGAGGATGATCTGAAAGCCCGACACGCCGAGGCGTGCTGGCGCGCGGGCGGCCTCGGGGGGTGGTGGCGTGGGGCTTGTGGGCGAGGAGATGTCCAGCGGAGCGAGCCTTCCATGGGTGGCCGATCGCGGGAGATGATCGACGGTTGACTATCCGGTTCTGAGGGCAGGATACCGCGTGTCTGCCAGCTGAGATAGCGTCCCGGACTCCGTAGCCCCCTCCACGCATCACGATGGCGCTGGCTGGAGCTTGACGTCGATACGGCAGTGCGCCCTTGTTTCGCCGACTGGCATTTTATTCTTTGAGCAAATAGTGACCACCCGATAGGCCTAGGCCTATCGGGTTTTGTCTGCCGATTCCCGCGCGTTGAGGGTGCGCTCTGGCAATGCTCGCCGGCTTTTCGGAGGCATTCGTGGCGCGGAGGAACTCCATGGGCATTCGGATGGCCGGATCGGGGGGCATTCCGCTGATTAGGGCTAGAAGAGATTGGGATGGGGCATGGGTATTTCCGTGGGACATATTGACACAGTGACTAGTACCATAGGATACTCTGACCGGTACCGTCACGTCTCTGCCCGTATACGCAAATGTTTCCTATTTAGGGCGTGGTGGTGTCTCATGTGGCGGGTTCCTGGTAGGTACTGCAATTGTCATCCTCTCGGAGGCGATTGTTTGGGTGGGTTATCGCAAGGGCTCGTCGTTCTGGGGCGAGCTTCGAGGCGGTAAGCATGGAAGTGGTGAGGCCATGAGGAAACGTACGACGTGGGTCCTAGGATGGGCGGTGTCCATCCTGCTGGTGTTATCGACCGTATCACCAGTCGTTCAGGCGCAATTCGATGCGAGCAGCACGCCACAGGCGGACGATCCGGGCGCGGTTCCGGTTGAGACCGAGCCGGTGTGGGTCGAGCCGACCGACGTGCCGGTCACTGAAGCGCCTCCAACCGATATCCCGGTCACCGAGGCTCCGGTAACGGAGATTCCGGCTACCGATATCCCGGTGCTTCCGACCGAGCCGGCAACCACCATTCCAACCGACGAGCCTTCTGCCACAGAGGCGCCCCGGGAGAACCGTGTCTTCTCCGCTGCGGCGGCCGGGTTCCTTGGCGCGCAGAAGACGTTCGACACCAATAGCGCCGTCCCTGGCCAGACGGTGACCTTCGTGCTTCTGGCCACGTTCGGCAAGGACAATCCGACGAACGCGCCGGTGATATTGACCGACAGCGTTCCTGGCACGCTCACGAATGTGACGATCCAGAACATCTCTCAGACCAACGCGAGCGGCTGCACGAATGGCAGCGCCGGAAACTCGATTTCCATTTCCTGCACCCCGACTGGCGCAGGCGATGGTGAGATCGCTGGTGACGGTGACGGCTACGGTCGCTGCTGGCACGCCGGAGGGCACGGTTGTGTCCAATACGGCGTATGTGAATCAGGTTGGCTTCAATCAGGTCTATGCCTCGGGAAGCTTCGTGGTGCTCAGCCCGACGGCCACGCCGACGAACACCGCGACCGCGACCGCGACGAGCACGCCGACCCGCACGCCAACGGCGACAAGCACGCCGAGGCCGCCGACAGCTACGCCGACGCAGACGCTGACGCCGACCATCACAAACACGCCAACCAACACGCCGACGATTACGCCGACGCCGACCATCAACGAATACGCCGACGATCACGCCGACGCCGACCATCACGAATACGCCGACGATCACGCCGACGCCGACCATCACGAACACGCCGACGATCACGCCAACGCACACGCCAACGCACACGCCAACAGCGACAAGCACGCCGAGGCCTCCGACGGCGACTCCAACGATCACGTTGACGCCGACCGTTACCAATACGCCGACGATCACGCCGACGCCGACTATCACGAACACGCCGACGAACACGCCGACGATCACGCCAACGCACACGCCAACAGCGACAAGCACGCCGAGGCCGCCGACAGCCACGCCGACGATCACGAATACGCCGACCATTACCAATACGCCGACGCAAACTCCGACGCGGACGCCGACGAATACCGCGACGGCCACCGCCACGGCCACCGCCACGGCGACGCAGACTCCGTCCCCGACGGCCACGCCACCGCCGCCGCGATTCCTGCTGATCAACAAGACGCGTAATCCGCAGTGGATCATTCAGGGCCAGAGCATGTCCTTCAGCCTGATCGTCAACTTCGGCTCAGGCAACCCGATTTCGGTCATCACCGTCGCGGATACCGTTCCAGGACCGCTGGTAGTCACGGGGACGTCGGTCATCAACCAGTCCAATGTGACGGGATGCACCTCGGGGAACTCGGGGAATGTCGTGACCGGCTCCTGCACTCCGACGGGCGGCGCATCCGGGTCGTTCACGATCCTGATCACTGCCGATGTTCCCACCGGAAGTGAAGGAAGCGTGGTCCAGAACCACGCGACGGCCGATCAGGATGGGTTGAATCAGGTCTTCGCGGACAACGGGTTCACGATCCTCAAGGAGGCTCCGACCCCGACGCCGTCGCCGACCGCAACCAATACGCCTACGAATACGCCCACGAATACCCCGACGGCGACGGTGACGAACACACCGACGAATACTCCGACGGCGACCGCGACGAACACGCCGACCAATACACCAACGAATACGCCGACGGCGACGGCGACGAATACGCCAACGAACACACCGACCAATACGCCGACGGCTACAGCGACGGCGACGAACACACCGACGCATACGCCAACCGCGACGGCTACGGCAACGAACACGCCAACAAATACGCCGATGGCGACAGCGACGAACACACCGACGCATACGCCAACCGCGACGGCTACGGCAACGAACACGCCAACGAATACGCCGACGAACACGCCGACGAACACGCCGACCAATACCCCGACGGCTACAGCGACGGCGACGAACACGCCGACCAGTACGCCGACGCATACTCCGACGGCGACTGCGACGAACACACCGACGGCTACAGCGACGGCGACGAACACGCCAACGAACACGCCGACCAATACGCCGACGGCAACGGCGACGAACACACCAACGGCCACGCCGACGAACACTCCGACCAATACGCCAACGGCAACACCGACGAATACACCAACGAACACGCCGACCAATACGCCGACGGCGACGCCAACGAACACACCGACGGCGACACCAACGAATACGCCGACGCACACGCCGACGGCGACACCGACCAAGCCGGTGAAGACCCCGCCACCGACGCCACGCGGGACACCGAACGTCAAGGAGCTCCCGGTTACGGGTGCCGGTGACGCAGGAGCGAGTGGTGGTGGACACCGCGGCCCCTTCGGAAACCCAGGGGACAGTTGGCTCCTGTTGACGGCGGCGGTTGGGCTCGCTGCGACGGCAACCATCATTCGGCTCGACAAGCGGAGGAAACGGCGCAGACCGTATCACCGCCGGACCTAAACGGATGAAGGTTCGTTAGGGGAATCTCTCCCCGAATCCACGAAGAAGGGCGCTCCCATGCCGGGGAGCGCCCTTCTTCGTGGATTCGGGGAGCAGGCGGGTCAGCTTTCGGCTTGGTCGCCCGTCCAGCCGGTCTGCGTGGCCCAGCATTCCGCGGCGCCGATGATGAGGTCGCAGGCGGGGTCCTTCACGTCGTAGTACGCCTCGACGTCGTCCGGATGAAGCCGGGCGAGTGCTTCCTTGATCTGGCGATAGGCGCCGGCGGCCATCGGTGTGGCGCGGAGGTAGTCGCGGAAGAGCAGGGGGTAGCGCTGGTTCGACAATCCTGCCTGGCGGACATGCAGGTGCATCGGACGCATCTCCGCCGGAGCGCGGAAGTAGCGCTTTCGCCAGCGCGTGGGATCGACTTCCTCGGCGGTGAGTCCCGGCGGGATGTGGTCCCCGGTGATGGTTGGGTGTTCGGTGTAGCCGAGAGTGGCGAGGCGATCCTGGATTGCGTTGTCACGCAGGTCTGCCACGGTGACCTGGATGTCGATGATGTCCTTTGCTGCGAGACCGGGCACGGAGGTTGATCCGATGTGATCGACGCGCAGAGCAAGATTGCCCATCGCGGTGCTGATGGCCGCGGCGAGGACGGCGAAATCGTCGGGCCAGAGAGGGTTGTAAGGGACGATGACGATCGTCGGTGATGACGACATGGGGACCTCCGTTGAGGCGAGTTTGCTCATCCGAAACGAATCTGAAATTCACCTCGAAAATCGGGAACCGAATCGAAACCCCTGGCGTCTAGCATCCTGGAAGCGAGAAACGGGTCGCGGCCGACCGCCCTACATCCAGGAACCGCCGCCAACCTTCCGCTTCGGGACCCACACCGTACAGCAAATACCCCTTTCAGGAAAGGTTCGACCACCATGGTCCTTCGTGTTCGCGAGGCCGGGCTTGAGACCCGTGTGCCTCACATCATCACCATGACTGATTACGCTGAACTCAAGGCGTCTCTGCGCGGAACTGCCTTCATGCCGGGCGAGCCGGGATACTCGGAGGCGGTTGCTGCCTGGGTGGCCAATGCCGGCCACCACCCCGATCTCGTCGTGATGGCCGAGGGTGCGTCCGACATTCAGGTCGCGGTGCGATTCGCCGGTGAACGGGGCTTGCCCGTTGGTGTCCAGGCAACGGGACACGGCGCGCTCATGCCCATCACGCGCGGCATCCTCATCAACACCTCGCGCATGCAGGGCGTCTCGATCGACCCCGAAGCGCGCACCGCGCGCGTTGAGGCTGGGGTGAAATGGGCGAGTGTCGTTCCGCAGGCCCACGCCCACGGTCTTGCTCCGTTGGTCGGTTCGACGACTGATGTGGGCGTGGTTGGCTATACCCTCGGTGGTGGCACTGGTTGGCTGGCCCGTCAGTATGGGTTCGCCGCGGATCGCATCATTGCTGCCGACCTTGTCACCGCCGATGGCGACGTGCTCCACGTAACCGAGGTCGAGTATCCGGAACTCTTCTGGGCATTGCGTGGCGGGTCCGGAAACTTCGGGATCGTGACGGCGCTGGAGTTCGAGCTGCTGCCCGTGGAGTACGTCTTCGGTGGCAATACCTTCTACCCGGTATCCCATGCGAAGGAGGTCCTGACGGCGTTCACGGAGTGGACGAAGGATCTTCCGTCCGAGATCACCGCAAGCTGTGGCATCTTGCGTCTGCCACCGTTGCCCGAACTGCCGCCCGTCTTGCAAGGCGCGACTGTGGTCTTCACGCGGGCATGCGGCATCGGGGACCTGGAGCAGGCGGAGGCGATCATCGGACCGATCCGCCAGATCGGAGGCATCGCACCGGTGATGGACACCTTCGGCGTGATGCCGTTCGCGGCAATCGACGCGATCAGCATGGACCCGGTTGACCCCATGCCATTCGCGGCCGCGACGGCGTCGTTGAATGACCTTGATGCGGGGACGATCGATCGACTGCTTGCCGTTGCGGGTGACGGGTGCGAGACGCCGGTGATGATGATCGAAATCCGCTACATCGAAGGAGCGGTCGATCGTATGCCCCGCGTTGGTGGGGTTGCCAATCGGCACGACGCGCCGATGGTGGTGATGATGGGAGCGGTCGTCTTTGACCCCTCAGTGGCACCAGCGATCCATGCCGCGTTGCAGGCGGTGGAGGCTGCCTTCGCCCCGGTGAGTAGCGGCGAAACGCTCGTCAACTTCCTGCACATGGGTGACGTGACGGAGGAGCGCGTACGATCCTGCTTCGCAAAGGATGACTATCTGCGATTGCGGCAGGTGAAGGCGGAGCTCGATCCAGGCAACATGTTCCGGTATAACGCGAACATCCCGCCGGCGACGGTGCCGGGCGCGGCGATGCACGCCGGGGCGGGCGTTGGCAGCGGAATCGACCTGCTGAGCGTTTTCGCGTAGCGTGACGATCAGGTATCGGGACACGCGGGGCGGGAAGGGCAACCTTCCCGCCCCGCGTTGTTGTGTGGGCCGGATCGCTATGGATGGGCAAGCGCCGGAATGGCAGCGGAGGGCATGGCGATAGCCTGCTTGGACGCGGTGAGGCGGCCGCCGAATGCCGAGATGAAGGTGCCGGAGGTGGGGGTGACATCGGTGTAGTCGCGGCCGAGGGCGACGGTAATGGTCTCCAGGTCCGGATCGTTGGCATGGGTGGGATCGAACGGGTGCGCGAGAAAGCGTCCTGGATGATCGGGATCGGGGAGGATCACTTCCACCCATGCGTGGCTGCCACCCTCGCCCATCAGGTGGCCGGAGACGTAGCGTGCGGGGATGCCACAGGCACGGCACATCGCCAGCATGATGTGCGTGTAGTCCTGGCAGACACCGCCGCCTTGCGCGATGGCTTCGGAGGCGGTGGTCTGGACGGATGTGGTGCCTGGCTCGTAGCGCATGTGTGCGTGGACCCACTGCGAGATCGCCTCGGCTTGTGCGAGGGGGGCGGGAATCTCCGTGGCGATGGCTCGCGCGGCGGCGAGCATCGTCGCGTCCGGCTGGGTGAGTGGGGTGGGAGTCAGCCACATCGGATCGAGGGCGAGTTCCGCCGGAACGCGAATCGGGCCGAGCCGGATATCGCGTTCGGTTACGAACCAGACGGTGAACGTGATCGATTCGGATACGGCGTCGACCAGCAGGAGCAGGCGCAGGTTGCCGAAGCGATCGATCTCCCGGACGTAGCCGCTGGTCGGCGCGGAGACCTCGATGTGATGGAGCACGAGGCGCTGATCGCCATGGCGTTCCGGCGGGATCACCACGAGGCGTTGGCGCAGGTCGCGGGCCGGACCGCCGTAGGTGTAGTGGAAGTGCTGGTGGACCAGGTATGCGCGCGCAGGGCCGGATGCGCCGACCTGACCTTTCGCATCCGGCGCTGCCGGAATCGCCATCATGGCGTTGGCGAAGTCCGGCGATTGATCCTGTTCCCGGACGGAGTGAGACGGATGCTCGGGGACGCTCATGCGCTTCCCTGCGTGGTGGTGCCGGCTTGCTGCTGCTGTTGCGGCTGCTGGCGGGGGATCTCCTCGTCGGCGTTGGGCAGGCGCATCATCGCGGGCATGTCCGGCAGATCGCCGAGTGCTTGTTGCATGCGACCGCCCATCGTCTGCGTCATCGCGCCGAGGCGCTGGAGTTGTCGCATGGCGCCGATTGTCTGGTATTGCACCATCTCGCTGCGTCGTCCCATGTGGCGGGTGGAGAAATCCTGCCCGCTGCCGATTGTCTCGCTGCGGACGGCAACTTCCAGCCGGTTCGCCATGCCGCCACGATAAGTGCCGCGCACGACGGTGACATCGGCGTAGTCTCGGCCAACGGCTATTTTGACATGCCGGCCGGTGCAGGGGCCGCCGCTGGTGGCATCGAATCCGACCCAACCGTAGGGCGGGATGTAGGCCTCCACCCAGGCGTGGGATGCCTCGCTCTCCGCGACGTTGCCGAGGTAGCCGCTGACGTAGCGGGCGGGCAACCCGGCGTGACGGCAAAGCGAGATGAGGACATGCGAGAAGTCCTGGCAGACGCCGCTGCCCCCGGCCAGGATCTCCGCGACCTTGGAATGGACGTCTGTGGTGCCGATCCGATATTCCAGGGTGGCTCGGATGTATTCGGCGCAGGTGCGGAGGAAGGCGTAGGCCGAGAGGTCTCCGGCCTGCTCCTGGATGCGGTGGGAGATGGCCGCCGACTCGTCCTCCAGCGCAACGTAGGTGCTGGGCGTGAGGAACTCGATGAGGTCGTCGGCGAAATCGGCGTTGGCCGCGAGGCTGGCAACGGTGGGGGAGCGGTCTTCCTCGCCCTCGCGGGGGCCGGCGAGAGGCTCGTCCTCGGCGGCGAAGGTGACGACATCGCTGGTGGCCACGATGGTCAGTTGGGAGTGCAGGTAGGGCACGCTGAAATCGTGGACGGTATTTCCATAATAATCAGGAAAGACGATGATCGTCGCTGGCGGTTCGATGGAGAGGTCGAAGTTCAGGCAGAGCTGCTGCTCGTCGGAGAGCGGACGCAGGCGGACCTCGTTGAAACTCTCGTAGACCGGCCCGGTGTAGTGATACTCGGTGCGATGGGTGATCCGGTAGCGCATAGCGTCGTGCTCCTGGTCTGGCGCGGCGAACTGGTCCACGATGGGTGAGCCGCTCAGAGCGACTGACTCCGTCCTCGTAGACGCGGCCCTTGTGGCCCCCGTGATTCTCAAGAACAACAGGCGGCCACAGGGGCCGCGTCTACGGCGATAGCCTCCATTTGTTGGGGGCAGGTGTTTCGCCCTACGGCCGGTCACCCTCAGGCGAAGAGTTCCTCCGCGCGCAGGATGCGCGGAGCGAAATACTGGCGCTGGATCTGTTCGCCGATCTGGAAGCAGGAGCGCTGGAGATCGAGCAGCGCGGGGTGCAGTCCGGTGGTGAGCATTTCGTCGATGGTCGCGAAGGCGAGATGGCTATGCAGGCGGCCCACGGCACGTTCGGCCTCGGTGGCGCGGTAGGACGTGGTGCGGACCGGGGAGATGTCGCCGATGTAGGCGGGTTCCGAGGTCCGGCTGGCGGCGATGGCGGCCAGGGCTTCCTGCACTTCACCAATCGAGAAGCGGATCGAGCGCGGGAAGCTGGGAGAGAGCGTGAGCATCTCGATCACGGAGCGCGGGCGGACGGCGCTGCGATAGAGCTTGTGATAGGCCTCGTAGGCGGACATCGAGCGGAGCACGGTAAGCCATTGGTGCGGATCGCCGGGGACGTCCTGCAAGGCGACGTGTTGGGCAACGGCGGGGGCGGGGACGGTTGCCCCAGTGCGTCCGGCCGGGATCATCATCGTTTCGGTGACGAGCAGGTCGAACTTCACATCCAGCGCGCGGGCTGTCTTCTCGGCGCGTTCGAGGAACTTGCCGGCCTGCAGGAAGTACCAGCCCTCCTCGCGCGGCATGGTGCTGTCGGTCACGCCCTGAAAGAGGTGGCTGAACTCGATGACGGAGCGCAGGAAGTCGTGGGCGTTGGCGAGGTTGCTGAAGGGCTGGTCGCCGGTGGTGCGGCGTTGCTGGAGGTCGAGATGGAAGCGGTTCAGCGTCTCCCACATCTCGCTGGCGATCTGGTGACGCAGGGCTCCGGCCTGTTCGCGGGCGCGGGCGACGCAGGAGATGACGGAGTTCGGGTTCATGGTGTCGAAGATGAGGTAGGGCGGCACCGTGTCTTCCGAGGCGACGCCGTAGGTGGCGGAAAATCGCTGGTGATCGCCGACGATGGCGATCAGCGATTCCCACTGCCGTTGGCGTCGGAGGCCGTCGGTATCGGACGCGCCCATACCCAGCGTGTGATGGTAGTTCACATCGGTGATACGGGCGGTGTCCTCGGCACGTTCGACGTAGCGGCCGATCCAGTAGAGTGCTTCGGCAATTCGGCTCAGCATGGCGCGGGATCTCCCGTCATCACGGTCATCGCAGGACCCAGGTGTCTTTCGAGCCGCCGCCCTGGCTGGAGTTCACGACCAGTGAGCCCTTGCGGAGGGCGACGCGGGTGAGCCCGCCCGGCAGGACCTCGATGCCGTTCGCCCCGCTCAGGATGTAGGGGCGCAGATCGACGTGGCGACCTTCGAGGTGACCGCCATCGCCCGCCGCATCGGGGATGAACGAGGGATGGCGGGAGAGCTGGATCACCGGCTGGGCGATGTAGTCGCGCGGGCGTTCGCGCACGAGGTGGCGGAAGCGTTCGATCTCCGCGTCGGTGGAGGCGGGGCCGATCAGCATGCCGTAGCCGCCACTTTCATTGGCGGCCTTCACGACCAGATCGCCCATATTCGCTTGCACGTATTCCATCTGCTCCGGATCGCCAAGGAGATAGGTGGGGACGTTGCCGAGGATCGGTTCCTCGTTCAGGTAGTAGCGGATGATGGCGGGAACATAATGGTAGATCACCTTGTCGTCGGCGACGCCGGTGCCGACGGCGTTGGCGAGGGCGACGTTTCCCGCACGCACGGCTCCAAGCAGGCCGGCCACACCGAGCACGCTGTCGGGGCGGAAGGCGAGGGGATCGAGGAACTCGTCGTCGACGCGGCGGTAGATGACGTCGACCTGCTGGTGGCCGCGGGTGGTGCGCAGGAAGACGCGGTTGTTGACGACGAAGAGATCGCGTCCTTCCACGAGCTCGATACCCATCTGCTGGGCGAGATAGGCGTGCTCGAAGTAGGCGGAGTTGTAGACGCCGGGGGTGAGCAGGACAACGGTGGGACCATCGCCGCCGCTGCCACTGCCGCTGCGGGGCGAGAGGCTGCGCAGGTTCTCCAGCAGGAGGCCGCAATAGTGATCGACGGAGCGGACGCCGAGGGCATCGAACCAGTTGGGGAAGATGCGCGACATGGCGAGGCGGTTCGCGAGGACGTAGGAGACGCCGCTGGGGGAGCGGAGGTTGTCCTCCAGCACGAGGTAGCGTCCCTCGCCATCGCGGATGAGGTCGCTGCCGACGATGTGGATGTAGCGGTCGTGGGGGACATCGATGCCGACGACCTCGCGCCGGAAGTTGCGGGCGCGCACGACGAGGCTGCGGGGCACGATGCGATCGTTGAGGATCTGCTGATCGTGATAGATGTCGTGGATGAAGCGGTTGAGCGCTTCCACGCGCTGCTTGAGGCCGGTCTCGATGATCGACCATTCCGTGGGTGGGACGAGGCGGGGGATGGGATCGAACGGGAAGATACGTTCGGTGCCCTGGGCGGTGTCGGAGTAGACCGTGAAGGTCACGCCCTGATGGAGGAACGAGCGGTTGGCGAGGTCGTTTGCGGTGTGGAGGTCCTGCGGGCCGAGTTTGGCGAAGTGAGAGATGAGGGCATCGTAGTGCGGCCGGACGGAGAGGGTGCCGTCTCCATTGGGCGCGAAGACCTCATCGAAGAAGCCCTCGGTGCGATAGCCGGTGCAGAGTTCGCCGCCGAAGACTTCGCGAAAGGTAGAGTGGGGCATAGGCTCTCCCGCCTGTGCCGGAGCCTTGTCCGGAATGCCAGCGTCCGATATTCGTGGAATGATACGGATTGGACGTTTGGCACAACAAATGGCGAGATGCACGAACGTGCCATGTGATTCTGTGCGTATTGTCTATTCGTGGTGGTTGGGGACGGGATTGCGGCGGGAGGATTCTTGGGGGACGCGGGTTGGTTTGGGCGAACAGCACATGCGGGCGGTGCGAGTGACGGTCGTTCGGTGTGCGGCATCCGTGTCGAGGGGCTGTTGACACGTCGTGGCATACTAGGGGGCATAAGGGAGCAATCCCGGTCAAAACGCGTTATGCGTTTTTCCCCTGGCTGAAGTCGTCGAGCATCCCGGTGCACGACGGGACGGTACCCAGTCCGTCTAGGCCAGGGGTTTTGGTTTGTCTTGGTGGAGTTGATGGACGTGGCCGGCAGGGTATTCTCCTCCAAGGTGACGTATCTGCCCCGCCATCATATCGGCTGCCTGAACGAGCTGCGCATCCAACCGATGGTCCGGAACGATGGATACCTTCTGGAAGAGTTGGAGTTCTCGTTCTCGGCAGGTAGTTCGTGCTGCGCCCTTTAACGCACGAACAACGCCGCTTTCTCCAGAATCTCCATCGATAAGCAGAACTTGCCGCTCAATGAGTTTCGCCGGGCAATGGCTGAGCACTGCCGAAACAAGATCGGAGATACGATCAAGTCCGGAGGTCGTATCCAGATAGCGAGGCGACCAGTCGCGCTTATCGACTGCATGGATGGTGAACGTCATCGGCAGGTTGGCTGCGACCCGAAGGTACTCGCGTCGAGTCTCTGGGCGTGAGCGTGCATGCTTGAAGGTGTGATTTGCCGGGAGATGGAACTTTTCCCGAAGACTCGCGAGGTGCGCACCGATGAGATCGAGATCGTCCTTCTGGCAATGACAGATCGCAACCACAAGCCAAGGGTTCGCCGTCGGTGATCGGAGAGGAGCTCCTGCTTCGCCTGACCAGTCGAGGCCGCTCACATAGTGGATAGTCATCCCGCGATCCAGGAGAACGGCATCGACTGCCACGCATTCGGAGATAGGAACCATATACCATGAAGCGGGCGCCGGAGGGATCTCTCCGGCGCCCGCTTTGTCTGTCCGCTTGGGGGTTATTCCCAGGTGAGGGTGGAGCCCTTCTGGTAGTCGGTCACCCGGCTCTCGAAGAAGTTCTTCTCCTTGCCCAGGTCGATCGTCTCGCTCATCCACGGGAACGGGTTCTTGTCCATGTACTGCCGCGGCAGGCCGATCCGCTCCAGGCGGCGGTCCGCGATGTGGCGGACATACTGCTCGAAGAGTTCCGCGTTCAGGCCCAGCACGCCATTCGGCAGGCAGTCCCGCGCGTACTGCTCCTCCAGCGCCACGGCCTCGCGGATCTTCGCCAGCATCCGCTCGCGGAACTCCTCGGTCCAGATCTCCGGGTTCTCCGCGATGATGCCGTTGATCAGGTCTACGCCGAAATTCAGATGGATCGTCTCATCGCGGAGGATGTACTGGAACTGCTCGCCGATGCCCTTCATCTTGTTCTGGCGGTGGAAGGAGAGGATCATCGCGAAGCCCGCGTAGAAGAAGATCCCCTCCATGATCACGTAGAACCCGATCAGGTTCTCCACGAACTTCTGGGTGCCTTCCAGTGTGGTGGTGTCGAAGTTCGGATCGACGATATCGGCCGTCAGCTCCATCTCGAACTCATCCTTCGCGCGGATGGCCGGGATGTCGTGATACATGCCGAAGACCTCCTTCTCGTCGAGGCCCAGGCTCTCCACCACGTAATGGAAGGTATGCGTGTGGATCGCCTCTTCGAAGGCCTGACGCAGAAGGTACTGACGGCACTCGGCGTTCGTGACGTACTTGAAGATCGCCAGCGTCAGGTTGTTCGCCACCAGGCTCTCCGCCGTCGCGAAGAAGCCGAGGTTGCGCATGATCACCAGGCGCTCGTCCGGCGTGAGGGTATTGCCGCGCCAGAGGGCGATGTCCGAGCCCATCGGCACTTCCGTCGGCATCCAGTGGTTGGCGCAGCCGTTCAGGTAATGCTCCCAGGCCCACTCGTACTTGAGCGGCATCAGCTGGTTCACATCCACCGTGTGGTTGTTGATCAGGCGCTTGGCGTCCGCGTTGCGGACAGCCTCACGCGGGGCGACTTCGACGCCGAGGGTGACGGATGAGCGAGAGGGGGTATCGACCATGACGAGAGACTCCTTGCGAGCGAACCGCGATGTCGGAGCGGGTGGCGCCGGTCGCGTCGCCCGATACGTGCAGAGGTCCGGCCGGGGAGGATGATCGCTGGATCATCCTCCCCGCACCGGCGCTGCGTGATGCCGTTCCTTACTGGCAGGCTTCGCAGCCGAACTCCTCCTCGACCGAAAGCCCGTTGGAGGCGGACGCCGCCGGCTTGAAGACCGGCAGGTTGGCCGTGCTCGTCAACGGCTGCGGCGTCACCGGGGAGACCGGTGCCTTGGCCGCGGCCTGCGCGATGGGCGTCGGCGTGCTCGCGGACGTCATCGGGGCGGGAGCCGGCGCGGCCATCGCCGGCTTCGGGGCGGGCGTCGTGATGGGACGCGGTGCCGACGCCTGCGGCGTGGTCGTGGTCGATGCCACCGGAGAGCCAGCCGGGGTGGACCGTGTGATCTGGACGTGGCTGCTGGCGCTGCGCGACTTCATCCAGCGCGGCTGGATGCCGAAGCGGTTGACGTCCAGCGTTGACTTCTCGGCCTGCGTCGCCCCGCGCGAGCGGAGGTAGTAGGTCGTCTTCAGGCCCTTCTTCCAGGCCAGGACGTACATGTCGTGCAGCTTCTTGCCGCTCGGCTCCGAGATGTAGAGGTTGAGCGACTGCCCCATGTCGATCCACTTCTGGCGACGGGACGCGGCCTCGATCAACCAGGCCGGCTCCACCTCGAACGCCGTCGGGTAGTACATGCGGGTTTCGAGCGGGATGCGGTCGATCAGCGCGATCGAACCATCCCAATACTTGATCTCCTCCAGCATGTCGGCATCCCAGATACCCAGGCGATCGAGATCCTCCACCAGCGCCTCGTTAGCGATGGTGAATTCGCCGGAGAGGTTGCTCTTCACGAAGAGGTTGCTGAAGATCGGCTCGATCGACTGCGTCACGCTCTGGATGTTGGAGATCGTCGCCGTCGGCGCGATCGCCATGGTGTTGCTGTTGCGCATGCCGTACTGCTTGATCGACTCGCGGACCGGGGTCCAGTCGAGCGAGACGCTCATATCGACATCGATCTCTTCGCCGCGCTGCTCGGCCAGGAGCCGGATGGTGTCGATCGGCAGCAGGCCGCGATCCCACTTGGAGCCGCCGAAGGATGGGTATGCGCCCCGCTCCGCCGCCAGCTGCGACGAGGAGTAGAGGGCATGCCAGGAGATGAGCTCCATCGAGCGATCGGCGAACTCCATCGCCTCGTCCGATGCGTAGGAGACGCCCATCTTCCACAGCGCATCCTGGAAGCCCATGATGCCGAGGCCGATCGGACGGTGCTTCTGGTTGGCGTTCCGCGCCTCCGGGATCGGGTAGTAGTTGATGTCGATGACGTTATCGAGCATCCGGATGGCGACCTTCACGGTCTCGCCGATCATCTCGGCGTCGAGCTGGCCATCCTTCATGTGCGTCAGCAGGTTGATGGAGGCGAGGTTGCAGACCGCGACCTCTTCCTCGCTGGTGTTCAGCAGGATCTCGGTGCAGAGGTTCGAGTTGTGCACCACGCCGACATGATCCTGCGGGCTGCGGACGTTCGACGGGTCCTTGAACGTGATCCACGGGTGGCCGGTCTCGAACGTCGCGCTGAGGATGCGCCGCCAGAGATCGAGCGCGCGGACGACGCGGGCCTTCGGGAACGCGCCCTGCCGGTGCTGCTTCTCATACAGCTCGTAGCGCTTCTTGAACTGCTGGCCGTAGAGGTCGTGCAGGTCCGGAACTTCGTTCGGGCTGAACAGCACCCATTCGCCGTCCTCTTCTACGCGCTGCATGAAGAGGTCCGGAATCCAGACCGCCGTGTTCATGTCGTGGGTGCGGCGGCGCTCGTCGCCGGTGTTCTTGCGCAGGTCGAGGAATTCCTCGATGTCGCCGTGCCAGACCTCGAGGTAGCTGGCGACGGCGCCCTTGCGCTTGCCGCCCTGGTTCACGGCCACAGCCGCATCATTCACGACCTTCAGGAAGGGGATCACGCCCTGGCTTTCGCCGTTGGTGCCCTTGATCCGGCTGCCCAGGGCGCGGACGTTCGTCCAGTCGTTGCCGAGGCCGCCGCTCCACTTGGAGAGCAGCGCATTGTCGCGGACGCTCTTGAAGATGTGATCCAGGTCGTCCGACACCGTCGTGAGGTAGCACGACGAGAGCTGCGGATGCAGCGTGCCGGCGTTGAAGAGGGTCGGGCTGGAGGAGCAGAGGCGGAACGTGGAAAGTGCGGTGTAGAACTCGATTGCGCGGTCGTTTCGCTGCGCTTCCGGCTCGGCCAGGGCAAGGCCCATCGAGACGCGCATCCAGAACGCCTGCGGCAGTTCGATGCGGCGGCCCTTGTTGTGGATGAGATAGCGGTCGAACAGGGTTTGCAGGCCAAGGTAGCGGAACTGCTGGTCGCGATCCGGGACCAGCGCGGCGCCGAGGCGCGGCAGGTCGTAGGAGGCGAGATCCGGCGTCAGGAGCTCGGCATCGATGCCTTCCTCGATCTTAGCGACGAAGGTCTCCGCATAGAAACGCGGCGCATCGGCGACAGTGACGCGACGGGCGAGGACATCGCTGTAGATGCCGCGGAGCAGGGCGCGGGCCGCGAAGCTGGAGTAGATCGGGCGCTGCTCGATGCGGGCGCGACCGGCCATGACGATGGCCTGGTCGAGCTCGGTGAGGGTCATGCCGTTGCGGACGGAGGCGAGGACATCGCCCTCGACATCCTTGACCTGGATCTCCGGGCCGAGTCCGGTGGCGGCATCGTCGATCCAGCCGCGCAGCACGGCGCGGTTGACGACCATCTCCTGCCCGCTGTGATCGCGCAGCCGCATCTGGTCCTCATCGCGGGCGCGGGCGCGGGCTTCGCGATAGAGGATGTAGCGGCGGGCAACGGAGTAGGCTCCGGTGGCCATCAGCTGGCGCTCGACCTCATCCTGGATCGCTTCCACGGTGGCGGCGTGGGCCTCGTCGGCGATGGCCGGGATGGAGTTGACCACCGCATCCGTCACTTCCGTGATGCGGTTGGCGAAACTCGTGGAAATGGGATCGGGATAGGGGATGCCCATCTCGGCCCGGAACGCCATCTCGATGGCGTGGGCGATCCGCCGATGGTCGAAGGAGACTTCGCGGCCGTCGCGCTTGCGCACGACGATGCCGAGTCCTCCCGCGTCGTCATCGGTCGTTCCTGATAGTGTCCGCTGTTCGTCGAGAACCATATGCCCCTTCTCCACAACCTCACCCATCGCGTAACGGTATGCGGTGGGTCATCCCCTCATCGGGATGCTACGGAGTTTCTGCCTGCCGGGATATCCGAACGGCGCTCTGCAGGCGCTACTCCCGCGTGCGGGAACCGAATCCTGGGAAACCGGATTGAGTGCTCCTCGGCGGGGCAGGGAAGCCGCCGCGCCGAGACCCTGGAAAAACAAACGAGAGGCCCGGATCGGCACTATATCTCGTGCCTCCCCGTGCCAGAAGCCCATCATATGGGGTGAACCTGCCATCGTCAAGGCAAAGCCATCTCCCCATCGGAGGGGCCAGTGGCCTCCGGATCAGGCCGTCCATACGATGGCTGCATTCACTATCTCATATGTACGTACACCTCTGTCAAGACGCTTTTTCAATGGATTTCCGGAATATTGTTGATTTGTTAGGACGAACCTCCCGGAAGGCTTGCGTGCCGTTGGGCGGTGCGTATCACCGGCAGACCCGACCGGAGACACCATCGCCGGTCGGGTCTGTCGAGGCTGGGGATTATGGAGTGGGAGTGGCGGCGCCCATCGCATCAGCGATGATGTCGAGGTCGGCGGGGGTGAGTTCCAGCACGCCGAAGCGGAGTTGATACCCCCAATTCGCCTTGCCTGCGGTCAGGTCCAGCCGGTCGAGGAGCGGGGCGATCGGGGCCTCGTGCGATGGCAGCCACACGACGTCGCGCTGCCAGGCCATGGGGCCATCGCCCATCTCGGCCTGATACGGCTCGCTCTCCTGCACGATCCCGATGGCGGTGAAGGATTGCAGGCGATCGGTGCCGCGCATTTCCGTGGCCGGGGAGTAATAGACGATGCGATCGCCGGGCTTCATGCGGGCCAATGCGGTGCGCTTGCCGTGGTTGAGCCGCATGAAGCCGTGTTCGCGTCCGATCCGGACGTGCGCCGCCGAGGCCACGCCCAGCCAATTGCGGGGTGCGAGGTTCTCGTTCGACATGGGGTCCCCCTAGCGAGACACGCGCAGCTGCCGGAGGACGTCCCCCCGGCTGCGCGCTACGCGCGATCGGCAGCGGCAGTCTGCGGCGCGGGGACGAAGGGGCGCAGGCGATGGCCGTCCGGATCGAGCGCGGTGAAGGTGTAGCCGAAGTCGAGGTCGACCGGGTCCTGGATGACCGGGATGCCTTGTTTCTTCCAGTCGGCGGCGAGCGCATCGAGTGCCTCGCGGGAGGAGATTCCGAAGCAGTATTCCGCCGCGCCAGGTTCGCTCGTGGACGGCGGTAGCACATCCGTGCGCTTCCAGAGACCCCAGGCGGTGCCGTTCTCCAGCATGAACATGCCGAACCCATCGGAGGCGTGGACGGGGTCCTTGCCGAAGAGCGTGCGGTAAAACGCGATGCTGGCCGGGACGTCGGCGACATAGACGATGGTGTAGATCGGTTCCATGATCGGGCTCCTTCGAGGTGGGCGTCTGCGACCCGGTTCGTTCCGGATCGTCCGATTCCATTGTCGAGGGAGACCCTGACAGATAGTGGCAGGAAGTTGGGGCGATTTCGATGGGCTTGGATCAGGGCGTGAGGGCTGGCATGGGAATGCCATTCGCCTTGCGCCATTCGGGCAGGAGCTCATGACGGCTGCGAGGGTAGTGATCTGCCGTGAGAGCGAGATGGGCGATGCGGTCCAGCCGGAAGTTGCGATAGTCCTGCCGAAGCTCGCACCAGGCGACCGTCGTCTGGACCTGTTCGAAGAAGGCGACGGCGATCGGCCAGATCGTGCGCTCGGTCTCCGCACCGTGTTCGTCGCGATAGGCGATTCGCACCTTCAACTCGTCGCGGATTGCTTCGCGCAGGCGGGGCAGCACGGGCGCGGTCGGGAGACGTAACGTGCCGTCGGCGGGGGGTCTGCGGGCGGGGACGAAGAGTCCGGTCTGCTCCAGCTGCTCGCGGAGATCGGCGGGGAGGACGGCGGCGATCCGCGCGAGGGCACTCGCTCCGGCGCGGGAGAGGGCGGGATCGGTGCGGGCCGCGACCCAGCGGGTGCCGAGCACCAGCGCCTCGATCTCTTCCTCCGTGAACATCAGCGGTGGCAGCATGAAGCCCGGCTTGAGAAGGTAGCCGCGTCCGGGGGTGCCTTCGATCTCGGCGCCCTGGGCCTGGAGGGTGGCGATGTCGCGGTAGAGCGTGCGCACGCTAATGCCAAGCTCCTCGGCCAGGCGTTCGCCGGAGACGGGGAAGCGATGGAGGCGCAGGAGGTGCATGAGATCGAGCAGGCGTTCGGATCGTGACACGGGGCGTCCCTTTCGATTCGCATGGCACGCGGCATGTTCATGGCAATCGTACGGGACATGCCGAGGCCGGGCGAGCCGGTCGGGCGTGAGGGGGATGCCAACGAGGAAGGGGGGGCCCTTTGTGGGCTGCCGATGGGGACAAACGCCACGTAAGGCCAGACAGTCCGACTATCTGCATGCCACGGAAAGCGAGATGGCCGACCGGGTATACGATTGCCCTGGTCCAGTATCCTCCCCATTCGGCTGGTGCGTGGCACCATCCCTGCTCGTATAAGGACGATTGGTTCTGCAGGTACCGGCGGCATCTGAGCCGGTACGAGACGGTTCGTCAATACCAAGGAGTTCTGAACGCATGGCTGATGTGAAGTTTGGTGTGTTCGTGCCGCAGGGCTGGCGGATGGACCTGACCGGGATCGCCGATCCCGTGGAGCAGTTCGAGGCGATGACGCGCGCGGCGAAAGCGGCGGACGCAGGCAGCTGGGACTCGATCTGGGTCTACGATCACTTCCACACCGTGCCCCAGCCGACGATGAACACCGTCTTCGAGTCGTGGACGATTTCGGCGACGCTCTCGCGCGATACGGAGCGGATTCACATCGGGCAGATGGTGAACTGCAACGGATATCGCAACCCATCGCTGTTCGCCAAGATCGCGTCCACGGTGGATGTGGCGAGCCACGGTCGCCTGTATGCGGGCTATGGCGCGGGCTGGTACGAGCACGAGTGGCGCGCATACGGGTATGGCTTCCCGGAGACGAAGGAGCGGATGGCGGCCTTCAAGGAAGGCGTGCAGATCATCCACAAGATGTGGACGGAGGACAATCCGACCTTCTCCGGCACGTACTACTCCATCGATGGGCCGATCAACGAGCCGAAGAGTGCGAAGCCGGGTCGGAAGGTGCCGCTGTGGATCGGTGGTGGCGGCGAGAAGGTGACGTTGCGACTGGTGGCGCAATACGCCGATGCCTGCAACGTCGGTGGCGGGAATCCGGACGTGGTGCGCGAGAAGCTGGAAATCCTGCAGGCGCACTGCGACAAGGTCGGGCGGCCATACGAGGAGATCACGAAGTCGACGAGCTACAACGTCTATCCGGTCGCGCCGGGTGTGGACGCCGAGCAGCAGACGGCGCGTCTTCGCGAGACGATGGGCAATGTCTCCTGGGAGGAGTTCTCGAAGACGTTCGTGGTGGGGACGCCCGACGTGATTGCTGAGCGGCTTCAGGAGTCGATCGAGGCGGGGGCGAACTACATCATCACCTACATCCCCGGCCTGGCCTACGATCTGGAGCCGATGCACCTGTTCGATGCCGAGGTCGCGCCGAAGCTGACGTAGGGACCGAGATCATCGGAGATGGAGGCCGGGCGGGGGAGCGACGAGCTTCTTTCGCCCGGCCTTGCTGTGCGGTGGAATGCGGTCGACGATGCACGCATGGCTTCTGAGATCCGGGCCGAACGAGGAATTGTCCTGGGTAGGTACCTTGGAATGCGGCGATCTGGGGTGAGGTTGACCTGTACGACATCGGCGAGGAACGCCGGTCCTCGCCGTGCGTGAGAAGCGGATTCTGGCGGGGACTGCGGACATCAGGTGCTCCGCCCTCGATGCCCGAATTTCGGGTTGGGCAGGCCGGGGCTGGCGCGTGCGACAATAGCGCCAGCTTCATCGCTCGGGTGGCACGCATGGGAGCATGATCGAGATGTACCCATAGGTCACGGGCGCGGTGGATTCGACGGAGCGTATCCGGGCAACGTCGCCGGAAAGGCGACCGGTCGCCGCAGGTGTTGCGGGGACGGGGTCGCGCGTTCGCAGAGGCAGAGGTTCGAGCACGTGCGTATCACCATTGTCGGCGCGGGAGCGATGGGCTCCCTGGTCGCCGCCCGACTTACCCAGGCGATGGATTCCGCAGCGAATGCTGGCGCGTCCGATGAGACGATCGAGCGGGTGCTGCTCTACGGGCGACCGTCGGCGCATCTCGATGCGGTCCGGGCCAACGGATTGCGCCTGATCGATCTGGATGGGAACGAACAGACCATCGCTATCGAGACCACCAGCAATCCTGCCGATGTGAAGGGCAGCGATGTCGTGATCGTGCTGGTGAAGGCGTGGGCCACGGCCGAGATTGGCGAGACCCTGCGTCCCTATCTCGCGCGAGAGAGCGTTGTCCTCACGTTGCAGAATGGGCTAGGCAATGCTGGAGCATTGCGGACGTCCATGCTGGAGAAGGGGGTGCGTCCGCACGTCTGGCTGGGCGTGACCACCCAGGCGGCGATCCGGCCGGAACCGGGCGTGCTGATCCACACGGGTACCGGCATCACGGCCATCGGGCGGCGCACCACGATGAATGACCGCGTGCGAGCGCTTGCGAGCCTGCTGGACGTGCCGAACTGGCGTACCGTGGCGGTCGAGGACATCCACCGCTGGGTGTGGCGCAAGCTGGCGGTGAACTGCGCGATCAATCCGCTGACGGCGCTCTCCGGGCTGCCGAATGCCTCCATCGCGAGCGATCCGGGACTGCGGGATGCGGCGAACCGGCTGGCGGCGGAAGTCGTGGCGGTGGCGAATGCGCAGCGGATCTCCCTCGACCTGGGTGACGTCACCTCGGCGATCGAGGATGTGGCTGCTGCGACCGGTGCGAACCACTCGTCCATGCTGGTGGACCTCGAAAGCGGGCAGCGGACGGAAATCGATGCGATCAATGGTGCGGTGGTGAGCGAAGGCCAGCGCCTGGGTGTTCCCACACCGGCCAATGACCTGATGGTCGCCCTCATTCGCGCCCGCGAAGGGGCGATCGCTGGCAGCGCGGTGCCGCAGGAGGCCGACTCCGCCGCTGTCTAAGCAGAACGCCAGAAGTCCTGCGGGTCTGTGACTTCCCAAGCGGGATCGATTCCTAGTAGGTCTCGCCACTTTGGCGGTTGGATTCCCCGCAAGACTTTTGCGAGTCCGCTTAGAGCCGAGTTCGATGCCGTAGCGGCGATCCACTAGGCCGATATCGGTGTCGGCAAACGTGCTCAGATATCCGGCTTCGCCGGATGGGTCAGACGAGCTGACCCGCTACGGGGACTGGCCATCAAATCGAATTCGTCTTTAGGATGTACGACCGCATCGCAGCATTCACCCGAACCGAGTTCCCATGAGTGCCCCTTCCGTCGCCCAATCTGCTCCGCCTTCCATGCCGCGCTGGCGGTTGTGGTATCTGGCCGCGCGTCCGAAGACGCTTCCCGCGGCGGTTGCGCCGGTGATCGCCGGATCGGCGGTGGCGTTTCACGAACGGGGATTTCATCTCCCGACGGCGTTGGTGGCGTTGCTGACGGCGTTGTTGCTCCAGATCGCCGCGAATTTCGCGAACGACGCCATCGACTTCAAGCGGGGTACGGACACGGCGGAACGCACCGGCCCGATGCGGGTGACGGCCAGCGGCCTGATCACGGCGGACGACGTGCTCCGTGCGACGTGGATCACGCTCGGGTTGGCGGTGATGAGCGGGCTCTACCTCGTCTGGCGGGGAGGATGGCCATTCCTGTTGCTGGGGCTGGCGGCGCTGGTGTGCGCGGTGGCGTATACGGGCGGGCCGTTCCCGATCAGCTACCTGGGATTGGGCGAGATCTTCGTCTTCCTTTTCTTCGGGCCGATTGCGGTGGCGGGGACGGCATTCGTGCAGACGCATCACCTGACGTCGCTGGCGCTGGCCGTCTCCGTGCCGATGGGCGCGTTGGCGACGGGTATCCTGATCGTGAACAACCTGCGGGACCTGCCGACCGATGCAAAGGCAGGGAAGCGGACGGTTGCCGTGCGGATTGGCGTGCGTAACACGCAGATCGAGTACGCGGCAATGCTGATCGTCGCGGCGGCGTCCCCGATCGTCTTCTGGCTGCTGGGCTGGTTGAACTGGTCGTGGGTGCTGACGTTGGGGGCGTGGCCGGCGTTGTGGAGTCTGTGGACGCAGATCACCACGCGGAAGGGTCCGGCGCTGAACCCGACGCTCGGGAACACGGGCAAGACGTTGCTGCTGGTGAGCGTGTTGCTCTCGGCGGCACTGATGTTGTCGCGGTGAGTGCCATGCGGGGCCGATCGGCGAACCCGTGGCTCGCCGGGTCCGCCCTCCGAATGAACGAAAGCGCCATTTACTGCGGGCGATGATCGGGTTTGCCCGGATATTGATGACCACGACCACCAGGGAGCCTTCCGTGTCCGAGTCCACGTCCTCATCCACATCCACGAACGCACCAATCGGGCAGGGGAAGGGCGCGATTGCCGCGCCGGAGAACGTGCGAACGATGTTCGACCGCATCGTGCCGCGCTATGACCTGATGAACCACATCATGACGTTCGGGATGGACATCCCGTGGCGCGACCTGGTGGCGCGGAAGGCGGCAAGCGTCGACGGCCGCACCAGCGCGCACGTCCTCGACGTGGCGACGGGGACCGGTGATGTCGCGTTCGCGATCCGGAAGGCCGGGGCGTTGCGGGTGACGGGGCTCGACTTCTCGCCGGAGATGGTATCGGCGGCGAAGGCGAAGCTGGCGAAGTCCGAGGCTGACGGCATGACCTTCGTGGAAGGCGATGCGATGGCGCTGCCGTTTGCGGACGGGACGTTCGACGCCACGACGGTTTCCTTCGGCCTGCGGAACATGCCGGATTACGGCGCGGCGGTCGCGGAGATGAGCCGCGTGCTGCGCCCAGGTGGGCGCTTTCTGTGTCTGGAAATGACCCCGTTGCAAAACCCGGTGCTGAAGGTGCCGTTCCAGGCCTATTTCGAGCATGTGGTGCCGGTGGTGGGTGGGGTGCTGAGCGGCGATCGCGAAGCGTACGCCTACCTGCCGAAGTCGGTGGCGGCGTTCCCACCCGCGCCGGAACTCGCGCGGATCATGCGTGAGGCGGGGCTGGAGGATGTCCGCTGGATCGGACTCGGGTTCGGGACGGTGGCGCTGCACATCGGCACGAAGGCGTAGACGCAGCGTCGGGAAGGGGTAGGTTTCTCCTGCGGTCCAATCCGCATCACCAAACCTGACCTGCAGACCTGCACACCGAGAAGGGCGGCGCGAGTGTCTTCGCGCCGCCCTTCCTGTGTCTCGATTCGGATGGGGCCGCTATGGCTGTGGATGCGTGGCCGGGGCGTCGTGCGTGTGGGCATCGAGCTTGTCGTGACCGGTGTCGACGGCGACGCTTTCGGTGCCCGGTCCGGCGTTGATGCCGATGACTGCGCCCTTCCGCAGGTAGACGATGCCGAGGATGATCGCGGTCAGGATCGGCGCGGCGGCGAGGGAGACCCACTCCGGCGCCTCCCACCCCCCGAGTGCCTTCACCACGAAGTCGTCGCGCAGGAACATGCTGGTCGCGGCGTGCATCAGCACGAGGACGCCGATGATGAGCAGCCAGGTGAAGCGGTCGAGCATGTTCGCGACGAGGTTGCTGCCGAAGAGGATCAGCGAGATCGAGACGATCAGGCCGAAGAGCATCAGCCCGAGATGGCCTTCCGAGGTGCCGCCGACGGCGATGATGTTGTCCAGGCTCATCACGACATCGGCGAGGATGATCGTGCGGATGGCCTCACCAAGCGATCCCGCCTGCTTGATGTGCGGGTCGTCGTGTCCGGATTCTGGCGTAATGAGGCGGAAGGCGATCACCAGCAGCAAGACTCCGCCGATAGCCTGCAACAGCGGGACATCGAGCAACAGCGCAGCGGCGGCAGTGAAGATGATGCGGAGACCGATGGCCCCCGCGCCGCCCCAGATGATGGCGCGCTTCCGGTTCTCGGCGGAGAGTCGGCTGGCCGCCATGCCGATGACCACGGCGTTGTCCGCGGAGAGCACGAGATCGACCACGATGATGCTGAGGAGTTTCTGGAGGACGTCGAGATCCAACGGGTGTCCCATTCGGGTGGGAGGCCGTCGGGAATGCGGTCTCCTGATCGGGTAACGATTGGCGAGGTGTGCCAGCGAGGCGCGATGCCCTGCCTATGATGCCGCAGACGCGGAAACGATGCCACGCATCCGGAACCCTCCGGATGCGTGGCATCGTTCAGGCCGCAGGGATCGGTCAGTCCTTGCGGACGGAGTCGCTCACGCGCTCGTAGCTGACGATCTCGCTCAGCTCGCGGCGCCCGAGCGTGATGCCCGTGGGCGAGGTGTAGCCGTCCGGAACGTGACCGAGGCCGACGGCGGAGTGGACGAACCACTCGCCGGGGATGTTCAGCAGCTCCTTGACCTTCGCCTGGCCTGCTTCGTCGCTGAACCAGCCGGTGCCGCTCCCGAGGCCGTAGGTATCGGCGATCAGCATGATGCGCTCGCTGAGGCGGCCCTCGTCGTAGACCTCGGCGACGCGGGCGTAGCCGTGCAGGGCGATGACGATGGCGACATCGACACCTTTCAGGAAGCCCGCGAACTGCCCGCTGGTGGACAGTTGTTCCAGCATGGCCTTGTCGCGGACGACGATCAGGTGCCAGGGCTGGGAGTTCTTGGCGCTGCCGGTCCAGCGGGCGACTTCCAGGATGTCCTGCAGCACGTCGTCGGCGATCGGCTCGTTGGTGAAGGTGCGTCGCTGGCGCAGTCCACGCAGGAGGTGGGAGACCTCGGCGGGGCTGAACGTATCGGTCATGAGGCGTTTCCTTCGGCGACGGCGGCGGTGGTTCCGAAGGTGCCGAAGGAGACGACCTCATCCATGGGCTTGCGGCCGGAGGTCTTGCGGCCCAGCTTGTGGGTGGCGCCCGGTTTCGGGTGGCCGATGACGACGACGGAGCGGAGGATGCGGTCCTGCGGGATGCCGAGCAGGTCCTTGACGAGTGTCTGCTGCGGCTCGTCGCCGATCCAGGCGGTGCCGGCCCCGAGACCCAGTTCGCGGGCGGCGATCAGGAGGCGCTCGGTGACACGTCCCTCGTCGTAGTACTCGCTGGGCGGGTTTGCGCCGTTCAGCACGAGGGCGATGGCGAGGGGGGATTCTCCCACCCAGCCGATGTTCGGACGCTGCTCGCCGATGGTTCGCAGCGCGTCCCTGTCGGTGATGACCACGAAGTGCCACGGTTGCGTGTTCTGCGAGCTGCCGGACCAACGGGCGACTTCCAGGAGTTCGTGCAGATCTTCCTGCGAGATCGGCTCGTCGGTGTATTCCCGGTTCTGGCGGACCTTGCGCAGCGCGCGGACGGTCTCGAGATTGGCGATGGACACGGTGATGCTCACCTTTCCTGATGGGAGCGACGACAACGATCCGCCGCTCGGATGCGACTCCGTGCCACCCAGCATACGGCATGCCTTTCGCGGTGCGATCCCGGCTGTGTGGGCAGGAGCAGAGGGGAGAGGTGAGAGAAGTGAGGAGTGAGACGAGCGGAGAGAAGGCCGGACATCGCGCGATGTCCGGCCCTGTTCTGCGTGCTTGGAGGCGAGCTGGCTAGCCGGCGGGGGAGGCGACCGGCGTCGCGGAGGCGGCCGGGAGGAGATCGGTCCGGAAGGCGGAGGCTGGATCGACGTCGTCCTTCAGGAGTCCCTGCTCCTTCAGCCAGGCAGCGTAAGCCTGCCAGCGATCCTCCGTCTGCGTGCCGAAGGGCACCGCGCCGTTGTCGGTCCAGAGCGGGATGAGGAGGTCGATGCCCTTGCGTTCGACCTCCTCAACGACATCTTCGCTGGCGGCCTTCAGGATCGCGATCGCGCCGTCCGGATCGGTGATGGCGTCGTCGTACCCCTTCTGGATGGCCCCGAGCAGGGCGGAGACGGTGTCGGCGTGATCGTTCGCATAGTCCTCGCCGGTGACGACGACGAGCTCGTAGTAGTCGGGGACGCCCCATTCCTCAACGCGGAGATAGCCGACTGGGGTGCCTTGCTGTTCGGCGACGATCGATTCGTGCGTCCAGTAAGCGCCCATGACCGCGTCCACGCGACCGGAAAGCAGGGCGGGCAGGAGGTCGTAGCCGACGTTGACGATGCTGACATCGTCCAGGGTGAGGCCGTCGGTCTTGAGCATGGTACCGAGGAAGGCGTCGTCGCTGGGGAGGCCAGCGATGCCGACGCTCTTGCCCTTGAGATCGGCGGGTCGGGAGATGTTCGCCGATTGCTTGAACATCAGGCTGTTCAGCGGGTGCTGCACGAGCGCGGCAACGGAGACGACGGGCACCTGCTCGGCGCGGGCGAAGAGGACATCGGTCTGGTAGGAGATGCCGAAGGTGTCGCGGCCAGCGCCGACTGTCTGGAGGACGGTGGTGGGGTCGGCGGGGGTGTAGATGTTGACGTCCAGCCCGGCTTCGGTGAAGTAGCCCTTGGCCTGGGCGACGAAGATGCCGGCATGCTGGGAGGTGGGGTACCAGTCGAGGGCGAGCGAGACCTTGGTGGCGTCCTGTGCAGCGGCACGGGTGGATGCCGGGGTCACGAAGCGCCCGCCGAGCAGGAGGCCAGCCGCGGCGACGGTGGAGGCCGCGAAGGCGCGACGAGAGATGCCATCCTCGCGGATGGTGGACGACAGGGTATGGCGGTGCGACTGGGTCATGGGGAGATGATCCTCCGATTCCTGCGCGGGCATTGCCCCGATCAGGTTCGACGGTCGGTGATGCGTGCGATCACCCTCTCAGCCCGGCGCGATGCCCGAGCTCCCGTTCCGAGTGGTTGCATGGAGAGTATAGAGGAAGGAATCCGGTGGTGGTATCGCGTTGTGAGGACTCCGGTGCGTCGATGGTGGGCGGCTAGACCTGCGCAGGAAGGGGTGGGTCGATCTCGGCGATGACGGATGGGGCGGGCCGGAGCGCGTCCATTTGGCGGAAGGCGGGGATGATGAGCGTCATCAGGCCGATGAGTTGCGAGCAGACAGCAAAGGCGATGACGGTTGGGAGGAAGCCGATGCGGTCGATGAGGCTGCCTGCGAGGAGGATGCCGAGTGGCTGCGCCGCCATGGAGACGGCGGAGTAGGTGCTGAAGACACGGCCTCTCAGGGCTTCCGGGCTGCGTTCGTGGCGGATGGTGACCATCAGCGGATTGATGGGGCCGGTGGTAATGCCGACGAGGAAGAAGACCGCGACGAGGACGGCGATCGATGGGGAGATCGTGAAGACCCAGAACTCGAATGGGGCAAGCATGAACGAGCTCATCCACAGATAACGGCGAGGAAGGCGGCTGGACCAGAGGCCAAACATCGTGGCGCCGAGGAAGGCGCCCCCTCCGGCGCCCGCCAGGATCACCCCGAGCGATGCTGCGCTGCCGAAATGCTGCTTGGCGTACCACGGAAGCATGACGCCGACGATCGAGGCGTTGATCGCGTTGAAACTTGCCAGGACGATCACCATCGGCCAGAGGAGCTCGTCGCGACGAATGAAGCGGAGGCCGGCGAGCACGTTCTGGAGATACCCCTGTGATGCGAACGCCCGGCGCGTGAAGAGGGACACGGGGATGCCGATCCCGACGGCGATGGCGGAGAAGGCGAAGGTGGCGGCATCGAGCCAGAGCACCCGTTGGGCGCCGAGTCCCGCCACGAGGAGCCCGGCGACGGGGGTGCCGAGCAGCAGGGCAAGATGCTGGCACGACTCGAAGAGCGCATTCACCCGGTCGAGCGGGATGCCTGCATGCTGGGCGAGCTCCGGCACCATCGAGCGGCGAGCGGTGAGGGCGGGAACTGCCAGCAGCGAGCCGATGAAGACGAAGACGAGCAGTTGCCAGAAGGCGAGCCCAATCGTAGCGTAGCAGAGGGGGATGGCGGCGATCCCGATTCCACTCACGACATCGGCGGTAACGCTGACGCGCTTGAACCCGAGTTGATCCACGAACACCCCGCCGAAGAGTCCGACTGCAAGGCCTGGCAGGAGCGTCGCGAAGCCGACGAGTCCTGCCTTCGCTGCGCTGCCGGTGGTGCTGAGGACGAACCAGGGCAGCGCGATGACGGTGATCTGGCTGCCGAGCAGGGAGATGATGGTAGCGACGAGCAGGAAACCCAGCGGGCGGCGTTGCGAACGGGGCACCGGTGGTGTGGTTGGGGGTGTCATTCGGACGCATCTCCTTCGTGGTCCTGACCGCGGGCGTGGGGTGAGGATGGCGGAACGATGGGAAAGAAGCCTCCCAGCCATTCGTAGAGCGATTCGGACCCGGAGGGAGTGAGCGCGTCGCGGGTGGCGTCGGCGGCGAACTCCTCATAGAGCGCGACGTAGCGGTCGCGGAACTCGGCGAGGCGCTCCGGTGTAAGGCGGAGCCAGGTACGGCCGAGGAAGAGACCGCGGGCGTGAGGCTCCTCTTCGTGCATGCGGTCTGGGGCGATCAGGCCGGAGGCGATGGAGCGGCGGATTTCGGCGGCGGTCTCGTCGAGCACGACGGAGAGGAAGACATCCAGCGGGGCACTGCCGGCTTCGGGCGCGCCGATGAGGGACTTGTCGACGGAGAGCCGGTAGGCGGTGACACGGTAGCGCTTTTCGGTGAGGCCGGAGACGACGCGGGTTTCCTCGACGGCGATCAGGTCGTGCGATTCGAGGAGTTTGATGTGGTAGTAGAGGCGGGTGCGGGGAACATCAAGCAGTTCGGCGAGTTCGGAGACGGTGCGCGCCTCTTGGCGGATCAGTTCGAGCAGGCGGAGGCGGAGGGGATCGGCAATGAGGCGGAGCGTCTCCGGATCATTGATGACATGGAACGTGCTGGGGGGCGGGGTGGTCATTCTGATCTCTCGTTCATCGTGTCATGAACATTCAACATGATTTGAATGATAGGGGCGATGAGATCTCCTGGCAAGAGGGTGATGGATCATCGTGTGGCATGCTTCGCGTTCGATGTGACGTGAATGGGAGGATGGGGCGATGAGCGAATGGGAAACCAGCGGGTTCGTGCCTGATCTGGATGCGTGGGATGCCTGGCGACCTGAGCAGGTCGCGGCGCGGCTGGAAGGCGTGGCGGTGCCCTGGTGCGTGGTGGGAGGCTGGGCGCTCGATCTCTTCCTGGGCGGGCAACGGCGGGAGCACGAGGATCTGGAGATCGCGGTGCCTGCCGATCGATTCGAGCCGATTGCGGCGGCGCTGCCGGACCTGGAGTTCTTCACGGTGGGGAGCGGGAAGGCGTGGCCGATGGCGGCGTTCCCGGAGGCGTTCGCGGCGCAGCATCAGACGTGGGGACGGGAGCGTGAGGCGGCCCTGTGGCGGGTGGATGTCATGCGCGAGCCGCACGATGGCGATACGTGGATCGCGCGGCGCGATCCCGCCATCCGGATGCCATACGCGAACCTGATCCTGCGGACGGCGGATGGGATTCCCTATCTGCGGCCGGAGGTGGCGTTGCTGTTCAAGGCGAAGGCGGCCCGTCCGAAGGATGGGGACGATTGTGCGGCGGTGCTGCCGCATCTGTCACGGGATGCGCGGCAGTGGTTGCGGGATGCGTTGGCGAGGGTGCATCCGGGGCACGCGTGGCTGGAGATCGTGTAGGGAGGGAGGCTGCGCTGCGATTGAAGACGGAGCGGTCCATGCCGAGTGTCACGGTCATTATCGAGCTTCGCTCGATGTCTCAGACGAGCTGAGCCGCTACGGAGCCCCGGTCGTTCGAATGGAAGCGCCGCCGCCTGGACGGGAGTCCGGGCGGCGGCGCTTGGTGGTGATAGGGATCAGTGAGCCGGGGCGGGGACGTCCACCACGTCGATCGGCTCGTCGTCGAACTCGCCGGGGGCGGCTTCGCCCTCGACATCGAGACGGGGCAGGATGCGATCGAGCCAGGCTGGGAACCACCAGTTGGCGTTTCCTGCGAGGGACATGAACGCGGGGACAATGATCATCCGGACGACGAGGACATCGATCAGGATGGCGGCGCCGAGGCCGATCCCGATCTCCTTGATGGTGCGGGCATCGCCAAGCGCGAAGGCGAGGAAGACGCTGGTCATGATCGCGCCAGCGGCGAGCACGACCCGGCCCGATGCGCCGATTCCGTGTCGGAGCGCCCAGGCGTTGTCCTGGCGGTGGGTCCACGACTCATGGACGCGGCTGACGAGGAAGATCTCGTAGTCCATGGAGAGCCCGAAGAGGATGCCGAAGATGAAGATTGGCAGGAAGGATTCGATGGGACCGGTGCGGTCGACCCCGATGAGATCGTTCAGGCCCCAGAGGCCCTTCTGGAAGACCAGGACGATCACGCCGTATCCCGCGAAGAAGGACATCAGGTTGACGACGGCGGCCTTGATCGGGATGAGGACGGATCGGAAGACCGCCATCAGGATCAGCACACTGAGCCCGGCAACGAGGGCGATGTAGACGGGCAACCGGCCCGAGGTTGCCTTGGCGAGATCCGCGAACGTGGCGGTGGCGCCCCCGACGTAGACCTTCAGGTCGCTTTGTCCGACAGCCTGCGGGATCACGTCGTTCCGGAGGTTCTCGATGAGGTGCTCGGTCGCCTTGTCTTGTGGAGCCGTAACGGGAATCAGCGAGAAGATGGCGGTGTTGCCCGTGGCGTTCAGGGTGGGAGGTGACCCGAAGGCTACACCGTCCGTGGCTGCGAGGGTCTTCGCCAGGGATTCGAGCGCAGACTGGTCGAGGGCGCTTCCATCCTTGTTCTCGACCACGATCAGGAGCGGGCCGTTGGCGCCGGGTCCGAATCCTTCGGCGATCAGGTCGTAGGCCTTGCGGGTGGTGGAATCGGCGGGGCCTGTGCCGGCGTCGGCCGAGCCGAGCTGGGCGCTGAAGATCGCGGGATAGGCGAGGATGCCGATGATGACGAGGCCGGCGGCCAGCCAGAGGGCGGGAGCCTTCTGGATGCGGGCGGTGTGCTTGTAGCCGAAGGAGGTGTCGATCGGACGGTGGGTGTTCTTGACGAACGCCCAGGTATCCATCTTGGTGCCCAGGAGCCGAAGCAGGGCCGGCATCAACCCGACGGCGATGAGCATGCTGACGGCTACGGCGATGGCGCCCCCTGCTCCGAGGAAGCCGATGAAGGGGATGCCGATGGCGAAGAGGCCGAGAAGCGCGATGACGACGATGGTGCCAGCGAAGAGGACGGCCCGGCCCGCCGTATCGGTGGCGGTGATGACGGCCTGCTCGATGGTGCGGCCACCGGCCCGTTCCTCACGGAAGCGGGTGATGATGAAGAGTGCGTAGTCGATGCCGACGCCCAGCCCCATCATGGAGAGGAGCGCGGTGGTGATGGTGGAGAAGTCGAGGAAGGCCGCGAGAATGGTGACGATGAGGATCGAGATCCCGACGCCTGTGGCTGCCGTGACGATGGGCAGGCCCATAGCGATGATCGAGCCGAACATGATGAGCAGGATGATGATGGCAGCGGCGATGCCGACAATCTCCGATGCTCCGGTTTCCGGGATCTGCGAGATGACCTGGCCCCCGACCTCGGTCTGGAGGCCGTTGCCGCCGGTTGTGACGACCAGGTCCTTCAGGGCATCGACGCTGGATGCCGGGAGTTCGACGCCGGGCTTGTCGTACTGGATGGTGACGTAGGCGATGCGGCCATCCTGCGAGATGGTGCCGGTATCGAACGGGGACTGGACGGCGACCACGTCGGGGAGCGTCTTCGCGGTGGACAGGAACGTATCGATGCGGGTCTTGATGGCAGGATCGGTGATGGCGGTGTCGCTCTTGAAGACGACTTGCGCGCTGTCCCCGGCAGCCTGCGGGAACTGGGCATTGAGGGTGTCGATGGCCTGTTGCGATTCGGTGTTCGGGACGGAGAACTTGTCGGCCAGGGTGCCGCCCATGGTGGTCGCCAAGGTGGCGAGGATGGCGACAAGCACCACCCAGGCGCCGATGACCCTCCAGGGGTGATGGGCGGCGAATCCTGCCCAGCGCCGGAGCGGGCGCTGGCGGGCGGACTGCCCGGATGAGGGAACGGACGATGCCATGCGAGTGATCCTTTCGTGGGGAAACATCATTGGGCGCGGATGGACGAAGGCCGTTCCATCGCGCTACACTGGGCACATACTAAACGGTCACTCAGTGAATCGCAAGAGGGCGGCCGGAGGAGTGGCGTCCGAAGCCGATTGGGGTATGCGGCGGAATTATGTGGTTGAATGTGTCGTGGATGATTGTCAACACGATGTGCGGTGCGCCGCGGGAAGCCGGGGGTGCACGGTTGGCGGGTTCAGTGCGGAAGGCGGTCGCAGTGGCAGTGGTAGCGACGACAGGAAAGCGGGATGACGATCAGGCGCTGAGTGGCGCGGACCTGTTGCTCTCTGCGGCGAGGCGCCTGTTCCTGGAGCATGGGTACGCGAACGTTTCGATGCAGGCGATCGCCAACGAGGCGGGCATGACGAAGGGCGCGCCGTACTACTACTTCCCGAGCAAGGAAGCGCTGTTTCTGGCAGTTTCCAAGCAGGTGCTGGGACGTGTGCGTGATGCGCTGAATGCGGAACTGGCGCGGGATGTTCCGTTGCGAGACCGGTTGGTGGCAGCGCTGGCGGTGGTGGTGAATGCCACGAGTGACGATCTTTCGACGTGGCTGACCGATCTCAAACTGGTGCTGAAACCGGATGAGGCGGTGGACCTGGTTCAGGAGCTCCTTGGGTCGTCCGAGATCTCGGTGATCTTCCTGCCGGTATTGCAGGAGGCATTCGACCGGGGAGCGATGACGCGCGTGAGTCCAGCGGTGGCGGCGCGGGTGATGTTCCGGCTGATGATGGCGTGCATGGAGGAATGCAGTCATTGGCGGCAGGCACGGGCGCTGGAAGGGTTGCATTGGGATCCGGAGACGGCGATCGAGGAATCGGTTGATGTCTTTCTGTATGGGATCGGGGCCACACCTGTCGAGGAGGGGGAGTCCGGCGGGTTGTAACGAGCCGGCGCGATGGAATGGATAGCGGGGGAGGCGTTCGTATCGAACGCCTCCCCCGCTTCGTGTTAGAGCGACCGGCAATAGGCCGCATCTCCGGTGAAGCCTCCATCGTTCAGGGCGGGAGTCTCGCCCTGTTGCCAGTCTCCCTTAGTTGCCGTCGTCGTTCGACGCGCGCTCTGGCGAGAGATCGAGTGTCAGATCATCCAGGCAGGAGGTATCCAGCTCCTTGCGCGGGGCTTCCAGGAAGGCGAGCGCGATGTCGACGCCGCACTGGCCGCTCATCTGGAGCGGGCTATGGGAGGCAACCGGGCTTTCCACCAGGACCGCGTTCGAGAGGTTGTCCAGCAGGAGTTCGCCGTCGAAGGTAGGAGTGATGGGATCGAAGCGGCCGGTGACGATCAGGGTGGGAATATTGCTGACGACCGGTTCGTTGGAGATCTCGCCGGACGGGGGCAGATCCCAGGCACCGCAGATCTCGGTGTAGGACTCCATGGCCGCCAGTTCGTCGTCAATAACCGCCTGGCTGACATCGGCATCCTCGATGTTCTTCATGACTTCGTCTTCATCGATGTACGGGATCTCGTCCTGGCACATCACCGCATAGTGCAGGGGCACGCTCATGCCATCGCTGGACGTGAGGAGGAGCGGGACGAGGGCGCCGAAGAGCTCGCTGTCGCCCGCCGCCACCGAGGTGATGAGGGGAGGCGCATAGGGGATGTAGATGCTGAAGAAGACGAGCTGGTAGACGAGGCTGGCGAAGATTTCGCCGTTCGCGTACTCGGTCCGTTTCTCGCCGGTGTCCGGGTCCTCGTAGGTGACGAGCATGGGCTCGGCGTTGAGGTCGGCCACGACCTGCGCGTAGGTATCCGCAAGGTTCGGATTGGCTGCGTCGCAGTCCGGATCGTCGGCGCAGGCCTCGAAGACGGCATCCAGCGCGTTCTGGTGACCGATAGCAGCGCTATCGAAGAGTTGGGTTTCCGGGGGTGCGGGAGAGCTGAGCACGGCACTCCGGACGATTCCGGGGTAGTAGCGCATGGTTTCGAGGGCGAGCCAGGTGCCGTAGGAGGTCCCGAGGATGTCGATGCGTCCGGCGCCGAGGGCCTGGCGGACGGCGTCGATGTCGGCTGCGCTCTGGCGGTTGGTATAAGTGGAGAGGTCGATGCCCTCGGCGGCAAGATCGTCGGCGCAGGTGAGGTAGGGGTTGGCGTTCGGGTCGGTCGTGTCGCTCTCGGCCGGCTCATCGCCGGTGGGGACGCGATCGGCGGGGCAGATCACTTCGGGGAGGGTCTTGCCGGTGCCGCGCTGGTCGAAGAGGACAACATCGTGGTCGATGAGGAAGTCGCTGAAGGAGGGGAAGGTCTCGTCGCCGTAGTCGCTATCGTAAGCCCAGAGCCCCTCGGTCGCGCCCTGGCCAGGCCCCCCGGCGAGCACGAAGAGGGGGCTGTCGGAGGGGTTCTTGCCGGTGGCGGGGATGACGACGACATAGAGGTCGATGGTGTCCTTGTCATCCGGATCGTTGTGATCCTGGGGGACGGTGACATAGCCGCAGGTGAGATCGAAATCCTTCATGCTGTCGGGAATATCGGCCTTGGCGTAGAGGCATTTGGTCTCGCGGAGTTCCGGCGTTTCGGCCGGCTCCGGATAGGCGGGCGGCAACTCGGACGCGGCATCCCGCGCGAAGGCGGTGGCGAGGCCGGGGTTCTGGGTGATGAGGGTGGCGAGCAGGAGGAAGGCGATGCCGCAGCGGCGTACGACGGTCAGCGCCTCTGCCCGGAAGGTGAAGAAGGGCATGGTGGATGTCCTTGGTGACTCATGGCGAAATCGGGCGTTCACGTTGGTGGGGCCGGCGGACCGAACCCGGAATGTGTCCCACCATGCGTAACGCCGAAGGCGGCTGAAAGGTTCACGGTATTGGGAACACGTTTCCGGGAGCTCGCTTCGCATGGGGTGTCCGGACATCCGGTAGACTGAGGGCATACCTTCCGCCATTCATCGTTCACGCCATCGTTCACGCGAGGAGCCAGTGCTCATGGATGCCTACAGCCGCCGCGTACCGGACGGCCTATCACGGGGTCGGTCCCTCCACGGTCGAGTTTTTCATATCGTCGTGATCCTGATGGTCACCATGGTGCCTGGCATCTCGCTGTATGCGCCGGGGGTGGGGGCGGAGACGCCATCGCCGGATGCAGGGGATACGCCGGTGCTGGCGTTCACCGCTTGGCGGTTGGCGAGCCTCCAGACGGCGGGGAACGACGCGACCGTGCCAGACGATCCGGCGGCATTCTCGTTCGTCTTCGGCGAGGGGGATGCGGTGACGGTGACGACGGACTGCGCGACAGCGACGGGCACAATCGCGCTGAAGGCGGGTGGCGCGGTGGTGCCGAACGTCGTCGTGGATGCGGGGAGCACCTGCGAGCGGCGGTCGTTGCCGGAGCGGTTCGTGAACCTGCTCAACCTGTCGACATCGTGGGCGTTCGATGACGAGGGCGGGCTGGTATTGACGCTGATGGATGGCGGGGAGATCCGGCTGGCGCAGGAGCTCACTGGCACGACGTGGCGCTGGACCGGATTCCAGGGCGGGGACGGCGTGACGATGCATCCGGAGGCCGATGCTCCGACCACGATGGTCTTTGGCGCCGACGGCATCGTGACCCTGATGGTCCCTTGCGGCACGGTGACGGCACCCTACACGCTGGATGGTGCGCACGGGTTGCTGATCGACACGAGTGCGTTGCCTGAGAACAACGACGCCTGCATGCATGGAGCACGGCTGACGTTGGGGGCGATGCGGACGTACGTCTTTCGCGACGGGAAACTCTTCATCTCGCTGATGGCGGATGGCGGGATTCATGCCTTCGTGGCGAGCGCGCCAGCGGGGTAGCGGTGCGTTCGGGACCGGAATGCGGTCAATATCGGTCCATGTGGCGCGTTTTCCCTCCTTCGATGCGTACGTAGAAGTAATCAGATAAGAACATGTGTTCTTGTCTGGTGTGCCGGTCCGGTAAGTGGGCCGGTGACGTACTCGCATGCATTCCGAGGAGATTCCCGCATGATGCCTGACGATTCCCCTCCGATCCTTGATCCCGTTGATGCGGACGCCCCGTCTGCGCCCGACCTCGCCGCCGTGGAGGCGGCCGGTGATGGACAGCTTCCCGCAGTGCGGGAGTTGATTCTGGCGGCCTACCCCGATGTGGTGCCGGATCTGGTGGCCGGGACGACTGTCGCCGAGTTGTTGGCGAGTGTGGATGATGCGCGGGCGGCCTATGCGGCGGTGGCCGAGCGGATCGCCGCGTCGGGGAGCGCTCCGATGCCCGTGGTGCCGGTGATTCCGGGCGGTGGTGGTGCACCGCTGCCGGTCGACCCCGATCGGTTGCCGGCATCGGAAAAGATTCGGCGTGGGTTGCGCGCGGTACCCGCTTCCGGCGGGACGCGATAGCGAGCATGTGGTCGTCATCGGTTGACTGCCTGGTTCCCGAACGAAGGGGACCGGGCGGTATCGTTTCCAAGGAGCATCCTCATGGCCCTGACCAAGACCGAAGCCGCCAAGCTCTCCAATGATCTTCTCGTGCGGGGGGTGGTCGAAACGATCGTGAAGGAATCCGCCATCCTCCAGTACCTGCCGTTCATGGAGGTGACGGGGACGGCGGTCCGGTACACCCGCGAGGCGACCATGCCGACGGTGAGTTTCTACCAGCCGGGAGACGCCTGGACGGAGGCGACGCCGACCTATACGAGTCACACGGCGGAACTGAAGATCCTTGGCGGCGATGCCGACGTGGACAACTTCCTGCAGGCGACCTACGCCGATGCGAACGATCTGGAAGCGGAGGTGATCGCGAGCCGGGCGAAGGCGATTGCCCACAAGTTCTCCGAGGAGAACTGAACACAAAAGGATCGGTGTCCGATGCCGAAATGGGTAAGGGAGCGATGGTGACCTCCCACCGGGGCTCGTGATCCATCTTGTAGAGCTTGACCGTGACACCCAGCGCTTCCAGAACCAGGCGTTGCTCCTGATAGCTCAGTGCCGCGAGGTTGGTCGAGACCCGGGTACACCAGTCAACGATGGTGTCAAGGGTCGTCGTTTCTGCTTGCCACGCGTTGGCGGTGGTTTGGAGTCGCGTCTGGTCTGCGCGCAGCTTCCGTGATTCCGCCCCGAGCTGCCGGAGTTCTGCTACCAGGGGTGCTTCGGCGTCTTCGTCGTCAAGCGTTGAGATCAGGCGTGCCAGTTTCTGCTGCCGCTTGTCGATATCGCGGAGTCGGCGCTCCAAGGCGGTAAGATCGGGACCGACCGGATCCCGTTCCTGGCGTCGAAGGACTTCTCTCCGGATGATCTCGGGATCCAGCAGGATATCCTGAACCATGTTCCAGACGAGTGGGTCGAGGAGATTGGCCAGCATGCCGAACGATGGACAACCGCCCCGTTCCCGCGCCACGGGTCCGCACCGGTACATATGCGGGCCGCCTTTACGCCTCGTGATCTGCAGCGGGGCTCCGCAGTAACCACAACGACCGATTCCGCACCGTAGCAGGGTTGCTTCAGGATTGGCATTGTTGCGGGATGCCGTCGCGCGGTTGGCTGCGAGCCGCTCCTGAACCCAAACGAACTCTTCAGAAGTCACGATAGGCGGCGCGACATCGTCAGGAAGCGCAATCCATTCCTCTGCGGGTTTGTAGTGTACGGATTTGCGTCCCTGATGCGTATTGACCGTGGTTCGGAAGGCGACCGGGTGGCCAGTATAGACAGGGTTCTTCAGGATTGTGTGTAGTGTGGTTGGTTCCCACCGCGCACCGCGACGGGTCGGCGTGGGGATACCCGCTTCGGTGAGTTGCTTTGCGGTTGCCCGAAGCGTGCCCCCGGCCAGGATGGAATCGTAGATCTGCCTGACCACGGGAGCCTCATCCGGGTTGGTCACATAGCCGGAGCGCTGGGTATCGCGCCACGTATAGCCGTAGGGCTTTTTGCCCAGGCAGTGGCTTGCCACTCTCGATCCGTGCCTGAATGCCTCGCTGAGTCCGCTCGCGGATTTTCATGCGTTCCATCTCGGCGACAAATCCCCGCACGCTCTGCAGCAATCGCCCCTCCGGCGTATCGGCGAGTTGCTCGGTCACCAGTTGCAGAGAGATGCCAAGGTGATCCCATTCACTGATCAGGAAGCCGAGGTGCGCCTGACTCCGGCTGATCCGGTCCAGGGCGTAGGCGAGGACGATATCCGCCGAATGCGCACGCAAGGCCTCACGCAACCGGGCAAGCTGGGGACGCTCAAAGAGTTCGGCACCGGAATGGACCTCGCGATAGGTTGCCACGACCTGCCAACCGTGATCGTCGGCAAACTGACGACAGCGACCGAGCTGGGTGTCGAGACTGGAATTCTCTTCCTGATTCGCTGAACTTACCCGGGTGTAGATCACGACCCGGGGGGCCGTCACGACCTGAGACATGGGCGTTCCTTTCAGTGTTCTTACACATTGTAAGGAGTTGGGTGGCTCATATGTTCTGTGCGGTGAGGAGCGCACTCCCGACTCTCCGATGGCGATGGGGAATTTGACGGGCTAGGGTCAAGCCCGTATTATCTGGAAATAGAACACAAGTTCTTATTCCGGAGATGAGGATATGGGACATATCCGTCTGGGGCGCCTGGGGACATCGCCATCGTGGCAGGCCCTGATCGCGCAACTCGATCTGGCAGCGGTCGATGTGCATGCCGTGGCCCTGTCCACCGCCGACGGGGCGCAGGTCCGGCTTTCCGGGATGCGGGACGATCCAGTCCTGGGCTATTGCATCTGGCTTCTTTCCCGGCTGGCCACGGCCGCGAGAGCGGACGATTTCCAGGAGCAAGCGCGTCACTTGGGCCTTGCCATCGTTCCGGGCGAGACGGCATTCAGCCTGATCGGTCAGGTGAATACCCTGGTTATGGCTGAGGTCAACCGGCACCCGGCGTCCGGTCCGTTTGGCGAGATTGCCGCGACGGCGGTCAAGCGCACGTTGTTGGAAACGATCGTCTCCCAGCAAAGGACGTTGCTGGACAGCACGGTGGAGGACCTCGGGGAGGTCGTTCGCCGGCAGACGACCAATCGGGCATTTGGCGACCTGACTGCGCGATTCTTCGGCGATGTGCTGGCGCGGACGCTTCGGTTCTATGTGGACAAGGAACTCCCGTTTCACATCGGGGCCGAGAGTGGCTTTTCGACGATTGAGACAACCCGGGCGTTTCTGGTCGACCTGGACCGGTATTCGCGCCAGTCGGCTCGCATCGTGGAGACGTTTGCGGCCGACTGGCTGTCGAAACACGCTTATCTCGAGCAAGGCATGATCTCCCGTGACCAGGCGCAGGCATTCGCGGCCCACGCCCTCCGGAAGCTGGACGGGGCATTGCGGATGGAGGCGGTGGCGTGAGTGCGGATGCCTTCACCCCGACTTCGGTCGTCTTCCGCTGTGATGGGGCGCCAGCGGTCTTGTCCGAGGACCTGGAGCAGGCTTCGGACATCCGGGAAATCTGGAGTCACGGGACGGAAAGCGACCTCGCAATCGAAATCGAGCCGCTCTACCGGTTGGTGTTGCAAGAGGTGCGAGGCCGGCACGCCGACTTTGTCCGGCTGGCGGCGTTTGTCTACCGGGCCGATCTCGCCATCGGACGGGGGAGTCTGATCGATGCCCACGCGGAGAAATGGCGCCGTCGTTTGCACCTTTGCGTTGCGGTGGACGACCCCGCCTTCTGGAATCAGGATGCCGTTCGGAACGCCCTGACGGCAACCCTTGATTTCCTGACCAGCGACCACTGGACCTTCCACTTCAGCGTGCGTCATGGAGGTGGAGGGGATATCCGAGCGCACTACCTCGACCTGCAACCGTTTGCGGGGACAGGGGTGGTCACGCTCTTCTCCGGCGGCCTGGACAGCCTGTGCGTCCTCGTCGATGCCGCGACGCGGGGGGAAGCGCCACTGGCCCTGGGACACTGGCCAAGCAGTCGGCACGAGCATCGCCAGCGCCAGCTGCTGGAAGCGTTGCGCCAAGCTCGCCCGCACTGGCCCATCCCGCTCATCGGCGTGCGTCTCATGCGTCATGGCGAGGGAACGAAAGAGCAGACCCAGCGATCGCGCGGGTTCCTGTTCGCGGCACTGGCGGCGGCGGTGGCCGCGGAGATCGGGGCGCCCAAGGTCTATCTCGCCGACAACGGCCCGATCAGTCTCAACCTGCCGATCAACGACCAGCTGGTCGGGGCGATGGCCAGCCGGGCCACCCATCCCCGGACGATCGCCAACCTGCAACAGGTCATCGATCTGGTCGTGAGCCATCCGGTGGCGATCGCGAACCCGCTGCAATGGACCACCCGGCGCGAGACGCTGCACATCCTGGAACAGGCCCATCTCGAGCATCTGATTGCCGAGACCAATTCCTGCAGCAATACCTCCCGGCTGTCGGCGGCAACTCCCCAATGTGGTGGATGTTCGCAGTGTATCGACCGCCGCTTTGCGGTGACGGCCGCCGGGCTTACAGCCTACGATCCGCCAGGACGCTACGCCAGGGATGTGTTCACCGAGCCGCTGGCCACCGCCATCCAGCAGATGACGGCGATCAGTTACGCGCGATTCGCCCGGACGGTTCGTCAGCTGACTGTGGATGAATTGCTGCTTGACTATCCTCAGCTGCTTGATGTGGTGGTTCCGGGCGATGGGAGCGGCGTAGCAACCATTCAGACGGCTGTTGACATGATGCAGCGGCACGCTACGACGGTGATGGATGTCCTGGAGGAAACGCTGCGGCAACACGTGGCCGAGGTCGTGGCGGGGACGATCCCGGCCGGATCTCTGCTGGGCCATCTGGTTGGCGAGCAGCGGGGACGGCGAGGGCCGGAGACGACGGTACGCTTCGTCTCGCAGCCGGATCTGGTCATTCTGGACGGGCCTTCGCATGGCAGGAGGATCGGGCTGGGTGAAGGTCAGCCGGCACCCGATCTGCCAGAGCGACCTGGGTGCGTCTGGACCGGTGCCGGCTGGAAGCTCACCTATGCTGGGAAAGAAGCCTTCGCGCAACCGAGTGTGAACCTGACCCGGATCGCGGTTCTGCTGCGCGAACCCGGCCGATTCTTTACGCCGGAGGAATTGTCCTTCGCCGTAAATGGGATTCCCCCGGCGCCGTTGATTCGACAGACACCGGATGGGCTCGCGATCGAACAGGTCGCTCCGCGGGATCCTGTGGTTGACCGGGCGACGATCCGATCCGTTCGAGCGAATCTTGAGGAACTCAGACAGGATCGCGTTGCCGCAGAAGCAGTTGGTGCGGTGGACCGCATCGCCGAGATCGACCGGGCGATCGCTTTCGCGACCGACTACCTGAGAGGATCGACTGGGTTGGACGGTAAGGCCCGGACGTTTCCTACGACAGGATCGAAGCATCGGGTGGCGATCCTGCGGTCGCTGGATCGCGGGATCGCCGCGATTCGGGATGTTCATCAGTCGCTTGGAGTCCATCTCGATCAGGCCCTTGTCCGGACTAGCGTCATAGCCTACGCACCCGAACCGTTGCTCCGTTGGCAGGTGCAGTTGCCTATCCAGGCGGCATGACAGGCTGTGTCCAAATCCGGACAAGGTCTGTTCTGATCCCCCGTCGCCATTGGTCCTCATCGAAACAGGTGGTGTTTCGCCTCATGGTTATGCGGCGATCTCCGCGGTGTCGCGATCGGCATCGTGCGAGCGGAGTGAGCTTCCAGTGCGCCAGGACATTCGTTCTGGCGATGAGGACGCAAGACCATGGTGGAGAAGCAAGAGGCCAGGCGTGTGCCTGCGAAGGCGGACGATGGGGTCCTCCCCCTGGCCGTCCGGCAGCGTCTGTGGGACCAGCTCTGGCAACGGCTCCTGGAGATCCCCGAGTTGCCGGGTGATCGCCAGGATCCGAAAGACTTGGCCAAGGCCGGGGGGGCGCGATGAGCGTCTGCGACGGGGACCTCATGGTGACCCTGCTGGAGTATCAAGCACGAGGCTGGAGTCTCGTGCCGATACCCGCCGGCGAGAAAGGGCCGGTGATTGCAGGCTGGCAACACCTGCGATTGAAATCGGACGAGCTGGACCAGCATTTTGCCCGACCATCCAATGTCGGGGTGTTGCTCGGTGAACCGTCGGGCGATCTGGTCGATGTTGACCTCGATTGTGATGAGGCGAGGCGGCTTGCGCCGATGCTGTTGCCGGCGACCGGATTGCGGAGCGGTCGGGCCTCCTCCCCGGGGAGCCACTGGTTCTATCGGGCGAGCGGCGGGAAGACGGTGCGGTTGCAGGATCCGATTGGCGCATCGCGCCAGGGACGGGCGACGCTGGTGGAATTCCGGACAACCGGCGCCCAGACACTGATCCCGCCCTCTCGTCACCCCAATGGGGAGCAGCTTCGATGGGAGGACGCGGGGGAGCCGATGGTGATTGAGACCTCGTCCCTGCTGGATGCGGTGCATCGGGTCGCGGCAGGGGCGGCGATCGCGCGAGCGTGGCCGTCCGAGGGCCAGCGGCACGCGGCATCAATGGCGCTGGCGGGCGGCCTCATCCGTGACGGGTGGAGCGTTGCCGAGACGCAGCGATTTCTGGCGGCGGTGACGTCGGTCGCCGGTGATCCGGAGGTCGACGATCGGATACGGGTGGTTGTCTCAACCGCGGCGACCCTTGATGCCGAGCGGCATGCGACTGGCTGGACGCGCCTCGCATTGATCCTCGACCCACGCTTGGTGCAGCAGGTGCGGCGATGGATTGGGCGCGAACCCAAGACACCGGAGGCCCCGTCGCCCGGCCGGCCCGTCACAGCGTCCACGGCGAAGCCGGACTCCCAGGCGACGACGATCCTCCGGCTTGCCCGTGAGGCAGGGTATGCGCCGTTTCGCGATCCGGATGGCAATGCATTCTGCGACATCCCGGTTGATGGCCATCTCGAAGTCTGGCCGATCCGGAGTGAGCGGTTCCGGCACCGGCTCTCGCAGGGCTATTTCGACGTCACAGGGGCAGTCCCGGGTGAACAGGCGATCAAGGATGCGCGGGCCGTGCTCGAAGGGGATGCGCTCTTTCGTGGTCCGGTCATTCCGGTGGCGACCAGGGTCGCGGTCCATGAGGATGCGATCTACCTCGATCTTGGCAACGAGGCGCGGGAGGTCGTCGCCATCACGGCTGCTGGGTGGTCGGTTGTCCCCCTCGCAACGGTGTCGGTCCGGTTCCAACGACCCCCGGGATTGCAGGCTCTTCCGCATCCCGATCCGGCCGGGTCCATCCAGGCGGCGCGATCGCTGCTCAATGTCGCCGACGACCAAGACTTCATCCTTCTGATGGGATGGGTGCTGGGCATGCTCTATCCACAGGGTGCCCGCCCTGTGCTGCAGATCCTTGGCGAACAGGGCAGTGCCAAGTCGTCGGCTGCGGCGTTGCTGCGGTCGCTGATCGATCCGAATGAGGTGCCGCTCAGGGGAACGCCACAACGGGAGGATGATCTCCTGATCGCGGCCAGGAGCAGTGCGGTGCTGTGCTATGACAACCTGTCCCGGTTGCCCCTCTGGCTGAGCGATGCGTTCTGCCGGCTCGCGACGGGTGGGGGCCTCTCGAAGCGGGAGCTTTACACCGATACCGACGAGGTGCTGCTGACGGCCAAGCGTCCGGTGCTGCTGACGGGGATCAATGAGATCGTGACGGCCAGCGACCTGCTGGACCGGACGATCACGGTCACGCTTCCCCCGATTCCCGCTGCATCCCGGCGAACGGACCGGGCGGTGCGGGAGGCCATCGTGGCGGCCCATCCGCGCATCCTGGGCGCGTTGCTGAATGCCGCGGTGATCGGGTTGAAGCGCCTCCCGCAGATTGAATTGGTGGAGACGCCGCGGATGGCCGATTTTGCCATCTGGGTGGAGGCATGCGCTTCTGGTCTGGGGTGGGAACCCGGGTTGTTCGTGGATTGTTATCTGGCGAATCGGTATGTCGGGGACCAGCAGGCGATCGAGGCGAGTCCGGTTGGCCCGGCCTTGCTCCAACTGATGAAGGAGCGGGATCGCTGGGAGGGGAGTGCGAGCGACTTGCTGGCCCTGCTGGCAGCCCGGGCATCCTCATCCGTGGCGACGGGTGCAGGATGGCCGCAGCAGCCCAACCATCTCTCGGCGCTCATCCAGCGACTGGTGCCAAACCTGCGCGCGGTGGGGATCGAGCTGCGCAAGCAACGCGGAGGTCAAGGCCATCGGCGTATCGTGCTGACTCGGATTGATACGCCAGTTCGTCAGACGCGGCAGCGGTCTTCCCTGGTGCCGGTCAATGGCGGAGCCGACCGCGCGTGCCCTGACTGCGGACTCGTGGTCGGGCCTGACGACAACCGGTGTCCGGCGTGTGGGGATCGCGACGCTGCCTCAGGAGGGGTAGCCCTATGAGCCGTCATCACTGGCGTTGCCGGAATCCCGCCTGTCTGGCCCCGTCTGGGGCACACCTCGGCCGATTGGTGCACGATGGCCATAGCCTGGTGCTGGATTCCGGAGTCCGCCGGTTTGCGGTCTATCTCGACACGCAGCGGGCCGAGATCACCTGTCCGGTCTGCGGGACGGTGCGACTCTTTCGCGGACTGGCGGTGATGCGCGGGGACGATGGGTAGCTGTGCGGGACGGCGAAGGCCTGCGTCACCGTTAAATCGGCCCCGGTGGTGAAGGGGGGTTCCGGTCCGGATGGTAGATCCGATCGATGATTGGGCGGCCAGGTGGCGGTCCGCCGACGCATCGTGACGATGTCGATCGTCACCTCGTCTTCCTCATACGGCGAGGAAAATGTCGGTGGTGACGATGGTGACGATCCCGGCGAATTTCTTCATTCACGCACCTGGCCTTGGAGATCGAGATCGAGGCCGTCGTCGTTCTTGCTCGATGAGAAAATGATCGTCACCATCGTCACCGACGGGGTGGTGCCCGGCGTGGTGGAATGTGCGGGTGACGATGCCCACCGTCAGGCATCGCCTCGTCATCGTCACCAGGGCTCAGGGGTCGTTTCCCACCGAAGCAGGCGGCTGATCTGACACGGTGCGGTATACTGGCGTCAACAATCAAGTCGCGGACACATGGGCCGCCGGATTCGAGCACATCGCTGCTCGGCCGGCGGCCCTTTCGCTTTTTCGGAGGACCTCCCCATGATGACCGATACCCGACTCGATGCCCTGCAGCCTGATCCCCGCAACGCCCGCTCCCACTCCGACGAGAACCTCGCCCTGATCGCCGACAGCCTGCGCGAGGTCGGCGCCGCCCGCTCGATCGTGATCGATGAGGATGATATCGTCCTGGCCGGAAATGCCACCGTCGAAGCCGCTCGAACCGCCGGCCTCACCCAGGTCCAAGTCGTCGAGGCCGAGGGCGATACCCTGATCGCCGTGCGGCGCCGCAACCTTTCCCCGGAGCAGAAGCGCCGCCTCGCCCTCTTCGACAACCGCGCCGCCGAACTGGCGACCTGGGACCGCAATGTCCTGCGATCCCTCGCCGCGGAGATCGACCTCGCCGGCATCTTCTCCGACGACGACCTCGCCAGTCTCCTCGCTGATGCCCCGGACATCACGTTCCCCGAATACGACGAATCCGCAGCCGAGGAGGTGGCCCATGTCACGTGTCCCCAGTGTGGTCACACCTTCCCCCGCTGACCTCATCCGCACCCTCGAGACTCGCTGGGAGGCGGCGATGGCCCCACGCCAACCGGACGCCCCGACCGTGGCCAGCCTCTTCGCGGGGGGCGGTGGTTCCTCCGTCGGCTACCTGATGGCCGGCTTCCGGGAGACCTTCGCCACCGACCACGATCCGGTTGCGATGGCGACCTTCCGCCAGAACCTGCCCCACGTCCCCACCTGGGAGGGCGACATCACCAAGCTCACTGCTGATGCGATCCTCGAGGCAGCAGGACTGGCCCCCGGCGAGCTGGATGTCCTCGACGGATCGCCGCCCTGCCAGGGATTCAGCATGGCCGGTCGCCGGCAGCTCAGTGACAGCCGCAATACGCTCTTCCGGGAATACGTCCGATTGCTGGCCGCTCTCCAACCGAAGGTCTTCGTGATGGAGAACGTCGCCGGCATGGTCCGGGGCAGGATGCGGCTCGTCTTCGCCGAATGCCTGACCGCCCTGAAGGATGCCGGCTACCGGGTCTCGGCGCGGGTGCTGAACACGATGTATTTCGGGGTGCCCCAGCACCGGTCTCGCCTGATCGTGATCGGCGTGCGCGCCGACCTCGGGATCGATCCCCCGCATCCGGCTGCAGCGAGTTGGCCCGTCCCACTGCACACCGCCCTCGCCGCCGCCTCCCGGATCGGGGCGCAACCTGGTGATGCCAAGGCTCCCGAATTGACCGACACCTACGGCCTGCTCTGGCCGCACGTGCGACCCGGGCAGAGTGCGATGCACGTGATCGGCAAGGGCTATTCGTCCTGCGTGAAACCGGACCTGGACCGGCCCTGCCCGACCCTGATGCGAACCCAGAAGGGGACCGGCTTCGCCACCCTCGTCCATCCCTCCGAACGACGGCCGCTCTCCATCCGGGAGGCGGCCACGATCGGGGCGTATCCGCCCGCCTTCCGCTTCACCGGCACCTACGGGGAGCAGTGGGGCCGGATCGGCAACAGTGTGCCACCGCTCTTCATGCACGCCATCGCCAGCCACCTGCGTGCGGCCATGCTCGACCGGATCCGTAACCCCTGACCAGATCAACGTAACCTCTGACCAGGCAGGCTGGGTGAAATAGGAAGGATGTAGGCAGATGTCGGAGGATCAGACACTTTCGGGCAAGCAACGCAAGGCGCTGGAGGCCTTGCTCCACACCGGGGAGGTCTCCCACGCCGCGACGGCGGCGGGGGTGAGCCGGGACACAGTCTACCGCTGGATGAAGCAACCTGGCTTTGCGGCGGCGGCACGGGAGGCGGAGGCACGGGCGCTGGACGAGGTCTCGCGGGTGCTGATCCGGCTCTCGCGGGCGGCGGTGGGCACGCTGGCGGGAGCGATGGCGGACCGGGAAGCCCCGCTGGGGGCACGGGTACGGGCGGCGGACATCACCCTGAACCGCCTCTTGCAGGTGCGGGAACTGGCCACGATCGAGGAACGGCTGGCGGCACTGGAGGCTGCGGCCAGCACCGAGGAGACCAGGCGATGAGCCAATCGACCCTGCGCACCCGGCTGGCCGCGATCGAAGGCCGCCCGTCGCCCGCGATCCGAGCCGAGGTGGCGCGGGTCGCTCGCATTCTCGGGATCGACGAGACAGAACTGCTGGCGGAGGCGGAGGGCCTTGCCCGTCGGTTCCGGCATCACGGGATCTCGACCCGCGAGGCGCAGCTGCGGTTCGTGGCGGACGAGGCGGGCTGCTCGGTCGAGGAACTGAAACGGGACCTGGCGGCCATCGAGGAGGCGATCGCATGAACCGAAGGACTGCCATCCGGATCGCGATCCTGGAAGACACGGCCAGTGCAAGAGACGAGGCAGGATGCCCGACCTGCCAGGCGTGGCCAGGGCTGGTGCTGATTGATGACAACGGAAACATGGACCGACCGGAACGCTGCCCGGATTGTGGACGGCTGGTGCCAATCATCCACCTGTTGCACGTCGTTGGTATGCCGCTGGACGCCGTATGAGGACCCGGGCTGGCAAGCGGCTGCTGGCGATGGAAGAACGGCAGAAAACGCACTGGCAACGTCGACGGGTTGATCTGTGCCCGCTCGGTGACGCCGACCTCGACATCCTGGAGCGGCTGGCACTCGGCCGGCAGGCGTGGCCGGGATCGCTTACCGACTGGCTGGCGTCCCTGGCGCCGGACGACCACGACGAGCTGTTGCGGTTGCATGCCCTGGCTCGTTGGTCGTGAGTGGACTTCCCCAGTCCTGGTCCCGGAGAGGACTGAAGTGGGATTGTATGATCTGACTCGTTTCTTGGCGTTGATCGGAGACCGAGGATGGTCGTGCGATCTTCGCCTGTCTGCTGGAGCACTCCTCCACGGCCTACACCCCTCGGCGATGTGGCCACCGTCTGCTCGATATCCTCACGATCGCGCTCTGCGCGGTGATCTGCGGAGAGGACACCTGGGTGGAGATCGCCGCCCATTCGGCGATTCGGGAGGAGATCCTGGCCGACTGGCTGGGCTTGCGGCACGGAGTTCCCTCTCACGACACCTTTGGCCGGGTCTTTGCCTGCCTTGATCCCGTCCAGTTCGAGGCCGGGTTCTGGCGCTGGGTGCAGGCGGACCTGCCCGATCCCCCCGTGCCTGACATCCTCGCGCTGGACGGGAAGACCGTGCGACATTCCGGGGATCGTGGCACGGGACAGGCCCCGCTGCACCTCGTGAGTGCCTATCCTGCGGCCAGCGGCTGGTCCTGATGCAGGAAGCCGTCGATGCCAAGGAGAACGAGATCGTGGTCCTGTCGCAGCTCCTGGCCCGGCTGGACCTGACTGACCAGATCGTGACCATCGATGCCATGGGCTGCCAGAAGGCCATCGCGCGCCAGATCGTGGAGGGCGGCGGGGACTACGTGCTGGCCCTGAAAGACAATCAGCCGACGCCTTTGCGATGGCCGATTGCCTTGGCCCCGCTCCCGAGGCAACCCAGACCACGATCGAGAAGGGGCATGGACGGCGGGAACGACGAACGTGCTGCGTGATCGCCGATCCGGCGACGCTGGCCTGGCTCGATCCGGCCATGCAGTGGACGGGACTGCGCAGCGTCGTTCGGGTGACGGGAACTCGCGAGCCCCTGAGGCCGAGGGGGCCGACCTGATGGATGCCCGATACTACCTCACAAGTCTGGCCCCGGATGCGGCCCTGATTGCGCATGCGGTCCGCAGCCATTGGGGTATGGAGAACGAGGTCCATTGGGTGCTCGACATGACCTTCCGGGAAGATGCAGGCCGGGTGCGGATCGGGCATGCACCGCGGAACCTGGCCGTGGTGCGCAAGCAGGCGCTCAATCTCGTCTGGCACGATCCCACCCGCGGGAAACGCAGCCTCCGCGTCCAGCGCAAACGGGCAGGGTGGGACATGACGATCCTCTTCACCATCCTCGGCCGCATCTGAGCATGCGATTGCCCCGACGGCAGGAACCGGGGCTTGTAGAAGTTCAGACACATGTGAGACAGGGGGAGGGATGAAGTGAGGGGATCGTCCCGGGTATCTTGGTGGTGCTTATTCACCCAAGATGCAGGAGGATCCCCTCATGAGCAAGCATAGCAAGTCCAGTCGGTTCCGGATGCAGCAGAGCGGGTTGGGCGCAGGGCAATCGCATTATGCGGCGAGGACCATGGTGAGATAGGTTTCGTCCCAGCCGCACATGAGGCGACGGGCCTTGATGCCAACCGTGGCCGTGGTTTCGCGCTTGAGCACCATCAGCGCCAGCCGGCGCGTCCGTGCCAGATTCTCGGCCGCATGCCCGGTCCGGACCCGACTCTCGTCCTCCCGAAAGGCCACGTCCATCACCCAGTGCAGGCGGTTCTCGATCCCCCAATGAGCGCGGACCGCCTGGCCAATGCGTTCGGCGTCGGCGGGCAGGCTGCTCAGGAAGTACCGCGTCTCGATGGTGACCGTCTCCCCGATCCGGCGTTCCCCCGTCACGGCGGCGATACTCCGGAGACCACGCCACTGGTGCTTCGGGTCCAGCCAGGTGAGGATGGCGGGATCATCCGTGACCCGACAGGTCCGAATGTCCAGGCGCCCATGGTCCTTGGTCACCGTCCGCCACGGCGCGGGATCGTCGGTCACCGCGACGTGGTGCGCCACCAGATCATGCATCGTCTCCTGATTCTCCTTCAGGGCCAGAAGGTAGTCCCCACCCCCGGCCACGATCTGCCGGGCAATCGTCCGTTGGCAGCCCATCGCATCGATCGTGACCACGGTGCCCGCAAGGACCAACGTCCGGAGAAGGAGGGGGATTGCGGTGATCTCGTTGCTCTTGGCGTCGGTGGCGACCTGGCCAAGCACGACATGGTTGGCACAGGACCAGGCACTGACCAGATGCAGCGGTCGCTGACCGTCTCCCCGGTCGTGGGAGCGACGGAGCGTCTTGCCGTCAATGGCCACGACCCCCTCCTGCGTCGTGATCAGCGCCTGAACCCACCCGAGGAACGCCGTCTCGAAGGCGTCGGGATCGAGGGCGGCGAAGACGCGACCGATCGTGTCGTGGGAGGGAATCCCATGGGGCAACGGCACCAGCGTTTCCAGCCAGGCGCGCTTGGCCTGCCCGAAGCGTTCGATCTCGACGAAGGAATCGGCGCCACAGATGACGCCGCACAGCGCGAGGGTGAGGATGGCCAGGAGGTCATGACGCGTGCAGCGGTCAATGCGAGGATCGGGAAGGGCGGCGAAGTGGGTGGCAATCGTGCAATCGACGGGCATGGCGGGGACTCCCTGACGACGGACGGGGACGATCCCCGCATCCTCCCACCCCAGCCGTCATAATGCGATTGCCCTGGCCCAGGAACCGATCACGACGACCGGGGAGAAGGCGGAGGCCGAACTCAGCGTTGCCCCGGCGTTGCTGAACCAGCTCGACTGGCACGGTCGGGTGCTGACCGGCGAAGCCCTCTTCTGCCAGCGCACGCTCTGTCAGCAGGTGCATGAGGCGGGGGGAGACTATGTGGTGGTCGTGAAGGAGAATCAGCACACCCTCTCCGAGACGATCCGCGATTGGGTCGATCCGCCGCCAGTTCTGGCCCGCGGGGCACGAGATATCGGATGATCGAGACCGGTCATGGAAGGCGTCTGGATGTGCGCGAGATCGCAACCTCAACCGGGTTGACGGCTTGGTCCGATTGGCCGGGACTCGCCCAAGTCTTCCGGATCGAGCGAACGTGGCGGGAACGGGGAACCCAGAAACGGGCGATCACGTATGGCATCACCAGCCTGGACCCGGAGCGCGGCACGCCAGAACGGGTGCTGGCGCGGAAACGGGGGCATTGGCTGATCGAGCATCGCCGGCATTGGCGCAAGGATGTGACGTTCGGGGAGGATACGAGCCTGATTCATGTCGGCCAAGGCCCACAGGTCCTGTCAGCGCTGCGCGATGCCGCGATCATGCTCTTCCATGCTGCCGGCATTCGACACATTGCCTCCGGGCCCTCGCCCAACGTCCCGGAGATGCCATCGCCATGATCCTCCGCCCTCTCCTCACTCACGCATAAGCCCTGATCGAACCAGCACAGGCTATTGAGGATTGGAGAAGGCTATGATAACGTCTAGAAACAGCTTTGTGGAACTTGAAAAACGAGGTGGGCAGTATGTCCATACAGGTCGTTGATGCAGCAAGCTGGAACAAAATTCTTCTAGAGTTGGACGATGGCAGGATACCACAACAGGTGTTCCTTGTAGACGGAACTGCAGAAGTTCATGCAACACTGTTGAATACTTTGCTATCATCACGCCTCTCCACTACTCACTCAATGTCTTATTGGCTGGCGTCGGACAACGGGATCATCTCCTATGATCACCCTGGCGATATTCTTGATGCAAGAGTGCATTTGGCTGATCCTGTACGGCTAATTGATGCTTTTTTTACAGGGAAGAGAGAGGCCTCCTCCCATTTTGGGGCCATAGGTGATGCGTGTATAGACGGGCCCGTGGTAAAGATTGTAGAAATTCCTCGTATTGTGTCGTCGCGCATTATTAGTATCGTTAGGAAGATTATCTGGACTAGAAATCCCTCGGAAACTGTTATTGTGATGTTGCATGAATCCAATATTAGTGGCGATATTGAGTTAATCGAAGAAGAATCTGAAGTGATATGTGCTATATATGTATCCGGAGGAAAGGTGGGGAATGAAGTTGTAGACATATTGATGTCTAAGGGGGGAGGGGTTCATGATTCGGTGGCGAGGGGGGTCATTAGCCCTAGAATTATTGGAGACGATGTTTGGTATACTTATGGAGGAAGTCTACATTGTGGCGAAACCCAGAGGGTGTTTCTTCAGGCGGCAGCATCTCAGAAAGATCGTATCATTGGGCTGGTTGCAGGGACTGTTGGCGTGGAGTCTGCAGATCCTACCATCGTTCGCCCTGTATATAGCACGAGATTCCGCGACCAGATGGCCAAGGTGTTTTACTCAGGGTGTTGGCTGCAATGTAATTCGGACATAACTGGAAGATATATCGTAGCGAAGTGGTTTTTGTCTGCATTCGAAGAATTGAGACGATATGATGATATAATAAGTGCTCAGGGATTGTTGTTTGCTGTTCGTGCAAAAATCGAAGAAAAGGACGGCGGTAAAATCGAAGCATTGGCCAGAGAATTGTTTGACATGGAATCATCCTCGCTCCAACCCGAAGCGTTGAGTCTTCTCTGGTTCCAGATTGCTCAATACGCTGTGCGTATTCGTCAGCCAAGTTCGCTTGAATTGGCCAAATATTGTTTTGCTAAGAGTAGGGATTGGCTTGAATTGAGTGAAGATCGGGCATCGATGGCCTATGTTTCTCGGGTAGCGTCTATTTTTAATGGTGAGGCTTTTGTCGCAATGAGACAAGGTTTTTCGGATGAGGCGGAGAGTCTCGAGCTCAGGGCGATTGGCCTTATTCAGAGCAGCGACTTTTGGCTGGAGTTAGGGCATCAGTGTGCTGGATTGCGAGTGAATATGGCGAGACTTCAGTCTGGGTTAGGGCGACCGGTCTCTCGGGTTCTAGAGAATTATTCACTCGCCTTTGGTATTGCCCGCGACCCTTCACGATCAAAGACTGGTACCTGCCAGTTGCTGGATTATTTCGCGCTCGAGTATTCAGCCAAGATGCGAGCGGCGGGTGATCTGTCGTCAGCAGCTGAGATCCTAAGGGTTTGGGTTGAAGCGATGCGGGGCATTGACTCAGAGACAGCGGGCATCACCTTTACGCGCTACGTTAGGGCACTGATGGCCCTCGCTGAGGTTTATGCTGAGATGGAAGAGTTCGATGAGGCATTGGCTTGTCTGTCAGAGCTTCTCTCGATGCGTAGTTATCTATCGCCAGAAACCTTGAAACGCATAGGCGGAAACGCTAGCGTGCTGGATCAGAAGACGAGGGGATTGTCCGGGACTTCATTTGTAGAAAAGGCTCATCTGTTGGCAGCAGAACAGAGGGTGCGGTTTCAGAATGATACTATTGTCGTAGACCATCTCGATGGGCTAAGGTGTTTTGTCGACGAATGAAGAGGGTGAGTGCCAAGGACGAGGAGGTAGGGGTTGTTTGCGCTGTGAGCCGGTCCATCGCGGATGGTATGGCCTCCCTTTTCGCCATCTGCCCGAGGTGATATGGGGCCTATGCGTATGGCGGTAGTATCGTCGCCATGGAATGCAGCTACTCCGAAGGTCTGAACAGTCGCAGATCTCGTTGACACGCTGGGGCGCAAGGGCTGGTGCGTTGGCATCACGACTGTCCTGAACCCCGCAAGTCTGGGGCTGCCTCCGCTGTTGTCCTTGCTACGATCTCCGGAGTTGCTAGAGCCGAGTGTGAAAGGGTTGCCTTGCTGACACTGATGGGTGATGCTTGGCGTATGTCCCGAGCCTATTCAGTAGACCTCCGTGAACGGGTGATGGCAGCCGTGGCGGACGGCCGATCCATGACCGAGGTCGCCCAGCAGTTCTCCGTCAGTGTCGATGCGATCGCCGACGGAAAGCGCCTCCAGGCAACGACGGACAGCCTGGCCCCGATCGTCCACCATATCGGGCGTCCCCGGAACCTGTCGGCGGCCCACCATCAGCTTCTGCGGGAACGGGTCGCCGCGGTCCACGATGCGACCAGCCGGGAACACCGGGATTGGCTGGAAGCGGAGCATCAGGTGGTCGTGAGCACCAGTGCGGTCTGGCGCGCCCTGACCCGGATGCAGCTCACGCGGAAAACAGTCGCCTGATCGGCCACCGAACAGGATGCCGCACGCCGGGCCGCCTGGCGGGCCGAGCAACCCGCCTTCGAGCCGGATGCTCTGGTCTTTCTCGACGAAACCAGTACCCAGACCAATCTGACTCGGACGCATGGACGAGCCCCAAAAGGGGCAGCGTCTCGTTGCCGCCATCCCCCGCAACCACGGTCCTAATCTCACCTTTCTCGCCGCCCTGACCGCCACCGGGATGGGCCCGTCCCTCGTCTTCGAAGGCGCAGTGGACGGGGCGATCTTCACGCAGTGGATCACGGAAAAGCTGGTGCTTGCCCTCCGACCGGGGCAGATCGTGATCCTGGACAACCTGAGCGTGCACAAGGTGAAGGCGGCGCGGGAGGCGATCGAGGCGGTGGGCTGCCAGCTGCGCTTCCTGCCGGCCTATTCGCCGGACTTCAACCCGATCGAGCCGATCTTCAGTCGGCTCAAGGCGCACCTCCGATCCGTCGGAGCCCGCGCGATCCCCACCCTGACGACCGCCATTGGCGATGCGTTGAACGCCGTCACTGCCGATCAGGCCAACGCCACCTTCCGCCATGCGGGGCATGGTCAATGACCGCTACCCTTTCGTGTTTGGCTCTAGGCGTTCATGGGCTGCAATCTACGAACAAGTCGCCAATCTTGGAAAAATCCGAGCCTTTCATTCTGGATCCTCCATAGGATTAGAGAGCATCTGGCTCACTCGCTCGGCGACCGTCCTCGCTAAATCGAATCTAGTAGTCTCGGCAGAGCTAGATCGAGTGAGCCAACTGTTTCGATCGAGCCACTCTATGCACGCGACAATAACGATGGAATTGATCGGGAGGCCCGACGTATCGCTTGCGGCCAAGAGTTTCTGGTAAACCTCTTCTCCGATTCGGAGCGTGGTCTGTCTGTTTTCTGGCATCAGTTCACCACTTTCGGCTGAGATGGGTCGGAGAGAAGTCGTTGTGATATCATATTGAAGTCTATCTGGAGCTAAAGTCAACGGGGGAAGTCAAGAATGATCGATCTCTTTCAGACAAGGAACTTTCGTCTTCTCTGGGTAGCATCCCTCCTTTCATCGATCGGTGACACAATACTCCTAATCGCCATGCCGTTCTACCTCTACCAGCAAACAGGCTCAGCCAAGGCAATAGGGCTGGTGTTCATCGTGGAAATGATACCTCGTTTGATTATCAGCGCCCCAGCAGGCGTATTCGTAGATAGATGGAATAAAGTACAAACCATGATTGTGTGCGATGTGCTAAGGGCACTTCTGATGGGAATCTTGACGATCGTCGCACTATATCCTGAGTACCTATCCCTGCTGTTCCCCGTCTGCTTCATGACCTCAGGGCTCCAACAGTTTTTTGGACCCGCTGGCGAATCACTGATCCCGGAAGTCGCCGGAATCGGAAGAATGCAGAACGCGAATGCGCTCGGTTCCATCGCCAATAATCTCAACCGGGTAGTAGGTCCCTTTGCAGGAGGAATGGTGATTGTCTACTTGGGTTTCGCGGGCACAGTCCTCATCAATGCGCTGACATTTGTGGCTTCGGCCACTCTGCTACATATGATTCGGGATGTTGGGACCAAGAGTGAATACGGCCAGGATATCTTGATACAGGAGAAGCACAATGGGGACAATGAATCATCAAGAATTGGGAATGTTCTGGCGGAGTGGCGATCCGGTGTTCGCCTGATAGGCAATGATCGCATCATTTCAGTCGTATTTATCTGTATGGCCTTGCTCATGGTAGGGCAGGGCTTTCTAAACATAGCGCTCGCCCCATTCGTCTACAATGTCCTCCGCGACGGGCCTGTGGCCTTTGCCTGGATTGCGTCCGCTCAAGGAATTGGAGGATTGATTGGAGCTGCCTTTGTGGGGAAGCTTGGTCAATTGCTCCCCGCGCGCCTACTTGTCGGGATATCTGCGTCAATTTCTGGATCTATTATGTATGCGATGTATAGTATGACGAGCCTGCCGATCATCGTTGTATTGAGTTGCCTTGCAGGCATCCCGACAGCCTTATTTCTCGTGTCCATGTCGACACTCGTTCTAATGAGATCACCAACTACCGCCCGCGGTAGAATTCAGGGATCACTGCAGACAGTACAAGCAGCGTTCCTTATCACAGGCTTAGTGGTATGTACAGTCCTTATAGACTCACTTGGTGAGGCGAATATTCTCAGAATTATGTCTCTATTCATCTTGTCGGCCGGCATATTAGCACTCTCGATCATGCCCAAGTCAGCCTCTTTTCAGACATAGACGCTGGCGCTTCCACACACACCATCGGTTAGGACTAGAAAACACCACTAAGTTCGCGATCTCTCGCCCATCGCCGCCTTCCGGATGGGCTCGGCACTACAGGTGATCGCTCAGCCCTTGGTGGAGCTGAGCGAGGTGGCATAGGTTCCTCCACAGGTGGACATTCAGTCCAGGAGTGTGATAGGACGGTTGCAGACTTACGATCATACTCGTTGGTCTGGTTGACCTGTTCGCCAAGCCACGTTGCCTCAATCCATTAGCGCACTTCGTCCGACCTGAACAGGACTGGGCCAGATGGCTACGTCAGGTGGCGTCATCACTACTTTATTGCAAGCTAAGTGGTTCATCCGGCAAGTTCATGGGACAGCGGGAAGGCGGCCGATGCCGGGTTTCCGGGCCGGGCGATGATGGCGGCGCATGCCCCAGACGGAGGGGTGGCGATGGGCATTCCAATAGGTGGTGGCGCGCTCAACAGCGATGGCGATCTCGTCCCAGGTCGCGAAGCAGCGCCCCTTCAGCGCCAGGGAGCGCAACGTCTTCCACCACGGTTCGATCAGGTTGAGATAGGCGGCATACGTCGGCTGGAACACGAACTCCCAGCGGGGATGGGTCACCGCCCAGAGCAGCACGTCCATCGCCCGGTGAGTACTGAGGTTGTCGAGAATGGCGTAGACACGCTCGGCTTCAGGACCGACCCAGGCATCGACCTGATCGAGGAACGTGATCCAGGTGGCGATGGTGCGTCCGGGGTACGGGGCTGTAAAGGCGGCTCCGGTGGCGGGACAGAAGGCCCCGAACACGGAGCCCTTGCCGCGCCGCCCATAGTCGATCTCCTGCGTCGCGCGACCCCGCCGCTCTCCGGTGGGATCCGGTTGGACCAGACGCGTGCCAGGATGGCTCTTGGCGCTTTCTGGTCCCATTTCGTCGAGGCAGATCACGACGCTTTGGGTCGGTGGGGTTTCGTAGAGGGCGACGATGGCCCCCTTGTATCTTGGTGGGGTGGTCATTGACCATCCGGGCGCGGCAGATCCCTCCCCCCGTGGTCCCGCGAGACCGTAAAAAAGCGTCGGTCGCCGCGCCCCGCATCTCCGCAGAACCCGCACCATTGCCGGGGCCATTGAGCCCGCATCACACAAGGACGGGTCAGACGAGCGGCCTACCTCATGGAGCCCCCATGCCTTGCCGGGATTGACGTCGGTCGTGACTGGCTCGATCTCGCCCTTCGTCCGAATCGCCAGCACGAACGCTTCGCCAATGACGAGGACGGCATCACGCACCTCGTCGCGCGCGTCCGTCCCCTGCACCCCGTCCTTGTCGTGCTGGAAGCGACCGGAGGGCTGGAGGGACCCGTCACCGCCGCCCTCGCCACTACCGGACTCGCCGTTGCCGTCGTCAACCCTCGCCAGGTCCGCGACTTCGCCAAGGCGACCGGACACCTCGCCAAGACCGATGCGCTCGATGCCCACCTGTTAGCCCACTTCGCCGATGTGGTCCGACCGGAATCCCGCGCCTTGCCCAGTGCCGAGGCGCAGGTGCTCTCTGCCGTGCTGACCCGGCGGCGTCAAATCATCGCCATGATCGTCGCCGAACAGCAACGGCGACGGACCATGCCGGAGCACCTTCGACCGCGCGTCGATGCTCATATCGCCTGGCTGCGCGCCGAACGCGATGCCCTCAACCGGGAGTTGCACGACCAGATCCGGCACAGTCCGCTCTGGCGCGAGGACGATGACCTGCTGCAGAGCGTGCCCGGGGTTGGCCCTGTGTTGGCCACGACCTTAATCGCAGAACTTCCGGAGTTGGGACACCTCACCCGGAAGCAGATCGCAGCCTTGGTCGGGGTCGCACCGCTCAATTGCGAGAGCGGCATCCTGCGCGGCCGCCGGATCATCTGGGGCGGCCGCGCCCAGGTCCGGGCGGCGCTCTGGATGGGCACGTTGGTGGCGGTCCAACACAACGCGACCCTACGATTGTTCTACAACCGCCTGCTCGCTGCCGGGAAACGAAAGAAGGTGGCCTTGACGGCATGTATGCACACGCGGTCCTGACCATCCTCAATGCCATCCTTCAGCATCGGACCCCATGGCAGGAACCAGCACTCCTCCCTTGACCGTCAAGACCATTGCTTTTTTCGGCGAAGGCCGGATCGGGCCGCTCGCCGAACCACGTCTCCTGCGTCCGCCAGCGCAAGCCTTCTGCCTGCAGGATCTCCCCGATCCGGCTGCGACTCATCGCCACGTCCGTGGTCTCGTGCAGGTAGGCCGTCAGCCGGTCCAGGGTCCAGCTCCCGAAGGGCAACTCCAGCGTCGCGGGGTCAGTCAGACTCGTGGCAACCACGATCCCGATCGCCTCAGGCGTATAGGTCGGGGGGCGTCCGATGCGGGGCGCATCCGTCAGTCCGGCGCGTCCGTGGGTGTTGAACCGCGTGATCCAGTGCCGCACGGTGGCATCACCGACGCCAGCCAACGTCACGATCTCGCGGACGCGCTTGCCTTCATGCGACCACCAGCAGATGCGGGCACGATCACGCAGACGGGCTTCGGCTTTCTGGCTATGGGCCAGGGTCCGGAGCTCGATGATCTCCTCGTCGGTCAACGGGCGAAGCAGCAGGAACTCTGGCATGGGGCACCTCTTTCATCGGATGCCTCGATCCTATCACCATTCTCAGGTATTTGCCGGATGAACCACTTAGATGGTGAGTTGTGCAATAGGTTGTTGTCGAATGCGGAGATGCGATCCATGGGTGGGATGCCTCCGATGCCGGTGTGGGGTCGAGTCGTATTGTACGACTCGACCCCACACCGGGCAGGGCCTGAACCCGATTTCCGTTGGTTCGCTGGAGACGTCAGATATCCCAAGCGCCCATGATCCGAACCGGATGAACAACCCCCTTCCTCACAACAACCTATTGAAACCCCACAGCTAGCCAAACCGCTGCTTCCGTAGCGAGTGCAAGCACGGATTCCGTAGCGGCTCCTGATGAGTGACCAGGTGTCCTGAACGCCCAAGGAGTCGACACCGCATCGGGCCACCACGCCGCGCATGCGACGCTCGCCACCACCCCTGTCGCGATATGAGTCACGGACTCCCCTGTGAGGGGCGGAAATAAAGACGTGGGCGCGAACCCTAAGCAGAACGCCAGAAGTCCTGCGGGTCTGTGACTTCCCAAGCGGGATCGATTCCTAGTAGGTCTCGCCACTTTGGCGGTTGGATTCCCCGCAAGACTTTTGCGAGTCCGCTTAGAGCCGAGTGTGAAAGGGTTGCCTTGCTGGCACTGATGGGTGATGCTTGGCGTATGCCCCGAGCCTATTCGGTGGACCTCCGTGAGCGAGTGATGGCTGCTGTGGCGGACGGCAGGACCATGGCTGAGGTCGCCCAGCAGTTCTCCGTCAGTGTCGATGCGATCGCCGACTGGAAACGGCTCCAGGCGGCGACGGACAGCCTCGCCCCGGTCGCCCACCACATCGGTCGGCCTCGTGCCCTCTCGGCGGCCCACCATCAGCTCCTGCGGGAGCGAGTCGCGGCGGTCCCCGATGCGACCAGCCGGGAATACCGGGATTGGCTGGAAGCGGAGCATCAGGTGGTCGTGAGCACGAGTGTGGTGTGGCGTGCCCTCACCCGGATGCACCTCACCCGCAAAACAGTCGTCTGATCGCCATCGAGCAGGATGCCGACCGCCGGGCGTCCTGGCAGGCGGAGCAGCCCATGCTCGACCCGGAGGATCTGGTCTTTCTCGACGAAACCAGTACCCAGACCACGATGACACGGAGCCACGGTCGCGCCCCGAAAGGCGAACGCCTGGTGGCCGCCGTGCCTCGCAACCATGGCCCGAATCTGACCTGCCTCGCCGCCCTGACCGCCACCGGGGTCGGGCCGTCCCTCGTCTTCGAAGGGGCGTTGGACGGCGCGATCTTCACCCAGTGGGTCACCGAGAAGCTGGTTCCTGCCCTCAGACCGGGGCAGGTCGTGATCCTGGACAACCTGAGCGTGCACAAGGTGAAGGCGGCCCGAGCGGCGATCGAGGCGGCGGGCTGCCAACTCCGCTTCCTACCCGCCTACTCGCCCGACTTCAACCCGATCGAACAGATCTTCAGTCGGCTCAAGACCCATCTCCGATCCGTCGGTGCCCGCGCGATCCCCGTCCTGACAACCGCGATTGGCGATGCGTTGAACGCCGTCACGGCGACGCAGGCCAAAGCCACCTTCCGCCATGCTGGATACGGTCAGTGACCGCTACGCTTTCGTACTCGGCTCTAACGCTCCTGCAACAATCGAGTGAATGGCATCAATCTCTGCCAAGATTGGACAAACATAAGGTGGAGCAATGGCCGACATGCCTCTATGATGGAGTCCTGCATCTTTGCACAATCCAAGTCGTCAGCAATCCTTGAACATCGAGTTCCAGGGGTCGCTTCCAGTCGATGCATCCGTTGTGCCGACTAGACGCAATGGATTAGTCTTTCAATAAAGACTAAAGTCGATCGTCATGGATAGCAATGAGAACAATCGTTTGGATTCAGCATGAGGACGATGAGCCGGCTATAATGCTCGTGATAAACTGTATGGCCAACTCCGACCATCTCCCCTCTGCGGAGCTGTCATGCTCTTTGATGTCAAGTTCGAAGAATTCAAAGGTGGAGCTACAAGCGGCGGCCCTCATTCGATCCGCGAATTCCCTGGACTGTTCGATCGGACATCTAGGATCGAGCGTGCCATGAATTAAGACCATGGGAATCTTGGATAGTTCGTCAATGTATTGAATTGGACTGCGGCTATTGAGCTCTTGCGTGTCATCAATGAGGGATCCTAGCTCTCTGCGAAGATACGATCGGAACGATCCAGAAGATTCCTCTACCAGCGATGACAGGTTGGTAACCGGAGCGCATGCGATTACACCATCGACTAATTCAGGCACAGATCGAGCCGCCAAGAGGGCAAGGTATGCACCGTAACTAACTCCATAAATGATGACCTTCCCCCCTTGTCCTGTCGAAGTTCTAGCGGAATGCAAAAACTTCAATACTGTCGTAATGCTGTTGACGTCGATACCTCCCCAGTCTCCTCGTGAACATTCCTCATATTGACGACCATACCCAATGCTTCCAGGATAATTGGGGGCCACAATGCACATGTGTGCCTCAGCAGCGTATCGCAACACTGGGCTATAGGTGGGCGAAAAGGCAGAATGCGGCCCTCCATGTAACAGCACCAGTACCCCTTCGTCGGATGGACACGCACTGCATCCTACAATCATCGTAGGCGTGGAAATGCCAGCGGACGGATCAAAAACTGCAGTTGTGTGGATGTCGGCTATTTTCGAATCGAGTATGTCTTCTCCGATAAGGCGGACAGTCGTGCCCGTTATCACGTTCAAGAGATATATCGACGGAGGTGCGGTCGATGTTTCTATGGTGACTAGTGCAAACTCTCCCGTACCAATAAAGCTGGGATTGCCGACTAGCACGGGAAGATCTGAAACCGTGCGATGAGTGCCTTCCCTAATATCAAACACTGAGAGGCGTGGAATTCCCTCTTTCCACGAACTGGAAATAACCTTGTCATGGGTCCGAGAGGAAGATATGATCCGGTCCCTATAGGAGAATTCATGCGATACGATTGTCGACCCAGTGTTCAGAGAGACTACACGTCGCGAAACGTCGGATGGACAGAGTATTAGTGATCCCGACCTATGAATCAATTCTAGTGACCAAGGATATTTCTGGGGTCTCGGTGGTATTTGAGCGTTGGGGTCAAGATCATATCTGACAATGACACTTCGCCAGCCTCCGTTTTCATCGGGGACATTTACGCCAAGTAGGCACTGTTCAGGTGCCCAATCAGCGAATCTCGCGAAACGGGAATCGCTAAAGAAGTCGTACATAGCATGACTTTCTAGTTCGTAAAGTCGAAATCGTCGCGCGCGCAAAGAGTCAGTGCTAAAGAGAATCCCAATAGAGCCACCGGGGAGACTTGCAATCCCATGGACTGCGCTGTGGCGAGGAAGAAAAAACCTGCTTGTGGACCAATATGATCCAGAATGTAGTGTGAATATATCTATCGATAGACTTCCATCGATGGAGGTGACCGTGGCAGCGTGGTTCGCCCCCAGTGAGAATATGGCCTTGGGGCGATTCTCAAGAGCGATGACCGAGACTGGGTTAACAGAGCCAGCAGTGGTGTCGATAATTGTATATATCTCCAGATGCGACTCCTCAGGAGATGATCTGCTCACCACGAAAGAATTGTCAAAACGGCTTGAGGAGACCATTATCATTTGATCACGCATTGTTATGCTCGGGTGTGCGCGTCGAGCGGGGGACTCTGTGGATCATTACTGTCGCATCGTCGATGACTGAAAAGCCGCACCGAAGATGAACCCGAAGGGATGCTAAATTGTTGGCATCTATGTATGAATGAACATGGTCAAACCCTTGGGACGCTAGGGTTGTGAGTGAGCGCTGAAGCAGCAGCGTTGCAACGCCCTGATTCCTATATCCTGGAAGTGTAAATATGTGCGCGACAAGTGGGGCATTTGCTCCGTTCACAGCAACGATGCCACCAACAATCTCATCGCCTACGCGGGCGCAGGCACTGGCTTGGCAGTTGACTTGCCCGTATTCTCCATTCAATATGTCCTCCGCCAACGTCAACCACTGCCCACTGGACGCCTCAGAGGTGTTGTCGGCCATGCAAAAGTATGTCGACAGTTCATTGCAGTTCAGAGGGATCGCTCCGAATGTTACATGGGGAGTCCGAGAGGGATGAAATTCGCTTGCAGCATGGCTGTCGGTCAATTCGATCGATAGCACCTTACGTATGGCGAGTGCGCGAAATCCGAGGGAACTCAGAATTGCCAACCAATCTACAGGCGATAACGCTATCAGTGTGGTTGCTGAGAGATCCGCTAGGAGTGAATCCAAAGTCTGTGCCATTACATCTGACAGGTCCCGATTAAACGTACGTGGAGAAAATTGGGTTATGTATACGACCGATCCTTGCGAGAGAGACAAAGTCTCGATCGCCAGGGTAGACTGGGCCTTTGTGGCGGGGTGAGTGATTGAGCGGCAGTGAAGCATTGGGTTCTCCTTTGCACGATCATACTCTAGTCACGACGAGGCACAAGTGGGGTATCGAAGAGTGGCATATGAAGGTCTGGTTGGTCGGCCATAAGGAGGAATGTAAAGATTCCTCCGTAGCCTGTCATAAAGTCTGGGGATGGCGTTCCACTTAATTCAAGAGGCCATTCCCAAACTGTCCCCCTTTTGTTTTTTATAACCATAAGCTTCTCAATTCTTGAGCTGATGCTTAGGGACTTCTGTACTCCTCGTACGCGTCCCAGTGTGACTAGAAACATGCCATCGCCAGCGATACCATGACAGACGCATAGTGTGCCAATAGCGCTAGACTGCTCCACCGAGTATGCAACTCGCTTGAGTGCGACTCCCTCTCCTTGTTTAGTTCTGGCTAGGGCAAACCATCCCACACCCGACGCCCCATTACACCAATGACTCCATGGCGGTGAGGAGTCGTCAGGATGTCGCCGCCATGACATTCCTTTACCTGCGGCTGTACTGACAGTGTTGCTTAATAGCGTCTTCCATGCCCCGTCAGATAACGCGGCGTATTCCTCATTGTTGGTCATGTTGAAGAGGGTCTGGTAGAAATAACCTATCCCGGCAATGCCATGAGCGAATCCCCAATACTGCTTCCCCCGTGACAACCAGGTGGCTGATCCATCTGGCGATCGGATCACAGTTTTAGCTAGTATCTTAGCGATCGACTCTGCATAGCGAAGCTGCGTGTCATCATTCGTTCTGGAGTAGAGATATGTGTGCATAAAACCCACGCCAGCCAAGCCATTCGAGATGTCGAGAACGGTTTGGGGTACCTGGGGAAGCTGCTCTGCCACATCAAGTGACATCTCTGTTAGACGGGGATCAGCCATGGACTGTGATAATTGATAGAGAAGCAAAGGAAGCCAAGCCTGCCCAAAAAACAATCCCGATAGCGATCTCGGTGAATTAATGGGGTAGTTAGAAATGCTCCAATTTACCGCTTCGAGAGATGCCGAGACGAGGTTGTGATTTCCCGTCGCGTTCGCCACGTTGAGCAGGAACTGGGAGACGCCCAGGCTGCCTGTGTAGAAGGAACTTGGGTGGTGCAATGTACTCAGCGGAGTCTCGGGCCAAAGACGGTTGGGATCTTGCCATCTTGCATGGGAGACCACATTTTGAGCGGTCGCTATAGCTGCAACCTGGAGTTCTCTCGAGGACATGCGGTCTGGTTCGAGACTGTTCATAAGTTATCCCTCCCTCCGAGTTGTCTCAGCCTGTCCTACCCATTTCTCCTGTGCAGCTCTGCAGGGATGTTTCGATGAGCTCGATGGCTCGAGAGAGGGTGGGAGCGAGAGTGTCTATCTCAGTATGGGAAATGAAGGCATTGCCGATGCTTTCAAGTTCGGACCGATCAAGCAGCTCTGGTCTCATAGCGAACGGCTGAACTCCCGTGATAGCAAAGAACATCGTGCATCCTAGGGCAAACAAGTCATGGACGGGCTCCGTTCGCCGATCAGTAATTGATCCAGGCATTACATAGCCGGGAGTATACCCATGAAAGGGAAGCGTGGAGTCGTCCAATGAGTGAGAAAGTTCAAAGTCGACTATAAAACAGGAATCGCCATGGACAATAATGTTGTTGGGGCTCAAATCCCGGATCGCGATTCCCTCGCGATGAATTGTCTTCACAAGCCCCTGCAAGCTGTCGCAGATGGCGATAATATGTGTAGGGGACCCACTTGCTTGGTACCTTGAAGAGTCCGCATCGGTTCTCAGGGATACCCCGGGAAGCAGCGTAGTCACAAGATAATGATTGTCAGACATAACAAAGTAGTCGAGTACCTGTGGAGCGACATCGAAATTCGCCAGTCGTCTTAGGATCGTCTCCTCATTTTTGAGGCGCATGCGGGCGTCTCGGCCGATTGTGTCGGGATTCGTATGGTGCCGTGCCTCCTTTAGGATGACGTTCATGCCGTCAATCGTGGCCCTGTATACTCCTCCTTTCAGCGACTGCTGGATAACTCGTTGCACCTTTATCCCTCTAGAAGCTAGTGTTTCCGCATTGGCGCGTTGCGGGAATGACACAGGTGAGGAGAGCCACTCTGGTTTGTAGTGACCAACACGGCGCTCATCCCTTTGGCGCGACCCGTCTGGGGCTATAATGTAGCTTGTGAGGATCCCTTCGTCAGGGTCGTATTGTTTGGGTTCAACAAAACTTCCGTATCGCATATAGACTGGTGCGGTGTCGCAATACCTGGCGTCAGTAGGGATAACGGGTCCAGAAAATTGCTCTGTGCATATAGCTAGGGACTCCACCAAATCTTGAAGATTGTCGCCAGATGGTGGGTAGATGGTGATAAACTTTCCTAGCATCCTCAATGGGCTGGGCGTGCTATTTAGCGACATGAGAACTCCTGTATTCTTGGCGGCCTTCCAGTAAAGATTGCGACTTGACAGGAGCATGGAAACCTTTCGAGCCATTTCTGCGGCGCATGAGGGATCACTGCTTAGATGGATCTTCCAGCCTTGGTCCGGAACATCGGAATTGCATGTACGAGGAATGAAAAACTGCCAATTGGCCGTTTCCTGTGTTTCGTAAACATCCTTGGTCAATGCGGCAATCCTGGCAAGTTCATTTCTGATGGGATCGTGTTCGTCGGTAAGCATGTCTGAAAAACCTCAAATGTTTCATAGGTTGAGAACATGACGCGGTTGGCGAGCACGTCGTTCGGGGAATAGACCTAGAAATCAAGCGTAAGCCCCGTCTTCAGACGAGACATACGCTTCTATGCTTGGACACCGTCGGTGGGTACTGGCGCGGCGAAAGTGCTCGAGCAGAGTGTGCAGAGACCGTAGTCCTCGACGAGGAATGGGTCGTCGTCGGACTCGAGTGCCATCAACTCATCTGCAGTGAGCAGCTTATCGTCGAGATTGGTGAGGTCGGTTTCTTGGGTGAGTGGAAGCATGTGTGGTCCTTTCCAGTGGTAACACTCGGAGTCTCTCACCGATGCCCGAACGGCGTGCTCGCCAGCCGCCCCTTTGTTTATGTTCCGTTGATCCTATTCCTCCTCGACGGTACCTCGTAGTCGCATCCAAGTCAAACTTTGAGTCGAGTGCGTTGCTCCTAAAGGGCTAGTTCTTGGGGTAAACAGTGTGATTTGAGGAAGGGGATTGATCGTAGGGTTCGGATCACGGAGGGTGAAGAACGCCTAACACAGCCGGTGGTTGGTGTTGCCTCATCTGCTTCAACACCAACCACCGGCTGTGTTAGGCGTTCTTATGAGAGGGGAGGTGGCGAAACGCTGACGAGTGTTGCGGGCGGCATGGAGTTACTGCGCTGGGATGGCGATAGCTGTGGTCTCGCTGGGAACTTCGATGTCGGCATCAATTGTGACGGGCGTCCAGAGATCCATGTCCTCGTTGTCGGACTCGATGGAAACGATGAGGGCGCAGCGAGCCTTGGCCGATGCGATGGATTGGGCCTTGGCGGTAGACCACCAACCCTTTTCGGGATACACCGCCAGGAAATCCCGCGCTGCGAGGTCTTGGGCGAGGCCTTCCCAGCAATCCGAATGCAAGGAGCCGGAGAATCGCTCGTCCTGGGAGAAAAACCAGTCTCCGCTTTCTTGCGGCTTTTTCTCTCGCGTCGCCTCTTCGGACTTGTCGTGCTGGTTGATGCGCTTCCTGAAGGCCACTTCGCTCTCCGTTGCCATTTTGAGGTCGAACTTTAGCTTGTGCGAGTGATAGACATTTTGCTTGTTGCGGGCGATCGATGCGGGTTTGGGGTCGATGAAATAGGAGGGGGTGACCCGCAGTTTCACAGACTGGATCGCGATGTCCTGCAACGCATCGGTGGGCCAGGGCAGGCGATGGTAGTGGATTTCCTGCGTATTGTCCCGGGTATATGGCCTGAGTTCGTTCTCCACATACAGGGTGACGTCGTTTTTGGCGCTCTTGGGGGCAATGTCGAGATCGGGCACGCCGAATCCATAGCGTCGTAGAAAGGCATCACGCTCGGTCTTTGATGATTTTACGGGGAGATGGGCCTCCATGGCTGGGGGCCAGCGGGCGGCATGGACCATGAGTCCGCGGACGGTCTCTGGCCAGAGATCGGGATAGTGAGCCCAGATCTGTGCGGCCAGGGCGGTTGCAGGGCTGGTTCCCAAGGCGCTTACGAGGTGTTTGAAACCGATGTGTTTGGATGTGGTGAGGTGGCTTAGGTCGTCGTGGCTGGACATCTCCCCTTGCGTATTGAAAAGCCAATTGCCGCCTTCGAAGAGAACTTCGGGCTTGTTAGGCCATTGCTTGTTGCGACGTTGATGAGATGCGGATACCGAGGTAGAGCTCATGGGTGCCAAGTCCCCAGCGGCTGCGAGTGGTTGTGGTTGAGTTCCGTCACCAGGTTCGCCGCTTAGCAAGGTCTTATTCGTGTATGCCCCGACCGTCAACGCGTTCCATGCTTGCGCGGGATCGTGGATCGTGGATGTGTCATTCGTATCGTAGGGGTCTACGCCGCGCGGCGCATCGTCGGGGATGTTTCCGGCAGAGATCAGGAAGAGCCTTGGCGCGCGGATATCGTCACTGAGGTAGGCGATGCCATCATCGCGGAGATCGATATCTCGACCGGCGACAATGGCGTCAATGGTGGACGACCAGGCACGGGGGCGTCCGTCGGGGGCACTGTTGGGACCGGCCGTGATGGCCTGCATAATGACGCGGCGGCGGGAGGGATGGCTGACTTCGACACGACTGACCGCTTCAAGGGCAATTGCTTCGTTGCGGAACGTTTGCGGGGGCTTCTGAATCCGTTGGGGCTGATGGATTTTGACGGATTCAAGGTGGTGGGTGAGTTGGAGCGGGGTGTCTCCTTCGAGCAGAGGAGCGAGATCGCCCAAGAGGGCGAGGCCAGCCATTTCCGTGCCATGCCCGTGATGGTCGTTGATGCCCCAAGCTGGATGATAGGTGTGGCAGTCCTCCTCGGACAGCCCTATTCTGAGGAGGGGATGATCGAAATTGACGCCGGTGTCGAGGATGCAGACGATTGGGCTATCGTCCGGGGGCGATGCGACGCGGTTGAGCAAGGCCGCTGTCCACTCGCGCTGGGCTGGGCCTGGAAGCTTCACAAAGAATTCCCCGGTTGGGCCCGGCGAGCGGACTTCCACGAGGTCCTGGATAGTGTTGGCGATGGGAGCAAGCACTTCCGCGCTGGCGTAGACGAGCGTCACAATGTGCGCGCGAAAGGCAAGGATCTGATCTGCCACCTGGATGTGTTGACGGGCGGCAAAGGCTTTGAGCCGTTCGATCTCGTGTCCATCGGTACGGCGAAGCCAGAGTTCCCCCCACCGCGCCTCGTTGTCGGTGGGAAAGGAAGTAGGATCGTTCCAAATAGCCGAGAACGACGCGCGGTCAATGGTATCTACGGGATCGAAGAGGGTCTTGTAGGTATTGGGGGACGATCTTCGGCATCCGCAGACGCGTAGTTCCGAGCCTTTTTGGTGAAGGCGGAGGTATCGCCCTTGGGGGCGAAGAAGACGGCTCGCTCTCGCCTTTCGGATTCGGCCTGATCGTCGGCCTCTTCTGCGCGGAAGGCGACGAGTCGGAGTTTTGATGCGGAATTGGTTAGTTCCTTGAGCTCGAGCCGCTGTTTGGGTTGGGATGTGATCTCGAGGTAGAGTCCTGGTTCGGCGGATGGAATCTGCTGCGCCAGGGAATTTGCGCGCTGCTCGGCGTCGAACTCATTCGCGATGGTATCGAGCGTTTGGGTGAATGCCGCTCCGTGCTTGGCGCGATCTGGCGGTGGTGGCTTTTCTGCACCGCCGCCAGCTCCATAGCCGGTGAATGGGACAGCGAACGGTTTCTTCTTGACGGGAATGTGAGATAGCGTCCGACTGGCCATCGCTACTCGGTATCCATGCCGAGATAGGCGTTTCGGCGATCGTCGAGGGCGGCCATGAGCACCTGGGGATCAATGGCTTCCGCTTTGGAGAGGATGGCGACCTTTCTTGCCTTGTCGCAGGCAAGGACGAGATCGCCGTATGAGAGGCCGGTGACGGCTTCTCGGAATGATTCCCAGGTGATGGCTGTAGTGTCGAGCAGGGTGAATCGGGCTTGCATCATGGCGATGGCGTGGGTGGGATCGGGAAGTCCGTACCGCAGGACGATGTCAAACCGACGGAAGAGGGCGCGATCGAGCAGGCTGGGGTTGTTTGTGGCACAGACGATGATGCTGTCTGTGGGGTCTTGCTCGAGGAACTGGAGGAAAGAGCTCAAGACGCGACGGATTTCGCCGACTTCGTTGTGGGCGGCGCGGTCTCTGCCGATGGCTTCAAATTCGTCGAAGAGATAGACGCCGCGCGTGGATTGGATGGTGTCGAAGATAAGACGGAGCTTTGCTGCGGTTTCCCCCAGATAGCGCGTAATGAGGCCATCGAGCTGGATGGTGAAGATGGTCAGATTCGGCTCGCCGGCGAGGGCGGACGCGGTCATTGTTTTTCCCGTGCCTGGTGGACCAACAAGCAGGATGCGCCGGGTTGGCGCGAGGTCGAAATTCCGCAGGCGTGCGCGGGGACCGCGCTGTTTGGCTTCGTCGACGAGGTCGCGAAGTTCCTGGGCGAAGGTTGTCTGTCCACTCCGCGCGGCGTGCGCGGCGACCTGCATCACTACAGAATAGAAGCGCGCCTCATCTCCTTCGCCGTGGCTTACGACCAAGGCCTTGATTTGTGCCGCTTTCGCCATGCTGGTCTCTGCCCGGGTGATGGTGTCGATGCCCACACTACCCCCTAGTATGAAAACGAGTATAGATGGTGATCGGGCATTTGCGAGAAGAATGAGATGTCCATTCTGGGTTTGGGACGGAAACTCCAGTTTCGTGCGCGGAGGTCTTGGGGGCTGGTAGGTATGGAGTGAGGTCGTGGGCACGGATCCAGCGTGTGGGGCAGCGGGTCCAGTAGCCGTGGGGACGATGGTATCGCGGGCGATTTTGAGGGCGGGGGTCGGCATTCATGGGGTTTCCGGGAGATTACTGGACAACCAGTGTGATGGGCCAAGGATGGTAGTCGCGAGATGTCTTCGGTACCTTCGTACGTAGTGTTAGGAGGGTCCGACATGGGGTCGGATCGGCCATCTCCATCAGGCAATTCAGGCATGACACACCGCTAGGTTTATGCTGAATGGAGGTTAAAATCGGTCCAATTGGCTCACTTTCCCTCGCTCGATGCGTACGATATAAGAGCGGATGGGATCAAATGTGCGCCTTGGCCAGTTGGCGGTCCGCTCCCACCATCGATTGGAGGTCTCGTTTGTAGTTCGCAATCGCTACCATACCTCATCGCTGAACCGGAGCCTGATCTCCCTCTCTGGATATTGTGACGATCATCTAGGTGCTGCTTTCGATCCTCGCAGCCTATCTGATCTCGTGCCCGATCTGATCGTGGAGGATTCGGCGGCGCTGCTGGCGAGTGTTGACAAGCGCACGTTTTCTTCGCTGCGTTGTACGGAACAGATGACGTCACGTACAGGAGCAAATGCTATCAGCATGCTGATTGGTGCTCCGCGGGAGGATGAGTTACCCCACTTCAGCAAGCACCTCGCGCGGTTCATGGCTCGTTGATCATGAGAGTTGGTCGCGATGTACTCGCCATAGGTATCGCGATGACGCTTGATTCAGGGTGGTATTGATTGTGTTCAGTTCTCCGAATCGTTCGTGGTGGGTGATACGGGGAACGACGCGAAGAGCTTCGATGGCCTGCGCATGATCACGCCAGCGGGGCAGACGCTGAGCATGGGGGTGAACGGTGGCGCGCTCACGTTGCCGAAGCTCGATGAACTGGTCGATGCGGTGGCGCCGGGTCGGCCGGAGATGCTGCTGATGAGCAAGCGGACGCGGCGCAAGTTGAAGGACCTGCGGCGGGCGAGCGGATCGGCGCTGGAGATGGGACTGGACCAATTCGGGCGGCAGGTGGAGACCTACGACGGCATCCCGGTGGTGGTGGACGATTTCGTGCCGGACAGCGAGACACTGGGCAGCGGGACGGCGCTGAGTTCCATCTACGCGCTGAAGTTCGGGCAGGGCACGGGGCTGATGGGCCTGGAGCACGGTGGCATTCAGGTGGAGCCGGTGGGCGAGCTGGAAGCGAAGGACGCGACGAGGACACGGATCAAGTGGTATGCGGGGTTGGCGCTCTTCTCGACGCTGGGGGTGGCGCGGTTGCAGGGGATCACGGCGTAGGATGTGCGTTACCTGATCCGTTGCGTGGGATGTCCGGTGTGGGGACATCCCGTTCCCCGAGGAGTGAGCGTCATGGCCGAGCATCCCGAGATTCCGGTGTCCGATGCGATTCTGGAGCCGTTGCGGGCAATCTGCCTGGGGTATCCGGAAGCGGAGGAAGCGGTGGCGTTCGGGAAGCCGACCTTTCAGGTGCGGCGGAAGAACTTCTGCATGCTCTTCCTTGGGGATCGCGGAATCGCCGGGTTCGTGAAGGCCGCGCCGGGGATGCAGGAGGCGGTGATCGCGCGCGATCCCGAACGCTATTTCCGGCCGCCGTATCTGGGCGTGAAGGGCTGGATCGGGTGCTGGCTGGAGCCGGAGAGCGATCCGGACTGGGACGAGCTGGCGGACCTGATTGACGAGAGTTACCGGCTGATCGCGCCGAAGCGCCTGGTGATACAGCTCGCGTCGCTGCCGGAGGCGTGAACGCGCGGGACAGAGGAACGATGGTTGGGAAGGGAGGGCTCACACGAGCCCTCCCTTCGACATTGAGTGGAGGTGAGCCGTGCTGATCGCGGGACCGTGGAACGCGGCGATGGACGAGGGCGATTTGCGGGCGGTGTGGCCGCCGGGTGTGCTGACCCCGGCGGACGAAGCGCGATTCGGGCACTACGCGGCGGCTCTGGCCTTCTATCGCGGGTCGCAGTGGGCGACACCCGCGCGGCGTGGATCGAAGAGTCACCAGTTGGTCTTCAACTATGCGCGGACCCTTTTGCGGAAGACAACGAGCTATGTCTTTCCGGCGCCGGTCGCGTTCTCGGTGCTGCCAGATGGCGGGATGGAGGGAGCGATTGCGAACCGGGCCGAACAGGTGCTGGCGGCGGCGATTCGTGACCTCGATCTGGCGCGGCTGGACCTGGCGTTGGCGCTGGATGCCTTGGTGCTGGGCGATGCGGCGGTGAAGGTAACGTGGGATGCGGGGACTGGGCGGCCGCGTGTGGTGGCGGTGAATCCGGCCACGTTGGTGGTGCGGACGGCGGCGGACGACCCCCGTGAGGTGCGGGCGGTCACGCATGCCTATGCGCTGGCGGGTGCCGATCTGGCCGGGCTGGTGCCGGGCGGAGCGCTGGATGGCCACGAGCTCGATCCGGAGCGCGGCTATCCGGTGGTGGAGTGGTGGACGGATGCGCGCTGGCGCATGACGGTGGCCGGGCAGGTGGTTCACGACGAGGAGAACCCCTACGGTTGGATTCCCTACGCGATTGCCACGAACGACCCGCGCCCGTTCGGGTTCTGGGGGCAATCGGACCTGCTCGATCTCGTCGATGTCTGCATGGAGCTGAACCAGCGGATGACCGTGCTGGCGCGGGTGCTGGAACTCTCCGGCGCGCCGATCGCGGTGCTGGAGAACGTGGACGGCTCCGAGGGGATCGCGGTGGGACCGGGCGCGAAGTGGGAACTGCCGGAGGGGGCGAAGGCGTACCTGCTCGACCTGTTGCAGGGAGGCGGCACGCAGTTGCACATCGCCTACATCGACCTGCTCTACCGGACGTTGCACGACCTGAGCGAGACACCGCGCACGGCGTTCGGCGATTCGGGGCGCGATCTCTCCGGGGCGGCGCTGGAGGTAGAGATTCAGCCGTTGGTGCAGAAGGTGGGGCGGAAGCGGCGGATGTGGGATGCCTTCTTCCAGCGTCGGAACGCCATGCTGCTGGACCTGCTGGAGCGATTCGGCGGGCATGCCTTGGGCGGGTTGCGGCAGACGGTCGCGATCTGGCCGCCGGTGCTGCCGAGCGATACGGACAGCGCGGTGCGGAACGCGGTGTCGTTGGTGGATCACGGCGTCCGGAGCCGGCGGAGTGCGATTGCCGGGCTGGGCGGCGCAGGGAGTGAGGACCCGGATGGCGAGTTGGCGCGGATTCTGGCGGAGACGCGGCAGTTCGCGATGGTGGCTGGCAATTCGGACATCGCTATCGAGCTTCGCTCGATGGGTCAGACGAGCTGACCCACTACGGGGACAAGATCGTTCGGGCGTGCGTGGTGGTGCCAGATATCCGGCGGGCCATGATGGGCCTGCCCGACGAACGGCCGATCGTTGATGCCATCCCGAGCAAGCGGATGGTCGGGATCGTGGCATGGCGCCCCGCCTGGGCGGCTGATCCCTCGACTTCGCTGCATCCCTGATGCCATCGCATCACATGGACCGCTTCGTTCGGGATGACATAAGCACCGGTGCCAGGGTGGGCGTTGCACCAGGAAGGGAGGGGGCAGTGGGCGGAATGACGACAACGCGCGCGGGGGTGCGCGCGATGGTACGGCGAAGGCTGGCGGATACCAGCGCCGAGCCGCTCTGGGAGGATGCGTTCCTCGACGATGCGATCGCGGAGGCGGTGCGCCGCTACAGCGATCGTTTTCCGCGTGAGGACGCAGTGATGGCAAGTGTCTCGGCGGGGGCGCGGATGGTGGCGATTCCGGGCGGGGTGAGCCCGTTCCGGCTCGTGCGGGTCTTCGACGACCGTGGCGATCTCTGGCAGCAGTGGGAGGGCTCGTTGTCGGCGTTGCCGCCGGTGCCGTTCGCGCCGTCGAGCGGGGAGCGATTGTGGCGGGTGTGGGGCGATGACCTGATGCTCGCATCGCCGGTGCCGCGAACATCGATCTGGCGACTGGAGTTCCTGGAGGATCGGGCAGCTCCGGAGGATGATGTGACGCCATTGGATGCCGAGATCGGCGATGAGGACATCCTGATCGCGTTGGCGATGAACGTCGCGCTGGTGCGGCGGGCGATTGCCGATGGCAAGCGGACGACCGGGAAGGGTGCGCATCCGCTGATGGGCGCGGCGCGGATGGCGCAAGTGGATGCGGACAAGCTCTTCTGGCTGCGTCGGCGGCGGGCGAAGGGGTCCACGCTGAGCCTGCAGGAGACGGGATCGTGATTGGCTACGAGGCGGGCGGTGGCGGGGGTATCGGGTGGTCTCCGCCGTCGTCCGGGGACATCGACCGCATCCGGAATGCCTGGGACACGACCGTCGATACCATCCGCGACCGCGCGACGGACGTGCTGGAGGTGGTTCCGGTCTTCGACCTGATCGCACAGGTGGAGGCTGTGGCGACCTGGGTGCTGGAAACCGTCGCGATCGTGTATCCGGTGCCGATCGAGGGTTGGCGAACGGCGTCGGACGAACGGGTGTGTCCGGAATGCGGGCCGCTCGACGAGATGACGTGGGAGGACGGTGCGGGCGGTCCGCAGCCACCGCTGCATGGGAACTGCCGCTGCTGGCGTGGGGTGGTGCGGACGGAATGGCGGGTGCGGTTCGTGGACGAGTGGCGGCTGCGCTGGACGGTGCGCACGGTGTGGGACTGGGTGCATACGGGCTGGGCATGAGGAGAGATGAGAGAAGTGAGGAGTGAGTCGGTCGCTTTTCGTCCTCACTTCTCACTTCTCTCGCCTCAAGGAGGATGACGATGGCGCAGAAGACGGACATCGTGCTGGATGGCGCGGGCTACATGCTCGTCGCGGAGGGTGGATCGGCGTCGGCGTATGTGCGGGCGCAGGATGGCGTGGCGGAGGGGCGGACGGGGCGCATTCAGGTGCGTGATTTCTTCGGCGGGCAGCGGCGGGCGTTCCAGCTGGAGCGGGATCGCGGCGGCGATGGACTGGCGGTGGGGCCGGCGTTGGGCGGGCAGGGGGTGACGCCCTGGCCGGCGATGGGGTCGGCAACGCTCTCCACGGCGGGGAGTGTGCCGCTGCCCTCGGTGGACGCGCGGATGCCAGCGGTGACGATCGGCGCGTACGTCTTCTTCGCGCGGGGGCGGTATTGCTACCGGACCGTCGCGCTGACGGCGACGAGCTGGGGTGCGGAGACGCAGGTCTGGGACGCGGGCGTGGGCAAGACGATCACCGATCTTGCGAACTACAACGGCGACATCCTGATCGCGCTCGGCACGGGCATGGATATGCAGGTGCTGGCCTATCCGGGAGGTGGATCGTCGGTCACGCTGCTGAGCGGGGCGCAGGGGCGACACATCCTCGGGTACGGCGGCTTTGCGGTGTACTCGAAGGCGTCTGCCACCGCGACGACGGGCGCGGTGAATCAGGTGCGGATGCTCACCGGCTCCGGCGTCGATGTGCGCTATCTCGATGCCGAGGTGCTGGCACTGGCCGCCGCCGGAGGCAAGGCCTTCGCCGCGACGAAGGTCGCGCTCTACAGCTTCGCGGGCAAGGTCCGGGAGACGACGGTGACGGTGCAGGTCTCCCCCGGACCGCCGCCGGTGACGGAGCAGCGCGACGTGCTCCAGTGGAACGGCGACTGGGAGGCCTTCGTCCAGCACGGGAACTGGACGGAGGATGATGACTACCGGTTCGTGGTCGGCTATGGCGGGCGGCTGTATACGTGGCTGAACAAGAGCGTGTTGGAGCACAACCCCAGCGGCGAACGGGTCGGATGGCGTGATACCGGGCTTTCCGGCCTCACCTGCCACGGCGGATGCGTCGCGGGGGGCTATCTCGTGGTGGCGCTGGAGACGGTGGATGGGCGGTCCGAACTCTGGGCGTGGAATGGCGCGGGGTGGTGGCGGATGGCCTCACGACCGGTCAGTTCCGGCCGGTGGTGTCACCCGGTGGCGCTCTCGGGGGCGGGCGACTGGGATGTGCTCGTCTGCACGGCGGGCAGTGCGACGGCGACCCTGGTGCGAATGATCTGGCGGAGTGACACGGCACATACGATCCCGGCGGCGGCGGAATACGTCACGTCCATGATCGATGTCGGGGAGCGGGATAAGGCGAAGGCGTGGCGGAAGGTGGGGGCTGTCTTCGCTGCACCGGATCTGCCGCCCGTGACGTCCAGTGCGGACACGATTGCCGTGGCGCTGGACGTCTCCGCCGATGCCGGGGCGACGTGGCAGGAGGTGGCGGCCGCATCACTCGCCGGGAACAGTCGTGCCCACGCGAACCTGACGCTGGATGCGGAGATCTCGTCGGATGGCGTCGTGTCGCGCTGGCTGATGCTTCGCGTGCGGTGGAGCGGATTGTCCGACTGGGCGCCGGTGCTGGCAGGTGTGTGGGCGGAGTTCGAGGTGCTGGATGCACCAGCCCGGCGGCGGCGTTGGCAGCTGACTGTCGTTGCACAGGATCAGGCGGTCGATCGCGATGGTGGGGTGCTGAGCCGGGGCGGGCGGGAAGTGATCGCCGATCTGTGGGCGAGCTGGCAGGACGGCACGACGGTGCCATTCCGCGACCTCGACTACGACGCGGCGCCGATCGAGCGGCGGGTGCGGATCGTCGGGATCACGGAGAAGGTGGCGCGCCCAGCCGACGCCGGGCGGTGGGGTGATGCGCGGGTGGCGTTGACGCTGGTGGAGGTGTGAGCGTCGGACTCAGGCGGCGCGCAGGAAGGCATGCCAATCGTCCTGGGTGAACGTGACATCGCAGAGGCGGCAGGCCGCGACCAACTCGCAGGATTCCTCGGAGGGGACGAGGGCGTTTTCGTGTCCGGGAATGAACTCGATCAGGTCGAGCGGGGCATCGCAGACCGGGCAGCGGAAGCGTTCGAGCGCGCGGCGTTCGTGATCGTTGAGGTGCCCGGTTTCGCGGGAGAAGAGTTCCTCACCGCCGGGTCCTTCCAGATGCACCATAGGAACCCTCCTCCTGGCTTGTCTGCGTGCCAACACGTTGCCGGGAACACGGTATTCCGCCAGCGTGGCACATGACAGTCGTCGGTCGGTCGACGCGGATGGTCGGAGGTGCGGTGCGGCGGTGCGCCAGACAGTTCAGCGGGCGAGCGCTGCCAGCTGTTGCGATGTGTGGATTACCCCTTCACTTGTAGCACACCTGTTGAGGGAAATGGACCATGACTGACACAAAGCGGTCACTACGGATTGTGGTGGTGCAGGGGCACCGGAATACAAGCGGCGGCGACCCGCGTGAGGCGCAACGCACACCGGCGATCGCGAATGCCATCGTGGCGGCACTGCATGCTGCCGGCCATGAGGCGATCTGCGTGCAGCATGCCGACGGCACGCGGGACGACTGGTTTGCCGGAACGCTCGATGCCGTGGCGCGGGCGGTGATGGCGCATCACCGGGAGAAGCCAGTCGACCTGATGCTGGACATTCACTTGGAGGGCGATGGTGCGAACACACCGGGCGTCTTCGCGATCGTGCCGGATGGCGATGCGCTCCAGACGCTCACCGCCTACACCGGCACGGACAACTGGGCGAGCAACACGCTCGATCGCGCCTATGCGGCGGCTATCGCCCGGCATATCGCCCGGGAGACGGGAATGCCGGTGCGCACGCGCAATGTGGTGGAGCCGGGGGTGATGAGCGAGCGGCAGACGCACGTTGGGGCGGATCTTGGGTGGCGCCTGGCGATGTTCGGTTACACGGCACCGGCGCACGACACGATGGCGCGCCTGGTGATCGAGTGCGGGAATATCGTGTCCGATGCGGCGCGCATCTTCTCGGAAGTCTTCCCGGTGCAGGTGGCGCGGGGAGTGGTTGCGGGGATTGCCGAGGTGGCCGGGCGCAAGGGGACTGCGCCAACGACGCCCGATCCGTTGCCGGTGGTCTCCTTTCCTCCATTCGGGACAACGCGCGACCTGCGCGAACCCCGCTCGGTGATGGTGGTGGTGCCGATGCTGCGGGCGCGGCAGTGGGCGGACACGACGCAGCCGATCCTGGCGGAATGGCCGAAGGGGCATCGATTTTTCGTCCGTGGGTGGATCGTGGGGGAGGCCGTGGCGGGGAACCCGGTCTGGTGGCTCACGGGTCAGGGCAGACCGAACGACCGCCGCTGGCGCGTGTGGTCCGGTGGGACGGATTGCGCCGGAACCGATGTGCTCGCCCTGCCCGTGCAGGAACCGGGCGTGAAGGAGGCGGCGTGATGGATGACCTTTCGCTGCGCGATTCCGTGGCACTGGTGGCAGGGGTGCCGTTGGTGGTCATTGTCCCGGCGCTGGTGGAACTGGCAAAACGGCAGGGGCTGCCCGCGCGGTGGGCGGGGATCGTGGCAATCGTCATCGCGACAGCGCTCCTGGTCATTGGCGATGTTGCGTTGGGCGATACCGGCGGTGATGCGGCGTGGTGGCTGGTGCGCATCGCGACATGGGTGCTGGGTGGGGTGGTCTACGGGTTGGCAGCGGCGGGCCTGTACTCCCAACGGGCGGTGTTGACGCGGTCTGGTGATGAGCATGCAGATACGCGCGTAGCCTGAATGGCTCCCGGAGCGGAACGATACGTCCGGATATCGTTCCGCTTCGGGTAGGAGGAACAGGATCGCGCCAGTGGGACTAATGGAATACGTGACTTACTCCAAAATGGGGAGATTTCGGCTACCCTACAAAGGGAATTGAAGTTTCGGGCATTCGTGTCATGTTCCTATGAAAGAATCCCCAGGTGACACATCGCATGATCGCGGTGACACAGGCCGAGTTGACCGAGTTCAACCTCAGGAATCACATTGCTCCGGCGGTGCCGCGGTTCATGGGCATCACGGGAGTCATTTCCTGGTTGGGTTGGTTCATTTCGTTGGCATTGCGCAACCCGAATCTGCCTGAACTTGCGGTCATTCATGGTACGGGCGGGCTGGCAATGATCCTTCTCGGGGTACTTTGTCATCGTATGGCCGTGGCAGGGGCGACGAATCTGACCACGCTCGTATCGGTCGTGTTCGTGTTCGTGACAGCATCATTGCTCTGTGTGCTGGCGGCGAACAATCACACGGGCCTGTTGCAGTCGCTCCCCTATTGCATGGTATTGACTGCCGTAAGCGGGTTCTTCTGGCCCAACCGCTGGGGCCTGATTGTCGGGTCCATCGCGGGGATGACGCCGCCGATCATCCTGGTCATGGCGGGGTACTCGCAGCTGGCATTCACTCCGCGATTCTTCACGATCTATTCCCAGCTGTGGCTGTGCGCCGTGGCCGTGTCGTTTTCCCTGTACGTGTTGATGAATCAGGTGCGCCGCCGATACCTCACCGCGTTGCGTGAGCTGGAGGAGCGATCGCAACGCGATTTCCTGACTGGTCTGTTCAATAGGCGATCGTTCTACGAGCATGTTGCCGCCAGTCGGAGCGGAGTTCCGGGGCCTGCCCTGCTGCTCTATCTTGATGTCGATCACTTCAAGGCGATCAACGACCGATTGGGCCATGATGCGGGTGACAATGTCCTGGTGCGGGTCGCACGGGCGCTGGATGCCGCATCGGAGCCGGTCGATGTGATCTCGCGGTTTGGCGGAGAAGAATTCGTCGTGTACCGCCCAGAGGCCGGGGCTGGTGGCGATAGCTTCGTCCAGATGGCGGAGCGTCTGCGGACCGCCCTGCGTGTCGATCCCATGCGTGATGGGGAGCCCGTCACCATGAGTGTCGGCGGAACGGTGGTGGCCCCCGGAGAAGCGTTCGATGCGGCCCTGCAGCGAGCGGATACGGCGCTGCTCCAGGCGAAGCGGGATGGGCGCGATCGCGGGGTCTTCCTGCCTGGCTCCGTGCCTGTGGGCGAACCCGCTGCGAGCGTGGGACGCGAACCTCACAAGATGGCCCTGCATGTCGCGACGGCCTGATCCGCATACGATCAATGATCCTTCGTGGTGCCCTGCCTGACTCATGAACACGCCTCCTTCGCCCGCCGACCTCGATCCGAACGACCTTGCCGCGCTGGTATCCAGACGCTGGGAGTTCCCTGACCTCGCCTTGACCTATCAGGCGGTCGGGTTCGGGAGCCATCACTGGCGGGCGGATGCCGCCGATGGCTCCGGGCAGCGCTGGTTCCTCACGGTGGATGAACGTGGTGGCATCGCTGGCTCTGCGGAGATGCTCGCGCGTGCATTGCAAACGGCCAGCGCCCTGCGGGATCTCGGAGGCGTCGCGGAGACGGTTGCCCCGGTTCCGGATCGGGCAGGAGCGATGCTGGCGACGTTGCAGGACGGACGCTGGACGGTGGCGGTCTACCCCTGGCTGGAAGTCGAGCCATCACGGTTCGGCGCGTTCGCCTCGGAGACCGATCGGGCCGACGTCCAGCGCCTGATCGCCCGAATCCATGCGGCGACCCCGATGATTCCGCCCGACCTGCCGCGCCGGGAGGATTTCCGTATTCCTCATCGTGCCGACCTGGACGCGGCGCTGGTCCGCCTCGAGGTGGAATGGACCTGCGGACCCTTCGCCGAACCAGCCCGGATGCTGCTTCGGGAATACCGGGCGGCGGTGATCGGGTGCCTGGCCGTCTACAATCGGCTGATGGCCGCCGTCCATGCCGATCCTGCTCCATGGGTGATCACCCATGGCGAACCACACGCCGGGAACATCATCCGCCGACGCGACGGCGACGGGTGGGCCATCGTGGATTGGGATACCTGCGCGTTGGCCCCGCGCGAACGCGACCTCTGGCAACTTCTTCCATCACAGGCCGACCCGGCAGCAGGGCTCGTGGCGTATCAGGATATGGCAGGAGGCGTTCCGATATCGGAGGATGCGCTTGCCCTCTATCGGCTGGCGTGGGATCTCTCGGAGGTCGCCGTCTATACGGTCTGGTTCGCGAATCCGCATGACGACACGGACGATATGCGCGTGGGGTTCGGTGGGCTCAGGGAATCGCTGGCGAAGCTGGCCAATTCGGTCAGCGCCTGATACGCGCGTCATTTCAAGCCCAGATAGCTCCGGTGCCCACGCCTGGACCGACCTCGTGCCGGCCCGATGCCCGCATCCATCAGGATCGCCATCCATATCCATCGGATCATCCGGATTCGGGATCAGCCGTCTGCGAGCGATTCCAGCAGGTCGTTCGACGGAACGAAGAAGGTGGTGCCTGTCATTGCTGTGGAGACATCGAGGATGCGATCGTGGTCGCCTGGAGGGTCGCCGATGAACATGTTGTGGAGCATGCGCTCGATCACCCATAGGTTCCGGGCATAGCCGATGAAATAGGTGCCGAACTCGCCGTGCCCAGGCCGGCCGAAGGGCATGTTGTCCCGCAGGATGTCGTGCTCAACGCCACCCGCATCGACGATGGTGGCGAGTGCCTTGTGGGATTTTCGCTGCCCCGCCACCTGCTCCAGCTCGATGTTGTCGGGCTTTGTCCTGCCGATCACCGCTTCCTGCTCGGCGGTGGTGAGCGTTGCCCAGGCTGTGAGATCGTGCAGGTATTTCTGCACGACAACATAGCTGCCGCCCTCGAAGGCCGGATCCTCGTCGCCGATCAATGTGGCAGTGAGTACCGCATTGCCGGTTGGATTCTCTGTGCCGTCCACGAAGCCCAGCAGGTCGCGCGCGTCGAAATAGCGGAATCCCTGCACTTCGTCGGCGACCGAAACCGAGTCGCCCAGGGCGTTCAGGATCAAGCGCTCCAGCTCGAAGCAGAGATCGCTGCGCTCGGCCCGGATGTGAAAGAGCAGGTCGCCCGGCGTGGAGACAGCCGTGTGCTTCGCGCCGCTGATCGCCACAAATGGATGCATTTCAGCGGGTCTGGCCGACTGGCCGAAACGCGACCACGCCGCGGCGCCGATCCCGACATTGCAGGAGAGATGCGCGGTGATGTCGCGGAAGCCGACCGTACGCACTAGCCCGCCGATATCGGCGATGACCGATCTTGCCTGGCTGGCGGCGGCCTCGCCGGGCGCGATGGTGACGACGAGAAAGACGGCGAAGGCGGAGAGCGGGGCGTTCACGCTCTGCGGCTCGATGGGAACGCGGTTCCATCCGGGGTCGGTCACAAAGGGCCTCCATCCTGCGGGTGTCGTGCCAGAATCGTGCATCATGCGTGCGAGTGAGACGCATCAGCCAATGTCATGATCCTGTGGCAGGGCGGGTGTGTCCACCGCGCCCACCCGCCAGGGAAGGCGTCAGAGCGGCCAGATTGCTGGGACCAGGAAGACGGCCACGATGAAGTAGAGCACCATCAGCACGCCGCCCAGCTTCCAGTAGTCGCCGAACCGGTAGCCTGCCGGGGTCATCACCATCATGTTCGCCGGGGTGGCGACCGGGGTGAGCAGGGCCGCCGCCGCTGCGACATTGACGCACATCAGGATCGGCAGCACGGAGACCCCCATTTGCGGAGCCACCGAGACGGCGATCGGGAAGACGATGAGCGCCGTGGCCGTGTTGCTCACCATCTGCCCGAGGACGGCCGTGACGATGAAGAGGCCGATCAGGAGCATATGCGGGTTGTCGGTGCCGACGACATCGACCAGGTGCTCCGCGATTCGCTGCGCCATCCCGGTCTGCGTGATGGCAGTGGAGAGTGGCACCATGCCGGCCACCAGGATGAGGGTTGTCCACGAAATCGAGAGATGTGCCTGGTCGATCGTCGTGACGCGCAGGAGCACCATCGCCCCAGCCGCCAGCAGGCAGACGATGACGGCTGGAATCCAGCCAGTGGTGAGCAGGATGATCATCGCGGCCATGATCCCGATGGCTGCGGGAGCCTTCGGGCCGAGTGGGACGGTTTGCCGGCGGATCGCATCTGGCGTGTCGACCAGCACCACGTTCGGATCCTGCGTGTTTCGGTCGAGGGCATCCCACGGCCCCTGGATCAGGAGCGAGTCGCCAGCCTTCAGGGTGGTGGGCGTGACCCCAATATCGACGCCGAGCCGCTGGACCGCCAGAACGACGAGTTCGCCACTCTCCGTCATCATGCCGGGATAGGCTCGCTGTCCGATCAGGTTGGAGCGCGGCGCGATGAGGACCTCGGCGACGCCGAAATGCTTGCTGACCACGCCGACGGACAGGTCGCCGCCAGGGAGCGTTGGCTGCCGCTCGGCACCATAGTCGGCGCAGAACTGATCGATATCGGTGTCGTGACCGCGCACGACGATCATTGACCCTGCGCGGACGGCATCATCGGGGGTGGGCTTGCCTCGCTCGTCCTGCACGCTGATGAAGTGGACCTCCGGATGCCGATGGGTGTCCATGCGGCGGAGATGATCGCCAACGAGTGGGCTGTTTGCCAGCACCCGCAGACGCGCGAGTTCCTCCTCGCCCGCGATGTACTGCTGCTCGAGCGTCGCCGGAAGCATGCTGAGGTCACGCAGGGCCAGTTCCGGCTTTCGTGTGGGCAGCAGGCGGTCTCCGAGCAGGAGGACGATCCCGATGGTGCCGATCAACAGGGGCACGCCGACGAGCGCGACCGAGAAGAAGGAGAAGCGCTGGGCGCCGGCATCGGCGGCGTATTCCGCAGCCAGCAGGCTGACGGGCGACCCCGTGAGCACCAGCAGCGCTCCGGCGTGCGCGCCGAACGCGAGCGGCATCAGCTGCTTGGATGGAGCGATCTTCATGCGGATCGCGAGCACCACCACCATCGGGTAGAGGGCCGCGACCGATCCGTTCGGCGTGATCAGGGCGGAGAGAATGGCGACGGCGAGCATCACCATCACCATGAGTCGCCGCCGGTTGTCGCCGGAGAAGCGGACGACCTGTTGGCTGACCCAGGTCGTGAGCCCTGCGGCATCCAGCCCCTCGGCGACGACGAAGAGGGCCGCGATCAGCACAACCGTCGGCGTGCCGAATCCGGCCAGCGCCTGATCCAGCGTCACGACGCCGGTGGCCCAGAGACTGATGGCCACGGCCATCGCGACCATGCCAACGGGTACGACGTTCAGGACGAAGACCACGATGGCCACAGCGAGAATCGTGATCGTGATCGCCTGGTCGGTCATGACGTTCTCTCACGTGATTGGGAATGAAGGTCAACAGGGCAAGGCACGGGAGGTCCATGCCGGCACACTCCCATTCATTCTTTGTGCGAAGGGCACCTGCGGCAAGGGTACAAAGTGACCATATCGGCGAAGGGTCGTGTCGGTGCATTGATCGGGGACGGTCGCGAAAGGGGGAAACCATTCGGCACCGCATGGGCACGCGCGTGATCCTCGTCAGGGCGGGGTAGGTTACGAGAGCAGTCCGAGATCGCGAGCCTTGGCGACGGCCTCGACACGGGAATTCGCATCGAGCCGCCGGCAGATATGCACGAGGTGATTGCGGACCGTGTTGACCGAGATGTACAGCTCTGCGGCGATCTGCTGATTCGTGCGACCCCGCGAGACCAGGAGCAGGACTTCGTGCTCGCGTCGGGTGAGGGTATGGGATGACGCTGCGGAGGCAGAAAGCGCATCCGCCGGCTTTCCGGCCGCGTTGGCCTGGCGGGCTTCGGCGATGAGCGAACTCGTCGTGAAACCGGCGACGTCGTACGCCTGGACGAAGCCGCCCCGGTCGCCACGATGGACGGCCCGGGTGAGGACGGGGAGCACGCGATTCGTCTCGCCGAGGAGCGAGAGTGCCAGCGCCCAGCGCACGGAGAACACGATGAACTCTGACCATCGGCTCATGCGTTCCGCCGCGGCGGTCAGCGAGGCGGCCAGGGTTTCCGCTGCTTCATAGTGCCCTTCCGCCAGATCGAGATCTACCTGCATCTGCAGCTGGCTGACCTCGCCGAACGCGTCGATCCATGGGAAGGGAAGGTCGCGGAGGTCGTTCAGCCAGCTGCGCACCATCGCATACTCGCCGTGGTGCAGCCACACGCGCGCCAACTGCATGATCAGTTGCGACTTGCCCGGCATGCGCCGCATGACCTTGACGTGCTGGGTCGCCCACGCCTCGGCATCGCCGAATGCCTCCTCGGCGATCAGCAATCGGGTACGCGCCACGATGGCCCAGATATGCCAGAATCGCCACTCGCCTTCCAGCAGGCGTTCCACATGGCCGTACTCGTGCCGGGCGAGATCGAGTTTCCCTTGCTCGATCGCGAGGCCGATGAGCCGACAGCGATAGAATCCTTCCAGAAAACGCAGTGATTCCGGGAGTTCCGATATGATCAGCCGGTATTTCGTGACGGCAGAGTGGAGATCGCCGCGCATGGCATAGGCATTGGCGCGGTCCATCGCCAGGCTTCGCCACGCCCACTGTTCGTCTATCGGCAGGAGGGCTGCCAGATGCTCTGCCTCGCGGTTGGCGAGCGCTGCGCCGTCGTCGTCGCCCTCCCGGAACAGGACGCGGGCCTTGGTGGTCGCCGCGTACATGCGCTCGGTGGTGGCTGATTGCGGGAGCGTTGCCAGGGCGGCATCTGCTGTGGCGATGGCTTCGGGGTGAAGGCCGGAGAGCCACGCAATCAGGCAGCGGCAGGTCAGTGCCCGCCCGCGCAACAGTGGATCGCCGGAGGTCATCCACGCCTGCTCGACGGGAGCGAACCATTCGAGGACGGAGAGGTGCCGCGCGATGCCGAGGTGAGCGATGGCCCGCCAGTAGAGGAAATCGGGATGGGTCTCTAATGATGCCTCCGGTAGCTGGCTCAGGAGCGTTCCCAAGGGCTCGAAATCGCTTCTCAGGGCCAGGTGTTCGCACCATGGGCGGACTGCCGCGGCCACCCATTCCGGATCGCCGCCGATCAGCGCATAGTCCGCGGCATCCCGCAATGCGCCCTTCTGGAAGAGGAGGGAGAGGATCAGACTCTGCTCGTTGGTCATCGTGGCCCGGTGTGCCGTCGCGTTGGTAATGCGCAGCAGGCTTTCGCGGATCATGCGCGGCCATGCCCAGTGAGAGGGCATGGCGGGAACGGGAACGATGAAGGGGAACTCCCGGATGAACTCGGCGATGCGATCGGATGTATCGGACGTGCCAAGTGCCTGGGCACAGATGTCCGGGTTGATGGTTGGCAGCTCGATCGTCGCCAGCAGGAATGCGCGGGATGATTTCGAAAGCGGAGCCAGAAGCTCCTGATGCACGTATTCATCGACGAACTGATGGAAGACAGGATGTCGGTCGCGCTCGGAAAAGAGCGTCAGCTCGTGGGCGCGTGCCGCCACGGACACGAGGTAGAGCCCGACCGCCCATCCCTGGGTGAAATGGTGGACCTGCTGGGTCTCGTCCGATTCGAGGCGGACATCCGGAAGCCCCGCCAGGAAGGCAGCCGTTTCGGCCCGGGTGAACGGGAGGTGCGATGGGCCGATTTCCCGGAGCATGCCCGAAGCCCGAAGCTTGCCAAGTGGCAGGCGGGGAGTCGTGCGGCTGATCAGGACGATTGAACAGCGATCGGGCAGGCCAGTAACGACATCGCTCAGGACCTGATGGCAGGCCGGGTTGGTCAGGATCTCGCAATTGTCGAGGATCAGGCAGTTCCCCTGCTCGATATCGGCCAGATCGCGCTCCAGCAGATCGTGATCGTCGGTCATCTCCGGCGGCGGTGCCAGACGACCACGGCGAAGGCACGGTCGGAGGGCGACGCGCAGGTCCTCGATCAGGGCATGGTCGTCATTGTCGCTCTCCGAGAGCGTCAGCCATCCCACCTGCACGTCGAGCTGCGCGGCGAGTTCGGTCGCCAGGATTGTCTTTCCATAGCCAGCGCCCGCAACGATGAGCGTGACACGAGGCCGGAACGGCCGCTCGATCATCGCGATCAGGCGTGGGCGCGGCAGATGGCCGTAGGGCAGGTTCGGCGGCACCATATCGCGAGGCGATCGGCCGACGGAACCTTCGATCACATGCCAGGCTGAGGCGATCGAGGTGACAGGAGCCATCTTCACATTGTCGACCACGGGTATGCTCCCTGCCCGATAGTCGCGGCATCGTACCGCGCCGGTCGAGGCGTGCATGAGCGGGCTTCGGGAGACCGAATTTCCGGTCGACGAGATCCCGGGTGCTGCGCACGCGTTGATGGAACGGTGCATTCCATCAATTGGGTGCTGCGGTCATTCTGCGTGAAGGTCTTTTGCTGGCGCAAGGATGGAGGATGGGGACCGCCCCATCCTCCGTGACCTGGTGGTGACCGAGGGTGGTCGCGCCTACGATGGGGAGGCGGCGCATTCCTCGATGGTGATTGCCATGAGGGGACTCCCGGCCAGCCAGGCGTCGAGGTCGCTGGCAGGCCGTCCGATGTCGGCCAGGATCTCGGTGAAGATCGCGCGGCGCGCATTCGGATTGGTGATCGGGGTGGCGCGGGCGGGGAGGTCGGCCTCTACGGAGGTCTTGAGGTGGAAGAGGAACTCCGGCGTCTTCACGAGGTTGGCGTACCAGTCTCGCTTGCCGGGGCTTCCCGTGAGGAAGAGGCGGCCATCGGCGCGGTAGAACCACGTCTCGATGCGATGCGGCGTTTCGGACCGGCGGCCGATGGTGGTGATGTCAATCACGCGGTCGGTCGCGAGGGCCTGCCGGATGTGTTCGGGGGTCGGGGTTTCGGTAGACATTGGGATTGCTCCTTCAAGGTCGGCGAATGATGGACCCATCGTAGCGCGTTCCTCGCGATCCTCCATGCGCCGGTTGGGGAGGCTCATCGATATGAGAACAGGGAGCCTGCCGCATCATGCGTGGCAGGCTCCCTGCTAGAAGCACTCCGGATTCCTGGGGAGTCGCGGTCCGCTAGTCGGCGGTGGCGAGGGCGCTCGCCGGCATGATGACTTCGCCCGTGAAGCCGATGCCGTCGGCGATGCGCTGGCCGAACTCCGTGTCCGCCGCGAAGAAGTGCCCCAGGTTGTACGCCTGCAGGATCTCCGGCACCTGCGAGAGCTGGCCGATCAGGTTCAGCACTAGGTCGTCGCGCTCCCACTGCGGCATCGTGCGATAGCGCTCACCGGCCTGCCCGAAGTTGTTCGTGCGGTCGATCGGCGCGCGCTGCACCGCGCCCTCGGTGTAGGGGCGATATTCCGTGTAGGAGGCATCGGCTTCCACCGCGCCCGCCAGCACCGATGGTTCGTAGATCACCTGGGCGTCCGCGCCGCGATGGTCGACGCCATAGGACATCGATCCGCCATCCTGGTTCGTCGTCACCGGCGAGAGCGGGCGATTCACCGGCAGCTGAAGATAGTTCGGGCCGACGCGATAGCGCTGTGTGTCGCTGTAGGAGAAGGTGCGACCCACCAGCATCTTGTCGTCCGAGAAGTCGAGGCCATCCACCAGCACGCCGGTGCCGAAGGCGATCTGCTCGGATTCGTTGTGGAAGTTCTCCACGTTCTTGTTCAGGGTCATCATGCCGACCGGGCGCAGCGGGAAGACATCCTCCGGCCACGTCTTCGTGTCATCCAGCGGATCGAAGTCCAGCTCCGGATGCTCGTCGTCGCTCATGATCTGGACGTTGAGTTCCCACTTCGGGTAATTCCCCGCCTCAATCGCCTCGAAAAGATCCTTCGAGTGGCTTCCCAGTTCGGTCGCCTGGATCGCGGCGGCCTGCTCGGCCGTCAGCGACTCGATGCCCTGCTGGCTCTTCCAGTGGTACTTCACCAGCACGCCTTCACCGGCGGCATTCACCATCCGGTAGGTGTTGACGCCGAAGCCGTCCTGCTGGCGGTAGTTGGCCGGGATGCCGCGTGGCGAGAAGACCCAGGTGATCATATGGGTGGCTTCCGGCGAGGCCGCGAAGAAGTCCCAGACGCGGTTGGCGTCCTGCCGGTTGAAGTTCACCGGGTTCGGCTTCTGCGAGTGGATGAAATCCGGGAACTTCGTCGCATCGCGGATGAAGAAGACCGGCAGGTTGTTGCCCACCAGATCCCAGTTGCCATCCTCGGTGCGGAACTTCACCGCAAATCCGCGCGGATCGCGGGCGACCTCGGAGGAGTCGCGCCCACCAGCGACCGTCGAGAAACGGATGCTGATCGGGGTCTTCTTGCCCTTCTCGTTGAAGAGCTTGGCGCGGGTGTAGGTGCCGGATGGTTCGTCGCCGATCGTGCCATACGCCTCGAATTCGCCATGCGCCACGAAACCGCGGGCGTGGACCACGCGCTCCGGCACGCGCTCACGGTCGAAATGGCTCATCTTTTCAAGGAAGTGATAGTTCTCCATCGTCGCCGGGCCGCGATTGCCGACCGTGCGGAGGTCCTGGTTGTTGGGGACCGGATGGCCCTGCCGGGTCGTGAGAACGGGCTTCTGGGTGTTCTGATCGTCTGCCATGAACGAACTCCTTTGCGGATCTGAGGCGGAGTGCGCGACTCCTGATGCGAGGGCAAGGATGCCGACCGTTGCACTCACCATTCTACATGGACGAGCCGATTCCTGAGAATGATTCCTGATTGTGAATGGGTGAACGTTCACGATCGCCGACCGGTTCGTATGCCTCGTTCACCGAAGGTTCATGGTCCGTTTGCGAGAAACGGCGAAGACATCGGTAGGTCGGGCATCCATGACCGCGCTTCCATGATGCCCATTGCCGGAGTCCGCTATGCTTCGTCCAACGCATGAGAACCATTCGCAACGAGCGGCCGAGGTGCATCCCGCATGAGCAGCAGTTCTGACCCGAAATCCTTCTTTCCGGACGTTCCGCTTGATCCGGAGGCTTCTCCACGCACGCGCCTTGCCTCTCGCATGGTGCGGACGCTTCCGTCATTCGGCGTTTGGGCGACGACTATCCGGGATTTCGAAACGCCGTACGGCAAGATCGGGCTGCGCCAGGCGGAGGTGCTCTACGCGCTCCGCCATGGCTTGCTCACCGATGGGCCGGTGTCGCCTTCCATGCTTGCCGAGCATTTCTGCGTGCAGCCCAGCGCGATCACTCGCGTCCTGAATCGGCTGGAAGGGAGCGACTATATCGAGCGACGGACCGATCCCACCGATGGCCGAGCGCAGATCATTCACCTTACCGAGCGGGGCGTGGCGATCAGCATCGCCGTGGAACAGGTCTTCACCGAGTACATGAATGAGGCGATCGCCCTGATTCCCGATACCGAGATCGACGGGCTGGATCGTCATGTCGCCATGCTCGGAGAGGTCGTCCAGGTCCTGCTTCGCATGCAGGGGAGTCCCTTGGCGTCATCCGTGGTCATTTCGGGCATTCGGTCCGAACGTGGTTATGAGTAGTCGGCGAGCCGGATCGTTGCCCCACCCGCCTCATACGACTGTTCGATCGCCGAGACGATCTCCGTCACCACGACGCCCTGTTCCACGCCCGGTCCGGTAGCCTTCCCGGACAGCAGGTTGTGCGCCCACTCCTGCGCCATCCAGATGGGCGCTCCCACCTGCGCCATGCCGATCCGTCCGGCCAGCGTGCCCTGCGTGCGGCGGCGGTCGGTCGTGACATCCAGCCCCTGATGGATCGGGTCGCCGGTGATCGCGCCCTCGGTGCCGATCACCTGATAGCGGAAGTCCACGATCGCATCCTGCCCATCCGGCAGTACCCACGACGACGTGAGCGACGAGGTCGTGCCGTCGTCCCACGTCAGCAGGGCATGCACCACATCGACGGTGTCGATTCCTCGTGCCGCGAGGACGCCGCGCGAGGCCACCGCCGAGACCGATTGCACGCTGCGCCCCGTAAGCCAGAGCAGCATATCCACTGTGTGAGGCATCAGGAACCACGTCGGCGACGACTTCGCCGCCCATGAGAGCATCTGTTCCGGCACGAACCAGCTGTTGGAGAGCGTCGCGGACGACGTGATCGGGGTACCGATCGTGTCTGCCTCGATGGCTCGTTTCGTGGCCTGCACATGCGGATTCCAGCGATTCTCGAATCCCACCAGACAGGTGCGGCCGCCACGGGCCACGGCGTCACGGATCGCGCGGGCCTCCGGCACCGTCATCGCAAGCGGCTTTTCGACCAGCAGGTGCGTCCCGGCCTCCGCGAGGGCAACGGCGGGGGCGTGATGGGCGAAGTCGGGAGTCGCCACGATGGCGGCATCAAATGTCACCTGCGCCAGGAGCTCGTCATGCGAGGGCAGGGTTGGGATACCTGTTTCCCGCCAGGCGGCATCGGCCACGCGGGGTGACGGCTCCACGAAACGGACGACCTCCACCTCTGGCACGTCGGCGAGTGCCGCCGCATACATTCGGCCCCGCAATCCGGCCCCGATAATCGCAACCTTTAGCATGATCCCGTGGTCCTCTCGTTCGTTCATGAATGCAGCGATGATGCTGGCGGGAACGTCACGCTGATGCTCAGGCCGCCTTCTGGTCGTGCCTCCGCTGACACGGTTCCTCCATGCGAGGCTGCCACGGATCGCACGATGGCCAACCCGAGGCCCGTTCCCGGTGGCGCCGGCGATGCGTCGCCTCGCGCGCCGCGCTGGAATGGCGCGAAAAGTCGCTCGACCTCCGCCTCCGGAATCCTCGGGCCGTTGTTCTCCACGCGCAAGACCGGCGCAGGGGATTGTCCGGTCGTGACGCGCAGCCAGCCGTGTCCATCATGCGTGTTGTAGCGGATCGCGTTCTCGATCAGGTTGTCGCACAGGCGTTCCAGCAGGACGGGATCGCCTGATATCGGAGCCGGATCGAGCGGCGCATCGATGATGACGACGCCTGCCTCCCCGGCAGGGCGAGCCGCGTGGGCCAGCGATTCCCCCGCGATGTCCGCGAGGTCGACCGGCACCCGGTCCAGCATCGTACTCTCGCTGCGGGCCAACACCAACAGGCGGTCGATCAGGTGCGCGCTCCGATCGACGGCTGCTCGCACGGTCGCCGCAAGCTCCTGCTCGCTGGGGGCCGCGGCCGGGTTCGCGCGGGCAACGTCGGCAGCCGCTCGCATGGTCGCAAGCGGGGTGCGGAGTTCGTGGGAGACCTCGCCGGCGAAGCGGCGCTGCGTCTCGAATGCCGCTTGCAGGCGGTCGAGCATGTCATCGAACGTCGCGGCCAGGCGATGCAGTTCGTCTGGCGGTCCGCGCAGGTCCAGCCGCTCCGAGAGGGTGGACGCCGAGGCCCGCTGCGCGGTATCGGCGATCTGCCTGATCGGGCGCAACACCCGCCACGCGACGAACCACCCGAGCAGCGCCGCCCCACCGGTGACGATGACCAATGCCCGCCACATCTGGTTGCGCACGACCTGCAAGGCGCGTTCCCGTTCCGCGATCTGGGCTTCCAGCGTGCGGTACTGCGGGCCGTTCGGGTTCTCCGCGCGTTGGCGTTCGATTCGCGCCTGCATCTCCGGCAGGTCCAGCGCGTGGATCGTCAGGCGGTACATGCCGATCAGCAGGGCGGACCCGGCCAGGAGGAAGAGCCCGGCGTAGAGCAGCGTCAGGCGCAGGCGGATCGTCATGGCGTGGCGCCATGCTCCGCGGCGGTGATCAGGCGATAGCCGACGCCGACGACCGTTTCGATCAGCGGGGGTGGTCCCAGCTTCCGGCGCAGGTTCATGATCGTGACCCGGATGACGTTCGTGAATGGGTCCGTTTCCTCATCCCAGACGCGTTCCAGTAACGCTTCCGCGCTGACGATGCGCCCGTTCGCCCCCGCGATTGCCTCCAGTACCCCGAACTCCTTCCGGGACAGCATCACCGGGTGCCCCGCGCGCTCCACCGCGTGACGAGCGGGATCGACCGTCAGGCCAAGCTCAGGGAACGAGAGGACCGTTGGCGTGGCGACCGCCGGGCGTCGCGCCACGGCCCGGATGCGGGCGATCAGCTCGTTCATGTCGAATGGCTTGGTGAGGTAGTCATCCGCGCCGAGTTCCAGCCCATCGATCCGGGCGGCAACCTCCCGCGCGGCGGTGAGCATCACCACACGCGGCGTGGGCGACATCGCCACGAGGTGACGGCAGACATCGTCACCGTGGATACCGGGAAGGCTGCGGTCGAGCACGACGACGTCGTAGGCTGTCACCTCGGTCTTGGTGAGCGCGGTCTCCCCGTCCGGCGCAAGATCGACCGCGAACCCGGCCTGACGCAGCCCCTTCGCCACGAATCCGGCCAGCGCGTCCTCATCCTCCACCACCAGAATCCGCATACGCCACCTCCTCGCCCGCGCCTGCCGTGGTATGACGTGAGTCTACGAGCGAATCTCCCCGCCGTCATCGGCGAATTGCGTGCCGAGGAGCTGCGTGAGCCGGGAAATGAGGACTTTTGTATAGCGTGATCCCCGGCGGTGGGCAATGGCGAGGTGCCGTACGCCGATGGCGACCGCCTGATGTGTGATTGCATCCAGATCGAGGCGCGATACTGGTCGGATCTCGCAGTATCCGGCGAGTAGCGCCGCGAAGATGGACGGGTTTCCTCCTTCGTTGTCGTGGAGCAGGGCGTGCCCGAGATCGTAGAAGGGATCGGCTCCGCGCGCCTCCCCGAAGTCGATGATGCCCGAATACGTCCATGCCGCAGTGGCATTGTCCCGCGCGCAGAAGATGTGTGTGGCGTCGAAGTCCCCGTGTGCCAGCGTCGCGGTGTCGCTCGACTCGGACGTGCTGTCGCGCCAGGCGGTGAATGCCATTTGGAGCAAGGGAACATTGGCGGAGGGGATCAATCCTTTGGAGAGGACCGTGTCCAGCGATTGATCGTATTCGGCCAGCCACGCATTGCGGGTCGCATACTCGGCGTGCAGCATGCCATTCTGGTCATTGGGGCGGATGAATCCTGTCCAGCCGAACCCCCGAACGGGTTCTTCCCCAATGCGCGCGAGATCGCGGCCAGCCGCGCGAGCAGCGGATGTAACGGCTTCGGGAGGCAGCGCGGCCGCAAGGGCTGACATGGGCTCACCGGGCATGGCGCGGGTCAGCGTGGCGGCGCGGTCGAGTTCCGGTGGCAGGCTTTCCCACGTGACGACGTCTGGCACGCGGACGCCACGAGCTCGCAGCCGCTGGTGGATGCTCACCTCGCCGTCCCGGATCTCGCCCGGTTCTTCGCCGAGCCGAAGGAAGAATGCCTCCGATCGGTCGTGTGGCCATGTCGCGGCCACCCTCCATACTGGTGTCGAGACGCCGCTGGTCGCTACGGTCAGCGAGATCGAGGCTCCTGGCAGCCACCGCTCCAGCATGGTGAGGACGTGCATCGTCGGTGGGGTGTCTGAGGTTCGGGGAATGGGGCATGGCCTTTCGCACGGTGCCAAAGTGCATGGCAGCGTGTACCATCATAGATGGGGCTGGACACCCACGCGACCGTCGTTGCCCCACTCGTGGGTCCTGAACAAGCCGGCGCATCCCCATCAACCGAAGGACGATCCCCGCTCCATGTCTGTCCATCACCTTGTTCATCGCCGCGTGCCCTCGGTGCCGCGTCCGCTGACGCCGCTGGTCGGGCGCGCCGCCGAGGCTGATGCGGGGATCGCGTACCTCCTTGATACGTCCGGTCATATCCGCATCGTGACGCTGATCGGGCCGGGAGGGGTCGGCAAGACGCGATTGGCGCTTCATATCGGGGCGGTGCTGGAAGACCGGGACGTCTTTCCGGACGGGGTTGTCTTCATCCCGCTCGCGACATTGCGCGACCCTGCCCTGCTGTTGCCGACGGTCGGGCAGGCCCTCGGCATTTACGACCTCGAGGCCGGGACGGGCGAAATGCGCCTGCTCGATCACCTGCACTCCCGCCGGATGCTGATCGTGCTCGACAACGTCGAGCAGGTGATCGATGCGGCGGCGGACCTCACCGCGACGCTCTCCCAGGCACCTGGGGTGCGCTTCCTTGTGACCTCGCAACTCGCCCTTGGCATTTCCGGCGAGCAGCGGTTTCCCCTCCTGCCGCTTCCGACACCCGACGCCAGCGTGCAATCGTTGGAGGAGATCCGGCAGACGCCCGCAGTGGAACTCTTCATCCAGCGTGGGCAGGCCGTGCGCCGGAATCTCGCGCTTGGCGACCGGCAGATGGAAGCCATCGCCGCGATCTGCCGCGATCTGGAGGGCCTGCCGCTGGCCATCGAACTCGCCGCCGCCCGGTTGAATCTCCTCTCGCCGGAATCCCTGCTCGCACGTCTCAGCGATCGCCTCCAGATCCTCAGCGGCGACCGGCGCGACGTTCCGGACCGGTTGCGCACAATGCGCCATGCCATCTCCTGGAGCTACGACCTGCTGGGGCCGGGCGAGCAATGGATGGTGCGGCGGCTCTCCGTCTTCGCGGGGATTCCGCTGGAAGCGGTCGAGGAGATTCCGACCGCCTCTGTTCCCGATGGCGAGGACCCGCTGACACTGCTCGAACACCTGGTGGATCGGAGTTTCCTGCGCCCACTGGAAAGCGTGATCGGCGATCAGCGCTATCTCATGCTGGAGACCATTCGCCAGTTCGGGCAGGAGCAGCTCGCGCTTGATCCGGCGGAAGAACACGCCGCCCGGCAGGGACATGCGGCCTTCTTCGCATTGCTGGTCGATGCCGCCGCGCCTCACCTGATCGCACCGGATCAGGCGACCTGGATGCGACGGCTGGATGACGACCTCGGCAATATCCGGGCCGCGCTCGCGTGGTCCTTCGCCGAGTCCGATGGCTCGGAGGCGCTGACCATCATGTGCGTGACCTGGCGGTACTGGTCGATGCGCGGTCTGGCGGCTGAAGGGCGAACCTGGCTGGAGCGGGCGATTGAGCGGGCTCCGCAGACGGAGTCGCCCGCCTATGTCTCTGCGCTCAACGGGGCCGGATATCTTGCCGAGGACCAGAACGACCTCGACGCGGCATGGGCATTCTTTCTCCGTGCCCAGGGACTCTCCCGGCAGATCGGGGATATCACCGGGGAGGCTCGCGCCGCGACTGGCCTCGGCACGGTCGCCCACGATCAGGGGGATTACGCCAAGGCCATCACCTATCACACCGAATCGGAGCAGTTGTCGGCCTCGATCGGGGCCTTGCGGGACCGCGCGTCGGCGTTGGGGAATCTTGGCGCCGTTTCCTACTATCAGGGCAACTACGGGCAGGCGGAGGCCTATTGGGAAGAGTGCCTGCGCATCCTGCGGCAGACAGGCGACTTGCAGGCCCAGGCAATGGTTGCGTCCAACATCAGCGCCGTGGCGATGGAGCGTCTGGACTACGATCGTGCCGGGGAGATGCTGAATGAGGCGCTGACCCTTCAGGTGCAACTGGCCGATTCGCGTTCCATCGCGTTCACGTACAGCAATCTGGGTGATCTTGCCTCCGTCCAGGGTGACGAGGAGCAGGCGACGACGTGGTTCGCGGAATCACTCTCGCTCTTTCGGCGGGCGGGTGATGTGCGGAATGAGGCCATCACACAGGTCTCGTTGGCCGAGATGCTGATCCGGCGCGGCGAGTTGGCAGAAGCCGGTGAACTTCTGGCTGGGAGTGGACGGGCGTTCTTGCTCGTCTCCGATCGTCTCAGCGCTACCGAGACGATCGAATTGGCGGCGGTAGTGCTGGCGAAAGCCGGTGCGATGGAGGATGCGGCCCGGTTCCTGGGGCTGACGCGGCGCTACCATCGCGAGCTGGACGCGCCGACACGGGCGCGTCTCGCGGCTGATGTCGAAGCGGCGCGCGAGCTCATCGTGCAGGCGCTGGGGCAATCCCGGCTCTCGCAGCTCGAGGATGAAGGTGAGGCCCTGACGTCCGAACTCGTCATTGCCCGGCTTGAGGAGCTTGCCCCGACGATTGCCGCTGCCCCGAAGCCGGTGGTGACATCGTCGCGCCCGGCGAAGGTGGTTGCGCCAGAACCGGTCGCCTTCGAGATCCCGCCGGAGGTGAACGACCTCACCGAACGTGAACTGGAGGTCTTGCGACTGGTGGCGCAAGGGGCCTCCGCGCGGGAGATTGGCGAGCAGCTGTTCATCAGCCCGCGCACCGCGTCGACGCACGTCTCGAACATCCTCGGCAAGCTGGATGTGAGCAACCGCGCGGCGGCGGTCGCCATCGCGATGCGTGCCGGCATCGTGTAGCGTGGCGGTCATGTTCCGCGCTCACTCCCATGTCATCCCGGGCGGAGCGTCCCATGCGTCGCGATGGCATTCGCGCTGCAGCGAAGTCGAGGGATCAGGGTGCTTGCATAGGCGGCTGATCCCTCGCCGGCACTGGGTATTCGGAATCCGGGTAAACCGGCCTCGTTCGTCTGCAGGGGCGATCACCGACCGCAGCTGCGAGGATCGTCCCTGCCCGCCACGGCGTCGTGTGCCCAGCCACCCTTGTGCGTTTCACGGTAGCTCCCGGAATGATCCGGAATGCCGTGATGACACACCCGCACTGTTTTTCGTGGCGTTGGGGAGGCCGCGGACTACCGGTACCCGAGGTCGCGCAACGCCTCCCAGGCACCCGGCAGATCCAGGTCGCGGGCTGCGTACCCGGCGGTGAGCAGGTCCTCGCTCAGATACTGGTCGAACTTCTCCTTCTCTTTCACCGTCACCCCCGCCGCCAACTCCTCCGCATCGGGCATCGCGCTTCCCGCCATCTCCCGGAGCAACCGCCGGATATGCTCCGGACTCGCATCCCGGCAGACGATCGCTACCCCCTCCATCCCGACATTGATCGCGCGCTGGGCGAGCAGCATCATCAGCGTGTTCATGACCCGGTCGCCCCGCCACGGGAAGACGAACGAATCGCCGCCCCAGCTGTAGACTGGCTCCTCCTTCAGGCGCAGGTGGCGGTAGGCGGCCCGCCCTTCGGCGAGCAACTGCTTCGCGTTGCGATCGAGATAGATCGGAATATCCGGAGATTCGTAGAAATCCCGCATGCGCAGGCGCACGCCATCGTCGATCTCGGCCTTGCTGCCGGAGAACGAGGGCGGGTCGCCGCCGCTGGAACGCTCCAGCTCGATGATGCGGGCGGTCTGGTCGATCTCCACGATCCGCCACCGGCTCGCCGCGAAGACGATCAGCTGCCCCACCACCAGCGGGAACTCTACCGGCAGCGTGCCGATCTCCTTGCCGCCAGAGACAACGCGATATTCCTCCGGCGTCACGAAGGCCGTATAGAAGCTGTAGTGGTTGACCAGCCGTTCGCCCTCGACACCAGGGAGCAACAGCCCATCGGACGATTGCACGATCAGGTCGTGCTCGCCGAGATCGCGGAGCATCTGGGCGAACATCGCCTTCGTGACGTGGACGAACGGCCCTTCTTCACAGAGCGCGGAGTAGAGTTGCCGCGCCGTCGCGCCGCCGTGCTGGGCGATGGTCGAAAGCACCTGTTGCACCAGCGTCGAGAGGTGCAGGCCGCGCGTATTCGGCGGCTCGTACCACTTCGCCAGCAGCAGGTCGACCGCCGCGATGGCCTGGAACGTCTCCGAGCGGAGCTGATCGACCGGGTGGGTGTTCTTCGTCAAGGCTTCTTCGGTGATGTAGATCCGTAATGTCGAAGGTTGGCCGCGACGCCCGGACCGTCCCACCCGTTGCCGCAGGCCGGCGACGCTGTTCGGGGCGGCGATCTGCGCGATGGCGTCCGCCGAGCCGATGTCGATGCCCATCTCCAGGGTGGACGTGCAGATCGCGGTGGCGTGCATGTCGGTTGCCTTCAGCATCCGTTCCACGTCCTCGCGCAGTTCCTTCGAGAGGCTGCCGTGATGGGGATAGAACTCGTTCGGCACGCGGGCGTCATCGGAGGCGCGGCGGAGGCGATCGGCATAGATCTCCACGCGCTCCTTGGTGTTCGCGAAGACGAGGTTGTCTCTGCCGCGCAGGGTCTTGAAGATGTGCTCGGTAATCGTCACCGTGTCGTCGGGTGCCTCCGCCTCGTCTTCTGCCTCCGTTACGGACGATTCCGTGACCATAAGCGCGTCCCGAAGCTCGGGAGGCAGGCTGCCCCCAGCGGCGAGAAGCGCTTCTTTCCGGGCCTCCATCTGCGCGACGAGCTCGGCTGCGCTCCGGTTCGCCTCGCGGTCGGCCATGGTGGCATAGATGCCCATCGGGCCGCGATCGAGTGGCCCTTTCACGGCCTGCTTGAAGTAGCCACGGATTTGCAGGCGAAGTTCGGCGCGGTCGTCGTCGGCGCTGCCGAGCACCGTGACGTCGCCGCCATGGCCTGGGCGCAGGAACTCGGCAGCGGCCCGAGGGGCAGCCAACGTCGCGGAGAGCGCGATCCGGGGAACGTGCCGCCGGATCGCGAGTTCGATGCGGTGCAGCAGCGATTGCACCTGGGCGCCGCGTTCGGTGCCGATGAAGGCGTGAAGTTCATCGACCACCACGTAGCGCAACCCCGCGAAGATCGCCGGGATGCGGGTACCGTAGTTGACGAAGAGCGCTTCCAGCGACTCCGGCGTCATCAGGACCACGCCATCCGGCTGCTTCAGCAGGTTCGTGCGGTCGCGACCGGTGACATCGCCGTGGCGGCGGTAGAGCGGGAGGTCGATGGCCTCCGCCATCGGGTCAAGCCGATCGGCCTGGTCGTTGATGAGCGCCTTCAGCGGTGAAAGCATCAGCGCCTTCACGCCGAGATCCGCCGTGCCATCCTCCTCCGCCGTGGCGAGGGCGGAGAAGATCGGGAGCCAGGCGGCCTCCGTCTTGCCGCCTGCGGTCGCCGCGCTCACGATCACGTCGCTTTCGCCATCGAGGATCGGCCCGATCGCCCGCGCCTGGATCGGGCGGAGCTGTTCCCAGCCCTCGTCCCAGATCCAGCGCTGGATCTTCGGGTGCAGGCGGGCGAAGGCACCGGCGGCGTTATCGGGCGTCGGGTTGCGATGGTGAGTGGGCTGCGCGTCTTGGTGATGCATGGCGGTTGCAGTGATTCGTTCGCGAAGGCCGAGGAAGGTTTGGTCTTGAATGGACGATTGGCACCGGAATGGTACCCAATGTCGAGGGGGATGCGGCCCCATCAGCGGTATTCTCCCGTTCGGGACCATATCGCCGGTACCCTCAGTGCAGATTGATACGCCAAATCGATGCGCTTGCACGACATGGCGTATCAATCCGAGCCCGCGTAACGCAGGCCGATACCTTCGTCGGCGTCACAATCGGCATGTTCAGTGCCGGAGCGTTTCAATCCGAGCCCGCGTAACGCAGGCCGATACTGGTGCCTGACGGGACTTCGCCCAAGCCAATCATTGAGTTTCAATCCGAGCCCGCGTAATGCAGGCCGACACTCGTCGTCCTTTCGATCGTAGCGTCGCTTATGCGTTTCAATCCGAGCCCGCATAGTGCAGGCCGATACGATGGGCATGGTCGTGTGGATGGGGGTTGTCGGCGCAAGGTTTCAATCCGAGCCCGCGTAACGCAGGCCGATACCCTGGGTGACACGCTCGACGAGATCGGGGTGTCTGAGTTTCAGTCCGAGCCCGCGCAATGCAGGCCGATACTCGCAGCATTGTTCGCTGGTGATACCAGCCTCGCCACGTTTCAATCCGAGCCCGCGCAATGCAGGCCGATACGCGCCGGCACTTCTCGATATCGGTCCGCGCCTGAATGTCCCGTTTCAATCCGAGCCCGCGTAATGCAGGCCGATACCTGACGGTTCTGACTCGTCCGGACGGTTTCCCAGAGTTTCAATCCGAGCCCGCGTAATGCAGGCCGATACTTTGGCCAGAAGTGCGATCGTGATATGAGCAATGTCACGTTTCAATCCGAGCCCGCGTAATGCAGGCCGATACGAGCTCGAGCCCGAAGGGCTCGACGAGGTTCACTCTTGTTTCAATCCGAGCCCGCGTAATGCAGGCCGATACCCCAATCATTTCACCCCCACCGCTGGGGTGTCAAGCGGTCCGAGAACCACGGGTGTGACGCAGATTTGGTGGAATCAGGCAGGCGGAGTGGTGACCGCGCGAGCGTCCCGGTGATGCGATGGCCAGGCGGCGGTGATCCGGGGCCAGGCCCGTTCCCATCGCTCACTGGCGACGAGGGCGCGAAGGCTCACCATCGGATTCACCGACCCGGGACTCCAGTGCCGACCAGCTCCCTTCAGGCGAGCCTCCACCACGATCTTGTTGGCGCTTTCCACCACGCCACTCCCCACCGGCCACCCTTCGAGATCGCAGCGGCCGTACGCGAGCATCGCCCGCCGATTGCCCAGGTAGCGGAGCGCATCATCCCGTTCCGGGGAGGGGGGCAGGGCTGCCAGGGCATTCCCCACGGCCACGGCCTTTCCGGTGCGCAACGCCTGACGCCAGGTCCCCAGCCACGCGCTCGTCTCCGCCGTGCCGGGGCCGAAGCTGGCCTTTGCGGCATCGGCCAGGTACTCCACCGCGTGCATGACATCCAGGATGCGCACCGCCTGCGGCACCTGCAGATCCAGCGCATCCTGAATCCAGGAGGCCCCATCGCTGATCGCCACGATCGTCCCCGGATGCGTCAGGACCCCACGCCGGGTCAGTTCCACCCCGATCGTGCGTTGGAAGCGGGCAGCGGGAGCCTGCTGGCTGACATAGCTCAGGCGGGTGGTGCGGACCGACTCGTCCGTGGTCACCACCTCGCCGACCGTCAGCGTGCGGACTTCCTGCCAGTCGCCGCCGACCAGGGGCACCATCGCTCCATCCAGACAGAGGCTGATCGTGGCGGTCGGGGCGAACGGATCGGCATCGGGCACGACCACCTCGGGGGCACCGGGGGCCATGGCGGCGGTCTCCAGCGCGGTGAGCAGGTCCAGGTCCAGCTGGCACCAGATCGCCCCGGCGGTTTCGGTCAGCCGGCGGACGGTGTCGGGACTGATCCGGGTGCGCGTGGCCTGGCTCAGCAGGGAGGCCGCCCGGGCGAACGAGGTCTCGGTTCCGAACTGGACCGCCAACTCGGCCAGCCAGGGGGCAAGGGTGCCGGGAACCAGCCCCAACCGCTCACCCAGGGGGGAAAGCTCGGTGCCACAGGCTGGGCACCGATAGCGGGGAAGGGAGAGGGTGAGCAGCCCTTCGTCCCGGGTTGCCAGGGTTCGGGAGCGCGTGCCATGACGGTGCATCGGCCGGTCGCACCCCGGACAGCGGGGTGGGTCGCCTTCGTCGGTGGCGAGGTCGACCACAGTCTGGGTCCGGAAGGCGGCCAGCGCGCGGTCCACCTCGGCTTCAATCTCGGTCAGGGTGGCTCGGGGATGGGCGGCCCGCCAGGCGGCAAGGTCGGCGGCCAGGACAGTCGGATCAAGCGGCGTCGGCATGCGGGGACCTCCTCTCGGAACGACGAAGCGTCCCCCTGATCCTACACCCACCAAATCTGCGTCACACCCGAGAACCACCAGCCCTGGTGGTTTTTCGTGCCATGAATTCCGACCCGCGCGGATGGCATTTTAAAGCTCCTCACGACACGGCCAAGCGGTCAACATTATGCGCAAATCGGGTGCGATTTCCGCGTCGTTTCGGCCTTGCGCGGATGACGCCGCCATTCCAGGCGTTTTGAGGCATGACGTCATCCGCGCGGATCGATTTCCCCATAACGGCGCGGGTTTTCGCTTGCGCGGATGATTTCGTGCGGTGAGTATGCAGGCGTGCTCGGGGGTCTCAGGGCGGCGTAAGCTGTGGCGACATGCCGTGGGCCATGTTTGTCAGAGCTGGAAGGTGGCGAGGTCGTCATCGTCGTCCTCGGCGGGGGCATTCGGGGTCGGGGTGGAGGCCTCGGATGCAGCCCCTGCCCGCGACCCCGATCGGCATCAGGTCCGGGTTCTCCTCGGCGCTGATCTCGACGGTGTCGAACAGGTCGGTCCAGACGGCGTCCGGATTCTGCTCCAGCACGGCCATCAGGTCCAGGAAGGCCTTGATCGTCGTGCGCGGCGTGCGGAAATAGGCATCGCCGATCCGGTTGGAGAGATAGGTCATGAAGGCCTGGATGCCGCTGTCCGGGATCAGGTACGCGCCGGGATCGCCGCTGGCCTGGACGTGCCGGAGCTTCGTGAGGAGCACGTAGAAATCCTCCGGCGTCAGGCTGGCGAGGCGGACGATCGGCCCGGAGTAGTCCACGAGGCCATCCCGCGCGAAGCGGTTCTCCGCGAGGCGCGATTGCAGCGCGGCATAGGAGTAGAGGCCGCGCCGGGTGTCCAGCAGGAAATCGGGCGTACCGCCGAAGACGAACCCGAGCCCGGCAGCGGTGCCCTGCAGCGCGTCGTTGCAGGATGCGCAGGATCTGCTCGTAGTTCGCGTTGCGGGCCTGGGTGTTGGCGAGCTTGTAGAGGTTCACCATCTCGTCCATCACCACGAGCAGGCCGCCGAACCCCGCCAGCCGCACGAAGCGGGCGAGCAGTTTCAGCATGTCGTAGACATTGCCATCGTCGATGATGGTGCGCACGCCAAGCGCGTTGCGGGCATCCGTGCGCGTGCTGAACTCGCCACGCAGCCAGCGCACGGCGTCGCTCTTCAGTTGCTCGTTGCCAGTATCGTGCCCCTCCCAGTAGCGGGCGATTACTTCGGCGAAGTCGTAGCCGCCAGTGAGTTCGGTCAACTGCTCCAGGTTGCGCCGGATGACCGTGTCCGGGTCTTCCCCGGTAGCGCGGGCATCGGTCAGCGCCTGGGTGACGAAGCGCTCGACCACGCTGGTCATCGCGCCGCCATCTGGCTTGGCCCGGGTGGCCATGTTGCGCATCAGTTCGGTGTAGAGGCTGCGTGCCTGGCCTCCGGTGGCGTGGAGGCGGCGATCCGGCGAGAGGTCGGCGTGGATGGTGACGAGCTTCTGCTGGAGCGCAACCGAGCGGATGACGTGGAGGAAGAACGTCTTGCCCGAACCGTATTCGCCGATCACGAACCGCACCGCCGACCCGCCATCGGCAATCCGCTGGACATCGGCGAGCAACGCGCGGACTTCGTTGACGCGCCCGACCTGCACGTGTTGCTGCCCGGTGCGCGGCACGACGCCCGCTCGCAACAACTGCAGCAGGGCGTCGCGTTCGCGCGGGCGGATTGGCTGGGAAACGACGGCTGGGCTGGACGAATCGGTCATGAGCGAGGAACTCCGGGAGGACGATGGGCAACAAGCATACGACGCCACCAGGTGCTGTTCGGATTCTATCGTGTTTCCCTATTAACCTT
>JASGJI010000013.1:0-13257 GCA_049840815.1 Thermomicrobiales bacterium | reverse complement strand
TACCCGACCTTCGACGGCCTCCAGATCCCGGCGCTCTGGTACACACCGTCCACACCCGGCCCGTGGCCGGTCATCATCGACATCCACGGCGGTCCGGAAGGCCAGCGCCGTCCGGAGTTCCAGCCCATTGTCCAGTATTACGTAGGATTGGGGTTCGCCGTGCTCTCCCCGAACGTGCGCGGCAGCACGGGGTACGGAACCACGTATCTTCACCTGGACGATGTCGAGAAACGCCTCGATTCGGTCGCCGACATTCCCCCCGCCGCTGACTGGATCGCGCAGCAGCCGAACCTGCTGCCGATCAAGCCGATCGTCTTCGGGCAGAGTTACGGCGGCTACATGACCCTCGCCTCGCTCGCGTTCCACCCGGATCGCTGGTCGGCCGGCTTCGATGTCGTGGGCATGGCCAGCCTCGTCACGTTCATGGAACGCACCAGCGCCTATCGTCGCCGCCACCGCGGCGCGGAGTACGGCACGCTGGAGCATCATCGCGACGTGCTGGAGCGCGTTTCTCCGCTCTCCCGCGTGGGGGACATCGTCGCACCACTCTTCATCATTCACGGTCGCACCGATCCCCGCGTGCCGCTCTACGAGTCGGAGCAGATCCACGATTCGCTGAAGGGTCGCGGGCTGGATGTCGAACTGCGCATCTACGACGACGAGGGGCACGGCCTCTCCAAGCGCAAGAACCGCGTCACCGGGTACGCAGCGGCGGCGGACTTCCTGCTCTCGCGCGTCGTCGATCCACATCCACATCCACTCGGCTGATCCCCTGCCGCGTGCGGTGCTACGGAGTGCTTCCGAAGCGCCGCACGCGGTTCCCGGTCGCGTACGATGGGACATGCGTGAACGCGAGTTCCGCATGTCCCATCGTTTCGCCGTGAGGAGCGCACCGATCGCATGGTCTCTATCGGACGCATGACGCTGCTGGTCTACGATCTCGATGTCGCGAAGACGTTCTACGTGAATGGCTTCGGATTCGATGTTCTCTTCGATGGCGAGGTCGGCCCCGGCCTGCGCACGGTCCACGTCGGCCCGGATGGCGTGCGAGGAACGGGGCTCTGGCTCCTGAAGACAGACCAGCCGGAGGCATCGGCGGCCGCCCGCGCCGGCACCGCCGGGGAGCCGTCCCTCGTCCTCTACACCAATGACCTCGATGCCGATCTGAGGCGCCTCCACGCCATCAACGTCGAGCCGATCCAGGGGCCGGAGGAGGACGGCATGGGTTCGCGCTTCGTCCATCTGCTGGACCCGTCCGCCAACGAGATCGTGCTGGTCCAGCTTCCGGCAAGCCTGCCGGAACGGGATGACCGGTATCGTCCGGGGACGATCGGACTGATCGAGTTCCCCACCGACACCCCGGACCGCCTGGCGGCTTTCCTTCACGACCTGTTCGGCTGGGATGTCTCCGGCGGCCCATACCGGACGTTCAGGGCGGGGGAACTCATCGGGGCGATTCCGGACACCCTCCACGGCTTCTCGCCGGTCCGCGAGCATATGGAACCGGGCGACACGATCGTGTACGTCACGGTGGCAGACGTCACCGAGGCGACGGAGAAGGCCGAGCGGCTCGGCGCGATGGTCCTCCTTGGTTGCACGCGGACCTCGCCGGACCACGAAATGGCGCTGATCGCCACGCCTTCCGGTGCGAAAATCGCCCTGGCGCGATCCGGCACCCTCGACGCCTGACCGCATCACCGCCGGGAGGAATGTCCATGTCCGCGCTCGAAACCCTGCTCCCGCTCGTCCAGTACCGGGGACGCCTCCGCGAGGTAATGTCCGTTCTCGCACGGTACGGCTTCGTGGATCGGGTGGAGGCGGACGCCCCGCTGCCCATCCAGCGCATCCTGCGGCACCTCCCGGCGGCAGCCGATCCCGCCATCGCCGCGATGACCACCGGCGAGCGTCTCCGCGCGGCGCTCACCGAACTCGGCACGGCGTGGGTGAAGCTCGGGCAGGCGCTCAGCCTCCGCCCGGATGTCGTCGGACCCGCGCTCGCCGAGGAATTGACGAAGCTGCAGGCCGCCGTGCAACCCCAGGCGCCCGGCACAGCCATCGCGACCATCGAACGCGACCTCGGTGCCCCGGTGAGCGAACTGTACGGGACGTTCGACCGCTCCGTGATGGCCTCTGCCTCCGTCGCCGAAGTCCATAAGGCCACGCTGAAGGACGGCACGCAGGTCGTCGTGAAGGTCGTGCGAGAGGGGGCGATCGAACGCTCCCGGGCCGATCTGGCGATCATGACCGCACTCGCCCAGGTCTGGGAGGAGCGCGACCCCGAAGCCGCGCTCTACCGCCCCGCCGCGATGGTCCGCCAGTTCGCCGATCTGCTGACCAACGCGCTCGACATGCGAGCCGAACGCCGGAACCTGGAGACCGTCGCCCGCAACTTCGCCCATGCCAGCGATGTCGTGATCCCGACACCCTTCCCGGCACGCTCCACCGAGCACATCCTGACCATGACACGCATCATCGGCGTCCCCGTCACCAACCGCGAGGCGATCGAAGCGGCGGGCTGGACGGTCGATGCGCTGGTGGAGCGGATCGCGCGGCTCTATCTGGAGATGATCTTCGCGCACAACCTCTTCCACGCCGATCCCCACCCGGGCAATTTCCTCCTGCTGCCGGATCATCGGATCGCGATCCTCGACTTCGGCGATGTCGGCCGCATCAGCCAGACCCGACGCCGCCAGCTGGAGCACCTGGTGATCGCGATCGGCACGAACGACGTGGATGGCTTCGTCAATGTACTGGTGGACATCACGAATCCACCTCCCACCACCGACATGAACGCCCTGCGCGAGGATGTCGAAGCGTGGGTCCTGCGCAGCCTCGATCTCGGGGTTGGCGACTGGGACATCGCGGCCATCCTCGAGAGCGGGATGACGCTCATGCACCGGCATCAGCTGATGCTGCCCGCCGATCTCGCGACATTGCTCCGGGTCGTGATCTCGTTGCAAGGTCTCGCGCAACAGTTCGCCGTGCCGCTGGATCTGCAACGCCTCTTCACCCCCTACCTCACGACGATGATCCGCGACCGCTTCGCCCCGCGCCGTCTCGCCGGGGAGTTCCTCGAAGGCGCGCGCCGCTGGGATCACCTCCTGAAGACGCTCCCGGACGACGTCGCGGCCATCCTCCAGCAGGTCCGCACCGGCACGGTCGCGGTCGATGTCCGCCTGCAGGACCCCGACCGCCTCGCGGAAACGCTCGTCGATGGCGGGATTGCCGCGGCCTCGATGCTCTCGGCCTCCCAGCTCATCTCCAGCAAGGCCGGTCCGAAGGTACTCGGGATGTCCGGGCCTGGGCTCGTTGCCGCCGGTATCGGTCTCGTCGCCCTCGCGCGCGTCAACCGGCGCGGGAAGCCACGAGCCTCGTTGCTCGGCGCGATGCGAACCGTCCTCGATGTGCGCCCCGCGACGGCACCGGCTGACCCAGGAACATCCGCCGAAGGATCGACGAAGAGCTGATCGCGCCCACGACCAATCGGCAGCACGCGAGGACGAATCCCGCATGAACGCGCCGATTGCTCCCCCTCAACCAATGCGACTCTGGCGCATTGGGTCACAGGGTCTTCTGACGCCATTTCGTCCAGCGAGGCGTCCTCGCCATCGGGACGAAGGGCCATGAAGGAACCGGAGATGTTCCGACGGCGTTTGGTGAGGGGAACGGGCAGGACACAATCGCTCGTCCCCTCCCATCGACCGCCTGCATCACCACCCGGAGCCATTCACCATGAAACTGTGGGACAAACTCACCTCTACCCGCCGACCAGACGACGGGACCGTTGCCCTCCCCGCCGCCGAGGTGCGCGACCGCATCCTCGCGCTCAATCGCCCGACCGCGCCCTGGCAGATCCTTGACGGCACGGATGAGGGCGTCGACCTGATCGCCGAATGGAAGATCGTCGATGCCGCCTGGTACGCGATCTTCGCCAAGGCCGGGCTCGAAAAGGTCTTCCGCGTTCGCATGAAGTTCGACGAGACCGACCACGAGCTCCGCGCCAAGGACGAAGAATACGAAGTCAGCTGGCGCGCCGGCGTCCCGACGCTCAGCCTGTCGAAATCCAAGACCATGGGACAGACGCAGTCGATCCAGTTCGGCTCGGCCTACGGCTTCACCGAGGAGCTGCGTCCCGGCCAGATCTATCAGTACCGCTTCAACACCGGCGAACTGAAGGGACCGATCCAGGAAGTCGTCACCGAATGCGGCTGGACCTACAAGGGCATCTCCTTCGGCAAGCTCTAACCCTCACCGGCAGACATCGCGGGCGGGGAGCCAACCGGTTCCCCGCCCGCGTCGTGTAGGATTCGCGTGGCGCCCGGCGGCATCGAACGCCCACGCATCGGATGGCGCCCCGACGCCCTCCACCGAAAGCCGGGACCGCCATCGACGCCGCCACCCCCACGCCAACGCCGACCGTCGCCCCACCCGCTCCTTCGCGTTCGCGGACCACGACGATCATCATTCTCGTCGGTCTGATCGCCACCGCCCTCAACCTGCGGATCGTCATCAACGCCGTCGCCCTCGTCCTCGACGAGATCCGCGACACGACGGGGATCTCCTCCGCGGGGGCAGGTCTGCTCACGACGTTGCCAGTGCTCTGTTTCGGCCTCGTCGCGCCGTTCGCACCGCGCATCGCCGCCCGCATCGGCCTCGACCGCGCGCTGATCCTCGCCATGCTCGGCCTGATCGCCGGAACGCTGGTCCGGATCATCCCCTCCACTCCGATCCTCTTCGCAGGAACGGCAATCGTGGGTCTGGGGATCGGCATCGCGAATGTCCTCCTGCCCGCCTCGATCAAGCGCGATTTCCCTGGCAACGCCGGCACGATGACCGGCCTCCTTTCCACGATGATGTCGCTCTCCGGCACCATTGGAGTCGGCCTCACCATCCCGTTGCAGAACGCCACCGGCTTCAGCTGGCGCGGCACCGTCGCGCTGTGGGCAATCCCGGCGATGTTCGCGGTCGCGGCGCTGCTGCCGCGCCTCGGCATGCACCTCGGCGGTCCGGCCTCGGGATCGACTCGGGCCACGCCGGCCACGATCAGCCTCTGGCGCGATCCGCTCGCCTGGCAGGTGACGCTGATGATGGGGTTGCAGGCCTTCGTCTTCTACTCCGTCGCGACGTGGTACCCGACCATGATGGTGGACCAGGGCGTCTCGCGGGCCGACGCCGGACTCTATCTCTCGGTAACGAACTTCGCCGGAATGTTCAGCTCGTTCCTCGTCCCGACCTGGGCCAGTCGCCGCTACAACCAGCAAGCCTTCATCCTTGGCACGGCGATCCTGATCGCGGTCGCGCTGATCGGCCTCATCGTCGCTCCGACGGCCATTCCCCTGCTCTGGATGCTCATCTTCGGACTCGGCGTCGGATCGGCGCTCAGCCTGGCCATTGCCTTCTTCTCGTTGCGCTCGCGCGATGTTCATCATGCGGCGCACCTCTCCGGCATGGCGCAGTTCATCGGATACTGCCTCGCGGCAACCGGCCCCTTCCTGATCGGCATCCTGCACGACGCGACGGGCGGTTGGCAGGTGCCGCTCCTCGTCGTGCTCGGCGCGGTGATCGCGATGACCGTCGCGGGGATGGGCGCGGCCCGCAACCGCTACGTCGGCGAGCGAGTCGTGAGGACCGAGGCGTGAGGCGCGGGTCCGCAGGAACGGTGAGTGTGACCCATCAGGCGAATTCGGTGACGACGCTCACGGTATCCGCAGGAACCATGTCGTCGTCGATCATCGGAGGTCGCGCCATCGCCACGAGCGCACCCGCGACCGCTGGCAGCGCCAGCATCCCGACGATGGCCGGGGCGTAGCTCCCCAGCCGGTCGAACGCGATGCCCAACGGCAGCGGCCCCAGCGCCGTGCCGAACACCCCGACCGCCGCACCGACGCCCCGGATGCTGCCCAGATGCCGCCGCCCAAAGTACGACGGCCACGCGACGTCCAGCGACAGCATCAGGATCGCCATGCAGGTCCCCCGCAGGGCCGCGTACAGCGCCCCCAGCGCGAACCCGTGCGCGTTCAGCAGCACCAGCATCGCGGCCAGCAGGACGAGCTGGCTGAACGCCATCGCCCACCGCAAGGGAACACGGTCGATGATCGCGCCAAGCAGGATCGTGACCCCGAACATCGCCGCCGACTCGATGGTGAAGGTGAGCGCGGCCAGCGAACCGGGATAGCCGAGATCCTCGAAGATCGCGACCTGGTTCAGCGCCAATCCGGACGTGATTCCGAAGCCGACCGCGCTGATGACCACGAGTCCCCAGAACGCGGAGGTCCGCATCGCCTCCCGCAGGCTCAGACCCGGGAGTTCATCGTGATCGACGGCCACGGCGGGATGCGCAGGCACGATGCCATCCGGCCGCTGCCCGACATCCTCCGGGCGATTGCGGACAAAGAGCAGGATGATCGGCGTCACGACAACGACGAGAAAGAGCGCATCCAGTCGCCACGTCTGCCGCCAACCGATCTGCCCGATCAGCCACTCGTGGAGCGGCGGCATCGTCGCGATGCTCAGCGTCCCCGCGATCCCGATCAGGCTGAAGGCACGCCCGCGTTGGCGGAGGAACCAGAACGGGATGATGATCCGCGCGGCGAGCGGCAGGATGCCCTGGCCGAACGTCCGGATCAGCCCGAACCCGACGAACACGGCCAATGTCGTATGAACGCTGCTCAGCACCAGCACGCCAAGCGCCAGCCCCACCGCCGACATCGCCATCGTCAGGCGTCCGCCCCAGCGGTCGATCTGCTTCCCGGCCGCCAACAGCACGAACGCGCTGAACAATGTCGCCATGGCGTACGCCAGCGCGAAGAGCGACCGCGACATCCCCAGGTCCTGCGTGAAGGGATCGACGAACGCCGCGACGCCGTAAGTCATGCCGGGTGCCGCGCAGAAGACCACAAACCCGGCGAGGGCGGTCATCCGCCAGCCGTCGAACCGCGTCACCGGAAGCCCGTCAGCGAGGGGATCGACCTCGCCGGGACGACGACGCTGGCGGGGGAGGAGGGTTCGGGCGCGGGCCAGCATCGGGGGAGTCCATTCCGGAGCGAATACGGTCATTCAATTCGCGCATCATACCGGCCCCACCCGCTGCACGCTATCGACGCGCCCGAGACGTGAAGGACACGACGTGCCACACGACCGCGCGGGCAGGGAAAGCGTGTCCCCCGGGCTGGACCGAGGAAGCACGGCGACCAGGAGGCCGCCGATCAATCCTGCACAGGCCGGAAGATCACCACCAGCACCCGCAACGCCAGGATCAGCGCCACCGCCAACAACATGTACCCAATGAAATCGAACACGCTGATCGTCGAGGTCAACGGAGGCCCTCCCTCGCGACCAATCATGATCACCGACATCACCCCGACCGTGGACGCCAGCACCGTCAGCAGCACCATGCGCAACATCGACCCGATCACCCGCCGGTCCCGCTCGTCGGCCAGCGGACGGACGTTCACGTTCATGCGCCCATCCTCCAACGCCGCGGTGATCCGGTCGATCCGGCGCGGAAGCCGCCGCAGCATCGGCAGGAGTACCGTCAACTCGTCCGTCAACGTCCGCCTGATCGCCGCTGGCGAAACCTGCTCGCGCAGATACGTCCGGGAGAATCCCTGCGCCTCGCCGATCACGTCGAACGCCGGATCGATCCGCCGCAGCGTCCCCTCCAGCGTCGCGGCCGCGCGGAATACCGCCGCCACCTCCGGCGGCACCGCGAGGCCATAGTCCGCCACGATCTGCAACAGGTCGGTGAACATCCGCGCTTCCGGCGCGATGCCGGGCGTCAGATTCCGGGCCATGAACTGTCCCAGCGCCCGCTCCAGCCGATCCTCGTCCAGCACTTCTGGCCGCTCGCAGAGGTCGAGCAGCGCGTCCGTCGCCGCGATGGGATCACGGCGGCTGAACGCCAGCAACAACCGCACCAATGCCTCACGCAGCACCGCATCGATCCGCCCCACCGAGCCGAAATCGAGCAATGTCAGGCGGTTGTCCTCCAGCAACATCACATTGCCCGGATGCGGATCGGCATGGAATGTCCCGTCGATCACAATCTCCCGCAGCAGGGAGTTCAGGAGGTTCCGCGCAAGTTCCGTCGCATCGAGTCCCCGTTCAACGATGACTGCCTCCGCATCGCCGAGCGGGATGCCCCGAATCCGCTCCATCACCAGGATCGGCGACGACGTGAGATCGGGATAGACGGTCGGGATGTCCAGGCCTGGATCGCCACCCCGCGCCGCCGCTGCCGCCACGACCACGGCCATGTTCCGTGCCTCGATCCGGAAGTCGAGTTCCTCCCGCAACGCGGCGGCGAAACCATCCGCCAGCTTTCGCGCACCGATGCGCCGCCCCCATGCCGTGTTGCGCTCCAGTGACTTCGCCAACCGCTCCACGATATCGAGGTCGCGGTCCACCTGCGTCGTGATGCCCGGTCGCCGGACCTTGATCACGACCTCCTGCCCATCCGCGAGCACCGCCGCGTGCACCTGCGCCACCGACGCCGACGCCAGCGGCTCGTGGTCGATCGAACGGAACGCGGTTTCCAGTCGCTCCGGGCCGATGTGCTCGGCCAGGATCGGCGCGATCTGCGCCCACGGCAGCGCCGGGGCCTTCGTCTGGAGCTTGCTCAGCTCATCAATGAACTCCGGCGGCAGCAGATCCCGGCGTGTGGAGAGGATCTGCCCCATCTTCACGAAGGTGACACCGCCATCGCTCAGCGCCTCCCGCAGCGAAATCGCGATCGCCTCCCGCCCCTCGTGCGTGCGCAGCTCAGTCCGACGCCCACCACGTACGTAGGCAAACAGCCCCCGTCGCACGAGAATCGCCGAGATCTGGGCAAATCGGGTGCTGCGCTGCAACGCACGCCGAAGCTCTCGCCAGAGGTAGAGCGGCCCCGGCAAGGTGTTCGACGGGACCAGCGCCTCGGCGATCACAAGGAAGACCATCCCGCAGAGCAGCGAGATGATGACCCCCAGCGTCAGGAGCAGCACCACCGTGAACATGCTCGTCTGATCGTTGACGTCGTTTCCGGCCAGACCAACGAGAATCGGCTGCCCGACAAAAAGTGAGATCATCCCCGCGATCAGCAGTCGCGCCAGCGAGAACTCCACGCCGAGCAGCCGCCGCACCATCTGCGCGAACAACATGATGGTGACGACCGTCCCCACCGCGGAATACACCCCGAGCCACACGTCCATCCCTAGCCCACCTCCACCCAGCCCTGGAACCGATCATGGTTCGAACCTTGCCAGATGGATGTGTCGAATCTGTTACCCCACGGTGTCGGGAATCGCGCCCGGATATACTGCTGGAGCAATCAGCCATCACAGGAGTCACGCCCATGTCCTTCGCTTCGTCGTTTACCCGTTCGCTGGCCCTCGCCATCGGCCTGCTGCCCACCCTCACCGCGAGCATCGGCACGCCATCGGCATCCCCCACCCCGGAACCGGACCGATCCCTCGGCCCGCAGGTCGTCACCGCCGCCCACGCCGGCGACGCCGATGCCATCCGCGACCTGATCGCCCGCCATGCCTGGCTGGAAGCCCGAGACGACTCCGGTGCGACCCCGCTCCTGATCGCGACCCACGCCAACGACATCACGACCGCCACCCTGCTGATCGAGGCCGGCGCAGATGTGAACGCCAAGGACAATATCCAGGACAGCGCCTATCTCTACGCCGGGGCACGTGGTCTCAACGAGATCCTGCTGCTGACACTCGACCACGGAGCGGACCTGAAGAGCATCAACCGCTACGGAGGGACGGCGCTCATCCCTGCCTGCGAGCGGGGGCATGTCGAGACGGTCCGCATCCTGATCGCGGCCGGCGTCGACATCGATCATGTGAACCGCCTCGGGTGGACCGGCCTGCTGGAAGCGATCATCCTCAGCGACGGCGGTCCCGCCCACCAGCAGATCGTCCGCCTGCTGATCGACGCCGGCGCGGACGTCAACCTCGCCGACTTCGAGGGCGTCACCCCGCTCCAGCACGCCGAGCAACGCGGCTACACGATCATCGCCGGAATGCTCCGCGAGGCGGGAGCCCACTGAACGAAACGAGACCGGGATGCGTGCTGCTCCCGGTCTCGCCCTGCTCCAGTTGCTTTCTGGCTGGCATCTACGCCAGGTTCCGCTCCGATTCCGTCGTCGTGCCCTGATCGGTCGAGAGACCATCGGCTTCGCGGTCATTGCGAATCGCCTCGAAGGCGAATGCCGCGATCAGGCCGCCGACGAACGGTGCCGTCAGGTAGATCCAGAGATCGCCCAGCTGTCCGGAAACCAGCGCCGGCCCCAACGAACGCGCCGGGTTCACCGACCCACCGGAGATCGGGCCAGCCACCAGGATGTTCAGCACCACCGCGCCACCGATGGCCAGCCCGGCTGCCGCCGCAGGCGCCCGCTTGTCGGTCGCCGCGCCATAGACCACGAAGACCAGCACCGCCGTCATCACCAGCTCGACCACGAACGCCTTCATCGCGGTGTCTGTTGGGGCGGTCGTCCCGAGGTTCGCCACGTTCCCGAATGTGGCCCGCAGCACTCCCGCTGCCGCCAACGAGCCGACGACCTGGGCGATCCAGTAGGGAATCACCTCTGCCACCGGGAACTTCCCGGTCGCCGCCAGCCCAAGCGTCACCGCCGGATTCACATGCGCCCCGGAAATCCTCCCGATCGCGTAGACGACCACCATCAGCGCGAACCCGAACGCGAACGCGATGCTGATCAGCCCGCTCGCACCGTCGGCATTCACGGTGTTCGTCACCACCGCGCCGCACCCGACGAACACGAGCAGGAACGTCCCGATCGCCTCCGCCAACAGCCGTTTCGCCAACCCCTCGTCCATACTCAATCCTCCCGCGGTCATTGAGGCCCGCCTATCGAGCGCGCAGCGTCCTACCCAAAATGATGATACTTGGCAACCAGACCGCCGATATACGCCTCAATGGATCAATTATCCGCCCCATCAAGCATCTTGCAGGCCCAACGGTACGCATCCGCCGCTGTCTATGGATCGAGCGCCTGCGACGCCACGCAATCGATCACGCGAGTCATCCGCTCGCATCCTCACCGCCTCCTGGCGTCATCGCGAAAATCCCGCGATCCTCGCCAGGCATCGAGTCGACAACCCTCCTAGTCATCTCGCGCATTCGCAGGTGTGCGTATAGATTGTCGCAAGAGAACCCGACCAGGGCGGCACCTCCGGCCATGCCGGACGCCGATCCGCCACCCGTTTCCAGACGCCAAGGATGCTCGTCATGGCCATCAATGCCCGTCAGATCGTCTTCCTGAACCCCGGAGACGCCTCGCTCGAACCGATCGCGGTCGCGGACGATGCGCTCGCCCCAACTGAAATCATCGTCCGTTCCATCGCCAGCCTCGTCAGCCCCGGAACGGAGGGCGCATCCTATCAGGGCCTGCTCATGCCAAGTGGCAAGGAACGCACCTATCCCGACAAGCCCGGCTATGCGAATGTCTCCGAGGTGATCGCAACGGGCGAGGCGTCCGGATTCACGGTCGGCGACCGCGTCTTCTCGATGACGAAGCACGTCTCCCACGCCCGTATCGACACGCGCCGGGACCTCGTCGAGTTGGTGCCCGAGGGGCTTGCGCCGGAGAAGGCCGTCTTCGCTCGCCTCGCGATGGTCTCGATGTCCACCTTCCGCACCTCCCCCGCCCGCATGGGCGACAAGGTCGCGGTGGTCGGCCTCGGGCTGGTGGGGAACCTCGCGGCCCAGCTCGCCCAGATCGGCGGCATGGAGACGCTCGCGATCGACATCATCCCCTGGCGCGCCGAACTGGCGACGACCTGCGGCATCGAGCACGTCCTGCTCGCGCCGGAAGACGACCAGCTTCATCGCGATCACGCGTTGGTGATCGAGGCGACGGGCACGGCAGCCGGGGCGATGACCGGCATGAAGCTGGTGCAACGGCACGGCGAGCTCTCGCTCGTCGGCTCGCAGTGGGGCAAGGGCACGCATTCGACGGACACGCTGCGCCTGCTCGGCACGATCTTCGAGGAATACGTCCACATCCGCTCCGGCTGGGAGTGGCAGATCCCGACACTCGATACGCCGTTCGGCCCCAACGCCATCGCCCTGAATGCCCGCGCGATCCTGCGCTGGCTGGCGAAGGGACGACTCGTGGTCGATCCGCTGCTGTCGCACATTCTCTCGCCCGCCGACCCGAACGATGCCTATGGCCGCGTCGTCACGGCCAAGGACTCGACGCTCGGCATCGTCTTCGACTGGACGCAGGTGAGCTGATCGCAGGACGGGACCCGGAGGACCAACCCAGCATTGTTTCCGACACATCGCGGTGGTACAACCCCCTCAACTGACGGCCTGGAGGACACGACAATCGAGATCCGCAATGAAAGAAGACGGCCATGAGCGTCCTGCGCCCCCTGTTCCTCATCGTGTCGCTCACCCTGCTGGGAGGTGGCCAGGCATATGCCGCCCACAGCCTGGATTCAACCGTCGCGGTATCCGGTGGAGGTGTGCATTCCGGGGTCATCACGATGCGTGCGCTCCCCGATGATACGCCTGTCAGCGGTGCAGAGGCTACGCAAACCACCGTCACTGTCACCACATCCGATGGTGGCGCGATTCCCACAGGGACCGAGATCCAGGTCGTCAAGGTCGATCCCGAACCCAGCACCATGCTGCATGACGAGACGCTGGCCAGTGACCAGCCATCGGGATATCAGATTCCGAATCTCGTGACCGATTCCGAAGCACTCTATTCGGTCAATGTCTTCCCAACATCGGAATACTCCGCAGTCGCAACCGGCACCTATCACGGGGGCGTGAATATCAATGTCGAACTGGAGGCGTTGCCACCCACTCCGACAGTTGCTGCAACCGATACGCCAACCGCGACAGATACGCCAACTGTGACGGACACACCAGCGGCAACGGAGACGCCGACGGTTGCCAGCACCCCGACAACTGACGTCACCACACCGGAGAGCACCGCGACCCTGGCCCCTGTTGTGGTTCCAAGCGAACCGGCGGTCACCCCCGAGGTCGTCAAGCTGCCCGCGACCGGAAATGGCACCACTGACTCCAGTGTTGGCAGGGGAATCCTCGTATTACTCGTTGTCGGGGCACTCAGCATGAGCATGGCTGCCATCCGCATGCGACGCCGCTGACCGGCCTCCGTAGCCATTTCACTATTCATTTCAGAGGAGCCAGGACCGGTACCCCGAACACTGATCGGGGTACCGGTCCGACAGGTGCTGTTGGATTCTATCGTGTTTCCCTATTAACCTT
>JASGJI010000012.1:0-238479 GCA_049840815.1 Thermomicrobiales bacterium | reverse complement strand
CGTCATCGCTAAGGTTAATAGGGAAACACGATAGATCCGAGACACCTGCTGTTCGTCGCCTTCGGCCTGCCTCGCGGCGTCTGGACCGTGACCGTCGCCCACGCGACCATGACGCTCTGCTACGCCGCCGTGGTGATCCAGGCGCGTCTGATCGGCTTCGACCGAACCCTCGAGGAGGCGGCCCTCGATCTCGGCCTGCACGCCCGTCAGGCGTTCCTGGAGGTCACCCTGCCCAACATCGCCCCAGCCGTCGCGGCGGCCTGGATGCTGGCCTTCACCCTCAGCCTCGACGACCTGGTGATCGCCAGCTTCACCTCCGGGCCGGGCTCGACCACCCTGCCGATGCGCATCTACAGCCAGGTCCGCCTGGGAGTGAGCCCGGAGATCAACGCCGTCTCGACCCTGCTGATCGGCCTGGTCGCCACCGGCGTGATCGCCGACCTACCTGATCCAGCAGCGCCGGCGGGCCGCCGCCTAGAGCGGCGCCACCTTGTCGAACCAGGGCCGTGGCCTGTTCGATCTGGGCCGGCCAGGCGGAAGAGGGTCGCCTCGTCGGCCATCCGGCCCACGAACTGGATGCCGATCGGCAGGCCGTCCGCGCGCTCCAGGCCAGCGGCATGCTCATGCAGGGCTGGCCGGTGTTGTTGAAGGCCTGGGTGTTGGGCATGAAGGCGAACAGCCGCTCGGTCCGCGATTGGCCGGGTCTCGGTCAGCCAGCCGATCGGAATCGCCGGGCCGCCCAGCGTCGCCAGCAGCAGGACGTCATAGGTGCTCGAACAGGGTCGCCACCGCCCGGCCATAGGCGTGGATCGCCGCCAGGCCGCGCACATAGTCGCCGCCGGACACCGCTCTGGCCGCGCCGGTACATGCGCCCAGGTCAGGGGTTCGATCTCGTCTTCGTCGACCGGACGGCCCCGCCGCGCGGCCTCGGCCTCGATATTGGCGACCACGCGAGGCGGCGATCGCATTGCCCGCGCCCCAGCTGCATGGCCGGGAAGTCGCCGGGCATGGTCGACCTCCTCGACCGTGTGGCCAAGGCTCTCGCAGAGTGCGCGCGACGTCCTGGACGCCCGGCGACCACGTCGGGATCGGCGATCGGCGCGGCCAGGCCCGCCGTGGTGAAGCCGATCCGCAGCTTGCCGGGCGCCTTGCCCACCTCCTGGGCGTAGGGCGTGTCCGGGGCGGCTCAGATAGTAGGGGTCGCCCAGCTGCGGCTGGCAGACCGACGTCCAGCAGGACGGCGCGAGTCGCGGACCGAACGGGTCACCGCGTGCATGGCCGAGGCCCCGGCCCAGCCCTCGCCCGCCGGCGAGAACGACACCCGCCCGCGCGAGGGCTTCAGGCCGAACAGGCCGCAGGCCGGCCGCCGGAATGCGGATCGAGCCGCCGCCGTCGCTGGCGTGGGCGGCCGGCACGATCCCCGCCGCCACCGCCGAGGCCGCGCCGCCCGACGAGCCGCCCGACGTGCGCGCCAGGTCCCAGGGATTGCGGCAGGCGCCCAGGAGCAGCGGCTCGGTCACCGGCATCAGGCCGAACTCCGGCGTGTTGGTCTTGCCGAAGATCACCAGGCCCGCCTTGCCTTGTAGGACCGGACGATGGCGCTGTCCGCCTGGCCACGGCGTCCTTCCACATGGCCGATCCGGCGCTTGTGACCGCGCCGGCCAGCTTCGCGCCGAGGTCCTTGAGCAGGAAGGGGACGCCGGCCAGCGGCCCGTCCGGACGTGCCGGCCTGACGCCTGCCTGGCGGCGCCCGCTCCGCCATGTCGAGGGTCACCGCATTCACCTTCGGATTGACCTCAGCCATCCGGGTCACGGCCGTCTCGAGCAACTCGCCCGCGCTGACCTCGCTGCGGGCCACCAGTCCGGCCAGGCCCACGGCGTCGTGCCGGCGATAGTCCTCGAACTTCATGCGCGTCCTCCCGGTCGTTTGGCCAGCAAGGGACCACACCCCGGCCCAGGCCAAGCGGTCGGTAGGGCCTCACCTGGCCTTCCCAGCGAACTGACCCCGGTCCCAAGGATCGGACCGCCATCAATGGTGATGCGCCGGGTCCCGGCGCACCTGCGTGAGATGGTTCTCCCAACGCCCAGACCCTGGCATCCGAGCGCGTCACGAGCGGCCGGCCTTCTGCTCCAGCTGGTAGAGCAGCGGTTTTTTGCAAACGAAGGTCGCCGCGGCTCTGCAGCCGTCACCACGCCAGTCTCTGAACAGGATTTTGTAGAAGGTCACGCCTAGCTGCCGGCAGGGTCGCCCGGCCCAAACCGTGACGGCGATGACTCTGTCCTGGCCCGGCCTGCGTCTCGCGCGACCGCGGCACAGCGCACGTTCAGCGGCATTAGTTAGAAATCTTAACGGCAGGCTTCCTGCATGGGCCGGCCTGAACGGGGGGCATATTCGTGAGGCGCGACCAATGCCATCCATCGGGGCCAATAGCCGTGCTGCGGCGCGAGCCTGAGCGGCGCGGGCGCTGCCCGCGCTGGGGCGCCTGGTCTGCGCCGGCGACTGACGCCGGCCCTGGCCCTCGACTGCGTCCCGACCTCCGCGCCCGTGGCGGCCGACCCGGCCTGGTCCACAAGCCGCATGGCAAGCCCGCGGTCCGCAAGGCGGCCGTCGAAGGCTGCAGCCCACAAGTCAAGGTCGCGCACGGCCGCTCACCACCTAAGGCCGCCGCAAGGCGCCCGCGTGACCGGCGGCGGCTCCCACCAGATCGCCGCCGCCGGCCAGCCCAAGCTCCCGCATGCGCGCCCGCCCGGCCCGCTGATGTCGGTGATCCCGATGACCATCGCCGAGGCGGCGCCGCCTCCGGCCAGCGGCGACTTCGCCAGCGCCCCGCAATTGCCCGCCTACGCCCAGGACGGCCCGGGGAGACGCCGCCGCCATCGGCGCCGGTGCCCCGAGCCCGGGGTCGGCCCGCTGGTCCACAGACGTGCTTACGGCCGCCCGCTGTGACCCGGCGGCGGCCTGAACTCGCGTCGGTCTTCCCGGCGGGTGGCGGCGGCGGTGGCGGCGGCGGTCAGCCGCCGACCGTGACCAACCGACCATCCCGACGAGCGCCGACGACGCCTGGCATCACGACGCCTGGGCCGACCGTCGACCAGCCGGCCCACGGTCATCGAAACCTTCCCGGGGCCTGACACCCCTGCCCGGAGGCGGCCAGACGCCGACGGTGACGACTGAACTCTCGCACCCGACGAACCGCCGGCTTACGTCCGCAGCCGCCTGGCGGCGGTGGACGCCGTGGCGGTGGTGGCAGCGGCGCCGCCGGCGGCTGTCCCCGAGCCCTGGACCTGGGCGACTGATGATCCTCGGCTTCGGCCTCGTCGGGGCGGCCTGCGCCGCGCCCGTCGGCGTCTTCGCCGCCTGACGGACCGCAGCACGCGACCCTATCGAGATCTTCATCGACGCCGACGCCTGTCCGGTGAAGGACGAGGTCTACAAGGTCGCCGCCCGCTACGGCCTGAAGATCTGGGTGGTCTCCAACGCCTTCATGCAGATCCCGGCCTCGCCGCTGATCGCGCGGATGATCGTCGACGCCGGCCCCGACGTCGCCGACGACTGGATCGCCGAGCATGTCGCGCCGGGCGATATCGCCGTCACCAACGACATCCCCCTGGCCGAACGGGTGTTGCAGGCCGGCGGCCACGCCGCTGTCGGCCAACGGCGAGCCCTTCACCGAGAACTCGATCGGCTCGGCCATCGCCCAGCGCGCCCTAATGGAGCAGCTCCGCTCCACCGGCGAATTCATCGGCGGACCCAAGCCCTTCGACCGCAACGACCGCTCGCGCTTCCTGCAGGCGCTCGACGAGATCATCCAGAAGGAGCGCCGGCGGCGGCGCTGAGCGCGCGGCCTTGCATCGCCCGGAGCTTGGTCTAGCTTGCGCGCCGCCCTGCCAGACCCGGAGATTCCCATGCGCCGCCCCGCCCTGATCGTCCTCGACCCTGCGCCGCCGCGGCGCCTCTCGCCGCCTGCGGCAAGTCGCGGCGGCCAGGCCACCGCCGGCTCGAAGGCGATGCCGGGCGCCCGCTCGGCGCCCGCGCCGGCCGAACTCACCGACACCCAGAAGCGGCCCTGCGTGGCCGAGCTTCCGGCCCCCTACAACACCGGCGACATCGCCAACGGCAAGACCGTGTTCCTGATCTGCAAGTCCTGCCACACCACCGTCCAGGGCGGCGCCGAACATGACCGGCCCCAACCTCTGGGGCGTGTTCGGCCGCAAGGCGGGGACCGAGGCCGGCTTCAACTATTCCGACGGCCTGAAGGCGGCCGGCTTCACCTGGGACGCCGAACACATCGACAAGTGGATCGCCGATCCCAAGGCCGTGGTCGCCCGGCACCAAGATGTCCTTCATCGGGCGTCAAGACCGCCAAGGACCGCGTCGACCTGATCGCCTATCTGAAGACCGAGACCAGCGCCTGGCGCCGAAATAGGGCGCAGCTTACCACGACAACAATCTTGACGTGTGAGACGACTGTCCCCAGATTGAGGAGTCGCCACCCGAAGAGCATCCGTGGATGGCGATGCATCCGGCTTCACCGACCGGCGCGGCGGGTTCCCCGCAGCCCGCTGGCGCGAGGGCCGCGGTCACCCCAAGGGCCGCGGCCTGCGCAATCCAGGCGGACATCCGTGCGCCCCAGCCTCCGTCCGGAGGGCTTTTTCGTTGCCGCTTATTCGGCCGCGTTGGCCAGGCGCGCCTGTTCGGCTTCCTCGAACGCCTCGATGCGCCGGGCCGTGGCCATCGGCGACTTCGTGAAGCGCGCCAGCAGGTTGTAGAACACCGGCACGATGAACAGGGTCAGCAGGGTCGAGAAGATCGCCCCGAAGAAGATCACCACCCCGATGGTCTTGCGGCTCTCGCCGCCCGCCCCGCCCCACAGGATCAGCGGCAGCGCGCCCGCCGAGGCCGAGATCGAGGTCATGATGATCGGGCGCAGGCGCAGCGAGGCGCTCTCGATCACCGCCTCGCGCACCGACAGCCCCTCGTCGCGCAGCTGGTTGGCGAACTCGACGATCAGGATGCCGTTCTTGGCGGCGATGCCGACCAGGATGATCAGGCCGATCTGGCTGTAGGTGTTGAGCGGTCGAGCCCGGCGATCAGCAGGCCGAACAGTCCGCCAAGCGCCGCCACCGGCACGGTCAGCATGATCACCGCCGGATGGATCCAGCTCTCGAACTGCGCCGCCAGCACCAGGAACACCAGCAGCAGGGCCATGCCGAACGCCAGGCCCACGGCGCCGCCGGCCTCCAGATAGTCACGCGCCGTGCCGCCCCACTTGATAGTTCACGCCCGGGCTGCTTGGCGACCTCGGCCTGGAAGAACTTCACCGCCTCGCCGATGGTGTAGCCGGGGTTCAGCTGCACCGACAGGGTGATCGACGCGCAGCCGGTCGACCCGCTCGCGGTCGGGCGTGTCGCCGCGCACCTGGCGTGGTCACCACCGACGACAGCGGCACGCGTCGAGCCGGAGTTGGTGCGGACATAGAGGTTCTTGAGGTCGTCCTCGCTCATCGCGCTTCTCGCGGTCGGTCTGCAGGATGACGTCGTATTCCTGGCCGGGCTTGATGTAGGTCGTGACCTTCCGCGAGCCGAACATCATCTCCAGCGCCCGGCCCGACGGCCTGGGCGGGAACCCCGAGCTGGGCGGCCTTGTCGCGGTCGAGGTCGACCAGCAGGCGCGGCGAGGTCGGCTCATAGTCCAGGCGCGGGCGCGACATGCCGGGATTGGCCTGGGCCGCGGCCATCAGCGGCCGGATCGCCGCCTCGATCTGCGGATACTCGTCGCCCAGCACGATCAGGTCGACGCTGCTGCCGCCGCCGCCGCCGCCCTGGCCGCCGCGCTGCAGGCTCGGGCGCACCGAGGCGATCACGCGCACCGCGGTGATGCTGGAGAACTCGCGGTTCAGCTGCGCGGCCAGGTCCTGGGAGGTGATCTTGTGCTTGGCTGTCCGGCAGGGCGACGCTGGCGTTGCCGGAGTTGAACTGGTTCTGGCCGAAGCGCGGGACGCCGATGATGTAGCGCTCGATGACGCCGTCCTTCAGCAGGACTGCAGCTTCGCGCTTCGATCTTGTTGGCGCGCGGCACGATGTAGTCGAAGCCCGCGCCCTCCGGCGCCTGGATCATCACGTCGACGCGTCCGCGGTCCTCATTAGGCACCAGTTCGCGCGGCAGGACGGTGAACAGGCCGAACGCCAGCACGGCCAGCACCACGACCAGCGCGCCTGGCCAGCGCGCCCACCGACTTGCGGCCCAGCAGCGCTTCCAGCGAGGCGTGGTAGGAGGCGCGCAGCCGGTTCATGCCATGGTCGACATTGCGCGCCAGCCAGCCCTCGCCCGTGGCCGGGCGCAGCAGCTTTGAGGCCAGCATCGGCGACAGGCTGAGCGCCAGCAGCGCCGAGAAGGCGACCGCCGCCGAGATGGCGGCCGCCAGCTCCACGAACAGCCGGCCGATATAGCCCGGCATGAACATCAGCGGCGCGAAGACCGAGATCAGCACGATGGTGGTGGCCACCACGGCGAAGAACACCTGGCGCGCGCCGCGCTGGGCCGCGACGATCGGCGGCTCGCCCTCGTCGATCCGGCGCTGGATGTTCTCGACCACCACGATGGCGTCGTCGACGACCAGCCCGATCGCCAGCACCAGGGCCAGCAGGGTCAGCAGGTTGATCGAGAAGCCCAGCGGGGCCAGGACGATGAAGGTCGACAGGATGCAGATCGGCGCCACGATCGAGGGGATCAGCGCCGCGCGCCAGGTGCCCAGGAACAGGAAGTTCACCAGCGCCACCAGGGCCAGCGAAATCGCCATGGTGATCCAGACTTCCTGGATCGCGTGCTCGGTGAACACCGAATAGTCCAGACCGCGACCTCCAGCTTGGTGCCCGGCGGCAAGGTCGTGTTTATCTCCTCGATCTGGGCGCGGACACCCTTGGAAATCTCCAGATCATTGGCCTGGGACTGGCGGGCCATGGCCAGGCCGATCTGCTCGGAGCCATTCGAGCGGAACATCCGCCGGCGCTCGTCGGGCCCCTCCTCCACACGCGCGATGTCGCCGAGGCGGGTGACATAGGCATCGAGCGGCGGAGCCGCCGACTGGACGGGCGTCGCCGCCCCACCGGAGGCCGAGGTGGCCCCCTGCGATGACGCCGCCGGCCACGCTCGCCGCCGCGCGCGTCTGGCTGGACGCCGGCACGACGGGAAGCTGGCGGAAGTTCTGGGCGTGGGATAGCCGCGGGCGACCCGGATCGTGAAGTCCTGGTCCGGTCCTTCCAGGCGCCGGCCGGCAGTTCGACATTCTGGGCGTTGAGCGCGTTCTCGACATCGTCCACCGTCAGGCCGCGGGCGGCCATCGCCTGGGGTCGAGCCAGATGCGCATGGAGTAGAGCTGGCTGCCGCCGACGATTGACCTGGGCCACGCCGGGCACGGTGGAGAGCCGCTCCACCAGGTATCGGTCGGCATAGTCCGAAGCTGCAGGCTGATTCAGCGTCGTCGACGAGAAGTTGAGGACAGCATGGGCGCAGAGTCGGCGTTGGCCTTGTCGATCTGCGGCGGGTCGGCCTGGTCGGGCAGCTGGCTACCACCCGGATGACAGCGTCGCGCACGTCGTTGGCCGCGGCGTCGAGATTACGATCCAGGGTGAAGGAGATGTTCACCCGGCTGATCCCGTCGCGCGACGAGGAGATTCACCCGGTCGATGCCCTGGATACCCGGCGACCTGGCGCTCGATCACCTGGGTGATCCGCTCCTCGACAACCTCGGCCGAAGCGCCGCGATAGGTGGTCTGGATGCTGACCACGGGCGGGTCGACGCTCGGCAGTTCGCGCACCGACAAGCGACGCGAAGCAGGCGATGCCCATCACGCAGAGGATGATGGCCGCGACCGCGGCGAAGACCGGCCGGCGGACGGAAAGGTCCGAGAGCATCATGCTCCGGGCCGGGCCTCGCCCGCTCCCCGAGCGCCCGCGCCGGGCGCCGCGCCCGGATGGCCGCCGTGCCCGCCGCCAGGACCGGCGACACGCACCGGCTGACCGTTCTGGATCTTGTTGAGCCCGTCACCGACGATCTGTGTCGCCGGCCTGAACGCCGTCCTTCAGCTCCACGAAGCCGTCCTGGCGCGCGCCGATGACCACCGGCCGCTTCTGGGCCGCAGTCTTCGGGCCCTGCTGGCCAACCACGAAGACGAAAGCGCTGTCGCCCTGCACCTGCACCGCCGATCTCGGGCAGCGGCGAGCGACTGGCGCGACCCTTGGGCGATCGCCACGCGCAGCATCATGCCGGGCTTCAGGCGATGGTCGCCGGTTCGGGAATCTCGGCGCGGGCGGTGAGCGCACGGGTGCGCTCATCGATGCGGGTGTCGAGCTTGGCGACCCGGCCCCGGAAGGTCTGGCCCGGAAAGGAATCGGCGGTGGCGGCGATGTCCTGCCCTTCGCGCACGGCGCTCAGGAAGCGGTCCGGCACCTGGAAGTCGACACGCACCACCGAGAGATCGTCGAGGGTGACGATGGCGGCGCCGGGATTGATCACCGCGCCCGGCGCGATGTCGGTCAGGCCGACGACACCGGAGAACGGCGCGCGGATCACGCGGTCGGCCTGGCGCGCCTCGGCGGCGGTCAGGTCGGCCTTGGCGGACTGGTAGGCCGCCTCGTACTGCGTCGAGGGCCGACTTCGAGGCGAAACCCTTTTCGTTCAGAGCTCTTCCAGCGGTCATATTCACGTTGCGCCTGAACCAGCTTGGCGCTGGCTCTGCACCACGCCGGCGTCCTGCTCGCTGGCCTTCAGCACCACCAGGACCTGCCCCTTGGCCACCGTTGGCCGGCCGAGAACAGCACGCTGGTCGACCAGTTCGGGTGGTCGCCGCCGGTAGGGTCACCGACTGGCGCCCCTTGGCCACGCCCAGCACATCGATTGTGTCGGTGAACAGGCGCGGCGCGACCTGCGCCACCGCTGACCGGCGTCGGGCCGCCACGTCCGCCACCACCGCCACCGGGGCCGCCCGGCCCACCGCGGCCACCGCCCTGCTGCGCCGCCTGGGCCTGACCGGCCTCCCCGCCCGACTTCGGCAGGACGAGCTTCAGACCGCCCGGCGACGAAAATCAGGACCAGCACCAGAAGCGCGCCGGCAAGGAAGAAGTGACGACGTAGCAAGGCTCAGGGAACTCCGTCGCCTCGATCAATGGAGGCGGCCCAATGGGTTTGAAATCAAGCGCTCTTATGGCTTTCAGATACGCTACGTCCAGTGACAGAAACATGACTTTGCCGACGTCTGCGCCGAAATACGACGCTATCCGCCTCAAAAGACCGATTTCAATGGCCCATGGCCCGAAAATGCAACACGACTGGAAACAGATCGGGTGCCCTCACGGAGCGCCCGAAACAAGATGGCCGAGTCGGGTATCGCCCTTAGGCGTCGTAGCCCGGCAGGTTCCGATCGAGCTTACGGAGGATGCCGGCCCAGCCGAGCGCCCCGCCGACGCGTGCGCATCACCTGGTTCTCTCACCTCGACCGCGTCGTCCGGGGCGAACAGCACATTCTCGCGGCCGACCGAAAGGGCCATCACCTGCTGCTTACAGGCGCGCTCCAGGTAGAACATGTTGTTCCAGCACTCGCCGGCGGTGCGCCCGAGCGCCAGCGTGCCGTGATTGCGCAGCAGCATCATCTGGGCGGTCGGGCCGATGTCGTGGACCAGGCGATCACGTTCGTCGAGGTTCAGGGCGATGCCTTCATAGTCATGGTAGGCCAGCCGCGGCAGCACGATCAGCGCATGCTGCGAGAGCGGCAGCAGGCCCTCCTTCTGCGCCGCGACCGCCACCCCCTGGTCGGAATGCAGGTGCATCACGTATTGGCGTCTTCGCGCGCGCCGTGGATCGCCGAATGGATCGTGAAACCCGCCGGATTCACGAAATAGGGCGTGTCCTGCAGGACCTTGCCCTCCATATCGATCTTCACCAGCGACGAGGCGGTGATCTCGTCGAAGAACATTCCATACGGATTGATCAGGAAGTGATGCTCCGGCCCCGGCACGCGGGCGGAGATGTGGGTGTAGATCATGTCGTCCCACCCATGCATCGCCACCAGGCGATAGAGCGCCGCGAGATCCACCCGCGCTTGCCATTCCTCGGCGCTGACCTTGCCCTTCAGCGAGACGACACCCGCAACGGAACCATCGGCCATGGCGGCCTCCCCTTCGTCTGATCGTTCGTGATCAATGATCGCCTAGGGTCGTCCCGCCCGGACCCAAGGTCAAGCGCGGTGCGCCGCGACGAGGCGCGCGATCGTCGCGGCCGCCTCTTCCTGGGCGGCCTGGCCGAGATCGGCGAGCTCGATGCGCGCCAGGCGCGCGCGCCCATCCTTGCGGCTGGAGCGGTCGTAGGCCGGGTCGTAGTGGTGCTTCATCAATGCGAAGGCGAGGTCCTCGTAGGCGCCGGCGTCGGCCAGGCCGCGCCAGTTCTCCAGACGGTGCTGGTCCGGATGACGCTGGAAGCCGCTCGAGCGCCGCCTCGAGATCCTCGTCGGATCTCGATGATGTCAGCGATAGGCGCTCACCAGATAAGCGGCGCGGGCGGCCGCGGCGCGGCGACCATTCGATGCGCGGCGCGGCCTGCATTGCGCGCCAGAGCACTGGCGGGATCATCCGCTCGCCGATCTTGCTCGACTCCGCTTCGACGACGACCGGCTGACCTGGGTCGAGCCGGCCTCAAGCGCCTGCGATCAGGCGGGCTCTCGAACAGTTTCTGGCTCGGCTGCCGCCGGTCCGGCACCGCCCCGAACAGCGAGCCGCGGTGTCGCCGCCAGGCCCTCCAGGTCGATGATCTGCACCCCGCGGTCCGCCAGCCGATGCAGGACCTTCGGTCTTGCCGCTGCCCGTGTCGAACCATCCAGCAGGACGACGTTGGCCAGTCGGCTCGGCCTCGTAAAGGCGCTGCTGCACGCGCCGCCGATAGGTCTTGTAGCCGCCGGCTCAGCACGGCCGTGCGCCAGCCGACCTGCGACGAGGATCACCGCCATCGCGTTCGAGCGCTGGCCGCCGCGCCAGCAGTAGACCAGCGGCCGGTAGCTTCAAGGCCGGTCGCCCATGAGCGCTTCTCCAGGTGGCGGGCGACGTTGCGCGCGACATACGCCGCGCCGATCCGCCGGGCCATGAAGCGCGACTCCTGCACGTAGATCGTGCCGACCTCGGCCCTTTCGGCGTCGACAGCACCGGCAGGTTCACCGCGCCCGGCACATGATCCTCGGCGAACTCGCCCGGGCTGCGCACGTCGATGATCACGTCGAACTTCGCGAGCGACGCGGCGTCCACGGCCTTAGTGAGCTGAATCCTCTATGGCGCACCACCTAGCATTGCTTTGCGCGCCGACGCGAGACGTCTCAGAGGGCGGTGCAGATGGCGAGCCCGAACATGACCGACGCCGTTCGACTCACCTCGCTGGCCCACGGCGGCGGCTGCGGCTGCAAGATCGCGCCGGCGGTGCTGCAGGAGATCATGGCCAGGATGCCGGCGGCCGGCCGCCTTCCCGAACCTGCTGGTCGGCACCGAGACCTCTGACGACGCGGCCGTCTGGCGGCTGAACGACGACCAGGCGCTGGTGGCGACGACGGACTTCTTCATGCCGGTGGTCGACGATCCCTTCGACTTCGGCCGCATCGCCGCGACCAACGCCCTATCCGACATCTACGCCATGGGCGGGACGCCGATCCTGGCGCTCGCCATCGTCGGCATGCCGATCGACAAGCTGTCGCTGGAGACCATCGGCGAGATCCTGGCCGGCGGCGCGTCGGTCTGCGCGGTGGCGGGCGTGCCGGTGGCCGGAGGTCACTCGATCGACAGCGTCGAGCCGATCTACGGCCTGGTCGGCGCTGGGCCTCGTCCACCCCGACAAGCTGCTCAAAACCGCGGCGGCCGTGCGGGCGACGTCCTGATCCTGACCAAGGCCCTGGGCGTCGGCGTGCTGAGGCCGCGTTCAAGCAGGAGAAGCTCGGCCCGGACGGCTATGCGGCGATGATCGCCACAACCACCCAGCTCAACACGCTCGGCAACGACTGGCCGGCCGACCCGGGTCCACGCGCATGACCGACGTCACCGGCTTCGGACTGCTCGGCCATGCGCTGGAAATGGCTCGAGGCGGCGGCCTCACGGCGAGACCTGGACGCGGATCGCGCCCGCTGGTCCTGCCGGGGGTCGAGGCGCTGGCGCCAGGCCGGGTGCGCACCGGCGCGTCGGGCCGCAACTGGGCGAGCTATGGCGCGTCGGTCGAAGGCGCGGACGCGCCTCGCCCGGCTGGCGGCGCGACCTGCTGTGCGACCCCCAGACCAGCGGCGGCCTGCTGATCGCCGCCGCGCCGGAGGCGGCCGACGAAATCCTGCGGCTGGCGCGCGCCAGCGGATTGGCTCCGCCGCGATCATCGGCCGGCTGGAAGCCGGCGCGGCCAAGGTCGTGGTCGGCTAGAAGGTCTCAGCCCAGGGCCGCAGGTCGAGTTCCTGCGTCCAGGCGCTGCGCTGCTGGTGATGCAGGGTCCAGTAGGCCTCGGCGATCGCGTCGATCTTCAGCAGGCCGTCCGGCCCGCGCTGCGTCGGCCAGTTGAGGCGCGCGCGACAGCAGCCGATCCCCTTCGATGCCGCCGTCGATCACCACGTGGGCGACATGGATGTTCTGCGGGCCGAATTCGCGCGCCAGGCTCTGGCCCAGATTGCGCAACGCCGCCTTGGCCGAGGCGAAGGGCGCGAAATTCGCCTTGCCGCGCAGGCTGCCGTGACGCGCCGGAGAAGATCAGGCTCCCCTCGCCGCGCTTCAAGAGGAGCGGAAGCGCCGCCTGGGCCGTCTGGAAGCCGCCGAGCGCGTGCTCGCGCCAGTGGGCCTCGAACTGTTCTTCGCTGAGCTTCAGGAAGGGCGAAGGGTTGTTGCTGCCGGCGTTGTGGATCGCCACTGCGAGCGGGGCCAGCGCCTCGGCCGCCGCGACGAACCGGTCCGCATCGGCCAGCAGGCTCGCATCGCCGACCACATGGGCGACCTTCGCGCCGGACGCCCTCAGCTCGGCCGCAGTGGCCTCGAGCTTGGCGGCGTTGCGACCGGCGATCGCCACCGGATAGCCGCCCGCCGCGAACCGCCGCGCGATCGCCGCACCCAGGCCGTGGCTCGCGCCGACGCCCACCACCAGAACCGATCCCTCGACCGCGCCCATGACCCGCCTCCTAGTAAGTCCAGTTTCCGGACTTTGAACTGGGGAGGCCCGGACGGGACCGCAAGCCGGCGGCGGCGAAATTCCGCTCAGCCGTTGGTGCGCACCCGCGCCACGGCGTCGAGCCAGCGCGCATAGGCGGCCTCGCGGCCGTGGCCATCCATCTTCGGGCCATAGGGCTCGGTCGGCGGACGCGCCGCCGCAGCGGCCTCGGCGTCGGCATAGACGCCCGCCCCCAGGCCGGCGAACAAGGCCGCGCCCAGGGCCGTGGTCTCCTGGTAGGTCGCCCGCCCCACCGCGACCCCGGTCAGGTCGGCCAACCTCTGGCAGAACCAGGCCGAGCGCGACATGCCGCCGTCGATCCTCAGCTCCGTGCTGGGTCGCCGAAAGCGCCCGGCGCATCGGCGCGCATGGCCTCGATCAGGTCGCGGGTCTGCAGGGCGCAGGCGTCCAGCGCGGCCTGGGAAATCTCGGCGAGGCCCGTGTCGCGCGTCAGGCCGAAGATCGCGCCCCGCGCCTCGGCGTCCCACCAGGGCGCGCCGAGGCCGGTGAAGGCCGGAACCATCACCACGCCGTGGTCCGCGCCTGCGCCGTGCGGGCCAGGGCCTCGACGGCCGCGCCACCGCCGTCCACGCCCAGACCCTCGTTGACCCACTGCAGGGCCGCGCCGGCGATGAAGATCGACCCTTCCAGGGCGTAGGTCGTCCGCCCCGCGACCCGCGCGGCCACGGTGGTCAGGAGGCGCGGCGCGCGAGCACCGCCTGGGTCTCGCCGGTGTTGACCAGCATGAAGCAGCCGGTGCCGTAGGTCGCCTTCATCTCGCCGGGCGCAATGCACCCCTGCCCCATCAGCGCCGCCTGCTGGTCGCCCGCCACGCCCGCGGATCGGGATCGCCGCGCCCAGCAGGCCCTGCTCGGTCGCCCGTAGTCGTCGACGCAGTCGAGGACCTTGGGCAGGATCGCCGGCGGGCACGTCGAACAGGTCGAGCATCTCATCCGACCAGGCCTGGCGCCTGATGTCGAACAGCAGGGTGCGCGAGGCGTTGGTGGCGTCGGTGGCGTGGACCTTGCCGCCGGTCAGCTTCCAGATCACCCAGGTATCCATGGTGCCGCATCAGCAGGTCGCCCGCCTGCGGCCCTGCCCCGCGCGCCGGGCACCTCGTCGAGCATCCAGGCGATCTTGGTGCCCGAGAAATAGGGGTCGAGCAGCAGGCCGGTCATCTCGCGTCACCCGCGGCTCGCGGCCTGGCGCGGTGCAGCTGGCGCAGGTCTGCGGCCGTGCGGCGGTCCTGCCAGACGATGGCGCGGTGGATCGGCTTGCCGGTCGCCTTGTCCCAGATCACCACCGTCTCGCGCTGGTTGGTGATGCCGATCGCGTGATGTCGCCCGGCGACTTGCCCGGCCTTGTCCGATGGCCTCGCGCCAGCACCGCGACGCTGGTGCGGAAGATCTCCTCGGCGTCGTGCTCGACCCAGCCGTCGGCCGGATAGAACTGTTCCAGCGGCCGTCCTGCCTCGGCGAGGGCCCGGCCCTGGGCGTCGAACAGGATCGCGCGGGTCGAGGTCGTCCCCTGGTCCAGCGCCAGGATCAGCGGCTTGCGCCATGACATCTCCCCCCTAGAATTCCTTGGCCGCAGCCGAAGCTGCGCCATTACGCCACATGGTTCGAGGCGGCTTGTAACCTTGTTTTCACGGGGCTCAGAGCAGTATTCGGCCCCGAGAGCCCAAGCCTCAAGGAACCCGGTTTCAGCGTCGTCGCCAAGACCGAAGCCATCCTCAACCTGGCGCGCAGCCGGGCGGTCCACGACCGGGAACATCTGCTGCTGGGCATCGTCGACCTGTGCGAGGACGGCGACGACGACGGCGGGGTGGTCAGCTCGCCGGCCGAATCCAGGCTCTGCTCGTCCTCGATCTTCATGAGCCTGGTGGTCGAGGCCGAGCGCGACATCCGCCATCCGCCTTGCCGAGAAGCTCGCCTACGCCGCCTGGGCTCCGTCCGCCCTGATCAACGTCCTCGCCCTCGACGACATCGAGATCGCCCGCCCGATCATCGCCGCCAGCCCGGTCCTGCAGGACCACGACCTGCATCCGCCTCCTGGTCGACGCCACGATCGAGCATCAGATCGAGGTCGCCCGCCGCCCGCGCCTCGGGCGCGCCGGTGATCGACGCGATCCTGCGCCAGAACGAGCCGGCCGTGCTGACGGCCCTGGCGGGCAACGACGACCGCCGAGTGTCAGCCACGACGATCTCGGCGCGCTGGTGGCCCTGTCGGACAAGGTCGTGGCTCTCCGCACGCCTCTGCTCGCGGCACCCCAAGCTCAGCGGCGACCTCGCCCGAGCGCTCTACCTGTGGGTCGGCCAGGCGCTGCGGCAGTCCCTGGTCGCCCGCTTCGAGCTGGACGCGGCCGCCTTGGACGAAGCCATCGCCGAGGCTCTGCGCGAGGCCCACGGTCGCTGGCCCAGGGGCTGGAGCTCGACCTGCCCCGCCTTCGCGACGACGAGCAGCGCGACGACATGGAGCGGCGTCTGATCGCCAAGCTCGACGTCGCCGGACAGCTGCGCCCCGGCTACCTGTTGCGAGGTCCTGCGGGAGCATCGCCTGAGCCTGTTCGTCGGCGGCCCTGGCCACCTTGGGGCGCTTCGAGCCCAGCCAGGTCCAGCGTGCGATCAATTCCGACCGACCGGAGCTGCTGGCGCTCGCCTGCGCCGCCGTCGGCATCGACCGCAGCGTCTTCCCGACCATCCTGACCCTGGTGCGCGAGCTGAACGGCGGGCGGCCCAGCGGTGGCGCCGAGGGCGCCCATCACGCCCAGACCACGGTTGCGGCCCTGTCGCCCGACATCGCCCAGGTCGCCTTCCGCAAGGCGATCGAGAAGGGCTGAGGCCTTACGCGGAGAGGGTTTGACAACCGCCGCCTTTCACGGGCTTGTGGCGACCGCATGTTCAAGCCCGAGCCCTTCGTGACCCGACTGGCCTTCCTTGCAAGCGACCGTCCCGAGGCCCAGGAGGCCCGCGAACGGCTCGCCGCGCGATATGGCGACGCCGGCGTCGAAGGCGCCCAGGCCATCGTGGCGCTCGGCGGCGACGGCTTCATGCTGGAAGTGCTCCACGGCCAGAAGGATCATTCCCGGCCGATCTACGGCATGAACCGCGGCTCGGTCGGCTTCCTGATGAACGAATACTCGGAGGACGGCCTGCTGGAGCGGATCAACGCCGCCGAGCGCGCGGTGATCCACCCCCTGACCATGGTCGCGATCGACACCCAGCGGCGCACGCACCGGGCCATGGCGATCAACGAGGTGTCGCTGCTGCGCCAGACGCGGCAGACCGCCAAGCTGCGCATCTCGGTGGACGGCAAGGTGCGCCTGGGAGAGCTTTCCTGCGACGGCGCCCTGGTGGCCACGCCGGCCGGCTCGACCGCCTACAACCTCTCGGCCCACGGCCCGATCATCCCCTTGGACGCCCGCGTGCTGGCGCTCACCCCGATCAGCGCGTTCCGCCCCCGGCGCTGGCGTGGCGCCCTCCTCGCCCACACCGCCCGCGTCTCCTTCGAAATCCTCGAGGCCGACAAGCGGCCGGTGAGCGCGGTGGCGGACAATTTCGAGGTCCGCAACGTGGTGGAAGTCCATGTCGCGGAGGATCGCGACACCAGCATGCACATGCTGTTCGACGCGGGGCGCAGCCTCGAAGAGCGCGTGCTCGCCGAACAGTTTTCCGTGTAATTTCAATAAGTTCCACTATCATCCGTTGTTAACGGATGGCTTTTACTCTGCGAGACGACCAGCGTTTCAGGAGCCGCGTCGTGAGTCAGCAGAATACCGGCCAGATCATCCAGGTGCCCAACACCTTGAAGCTGAAGGTCGGCGGGCGCTCGGCGCCATCGATCCCGCGGCGATCGCCAAGGCCGAGGCGGCGCTCAAGAGCCTGTCCGGTAATTTCAGCCAGTGGCTCAACGACGAGGTCGTCAAACTCGAGACCGCCCGGCAACGCGTGCGCACCGAGGGCGTCAGCGCCGAGACGATGGAATTCCTCTACCTGCGCGCCCACGACCTGAAGGGCCTGGGCACGACCTACGAATATCCGCTGATCACCCGCATCGGCGCCTCGCTGTGCAAGCTGATCGACGACAAGGACAAGCGCCTGACCGCGCCGATGGCCCTGATCGACGCCCACATCAACTCGATCAAGGCGGCCGTCCGCGACGAGATCAAGACCGACGACCATCCGGTCGGCGCGGTCCTCATCAAGGAACTGGAGCGCAAGGTCGCCGAATTCGGCGCCTGAGCCCCGCGCTCACATCACCCGTTCGAGCGGCTCCGCCACCACGCCATAGCCGGCGTCGACCGGCAGGGTGAGCACGCGACCTCCGTCGCGCTCCTCGATCTTCGGCAACACCGTCACCAGGGTCCGCGCCTCGGCGCGCGCCACGCAGTCGGCCGCGCTCTGCGCCTCGGCCAGGAGCTGCAGGTTCATCCGGGTCGGAAAGATCACCTTGCGCTCGCCGGCCTCGGCCATGCGCAGGGCTTCCGACGGCGCGATCCATTCGGCGTCCACGGTCTCGCGCCCGTCGCAGGCGGCCAGCTGGTCCTCCGGCGCGCGCGCCGCATAGAACCAGGTGTCGAACCGCTTGGGGGTCAGGGGCGGGGTGATCCAGCGCGCGAAGACGGTCAGGGCGTGCAGGTCGATCTTCACGCCGAGGCCCTTCACCACGTCGAGGAACGCCATGGTCCCGGCGTCCACGGCCGCGCGCACCTCCATGCTGGCCGCCTCGCCACGGATCGGCGCGCCGCCGGCGTCCTGGGCCAGCAGGATGCCCGCCTCCTCGAACACCTCGCGGATCGCCGCGATGCGCAGGGTCTGCTGCACCTCGTCGAACGCGGCGAATCCCAGGGCGTGATCGGCCCAGGCCGGGTCGGAATCACCCGCATGGCTCTTGCCGCCCGGGAACACCAGGGCGCCGGAGGCGAAGTCGATCTGGTGGTGGCGCTTGACCATCAGGACCTCGAAGGTCGGGTCGTCGCGCAGGATCAGGATGGTGGCCGCCGGCTTGATGGCGCTGTCGGGTGCGATCTCGCTCATGCCGGCCAGCGTGGGCCGCTGGTCCGGCCCGCGCAAGCCTGTGCCCAACGTCAGGCGATCTTGCGCGCGCCCTTGCGGCGTCTCGAACGGAGATGCGGTCCATCCGGTCGATCAGGTAGTCGACGTCCTCGCGCGCCGCTTGGGCGGGCTGGGTGAGGAAGCGTTGCAGCATGCGCTCCTGGAACCGCTCGCGGTCCTTGGCGCCGCCGTCGAACTCCATGGAGTGGAAGGTGTCCACCGCCGCGCGGAAGGCCGGATAGAGCCGGGCCGGCAGGGCCGAGCGCTCATAGATCGCCTTCAGCCCCAACGGACCGGCGTCGTGGATCATCAGCCAGGTGCGGTGGTGCGGCACGGTCGCGAGTTCCGCCAGGCCCCACTCGAAGAAGGTCATGTGACCGTGGGCCAGGGCGCGCAGCAGCAGCGAGGCGGTCAGCCGCTCGTTCTTGTTCAGGTGGGCCACGAAGCTGCGCACGTCGGTCGTGCGGCCGGCCTGGTCGACCAGGTCGATGGTCGCGCGCTCCCGCGCCCCGATGGCGATCTCGATGGCCAGGGCCGGCGAAATCTCCTGATGGTTCAGCAGGTGGTCGCGCACCTGGTCGCTGACCATGCCGATCAGCTTCTCGGTCACCGACATCGGCAGGGCGTTGCGATAGGCCACCGAGGCCAGCACCCGCTCGGAACTCTCGAAGCGCGAGATCACCTGCTGCAGCGTGCGCTCGGCGAAGTCGGCGTTGTCGTTGGCGCAGGCCGCCTCGACCGCGCGTTCGACGCCATACTCGGCGATGGCCGCCGTCACGGTCTGCGAGACGCGCGGGCGCTTGGCGATCACCACCTGGCGCACCGGGCCGCCCAGGCGGACGATCTCGGCCAGGTCGGCGTCGGAGAAGACCGGCGAGGCCGACAGCATCGGCAGCGCGATGCTCTCCACGTCCCGCGCCAGGCGCAGGGCGACGTCGCGCGGCACGATCGGCGAGTTCTTGAGGGTCACCGCCAGGGCGCGACGGACCAGTTCCGCGGCGTCCTCCGCCATCACCCGCAGGATCTCCTCGGCGCGGGTGCGATCCTCGTCCGACAGGCCGGTGCGGTCGATGGTGCGGCAGATCTTGTGGGCGGCCACGGCCCGCTCGTCCGGCGTCGCACCCTTCACCAGCGTGCGGATATCGTCATCCGTCAGCGCCGCCCTGGTTGTCGACATACCTTCGTCCCCGCCCGAGGGAAGTCTCCCTCGCGATCATAATGCCCGGTTAGGCTTAATGATCGGTTGCCCCCAAGCCGCCTCCGATCCCCGCGAGGTCCACAGCACGGGCCAGAGTCATCCCCGCGTTAACGCTTTCGCGTAACCACGTGCAAACCTTGATGGCCCTACTCTGCGGCGAGTTTCAGCAAGGGCTTCGCCGACATGTCGCGTTCCGTCTCCGCATCCTCCGGCGATACCGACCGCGGCGGCCTGTCGATCACCCAGCAGGCCCTGAACGCCCAGGCCGCCCTGCTGCCCTACGCCCTCGGCTTCTTCGCCGTCAGCCTCCCCGCCTTCGCCTGGGCCGGAAACCACGCCGAGAACTCGTTCTGGATGACCGCGACCTTCGCGATCTTCGCTGGCGGATGGGCGGCCTTCTATGCGGCGGTGAACTGGATCAAGCGGCCGGAGGTGGCGGCCAACGTGCCGCTGCGCGGCCGCATCCATATCCTGGCCGCCCTGATCTGGTCGGGCGCGGTCGCCCAGATCGCGGCCTTCGCCGACGGCGCGGGGCCGGCCCGCGAACCCCTGCTGATGGCCGCCGTCGCCGCCTCTGTGGTGATCATCTTCTTCGCCTCGCCCTGGTTGCCCAGCCTGCTGATCGTGGGCTCCGCCGCCGCCGCGGGGCCGCTCATCGCGCTGTTCGCCAAGCCCGACACCCACGACCAGGCGAGCCTGGCCTGGGGCGCGGTGGCGCTCGCCATGGCCCTGGCCCTGATCTTCAACCGCGTCCTGCGCCGCCAGTTCGCCCTGGCCGCCGAACGGGAGGTGCTGATCGCCGAGCGCGCCGGCAGCGTCGAGCGCGCCGAGCGTCTGGCCCGCTCCAAGTCCGACCTGGTCGCCACCCTCAGCCACGAGATCCGCAACGGCCTGACCGGCGTGGTCCATGTGCTCAGCGCCGCCGCCGGCCGCAACGGCCGCGGCGCGCCCTCCCGCGAGCAGCTGGTCGCCGCCCTCGACGCCGCCAACGACCTGATCGCCGTGCTCAACACCACGCTCGACGCCGAGACGGCCGAGGCCGGACGCCTGGCGGTCGAGACCCGGCCCTTCGACGCCGTCGCCCTGGTGCGCGACCTGGTGCTGCTGAACCGGCCCAACGCCGCCGCCAAGGGCCTGGAGTTGACCCTGCACATCGACGCCGAGCTGACCGCCGCCGAATCCGGCGCGGCGGTCGCCGACGTCCACCGCGTGCGCCAGATCATGGCCAACCTGATCTCCAACGCCGTGAAGTTCACCCTGCGCGGCCGGGTCGAGGCGCGGATCGAGCGTACGGCGGCCGGACGCCTGGCCATCGAGATCGCGGACACCGGTCCCGGCCTCGCCGTCGACGAGCTGGAGCGCGCCTTCGAGCCCTTCCTGCGCGTGGAGCGGACCAGCGCCGGCACCTCCGGCGCGGGCCTCGGCCTGTCCCTGTCGCGCCAGCTCGCCCGGCTGATGGGCGGCGACCTGACGGCCCACAGCGCCGTCGGCGTCGGCAGCTGCTTCCGCCTGGAGCTGATCTATGACGCCGCGGCGCCCCGGGAGCGCGAGGACGCCCCGGCCCTCGTCGAGCCGGAGCCCTCCGAATCGAAGCGTCAGCGCATCCTCATCGCCGAGGACGACACCCTGAACGCCGCCATGCTGCGCGCCGTGCTCGAACAGTTGGGCCACCAGGTGGTCCACGCCGTCGACGGCCGCCGCGCGCTCGAACTGGCCAAGGCGGTCGAGTTCGACCTGATCATGATCGACGGCCGCATGCCGCAGATGGACGGCGCCGAGACCATCGCCGCGATCCGAGCACTGTCGACCCGGATCAGCGGCGCGCCCATCGTCGCCGTGATCGGCGGCGACGCCGACGAAGCCAAGGAGTGCCTCGACGCCGGCGCCGACGCGGTCCTGCGCAAGCCGGTCAGCGTCACCGCCGTGGCCCGCGCCGTGGCCGACGCCGTGGCTTCCGACCGCGACGAGCCGGCCCGCGCCCGCGCCATCGCCTAGGCCTTCAAGCGGCTGTCGGCCTCCGGCATCCGCTCGAAGGTCGTCCGGCCCGGCGCCACCGGATCCAGTCATGGCCGTGGGCGGTGAACAGGGTCATGGCCGGGACATAGCGTTGCGGCTCGTCGAGGCTCGCGGCGTGCACCGTGAACAGCTCCGGCATGCCGGGGAACGCCAGATAGACCGGCGCGCCGCAGGTCGGGCAGAAGGCGTGCGCCTTCACCGTGCCGAGGTCGCCCGTGGCTTCCCATCGGCGCGCCTCGCCTTCCAGCGTCACGGTCGCGTCCTTGAACGTCAGGTAGGAGCCATGGCCGGTCCCGCTCAGGCGCTGGCAGGTGCGGCACTGGCAGTCGTTCATCGCCATGGGCTCGCCGGCGATCGCATAGCGCACGGCGCCGCAGGCGCAGCCGCCGGTGAAGGGGTTGCTCATCTCAATTCTCCAGGGAAGCGGCGATCGGCCTCGATCGCGCATTTCAATTAGTAATCACTAATTCATTAGTCAACACTAATCTCTCATGAGCGAGCTTCCGCAGCGGCCGCTTGAGCCCTGCCGCCCACCCCGTCACTATGGCGGGACAAGGGGCGCAGGCCCCCGAAGCGGGAGGCGTGCGTGCTGCTCAAGGGCCTGAAGGTCGTCGATTTCACCTCCTACATCGCCGGGCCCGGCGCGGCCGGGATCATGGCCGACTGGGGCGCCGACGTGATCAAGGTCGAGCGGCCGGAGTAGCCGACCGTGTGATCCTCCGGATTGGCCTCGACGGGGCGGATGCCGGCGAGGGCGGCATCGAGTGCGGTGCCGCCGTCACGCAACACGGCGATGGCGTCCGCGATCCCGACTCGCGCGTTCGCCGAGGAGACAATGATCCCGACATCGGCGGCGCTCACTGGACGGCGTCCATATCGAGCGAGTAGCCGGCCTTGGTCAGCGCGGCATCCAGTTCGGCATTCGACGGCTCGACGAGGATCGACTCGCCGATGACGATGGTCGGCACGCTGCGGCGCCCGGTGAGGTCGAACATCGCCTGCATCTGGGCGGGATCTTCCTCGGTGTTGAGTTCGGTCCAGGGGAGGCCGAGCTCGGTGAGCCGTCCGCGTGAGCGGGTGCAGTCCGGGCATGGCCGGGTGCGAGCGTACATGATGATCGGGGGCAGGGAAGCGGTCACGGAAATCTCCTCTCGGTTCGCGAGCGTCAGAAACGACGCTCAGAGCACGCGTGTGATCTCGTCGGAATCGTAGCGCGGAATCGGGTGGCGTCCACTGGCATCGACCATGAAGAGGCCCTGATCCGGCGCCGTCAGGGTGCCAATCCACGTCAGCGGAACACCGCCGTCCTCTGCTGCGCCGCGAAGCGCATCCCGGCCAGCTGGATCGGCGGCGACCAGCAACGCCCCGGAACTGAGCAGTCCGAGCGGGTCGATTCCGTAGTGATCGCAGAGGATGCGCGTCTGCGGCAGGAGCGGAATCGCGCCGCGTTGCACCTCCGCACCGAGCCGGGAGCCTTCTGCAAGCTCGTGAATGGCGGTCGCCACGCCGCCCTCGGTGGGATCGTGGAGGCCGCGCACCGCGCCGCTGGCGAGCAAGGCAGCGGCGTCCTTCGCGACGGCGATGCCGGGGCTGCGCAGCAGTTTCGCGGCGCTGCGCACGACATCCGTGCCGACCGCCTCGCGCAGGGTTTCGGCATGTTCGCGTGCGAGCAGCGCCGTGCCCTCGATGCCGGCCCACTTCGTGAGGTAAAGATCGTCACCCTCCCGCGCATTCCCCGGTTCGAGCAGGCCGTGCGGTCCGGCGAGGCCGATCATCGTCCCGATCAGCAGCGGGCGATCCAGCCCCAGGGTCACTTCTGTGTGGCCGCCGATCACCGCGACGCCAACCGCATCGCACGCTGCCTGGAGGTCGGCGAAGAGCGCCTCGACGGAGGTTTCCGTTGCGCTGCCCTCCGGCAGGAGCGCCACGACCGTCATCCAGCGGGGAATGCCACCAAGGCACGCGATGTCGTTCGCATTCACGGCGACGAGGTAACGCGCGGCGGCATCGGTCGCGAAGGTGATGGGATCGCTCTTCACCACGATCTGGTGGTCGCCGATCTGGATAGCGGAAGCGTCGCGTCCATAGCCGGTGGGGACGATCACGTCGTCATCCGGAGCGGTCGCATAGGCCTCGATCAGGCGGTGCAGCAGCGGGCCGGGCAGCTTGCCGGGGCGGAGAGGTGGAGCTTGTGGAGCGATGTCGGACATATAGCAACGATCTCAAGCCGAAGTCGGCGTATGTAGGGACCGACCCCGTGTCGGTCCGAGATGGGTGGGACGGACCGATACGTGTTCGGCCCCTGCACAGTAAACGAGCGGCTAGAACGGAGCGGACTCGGCAGCGCTGTCATCCCAACTCGCGATGTCTTCCGCCTGCATCTGCTCGGTGAGAACCGTGATCCGGAGTTCCGCCTCCGCGAGCTGGCGGCGGGCCTGATCGGCGAGGCGAGATCCTTGCTCGAACTTGCGGACGGTCTCGGCGAGCGGGAGGTTGCCGGCCTCCAGTTCCTCGACAATCCCCTGCAGGGCGATCAATGTCTCCTCGAACGAAGGGGTGGCCGGGGCGGTCGTGGCGGTGGGATCGGGCATGAGAGGGGTCTCCGGAAGGGGAAGGCAACGCATTCTGGCACGCATTGTACCCGCCTTCCCGGGCAGGGCAATCAGTGGGAAGGCGAGGCCAATGGCCGGCCGGTCAGCGGTCGGCAGGGGTGACGGACTCGACCGTGGAGATGGCCGTTCCGTCGTGGAGGATGGTTTCCAGCCGCGCGCCCGGCGTCAGGTGGGTCACGCTGCCGATCGGGCGCCTGGTGTCCTCGTCCACGAGCAGTGCATAGCCGCGATTCAGGATCGCGGTCGGGTTCAGCGAGGCGAGGACAGACGCCGCCCGTTCCACCTCGGCGGACCGCCGCTCGATGACGTGCGTCGTTGCGGCGGCGATGCGTGTCGCGATGGCATCGACTGCCGTTCGCTGCTGGGTGAGTTGATTGCGTGGCGACGTGCGTTCGAGCCGATGCACGAGCGTCGTCACCTGGGTTCCGGCTGTATCGATCTTCTGCTGCGCGCGCGTCGCGGCGTGGACCGTCATGCCTGCGATGAACCCGAGTAGTTCCTCTCGCGAGGGCACGGCGAGTTCGGCGGCGGCAGACGGGGTGGCCGCCCGGACATCGGCGACATAATCCGCGATGGTGACATCCGTTTCGTGCCCGATCGCGGAGATGACCGGATAGCGCGAGGCGAAGATTGCCCGCGCCACGCGCTCGTCGTTGAAGGACCAGAGATCCTCCATCGAACCGCCGCCACGAGCCAGGATGATGAGATCGAGGTCTGGTTCTCCCTGCAGCAGCGCCAGCGCGGACACGATCGCATCCGGGGCACCCTCACCCTGGACCAACGTCGGCGCGAGCACGAGTTCTACCAGGGGAAAACGCCGTCCGATCACCGTCTGGATGTCGTGCCACACCGCGCCGGTCGCCGACGTGGCGACACCGATCCGACGCGGGAAGAGGGGAAGTTCGCGCTTGCGGGCGAGATCGAAGAGGCCTTCGGCGTCGAGTTTCTGCCGCAACTGCTCCAGACGCATCTGGAGGATGCCAATTCCCGCAGGCTGGAAGACGTCGGCGGCGAGCTGGTATTTCCCCTGCCGCTCGTAGATCGTGATCTTGCCGTGGACGACGATGTTGTCCCCCACACGCGGAATGAACCGCTGGCGTCCCACGATGGCCCGCCACATCACGCCGTCGATCCGGGCGCTGCCTTGCTGCAGCGTGAGGTAGGCGTGCCCGGAGGACGCGACGGTGAAGCTCGACACTTCGCCCTCCACCCAGACATCCTGGAGGAGGGCGTCGCGTTCCAGCAGACTGCGAATGTGACTGGAAAGATCCTCGACGGAGACGATGTCGGACGGCATCAGGCGCCTGGCTGGTCCACGAGGCGGATGAGCGGCGATCCGTACTCGACCGACTGCGCGTTCGAGACAAGGATCTCGGAGACGATGCCGGCACGATCCGAGATGATCTCGTTCATGATCTTCATCGCCTCGATGATGCCGATCGCCTGCCCGACCTCGACTTCGTCACCGATCTGGACGAACGGGGCCTCGCCCGGCGCCGGAGCGGAATAGTAGGTGCCGATCATCGGGGATGTGACGGTGTGCCCAACCGGCTCCTCGATGGCCAGCGGCAGGGACGTGACCTGCTCGCCGACGGCCACGGGCGCGATGGCGACCGACGTGGCGCCGCGCAGGCGCACGGTCATCGCCGGCGTCGAGAGATCGAGTTCGGAGATGCCGCCCCTGCCCATCAGGGAGATCAGTTCGCGCACGGCGTCCATGACCTCGGAGGTGGAGCCGTTGACGGTGGTGTTATCGGAGACCCGGTTCACGGGACCGTTGGTCGCATCCATCAGCCTCTGCCTATCCAACACGTTCGATGTAGTCGCCGGTGCGGGTATCGACCTTGATCTGATCGCCCTCGCTCAGGAAGAGCGGCACGTTCACCACCAGGCCGGTCTCGAGCGTCGCCGGCTTGTTTCCGCCGGTAGCGGTGTCACCCTTGAAGCCGGGATCGGTCTGGGTGATCGCCAGGACGACGGATGTCGGGAGCTCGATGTCGATTGGCTCCTCATTGTACGTCAGGATGTCGATCACGTCGTTCTCGCGGAAGAACTTCGCGGCATCGCCGACCGTCGATTCGTTCAGCATGATCTGATCGAAGGTGTCGGTGTCCATGAAATTGAAGTGGTCGCCGTCGCGGTACAGGAACTGGACGTGCGAGCGCTCCAGGCGGACCGGATTGAACTTCGCGCCAGCCATCACGGTGTGCTGCGTGGTGGAGCCGGTGCGGAGATCGCGCAGCGTCATGCGGAGCTGGGCCGAGCCTCGGCCCTGCTTGTTATGGGAGAAGTCGATCACCTTGACCAGGCGGCCATCCAGATCGAGCGTAATGCCCTTGCGAATATCCCCGGTATCGATCATTCGTGTGTCTCCTTGGTCCCATCCGTCTCGATGATGGGGGCGTGAGTAAGATTCTCGGCGCCGGATTCGGTGACGACAACCACATTCTCGATGCGGACGCCGCCCCAGCCCGGAATGTAGATCCCAGGCTCCGTGGTCACGACATGGCCAACTGCCAGCACATCGCTGGATGCCCGGCCTGCCGATGGGGCCTCGTGGATGCGAAGCCCGATGCCATGACCCAATCCATGCACGAAATACTCGCCGAGTCCCTGTGCAGCAAAGAGGTCGCGCACCTGCCGGTCGACTTCCCGTCCGGAGACTCCCGGCGCGAAGAAGTCGATCGACGCCTGCATGGCGGCTGCGACCGTTCTGTATATGGTAACAAGTCGCTGGTCTGCCTGCCCGAACCAGATGGTCCGCGTGAGGTCTCCGTGATAGCCGCCGACCACCGCGCCCATGTCGATGATCACCGGTTCTCCCTCGCCAATGACGCGATCGCCGGGCGCATGATGCGGCTTCGCGGCGTTCGGGCCGGATGCAACGATCGTGTCGAAGGACTCGCCTTCGCTGCCAACGCGCTTCAGCTCCTCACGCACGATCTCGGCGGCCTGGGCCTCGGTCATGCCCGGCTGGATGCGCGCAACGGCCCCGGCCATGGCCTCGTCGGAGAGGCGCAACGCCTTCTTCAGGAGGTCGAGTTCGCCCGGTTCCTTCTGCTCGCGCAGGGCATCGAGCGCAGTGCCGAGGAAGACGAGTTCCACCCCCTCGGCGACGCTGTCATTCAGGGCGAACCAGTCGGCGGTTGGCAGCACGCGCTCCTCCACGCCGATGCGGGTCCAGCTGCCAGCATTGGCCAGCTCCGTGACGGAAGCCGCCCATGGGCGCTGCCATGCCTGGCAGCTGACGCCGTCCACGGCTTCGGATTCGGCCCATGGGAGGTTTGTCGGGGAGGCGAGGAGCCATGCGCCGGACGTCGAGATGACGCCGATGGCGGCAGGCTCGTCAGGGGCGTGGTCTTCGGCGGTGAAGCCGGTGAGGTAGCGGCGATTCGCGCTGTTCGATACAACGGCGGCGTCCAGCCCGAGGTCGGCAAGGAGCGCGCGTGCGCGGTCGAGGCGCGATAGGGACTCAGGCATGAGCGGACTCCTGCTTTGCGATGACCTCGGCCCGCATCCAGTCGACGGCGAGCAGGTAGCCGCGCGCGCCGAGGCCCGCGATCAGGCCTGTCGCGACCGGCGCCGTCACGGAGGTGTGCCGGAACGTCTCTCGGGCGTGGATGTTCGAGATGTGGACCTCCACCGTCGGCTTGTGGATGCCAGCGATCGCGTCGCGCAGCGCGTAGCTGTAGTGCGAGAACGCGCCGGGATTGATGATGAGTCCGGCAGACGCTGGCCCCCGCTCGTGGAGGAAATCGAGAATCGCGCCCTCATGATTCGACTGGAATGCCTCGATCGCGAACGCTGGCGTGCCGTTCATGGCATGCGCGGCAACGTCCTCGACGATGGACGCAAGGGTGCGGGAGCCATAGATCGATGGCTCCCGCGTTCCCAGGGTGTTCAGATTCGGTCCGTTCACCAGCAGGACGCTGGCGATGCTCCCCTCACCCATCGGTTGTGTGCTACCCCACTGGTTGCTTGCTGTTGGCCAATGCCGGAACGTAGGCGGTGATCGCGTACGACTCCTGCGAATCCTTCGGTGTCAACTTGCCGGTGAAGACATAGACCGGTTGGAGATACTGCTGCTCGCCGGGAACGCCCGATGGCGCCCATGCCAGTGACACGCTCGAATAGATCGCCGTGCCCGTGATGGTGGAGCCGGTTGGATAGGTGTCGCCCGGCAGCGTCGCGTTCACATAGGAGCGGCGCTCCACGACTTCCGTCCAGGCCTGGTCGAGCGGACGGAGCTGGTAGGTGTCGGTCTGCGTGAGATCGCCCCAACGCCACGATGCCTCGACGATCGTGTTGTTCGCGCCAACGGTGACGCTGATGCTGGGGATGGACGACAGGAGCGGCGTCGGGGAGACGGGCAGGAAGACGACAATCGCCTGCGCGGGGTTGTCAACCTTGGCTTCGATGGTGCCATCGCCGATGTTGCCCGGCAGTTGACCCTTGGAGCGCAGCCACTCCCGCGCGGCGGCGATGACATCGCTGTCGGAGGCGAGGCTGCCTTCCGGCGAGGCGCCGGGCGCGACGTACTGGGCGAGGCCTGGCGTCACGAAGAGCTTGCCGTTGCCATCGGCGGAATAGGTGCCGTTGCCCTGGTCCTGCACATCCGCGCCGATTTCCAGCGCGTCGGCGAGCGACTTCGCCTGGTCGCCGTTCAGCGACTGGAGGGTCATCGCGTAGACGGGAGCATCGGTTGGCGTGCCGCCCGGAGTTCCGTTGTATGTGGATTCGAGATCGAAGACGAATCCCTGGGCGTTCATCGTCGGCAAGTCAACCGGTGGGAGCTCTTTCGCGAGCTCGGAATTGTCATCCTGGGCGCTCGCGGTCAGCGTCGACCCCGCGAGCAGGAGGAGCGTGAGTGTGGCAGCCAGCCATGACTGCAATCGCGTGGAGGGACGAACCATGCAACCTGTCCTTTCGGTGAATGCGGTCGTCATGGACCCGCGATCCGGCGGCTCTCAGGATGCCTGAACCGGATCGACTTCGATGATGCGCCGCAACTCCACGATCTGGTCGCGCAGCAACGCCGCCTTCTCGAATTCGAGATCCTTGGCCGCGGTCTTCATCTGGGACTCGAGGTCCTTGATCATGCGTGCCAGTTCGTCCTTCGGGATCTCGGCGATCACGCCGGGATGTCCATCGGCTCCCGAAGTCTGGTACTCGGCACGTTCTTCGGCGATGGCACGGACGCGTTCCGTCAGGTCCTTGATATCCTTGACGATCCCGCGAGGCTGGATGCCGTGCTGTTCGTTGTACTGTGTCTGAATCTCGCGTCGACGATAAGTTTCGTCGATCGCGACTTTCATCGACCGGGTCATGGTATCAGCGTACATGATGACTTGACCATCGACGTGGCGCGCTGCGCGGCCGATCGTCTGGATCAACGCTCCTTCGGAGCGCAGGAAGCCTTCCTTGTCGGCGTCGAGGATCGCCACCAGGGAGACCTCCGGGAGGTCGAGCCCTTCCCGCAGGAGATTGATACCCACGACCACATCATGGATACCCAGCCGCAGGTCGCGCAGGATCTCGATCCGTTCGAAGGTATCCACCTCGCTGTGGAGGTAGTGGGTGCGGACGCCCATCTCCTTCAGGTAGTCGGCGAGGTCCTCCGACATCCGCTTCGTGAGCGTGGTGACGAGCGCGCGCTCCCCGCGAGCGACCCGCGCGTTGATCTCGCCGAGCAGGTCGTCGATCTGTCCCTTCGTCGGGCGAACCGAGATCGCGGGATCGACGAGGCCAGTCGGGCGGATCACCTGTTCCGCGACGTGGCTGGAGTGCTCGAATTCGTATGGTCCCGGTGTCGCGGAGATGAAGATCGCCTGGCCGATCATCCGCTCGAACTCGGGGAAGGTCAGCGGGCGATTGTCCCGGGCCGATGGCAGGCGGAAGCCATGCTCTACCAGAACATCCTTCCGGGAGCGATCACCGCCGTACATGCCGCGCACCTGTGGCAGGGTCATGTGTGACTCGTCGACCAGCACCAGGTAGTCGTCCGGGAAGTAGTCGAGCAGCGTGGCTGGCTGCTCACCCGGCTTGCGGCGGCTGAGGTGCATGGAGTAGTTCTCGATGCCTGCGCAGTAGCCGGCTTCCTGCATCATTTCGAGATCGTAGTTCGTGCGCTGCTTCAACCGGGCCGCTTCGAGGATCTTCCCCTGTGATTCCAGTTCCTGCAGCCGCTCGTCCAGCTCGACCTGGATGTCCTTGATCGCGACCTTCAGTTTCTCGGCATTGGTCACGAAGTGCTTCGCCGGGTAGACGCCGATGTCCTCCCGTACGGCGAGGATTTCGCCGGTGAGCGGATCGACATCCACGATGCGGTCGACCTCGTCGCCGAAGAACTCGACGCGGACGGCGATCTCCTCGTAGGCCGGGAAGATCTCCACCGAATCGCCCCGCACACGGAACGTGCCGCGCGTGAGGGTCATGTCGTTGCGGTCGTACTGGATGTCGATCAGCTGGCGCAGGACACGGTCACGCCGGACCTGCTGCCCGCGTTTGAGCGAGACGACCGTGCTGGCGTATTCCTCTGGCGTTCCGAGGCCGAAGATGCAGGAGACCGAGGCCACGATCAGCGTGTCACGCCGGGTGAGCAGCGCCCGCGTCGCGGCGTGGCGGAGCTTGTCGATCTCCTCGTTGATGTCCGCGTCCTTCTCGATGAAGGTGTCGGTGCGGGCAACATAGGCCTCTGGCTGGTAGTAGTCGTAGTAGGAGACGAAGTATTCCACCGCGTTGCGCGGGAAGAATTCCTTGAACTCGGCGTAGAGCTGCGCCGCGAGCGTCTTGTTGTGCGCGAGGACGAGGGTCGGGCGGTTGACGTTCTGGACGATGTTCGCCATCGAGAACGTCTTGCCGGAACCGGTAACGCCGAGCAGGGTCTGGAAGCGTTCTCCCGCTTCGAGACCCTTGGTGAGCTGGTCGATGGCCTGGGGTTGATCGCCGGTCGGACGGAGGTCGGAGATGATCTGGAAGTCTGGCATGCTGCCTCCGGGGCGAAATGAAAACGAACGTTCTAGTATACCCCATCCCCACCCGTTCGTTCACGCCGCCGGAATCCCCACTTGCGCGTGTCCAGCGGGGCTTCTGCCGACTGTGTCTCTTCGGGATCTTCCTCGCTGGGCGGCGTGACATGAGGGTTGGCTTCGTCTGCCAGCTCGCGAATCTCCGGCTCGAAGATGTCCGCCAATGAGAGGCCAGGGATATCGCTGCTCGTGGGATCGGATGGCTTCGCGACCTCGTCGTAGGTTTCGGCGATCGCGACCTCCGAGATCGCCTCGGGTGCTGTCGCGGCCACAGGCGCGGGTTCGGGGAGCGGCGCGGCCGGAAGCTGATCGGGCGGCAGCAGACGATAGAGTTCGCTCTCCCGCTCGCCGATGCTCATGATCTCGTCGATGTGGCGCACCGCCCAGCGCTGCCCTGAGAAAGGCAGGCGTACTGTCGCGTCGTCACGTTCGAACCACGCGCAATCGCGGAAGTCGTCGCCGAGGCGGACGGGCGCCTGTGGGCTGACCTGGACCGCCACCACCGGTGCCAGCACAAGGACATCGCGGTAGTCATCATAGAACTGGTTGACGTAATCGGCCGAGTAGTAGGCGCTGACGTTCAGCCCGACCATCTCGCGGACGGCGCGTTTCGCCGCATCGAGCGTGTTCTCGTTCCGCTCGATCTGCGCATGGAAACCCTGCCAGGTCATCGCCATCGCCACATCGTGACGCCGCTGGAGGAGCAGGAATTGCACGCGGGCGTTCAGCCGCCGGAAGACATAGACATCGACGATATCCGAAACGATCCCAGGCATGCAGGCTCCAGCACAAGGCATCCGGCGATCCCGGATGCGCGTTGCGACCGCTTACGGTCGGCGCGAATTGATCCAGTCGGTGATCTTGTCAGCAGGGGTGCGTTCGCCGATCCCGTGCAGGCGGGTCGGCGGGGTATCCATGGAGCGGCCTCGCCACATCTTCGGGCCATCGTTGCCGGGCAGCGACGAGCGTCGTGCGGCCTGCACGATCGGGGTCACGAGAACAACGACCGCCAGCACGGCGAACACGAGGGCAAGCAGCTTTGAATAGGGGGCGACGATGGCGCAGGCGATGCCGAGTCCAACCGCCGTGATCAATGGCACCGCCATCAGGGTGTCCATCACGGTGGAGAGCGCCGGGTGGACCCGATTGGATACAGCCATGGTGGGGGCGGCTTTCGGACGGCGGGAGGAGATTGGCGTCGGCGGCAGCGGATTGCTTCTGGTGGCCGAGCGAAGAATCTCGTCGACCTCCCGATCGAGCCGTGTCTTTCGCGCCGAGTCGATCGGGATCGGTTCTGGCGGGGTCTTCGGGGGATGCCCATCGTTCGGTGGATCGGGGGGCGTCGGCTCGCTGGGGAATGAGGTGACCATGACGAGGCTCCTTGCGGCATCCGGGATTGCGACGATGCGAACGGAACCGGATGCATCAGGTCACTATGGTACAGTACGCCGCGTATTCGCCCTGCCCGATTTCCCGATTCCGAACCCAGCAACGACGCCGATCGGAGCCCATTCGGGGCGGTTTTCGTCATTGCCAGAAACGGTTCCCCCGATGAGTTCCAGAAACCTCTTTCGCTTCAATGTCATCGATCAACGCGGCGTATCCAGCTTCGTCGGCCCGGCCCACGCGCTCAAGGTGATCGCGGCGGCGTGCAGCCGGGGAGCGGAGAGCCTTCAGTCGGTCCTCGACCTCGCGGATGAGTACGACGCCGATTGGGCGCGGACGGTACGCATGGGCCTGTATCGGTTTGACGAGCACAACATTGATTCGCTCAGTGGCGATTTCGCGTTGGTGGGCAGCCGCGACGGCGATCAGATGGACCATCCCTTCCGCGTGCTGGATGCCACGACCCGGCAGCGCAGCATGGAGCCAGCGAACCTTGGTCTGGTGGTCTTCAACCTGAAGGAACGGCGGATCATCCAGATCCAGAACCAATACGCCGAACTGATGCGCAACGACCGTGGGCGGGTGCGCCAAAATGGCCTGCCCACGCGCAAGCTCTTCAGCTACTCGTTGTCCGATGCCTGGAGCATCGTGCCCTGATCGCTCGCGTCGAACGCGAAACACCCCGCCGCTCCACATCAGGAGCGGCGGGGTGTCTTGCGTGGGGAAGGATGTCCTGGCGCGTCAGCGCCTGTCGTCCTGACCGCGCTTCTTGCGACCGAACCCTCCGAGGAACATGCGGCCCATCTGCTCGCTCATCCCCTCCTTCTTCACCGCTTCCTGCCCGTCGAGGCTCTGCTCGGCGGCGCGATTGACCGGTACCTCGACACCGGCGCGGGCATCCTGGGCAGCGGTGAAGAACGCGAGGACCCCCGCATCGGCATCGTCGGCGTTCAGTGTCGCGCGGAAGTCGGTGAGGGCGGCCACGTACTGGTCGATCCACCGGTTCAGCGAATCGCGATTCGAGAGCGCGATGTCGCGGTGCATCGTCGGATTGCCCAGCGCCAGCCGTGTGGTGTCGCGGAAGCCGGTTGCGGCGAGCGATCGCATGTCGCGCCACGCCGGATCGGCGGTCACTGCCGAGGCCAGCGTCGCCGCGGCAACGAACGGCAGGTGGCTGATGCCAGCCACGAAGGCATCGTGTTCCACGGGATCGACGAAGAACGCCTCCGCGTCCAGCGCAGCCACGATGCCGAGCACGTTGCGGATTGCTTCGTCATTTGCGTGAGGACTCGGGCAGACGACCCAGGTTGCGCCCTTGAAGAGGTCCGCATCGGCGGCTTCGAGGCTCTGCGACTTGCCGGCCATCGGGTGCCCGCCCACGAAGGAGACCGTGCGGGGCAACGCCTTCGCGTCCTCCATCACCTGCGCCTTGGTCGATCCGGTGTCGGTGACGATCGCTCCGTGCTTCAGATGGTCGGCGATGTCGGCAAAGACCTGCTTCATTGCACCGACTGGCGTGCAGACGATCACGACATCAGCGTTGTTCACGGCATTGACCAGCGACCATTCCGCCTGGTCGATTGCGCCCATCTTGCGGGCCTCGGCCTGCCGGTTCACGTCGTCGTCGAAGCCGGTGATGGAGAGCAGATTGCCGTTCGCCGCCGACCAGCGTCGAAGCCCGAGTCCGATCGAGCCGCCGATCAGCCCGAGTCCGATGATGGTGACCTGTTGCATGCAGAACTCCCTGTGGTGCGGCGGTGGCGCGGTCGTTGCCCGTTCGGGCGTGGAGCTAGGGCTCGTAGTTCTCGACGTCGATCTGGCGGACCCAGCCTTCCTCGCCGTCCTCCGTGCGGAACTTCATCCACTCCGTATTCGCGTCGGGGTCGGACGTGGTCTGGGTCTCGTCAAGGTACTGAAGCGGCGTCTGGTAGGGAAGGGCGATGACGGAATCGAAACTGGTACCCGGACCAGACCGAAGGTTCACCGATCCGGTGCTCCCGATCTGGTAGTCCGGGGTGAAGGCTCCCGGTGTGCCGGTCGGCTGGGCGTTTGGATTCTGTTCGATCGCCTGCCCCTGCGTCGGTTCGGCAGTCGGATTCGGTGCATCCTGCCCATCATTGCTGGACGTCTGCGGGGGAGGATTCGTCGGCGCGGTTGTTGGAGGCATCGTGGGTTCCTCCTGCGTGACGAAATCGCTGGTGTACGCGCTGAGCGCGTTGTAGATGACCGTGAAACCCACGACGCAGACGGCGATCGTGAGGGCCATCGAGACACCGATCATGATGCCGGCCCTGCGCGATCGCTGGCGCAGCCGATGGTTCAGCCCAGGGTCGGACATTGGCTCCTTCTCGACAGGGGAGAACGACAGGCGACGGATGCCGCGGATCGCTCACCGATCACTCATGCTGGCCGTGGGATGATGCGGAAAGCAGGATGGGGCCAGCCTCGACGTCACGCGTCGATCCGAGCGTATTTATAGCACGCACGAACGGACGCCCCTCCTGCAAGGCTGCCCTACCTTGCAGGCTTCCGGGCCGAATCGGGTGGTCTCGCCACGACGCGGAATGCCACGATCCCCAGCGTTGCCGAGAGCACGGAGCCGCCGATGACGCCGATTCTCACGGCGTTCATCAGATGCTGGTCGTCCTCGAAGGCCAGGCCTCCGATGAAGAGGCTCATCGTGAATCCGATCCCGCAAAGCATTGCCATTGCCCCCAACTGACGCCAGGTGACGCCCGCTGGCATCGGAGCGAGGCGCATGCGGATCATCAGCCAGGTCGTGCCGAAGATGCCGACCGGCTTGCCGATGAGGAGGCCGAGCGCGATCCCGAGCGGAAGGGTGCCGACCAGATCGCTCCGGGCGATGCCGCTGAAGGCGATTCCCGCGTTCGCGAAGCCGAAGAGCGGCAGGATGGCGAAGTTCACCCAACGGTCGATAGCGTGCTCGGTGGATTTCAGGGGCGAGCGGTGCTGGCTCGAGGTGCTCTCAGCCGGGATCGCGAGGGCGAGGATCACGCCGGCCAGCGTTGCGTGGAGTCCGGACTGGAGAATGCAGAACCAGAGCATCCCGCCGAGAGCGAGATAGGGGGGCAAGCGGTAGACATGACGGGCGTTCATCCGGGCCAGGACGATGCAGATCGCGGCGGCGGCGAGGAGCCAGCCAATCGCCACCCCTTCGGAGTAGAAGACAGCGATGACGACGATCGCCAGGAGATCGTCGAGGATCGCGATACCCACGAGGACCACGCGAATACCGGCAGGGACGCGGGATCCCAGCACCGCGAGGGCACCGATGGCGAATGCGATGTCGGTCGCGGTCGGGATGGCCCATCCCCGGTGCAGGGCCGCATCGTTGCGGTTGACGAGCATGAAGATGAGGGCGGGAACGACCATGCCGCCCAGCGCGGCGAGTCCGGGCAGGGCGCGGTTTCTCCATGTGGAGAGGGCCCCGGATCGCAATTCCTGCTTGATCTCCATGCCGACCAGCAGAAAGAAGATGGCCATCAGGCCGTCGTTGATCCAGTGCTGCACGCTGAGGCCGAGGATGTTGGCATGGAGGACATGGTCGTACGATGGCTGGAGGGGAGAGTTCGCGACGACGAGCGCCAGCAGCGTGCCGACAAGCAGGACGAGCGCCGCAGCGGAGTCGCTGCGCAGGAAGCGTTGAATCATTGGGTTGTCCGGGGATGTGGACGGCGCGCATCGTCACGACGTGACAATGACTGAGGAGAACGCGGTGAAGCGTCGTTTACTGGCGAGCATCCTACCAAAGCCCGGATGCGATGGGCCAGCGATTTCCGGTTGGGGGTGGAGGCAGACCGGGGAGGTGAGAGGCACGGACCCAGGGGCACCATGGTGGTGATCTGTCCATCGCGCAGGCGGGAACGTCGCGTTGTGAAACCCCTGTATCCGCTTCCAGGCGACCAGTGATCGCGACCGAAGCAGGCGTCCGGGAACCGTTCTCGCGTGTCGTGAACCAGCACACCGCGTTGAAGTGAGTGGACGTAAATGGTATAGTTCTGTTGCGTAATTGATCGTCGTGGGATCAGACGTGGGCAATGCCCACGTTTCTTGCTGTTTGGCAGGGCTTCATTTCGGGAGTCTCGTCGTACAACGGTCCCATACCGCGACCGAAACGCAAGGAGCGGTCGTTTTTGTACGTGGCAAGGAGGTGAGCGGATGAAGAGTGATCTCTATACCGCGATCGCCCAGATTGCCGCCGAGCGCGGGATTCCGCGTGATGCGGTGCTGCTCTCCGTGCAGCAGGCGTTGACGTCTGTCTACAAGAAGTCGTCGGAATCCAATGAGGATGTCCGTGTCGAGCTCGATTCGACGACTGGAGAGATGATGGTGGTGACCGTGAAGACGGTTGTCGCCGACGTGACCAACAAGGATCTTGAGATCTCCCTGGAGGAGGCTTCGGAGTTCGCGGCGAATCCCCAGGTTGGCGAAGAGATTCGCATTTCCCGAAAGACGCCAGAGAACTTCGGTCGCATCGCCGCGCAGACGGTGAAGCAGGTTGTCCATACCCGGATTCGTGACTACGAGCGGGAATCGGTGTTCAAGGACTACCAGGACAAGGAGGGCGAAGTCCTCAATGGCGTGGTTCAGCGGGCTGACAATCGCGCGGTCATCATCGAACTCGGCAAGGCCGAAGCGGTGATGCCTGCCCGCGAGCAGGTGCAGTCGGAGCGGTATCGCCCGAATCAGCGGATCAAGGTCCTGCTGACCGAGGTGAACGCCCACGCACGTGGCCCGCAGCTGATCGTGTCCCGGTCCGATCCGCGCCTGATTCGCCGGCTCTTCGAACTGGAAGTGCCGGAGATCCAGAGCGGCGCCGTGGAGATCATGGCGATCGCGCGTGAGCCAGGTCTGCGCTCGAAGGTGGCGGTCGCGGCTCGCCAGGAGAAGGTCGACCCGGTCGGCTCCTGCGTTGGCGTGCGTGGCGTGCGCATCCAGAACATCGTCAACGAGCTGTATGGCGAGAAGATCGATGTGATCGAGTGGTCGCCGGACACCAGCGCCTTCATTGCGAACGCGCTCAGCCCGGCGAAGCCGACGAACGTCTCCCTGAGCGACGACGGCGACCAGCGTGTGGCGACGGTGATCGTGCCGAACGACCAGATGTCGCTTGCCATCGGCAAGGAGGGCCAGAATGCCCGCCTCGCCTACAAGCTCACTGGCTGGCGCATCGACATCAAGGGTCCGGAGTCGCTGCTCCAGGCCGGCGGTGAGTTCTTCCGCCAGGCGCGCGAATCCGCCCGCGACATCATGCCGGACTTCAGCTGGCAGGGACGCCAGCCCCGCGCCGTCACGGCGGAGGGGATGGTCAATCTCAGCGGCAAGGCCTACGGCCCGCTCTCCGAGGATCTGCTCCGCCGCCAGGTGGACGTGGACATCGTGAATGGCGTGGTCGAGGTCTACTACGAGCGTGAACTGCGCGCCCGCTTCGACAAGGAGACGACGGAAGAGCTTCCGCTCGACGACGACATCGATTCGTTGGGCATCTACGCATCGGGTGAGAACCGGATGATGTAAAGGAGGTAACGGCGACGTATGCCTCACGCATCCGAACTCGCACCGGCCGCGTCTGCGGCTGCCGAGCCGGCCTCCGGGCCGAAGCAGGCGACACCAGCATCGAACACGAACACCCCGAAAGGGCGACGCAAGGGGCCGCGGCCAAAGCATGTGCCGCGCCGGACCTGCGTCGCCTGCCGGGAAAGCGACGACAAACGGTCGCTCACGCGCATCGTGCGCACGCCGGAAGGGACGGTCGAGGTCGACCCGACGGGCAAGAAGAATGGACGGGGGGCCTATCTTTGTGACCGCCCGACGTGTTGGACGCGTGCTATCGAGACGAACGTGCTCGCCCGCGCCCTCAATGTCGAGCTCTCTGAAGATGCGCTGCAATCGCTAAGAGAATTCGCTGCTACGTTGCCCGATTCCCCCGCGGGTGACGTTGTCGGCGTTCCGACGAAGGAGTAATCCCCATGACCAATACCGTAGGACGAGGCGGCGCCCGTGGCGGCCGCAAGGGTGGCCGCAAGAACACTGGTGGCGCGCGCACCGTAGCCGTGAAGCGCAATGTACCCGTGGTGCGTGAGCCAGTGACGCTTCCCCCCGTGATGTCCGTGGCGGAACTCGCCGAAAAGTTGGAAACCAGCGGCATCGAGGTCATTCGCGAGCTGATGAAGTCTGGCATCATGGCCAATCTGAACCAGCAGATCGACTACGACACCGCCGCCAAGGTGGCGGAGACGCTTGGGTGGGAGACCAACGAGCAGGACACCGTTGCCAAGTCGATGGTCGCCGACTTCGAGAGCCGCCGCCTTGAGGGTGAGAACGATCCGGACGCCACGCAGCGCCCGCCGGTCATCACCATCATGGGGCATGTCGACCATGGCAAGACCAAGCTGCTGGACTCCATCCGCTCCGCGAATGTCGCGGAGGGGGAGGCCGGCGGTATCACCCAGCACATCGGTGCGTATCAGGTCGAGGCACAGGGCCGCAAGCTCACCTTCCTCGACACCCCCGGTCACGAGGCCTTCACGGCCATGCGTGCCCGTGGCGCCCAGTCCACCGATATCGCGGTGCTGGTGGTGGCCGCGGATGACGGCGTGATGCCGACGACCCGCGAAGCGGTCGCGCACATCAAGTCGGCGAACGTGCCGCTGGTGGTGGCGATCAACAAGATCGATCTCCCCGCCGCGAATCCGGATCGCATCAAGCAGCAGCTCTCCGAGTTGGCGGTGATGCCGGAAGAGTGGGGCGGCGACGTCCCGTTCGTGGAGGTCTCGGCCCGCGAGAAGATGGGCCTCGATGACCTGCTGGAAGTGCTCCTGCTGGTCGCGGATGTGAACGAGCTGAAGGCCAACGCCAACCTCCCCGCGAACGGCGTGGTGATCGAGGCGAAGGTCGATTCCAGTCGTGGCCCGGTGGCGACGGTGCTGGTGCAGACGGGCACGCTCAACCTGCGCGATGTCGTCGTGGCTGGTTCGACGTGGGGCCGCATCAAGGCCATGTTCGACGATCGTGGCAAGCGCGTTCGCCGGGCTACCCCGAGCACCCCGGTCGAGATCCTGGGTCTGATGGAGGTGCCGCAGGCCGGTGATTCCTTCATCGTCTTCGAGGACGAGAAGGCCGCCCGCCAGCTCGCCGAGCAGCGGACCGCCCAGCGCCGCATCGAGTCGTTGAGCGAGAACCGCCCGATCAAGCTGACCGAGCTCTTCGACCAGGTGAAGGAAGGCAAGACGGCCGAGCTCCGCGTGATCCTGAAGGCGGACGTCCAGGGATCGTTGGGCGCCATCCAGAACGCCCTGCTGAAGCTGAACGAGGACACGGACCAGGGTGTGCAGCTCTCGATCCAGCTCGCGGCGACCGGAGCGGTTTCGGAGTCGGACATCAATCTTGCGGTGACGACGGGCAGCATCGTCGTCGGCTTCAACGTCCGTCCGGACGCGGCCGGCAAGCGTGCGGCTGACAACGCCGGGGTCGACGTTCGCTTCTACACGATCATCTACGAGCTCCTGGACGAGATCAAGAAGGCCATGACCGGCCTCCTCGCGCCGGTGTTCGAGGACGTGACGGACGGCTATGCCGAAGTCCGCGACACGTTCAAGCTCCCGAGCAATGATGTGGTCGCCGGCCTCTACGTGCTCGATGGCAAGGTGACGCGCAACTCGCGGGCACGCGTGCTGCGCAGTGGTACCGTGGTCTTCGAGGGCGGGATCAAGTCGCTGAAGCGCTTCAAGGAAGATGCCCGCGAGGTGGCCGCTGGCTACGAATGCGGTCTCGGCCTCGATGGCTTCAACGACCTCCAGGTCGGGGACCAGATCGAATTCCTGCACCGCCAGGAAGTGGTGCGTTCCGTCTAGCGGCGGAAACGGCACCCCGCATGACGCGCGACGGGATGGCATCTCCGGGTGCCGCCCCGTCGCAGGTACGGGACGACAGTGACCAGACGAACACGACAGGTCGGGGAACTCCTGCGGGAGGAACTCGACGACATCATCCGCCGTGAGGTGAAGGATCCGCGCATCGGGTTCTTCAGCATCACGCGCGTCGAAGTGCCGCCCGATCTCCGGTCGGCGCGGGTCTTCATCAGCGTCCTGGGCACGGAGGAGGAGCGCGAGCAGACGCTCGTCGCGCTTCGTTCGGCCTCGGGCTACATCCGGCATGTCCTCAAGCCGCGCTTGCGGATGCGCCAGATCCCAGAACTCGAGTTCCGGGACGATCGTTCGATGGAATATGCGCAGCAGATCACCGAAGCGCTGCGCGAAGTGCGGGATCGTGATCGCGCGATTCATGCCGACCGGTCCGCCGATCCTGTGGCGGCACCGACGCCGGTCGTCATCGACGAGGCGGAGGAGGCGTAATGCCGACATCGTGGAGGCTCGATCCGGAGGATACGGCGGCGGCGCTCGCCATGCTGCGCGGGGCGAGGCATGTGTTGCTGCCGACGCATCAGCATGTGGATGCCGATTCGATCTGCTCGGCGATGGCGATGAGCCGTGCGCTCGGGCGATTCGGCGTGGCCTCGACGGTGCTGGTGAGCGATGGGGAGCTTCCCAGTTCCCTGCGTTTCCTGCCCGGTATCGATTCGGTATCGCGCTACGGTGTCGATCCGCTGCCGGACTACGACGTGCTCTGCCTGATCGACAGTTCCGATCTCCGCCGGGTGGGGACGTTCTACCGCGACGATCCGTCCCGTCTCGACGGGCGTGTTCCGATGGTGAACATCGATCATCACATCACGAACGATCGCTTCGGCGTCATCAACATCGTCGAACCGGGGGCGGCGTCGGCGTCGGAGATCGTCGCCGACATCCTTGCTGCCTGGGGCGTGGAGCTGGACAAGGAGACGGCACAACTGCTGCTCTCGGGCATCTACGGCGACACCCTCGGGTTGCGCACGGATTCCGTGACCTCGCGGACCATGCGTACCGCTGCCGACCTCGTGGACGCCGGGGCCAACCCGGCTCCGGTGGTGGACGCGCTCTTTCGCATCAAGACCCAGAGCACCGTCCGCCTGTGGCGGATTGCCCTGCGCAAGATCGAATGGACTGGTTCATTGATCTGGACCGCCTTGACGGAAGAAGACTTCGCAGCTGCCGGGGCGGAGACCAGCGAGGCGGAAGGGATCGTCAACTTCCTGCTCGGGACCGATGGCTCCCGCGCGGCGGCGATTCTTTATGGCTCGAAGGATCATTGGCGCATCAGCATGCGCAGCATGTATCCGCAGGTCGATGTCGCGAGGATCTGCGCCGTCTTCGGTGGCGGCGGGCATCCGCGTGCGGCGGGCTGCCAGGTCGAAGGCGGCGATGCGGGGCGGACGGCCTTCGTCACGCGGGTCGCCGAGCTGCTCGCCGAGATCGATATGTCCGGCGTGGTCAATCCCGTCACCGCCAAGCCGGTCTGACATTCCGATGGCGAAGAATCGGCGCTCCGCAACCAGGCATGGGTACATCGTGATCGACAAGCCCGGTGGGTGGACGAGTCACGATGTAGTGGCGCGGGTCCGCCGGATCGTCCGGGAACGCCGCGTCGGGCATGCCGGGACGCTCGATCCGGCGGCGGTAGGAGTCCTGCCGATCGCGGTCGGTCTCGCGACACGGACGGTCGAATATCTGGCCGATGCGCAGAAGGCGTATCGCGCGGAGATCACCTTCGGCGTCGAGACGGATTCGGCAGACGGAGATGGCGTCGTCATCGCCCAGCGCGGGGCGGATGGCCTCACGCGGGAGATGGTGGAGGCTGCGTTGGCGTCCTTCCGGGGACCGCAGATGCAGGTGCCGCCGCTCCATTCCGCTGTCCAGATCGATGGCAAGCGGCTCTACGAGCTTGCGCATGCCGGAATCGAGGCGGAGGTGGAGATTCCTGCGCGCGCGATCGTGATCCACGCGATTGACCTTGTGACCTGGGAACACCCCATCGCGACAGTGGACATCACCTGTTCCAAGGGTACCTACGTGCGTTCCATCGCGCGTGACCTCGGCGAGCTGGTGGGGACGGGAGCGTATCTCTCGAATCTCGTGCGGACCTCCACCGGGCCGTTCACCCTCGCTGACGCGATGACGCTCGATGAACTGGAGGCGCGGTTGCGGGATGAGCCGTGGGACGCGGTCGCGGCCCATCCCGATCGCGCGGTGGAGCATCTTCCGGCACTGGTGGTGACGCCGGAGCAGCGCGTCTGGTGGTTCCAGGGCAAGGTGCTGCCCGTTCGGGCGGCGGCGGGGAGCGTTCGCGTGTACGATAGCAGCGGCATTTGGGTCGGTGTGGGCGTCAGCGACGGCGAATCGATCCAGCCAGCCAAGGTCGTCGATCTGGATGGCCTCGATCGGTCGGCAAGCGAGCAGGAAAAGTCAGCGTGAACCAGGATTCGGTCATCGTCTCCCGCTTCGAGGAGCTTCCTGATACGGCTCGTATCGCCAGCATCGGCACGTTCGATGGCGTCCACCGTGGACACCGTCACCTGCTCGGCTTGCTGGTCGGACGGGCTCGCGCGCTTGGTGTGGAATCGCTGGTCGTGACGTTCGAGCCGACGCCGGTTCAACTCTTCGCGCCGGATCGTTTCCGCGGGCGGCTCGCCTCGAATGACGATCGGGCGCGGATGATCCTGGAGGCCGGGGTCGACCGGGTGCTGGTTCTACCGTTCACGCACGAGCTCGCCCGGCAGACGCCGGAGGAGTTTCTCGCCCGCCTCGCCGCTTCCGGAGTCCGTGAGCTGTGGGTCGGTGAGGATTTCGCCCTCGGCCACAAGCGTGCGGGCGATGTCGCCACGCTGCGCCGGATCGGGGTGGAGCTTGGGGTGGTGGTCGAAGCCATTGTCCGGGTCGATTTCGATGGACTGACCGTTAGCAGCAGCGCCATCCGCGAGCGCATCCTCGCCGGGGATGTGCGGGAGGCAAACCGGCTGCTCGGGTATCCGTTCGCGATTACCGGGCCGGTGGTCCGGGGCGATCAGGTCGGACGCACGATCGGCTATCCTACGGCGAACGTGCCGTTGCCTCCGGACATCGTCAAGCCTGCGGACGGGAGCTATGCGTCGTGGGCATGGATTGATGGAGTGCCGGGGCCTCTGGCCGCGATGACCTATATCGGGACACGACCGGTGCTGAATACCGGGGAGCGCGTCGTGGAGACGCACATCTTCGATTTCGACGCCGATCTGTATGGAAAGCGGCTGCGGAGCGAGTTCGTTTCGTTCCTGCGGCCAGACCAGCACTTCGATGGGCTGGATATCTTGCTGGAGCATCTGGCAGACGACGCGCTGCGGGCACGCGCTGTGCTTGCAGACGAGGGGAGTGAGCGTTTCGCGCGGCACGCTGGACAAGTGACCGAGCAGACGCCCGGGGTTTGATCCCGGAGCAGTCTCATGGTATTCTTGTTCGGCGTTGTCGCTGGCGAAACGTCGGTATTCGTACCGGCTTTTTTGTATGTCCGCCATGCACCGCCAGCAGTTCAGGAGGCAAGCTATTTCTCGACCAGTGCAGACTCGCGTAAACGAGCGAATTCGCATCCGCGAGGTACGACTTATCGACGATCAGGGGAACCAGATCGGGATCATCCCAACCCGTGAGGCGCTGGAGATGGCGCGCGAACGTGGCTTGGACCTCGTGGAGGTTGCGCCGAACGCGGTGCCCCCGGTCTGCCGATTGATGGACTACGGCAAGTTCCGGTACGAGCAGAGCCGCAAGGAGCGCGAATCGCGCAAGAGCCAGCACGTCACCCGGGTCAAGGAAGTTCGGATCGAACCGAAGATCGGCGATCACGATCTGGAGACCAAGGGTCGGCAGGCTGCGCGGTTCCTCGAATCCGGGGACAAGGTCAAGCTCAGCGTGCTGTTCCGGGGTCGGTCGATCACCCACCCGGAATTGGGACGCGAGTTGCTGGACCAGCTCCAGGAACAGCTGAAGGACGTCGCAACCGTTGAGCAGACACCGCGTATGGAGGGGAGGACGATGACGATGTATCTCGCCCCCGCCCGTGTCCGCGCGGCAACGAGTGAGCGCAGAGAGGATTCGACAGACAATGGCTAGAATGAAGTCCGGTACCAAGGTCAAACTCAAGACGCACAAGGGTGCGAAGCGCCGGTTCTCGATCACGGCGACGGGCAAGATCATGCACGCCAAGGGCATGAAGAGCCACAATCGTCGCAAGAAGTCTCCCCGCGTGCTGCGTCAGCTCGACCGCATGCAGGAGATGGATTCCACAAACGCCAAGGGCGTGAAGCTGATGCTTCCTTACGGCCTCAAGTAGATCGATCGCCTGGCCGGTTGCATGGTGCTCCGGCGGGCTGACGTAGAAGTATCGAAGGAAAACGGAACATGGCACGAGTCAAGCGCGGTGTGGCGGCCCATCGGCGGCACCGAAAGGTCATTCTTCAGGTGAAGGGGCATCGCGGCACCCGCAATCGCCTCTACAAGCGAGCGCATGAGTCGATGATGCGTTCCTTGCAGTATGCGTATCGCGACCGCCGCAACCGCAAGCGCGATATGCGCCGCCTGTGGATTCAGCGCATCAACGCCGCCAGCCGCCTGAACGGGCTCCCGTACAGCCAGCTCATCCACGGCCTGAACCTGGCCGGGGTCGAGGTGGACCGCAAGATCCTCGCCGATCTCGCGGTGCGTGATGAGGCTGCCTTCGCCGCCATCGCCGATGTGGCGAAGGGCGCGCTGCCCGCTGCCGCCTGATCGCAGCGTGACGCCTGACGATCGCGCCGGTATCCGTCACCGAGGCGTCGGGAATGCGGATCGGCTCAGCCTTGAGCCGATCCGCAGCCAGGCGAATCCCCTGATCAAGGACATACGCTCGCTCCAGCAGCGCCGCAAGCGCTACCAGGAGCGGGCGTTTGTCGTGGAGGGCGCACGGCTCGTTGAGGACGTCTTCGCCTCCGGGATCGAGGCTCGTCACATCGTCCTCCGGGAGGATGTTGCGGATCGGTTGCTGCCAACAATCCCCGAATCCTCCCGTCTGCGCGTGCGCATCGCCGACGAAGCCGTGTTCGCCTCGCTCTCCGATGTCCCCCATCCTCAAGGGATTCTGGCCGTGGTGCCTATGCTGGAGGCGTCGCTGGAGCGTCTGGATGCGCTCGCTGCGCCGCTGGTGATGGTGGCCGCCGGGGTGCGCGATCCCGGGAATCTCGGAACGCTGTTCCGGTCCGCCGCCGGAGCCGGTGTGGACCATGTTTTCCTAGCCGATGACTCGGTTGATCCTTACAATCCAAAGGTTGTTCGGGCGGCGATGGGATGCCACTTTCGGGTTAGTTTCTCGAGCATCGATACCGATGGTCTTGCGAATGTACTATCCTCGTATCATGTCACGGGATTGGCAGAAGCGGATGGTGAGTGTGCCTACGATAATGTGGACTGGACGGGTTCCAGCGCTATCATCGTCGGAGGCGAGGCCGCAGGTGCATCCGATGCCGTTCGGGAACTCGCTACCGTGCGGGTGCGAATCCCGCTGGCGCATGGGGTGGAGAGCCTGAACGCGGCGGTCGCGGGGTCGCTGATGGTCTTCGAGGCCGCGCGCCAGCGGCGGGCGACGATCCTTGCCTGATCGCACCATCCGTCGAAGTCCTCGTGGAGTGTGGTATCGTAGCCCACCGAACGCGGCGGAACGCCGCATGCGCAACCGTGAGCGAAGCAGTAGCCCGACGGCAGCGTTTGAGCGCCGGGGGCAGTCGAAGGAGATGAAATCGATGCGAAAGCAGGAACTGGTGCGTGCCGTTGCGGAAGCCACCGAAACGAGTGAGGCGCAGGCCACCAAGGCTGTCAATGCGGTGTTCGATGCGATCGAGAGCGCGCTGGCCAAGGGTGATGAGGTGACGCTGAGCGGCTTCGGGTCCTTCAAGGTTGTCGAGCGGTCCGCTCGCTCCGGCCGCAACCCGCAGACGGGCGAGGAGATCAAGATCGCCGCGCGCAAGAGCCCGGTGTTCCGGCCTGGCACGCAGCTGAAGCGCGCCGTCGAGTAAGCTCCGCCGCGTACGCGAACGAAGCCAGACACCACAAAGCCGGTCGATTCACTCGACCGGCTTTGTGGTGTCTGGCTTCGACGTGTCGTCAGGTGCCGGGCTGGGCGATCACGATCAGGACCGGCCCGGAACCAATGCCCGATCCTGCGATCGAGACCGGCGCTTCGGTGCCGGCCAGGATGAACGTGATCGTCCCGTTCGCCACCACGCCCGTCACGTCCACCGATGACTGGACGCCCGGCGAGACGGCATCGAGCCAGGCGACGGACCAGCCGCCGAGGGCATCGATCCCGCTTGCCGTCACGGTCCACGGATCGATGGCTCCGCCCGGCGCGGCAAGCACGCTGCCGCCGGGACCGGATGCCTCACCGGCTCCGGTGATGAGGAGCGTGGCATCCACAACCGTGCCATCAGCGATGCCGGAGATCTGGAAGGTCACGGCGACGACCCCGCCTTCCGGACCACCGAGCGTGAGTGACGTTCCGGCCACTCCGCTCTGCGGGACATCCGAGGACGTACGGAGGATGCTCGTTTCGGCGACTGGGTAGAAGGTGAACGTCTGCGGTACGGCCGCTTCGACGTCGAGGGGCGGTTCCCGTGGGTTCTTTCCGCGACGACCGGCGGCTCGGTCGGTTCCGGCGTGACCGGGACGGGTGAGAGATACCCCGGGTCGACATATCCTCGACCGTCTCCACAGGCGACCAGTTGCCAGCCATCGACCGGGTTGCCAATCTGTGCGACCTCCGTCCCATCCGGGAGGACTGACATGAGGTCGCTCTCCCACGATGGGGCGGACATGCACGCCAGCCCTTGCCCGCCTGTCCACGCGACGTACGTCGTCGTGATGACTTCCTCGGTGGGTGGTGGAGGCGGCAACGTTGGGGTCGGGATCTCCGGATCGGGGGCGACGAGCGTGGGCGACGGGCCTTCAGGACTGGCGCCCGGTGTCGGCGAGGCTTCTGCGGTCACTAAGGCCGATTCCGGCGTCTGTGTCACCGCAGGTGGCGGTGTGGGCGAAGGACTGGCCGTGCCCGTTGCCTCCATTGACGCCATGGGCGAGAGGGCCGTGGTGGGGGTGGACGTTTGTTCATTCGCGAGGGCGCCGCTGAGGGTCGGCACGGGTGTCGGTGTGAACTGCACTGTCCCGAGGTATTGGGCTGAGATATATCCTTGGCGTTCGCTACAGACTACGGGTTGCCAGCCACCGGACGCCGGGCCGGTCAGCTGCACGGTTGCGCCATCGGGCAATGCCCGAATGATGCTCGCGGATGTGTTCGGGGCGGTGCGGCAATTGACGCCAGCGCCCCCCGTGTTCCGGACGGTGCCTGTTCCCCAGTTGGCCAGTCCCGGAGTGGCGGTGGCGGCATTCGTCGTAGTTGCGGATGCGGTGGCCGAAGCGTTGACGGTCGCCGTACGCGTCTGCGTCGGCTGGATACTGGCGGTTGGCGTGGTAGTCGTGCTGGCCGTGGCCGTCCGAGTAGGCGTGGACGTTGCGGTCGGGACACTCACGGTCGGCGTCCTGGTCGCGGTCGGGGCTGGGGTTGGCGTGAAGGCGACACTCGTCATATAGGTCGTCGACACGTACCCTTGCTTGCCGCCACAGACGACCGGTTGCCATCCATTCGCCGCGGGACCGGTCAGCTGCACGCGCGTGCCTTCGGTCAGCACGGTGATGACCCCGTTCGCCGTCGATGGGCCGAGACGGCAATTGACTCCTGCCCCACCGGTATTGGTGACGGTACCAGTGCCCCAGTTCGCCGGGCCGGACGTGGCAGTCTGCGTCGGGCGGATGCTGGCGGTTGGGGTCGCGGAGGCAGGTTGTGTCGCCGTCCCGGTGCTGGTCGCGGTGGGCGGGATCGAGGCTGTCTGCGTCGCGGTCGCCGATGGTGTCACGGTACCTGTTGCCGCATTGCGTTGGCGTGATGGTCTCCGTCGTCGTACCGGTTGGCATCTGCGTTGGCGTGATGGTCTCTGTCGTCGTGCCGGTTGGCGTCGTCGTGCCGGTTGGCGGGTGGCGTGGGGGGTGGGTGGTGTGTGGTCCGTTGGCGTCGTCGTCACGCTCGCCGTGCCGGTGAGGGTCGGGGTCACGGTGGTTGTCACGGTTGGCGTTGTCGTCCTGGTAGCCGTGCCGGTGGGCGTCGGTGTCGCGGTGGTGGTGAGATAGCTCGCGGAGGCGTAGCCCGCCATGCCGCCGCAGATCACCGGATACCAGCCACTGGACGCCGGTCCACGCAAGGTGACGGTCGCGCCCTCCGGGAGGACGGCGATCACGGTGCCCGATCCGCTTGGCGCGGTTCGGCAATTGAGGCCGGAGCCTCCCGTCCCGGTAACCTTCGCGGTGCCCCACGACACGAGCGGGATGGTTGGTGTCGGGGTCACGGGGGTCGGCGTCCACTTCGGCACCGCGCCGCCGCCCCGACCTAACCGATGCCCGCATCCGGCAGCCGCGGCGGAAGGACTCTCTCCCGTCTGCCACAGCATCTCCACGTCGACCCAGTTCCCGACGATGCCGCCGATATCGAGCGACCAGTACGTCCCGTCTGCCAGGTCGATGGCAGCGGGGTTGCCAACGCTGGAGTAGAAATCGCTGCCGCCGATCCCGTTCGAGCCCCAGCCATAGCCGACGTTCTTGCCCTCCCATGCGGCCTGTGCCCCAGGCATGCCCTGCGGCAGGACCTGGCGGTTCGAGGGCAGCTTGTTCAGGAAACGGACTTCAGCGGGGTTCCACCAGTCATCGACGGTGAACCACGGTCCCACTTCGATCAGGGGTTCGGTGCGGCAGGCTCCTGTCGCGGGGTTAGTTACCTTGACGTAACATAGCGATCCGCAATAGGTATAGCCAGCGCGGCCAGGAGAAGCGCCGGGGCAACTCGTATTGGTACAGGAGGGGAGGGACACGAAATAGTCCCACGGGGTGATGATATGGCCGTTCGATGTGTGATCGCCGACCAGTCCTTCGCGTGTTGCGAAGACGCGATAGCTCAGGCCGGACTGAGCCTGCATCGAGTTTGCATCCTCGCTCGATTCGGGAGCGGCCCCAGCAGGGATCGCGAAGCTCGACACTGGCGAACGGTCCCGCGATCATCACCATCGCCATCAGCATCCCGATCAGCGCGGGTGCGCTCCGGGAGGGCGCGGGATGTCGCGATATGCCGAATCGGAACCAAGGAGAACGACCCACCCTCGCGCTGGTGATGCGCATGCTTCCGCCTCCGTGATCGGCTGGCAGCAACTTCGCGCGTGGTGTGCAATCGCGGGGACGATGGAGTCGTCCCATGTTCCCATTCGACTGGCACGACCATGCAGCGCCGCCGTCGTCAGGTTGTGTGTCCCTGACGCAGAGGGTAACAGGAAATGGTGTCGTCGACGAGCGGGAAGTGGCGCGTTTGGGGGAGTCTCTGCGATCAGGCCTCGGTCGGTGCGGGTGCCGGGGTTTCGGCGGGCTCCTGGGCCTTCCTCGCCTGGACGCGCTCGCGGATACCTCCCGCGAGGTCGTGATCGTCCGACCGGACCGCAACGCCGATGGCGTTGGCGATGGCGAGTTCGTTCGAGCGTCCGTGGGAGATGATGACGACACCGTTCACGCCGAGCAACGGCGCGCCGCCGATCACGGAGTAATCGAGCGAGCTTCGCATCGAGCGGAAGGCCGGCCGTAGCACCAGCGCGGCCAGCTTGCGGGGCAGCGTGGCCGTGAATTCGCGGCGCAAGGTGTCCGTGAGCATCGTGATGACGCCCTCGGCCGTCTTGAGCAGGACATTGCCGGTGAAGCCATCGGTGACGACGATGTCCACTGCGCCCATCGCCACATCCTTGCCCTCGACATTGCCGACGAAGTTGATGTCCTCGGCGGCTTCCAGCATCGGATAAACCTGCTGGACGAGCTGATTCCCCTTCGTCGGCTCCTCGCCGTTGCTGAGCAGGCCAACGGTGGGGTGGGAGAGTTCCAGCACGCGCTCGGCGTAGACCTGTCCCATGCGGGCGAACTGGACCATGTTGGAGGGCTTCGGATCGGTCACGGCACCGAGGTCGAGGATCAGCGAGCGTTGCTTGGCGGTTGGCACGTACGTCGCGATGGCCGGGCGTTCGATGCCGGGGATACGCCCGACCAGCATCAGGGCAGCGGCCATGACGGCTCCGCTATTGCCCGCCGACACCATCCCTGCGGCCCGGCCTTCGGACATCTCTTGAATGGCAAGGTTGATGCTGTTCTTGCGCTTCCGGCGCACGGCCTGGGCGGGATGTTCGTCCATGCCAATGGTCTCGGTTGCCTCGACGATGGCGATGTCGACATCGCCACGATCGACGCCCTTCAGCGCCGCGTCGATGTCTGCCGGTACGCCGACGAACGTGAGATCGACTCCCTGCTGCCTGGCTCCGTTTACGGCTCCGGGAACGACCACGGATGGACCGTGGTCGCCTCCCATTGCATCGACGGCGATTCGTCTCTTCGTGTCACCCATGCGGAACTGCCTCTCGCGGGTATCGCCGGTCCAGGTTCGGGTTCTGAATCGAGCGCGTGATGATGGGCGCATGCCGCGCCGCGTCGAATCCTAGACGTCGAGGTTCTGGACGTCGCGGGCGTGGGTCTGGATGAACTTCTTGCGGGGCGGCACGGCGCTGCCCATCAGCATGTCGAAGGTCTCGTCGGCATCCATCGCGTCCTCGATCGTGACCTGCATCAGGGTTCGGTTCGCCGGGTCCATGGTGGTCTCCCAGAGCTGGCCTGGGTTCATCTCACCCAGACCCTTGTAGCGCTGGACATCCACCTTGGCATCCCCCATCTCCTTGAGCTTCGCGTCCAGCTCGGCATCGGAGTAGACCCACGTCTCTTCCTTGCCCTTCAGGATGCGGTAGAGCGGCGGCTGGGCGATGTAGATGCGGCCGTCCTCGATCAGCTGGCCGAGGTGGCGGTAGAAGAACGTCAGCAACAGCGTGCGAATGTGCGCGCCATCCACGTCGGCGTCAGTCATGATGACGACGCGATGATAGCGCAGCTTCTCCGGGTCGAACTGGTCGCCGATGGAGGTGCCGAGCGCCGTCACGATGGTGCGGATTTCGTTGTTCTGGAGCATCTTGTCGAGGCGAGACTTCTCGACGTTCAGGATCTTTCCGCGGAGCGGCAGGATCGCCTGGAACCGCCGGTCGCGCCCCTGCTTGGCCGAACCACCTGCGGAGTCGCCCTCCACGATGTACAGCTCGGACTTCGCCGGGTCGCGCTCGGAGCAGTCGGCCAGCTTGCCCGGCAGGCTGAAGCTGTCCAGTCCACCTTTGCGCTGCACCAGTTCGCGGGCCTTGCGGGCCGCCTCGCGGGCGCGGGCGGCATTGAGGCACTTCTCGATCACACGCTTGGCGACCTGCGGGTTCTCCTCAAGGAACGCGCCGAGCGCGTCGTTGACGACAGATTGCACGGCACCGGCCATCTCGGCGGAACCGAGCTTCGCCTTGGTCTGGCCCTCGAACTGGGGGTCCTCCAGCTTCACGGAGATGATCGCGGTGAGACCCTCGCGGACATCGTCGCCGGAGAGCGTCTCGTCGCCCTTCACGAAGCCGTTCTTCTTGGCGTAGTCGTTGATGGTGCGGGTCAGCGCCGACCGGAAGCCGGAGAGATGCGTGCCGCCGTCGACGGTGTTGATGTTGTTCACGTAGGTCCGGATGTTTTCACCGAACGTGTCGTTGTACTGAAGCGCGACCTCGACCTCACCGGCGGGAGTGTCCCGCTGCACGTAGAACGGGCGATCGTGGAGCGCCTGGCGGTTGCGATTCAGGTGTCGCACGAAGGAGAGGATGCCGCCCTCGAAGTAGAAGGTCATCTCGTCGTCGATGCGCTCGTCGACCACGGTCAGGCGCAGGCCGCGCGTGAGGTAGGCCCATTCGCGGAACCAGGTGACGAGATGATCGAAGTCGTAGTCGTATCCGGCCTTGAAGATCTCGAGGTCGGCCAGGAAGCGGGTGGTCGTCCCGTGCGTCTCCGCCTCGGTTTCCCCGACGATGTGGACCTTCCCGGTTGGCTTGCCCCGCTTGTATTCCTGGCGGTAGACGTTGGTATCCCCCGCCTTCACGACATCGACCTGGCACCATTCGGAGAGGGCGTTGACGACCGATGCGCCAACGCCATGGAGCCCACCTGAGACCTTGTATCCGCCGCCGCCGAACTTGCCTCCGGCGTGGAGCGTGGTCATGATCAGTTCGAGCGCGGAGACCTTCGACTTCGCATGGGTGTCGACCGGAATGCCACGTCCGTTGTCGGTGACGGTGACGATGTTGTCCTTGCCGATGGTGCAGACGATCGTATCGCAGACGCCGGCCAGTGCCTCATCGACCGAGTTGTCGACGAGTTCGCGGATCAGGTGGTGGAGACCCCGGGAGTCGGTGCTGCCGATGTACATGCCGGGGCGCTTGCGCACGGCTTCCAGACCCTCCAGAACCTGGATCTGGTCGGCGCCGTAGGCGTTGGTCGTTGGCGTGTTGACGGCCATGGTGGTGGGTACTCCCTCGTGACGTGTCGCGGGCCGTGGGCTTCAGCGAAGCGGGATCGGCGGCCTGCGGAGCAAGCAGGTGATGGATGCCGGACCGGCTACTGCCGGACGCGGCGCGGCGGCGGTGTCGCCCGCTGGGGGCGACGGGCAATGAAGAGCATCGTCGCCGCGACGATGCCTGCCCCGATATAGGCGTTGACGAGCATCGCGACCGCGATACCCGGCGGACTCTCCACGAGAACGTGCCATACACGTAGCAATCCGGTCTGGATCACGGCGCAAGCAATGGCGAATCGTGCGCACTCGCCGAAGCGTCCACGCACCATCCAGAAGCTCGACCGCACCGCCGCGATTGGACCGATGCGGTCCAGCAGCGCGATATCGAGCGCGAAGTAGACATAGATCGCTCCCATCGTGCCAAGCCCGAAGAGGCCGAACGCAATGAGGAAGGCGAATCCCGCCCCGAAGATCAGCATCAGGACCGCGAGAATCACCAGCGGCACGATCAGCAGACCGACCACCAGGACCCCCAACCCGAGGAGGCCGAGCAGGCGCACCCACGCCATCGGCGCTTCGTGGATGCCCGTCTCCCGTGCTGGTTCCCCGAAGGAGAAGCGGACTTGCCGTGCGATCGGGAGCCTGAACGCAATGAGCAGCAGGCTCGCCAGGATCAGGAAGCCCAGGGCGATCGTCAGGACCGAGACCCAGTGTGGCGGAAACCACATCGAGAAGAGCCCGTCGCCCCAGGCCTTGTACATCGTCTCGCGATCGATTCCCCCCGTGAGGGGAGGGAAGAGCACGCTCAGCAGCCAGTTGAAGGCGTTGTCACGCGGCAGACCGGAGAAGACCGATGGAATAAAGAGCCCCCCGAGATCATTGAGATGCACGGACTCGCCGAGCGCGAGCATCTGACGGGAGGCTTCCTCGCCATTTCCGCCACCATCTTCCCGCAGCAAGCGGGCGAACGGCGTGGTGAACGGCTGGATCGAGATCTGGATGCCGAGCCAGAGCACGAGATCGATGACGATCGGGAGAATCATGAGCCATGGGCGAGCGAGAATCAGGGAGAAACCATCGGCAATGGTGGCAAGCGCCCCCGTCGACTCCGATGGAATAGACCGGGACGACCGGCGCAGCATGGGGGGTGTTCGATCGTTCACGCGAGCCCTAGCGCTTCGAGTCCCTCCTCGTCGAGCCCGAGGTGGTGCCCCAGTTCGTGGAGAATGGTGATGCGGATTTCCTCTTCCAGGTCGGCCTGATTCGTGAATGCCCGGCCGAGCGGCCCCATGAAAATGGTGATCCGGTCGGGGAGGACCATCGAATACCCCGAGCCACGATCGGTCATCGGGACACCCTGATACAGGCCGAACAGATCGTCGTGCGTCGAGCCATCGGATGCACGCAATTGATCGCTCGATGGCTCGTCGGCCACCACGATCGCGACGTTGTCCAGCAAGGCCTGCACGTGATCGGGCAGGGTGTTTGCCACGCGCTGAACGAGCGTCTGAAATCGCCGGTGGCGCGCTCTCCGCGCCATGTGAAGTGCGTCACGAGCCATACGTCATTCTACCATTTTTGAGCATAATTTTCCATGGGCGGATTCGGTAAAAACCCGCGTACGTACAGGGGTTCTCCGGCGGTGGGTGCCGGCATTCACCGCGTGGAAAGGGGGCGGTCAGGTGCGTTCCATCGCCCCCTGCAACAGCGCCTGTCCGATGTTCACCGAGGTGCCGAGCGAATCGCTCCCCTCCTCCAGCACCACGGCGATCGCGTACCGGGAATCCTGCTGCCCGATAAAGCCGATGAACCACGAATGAATCGACCCGTCGCCGGTTTCTGCAGTGCCGGTCTTGCCACCGACGGTGTACCCCGCCGTGATCGCCGCCTGCACCGATCCGTTCTGGACGGCGTTCACCATCATGCCCGCGACCTGGTTGGCAGTCGACGCGCTGACCGGCTTCTGCCACGCACCAGGCGCATTCGTGCGGATGGTCTTGTTCGTGGAGTCCGCGACCCGTGATACGAGATACGGGGTAGGCGCGGTGCCCCCTGCCGCGAAGGTCGCGGCCACCAGGGCCATCTGGAGCGGCGTCGTGAGGATCTGTCCTTGTCCGAACGCCGTGTCCGCCAGCGCGTTCTGGCTATCGAGGAAGCTGCGCGACGAGGCGATCTGGCTTTGCGCGACTGGCAGATCGAATGGCGGACTCGTCTCGAAGCCGAAGCGCGTGCCGTAGTCCCAGAGCCGGTTGGCCCCGAGCTGGAGGCCTACCTGCGCGAAGACGACATTCAGCGACCAGGCGACCCCCTCTTCCAGCGTCCATTCGGTGCGAGAGGGATCGGGGCGGTTGTTCTCTACTAACGTGCGCCCGTCGATCACCAGTTCGCCATTGTCCTGATAGACCGTGTCTGGCGTCGCGGTGCCTGTTTCGATGGCGGCTGCGGAGGTGATGGTCTTGAAGGTCGAGCCGGGTGTGTAGAGACCGAGGTTCGCGCGGAGCACGAACGGCGCGGCCGGATCCTTGGAGAGTTCGTCCCAGTACGAGCGCACGCCGTCGTTCTCGGCGGTGGTTGTGGAGAAGAGGCGGTTGGGGTCGTAGTTCGGCACGCTCGCGAAGGCAAGGGTCTCTCCCGTGTGAGGGTCGAGAAGGACCACCGCGCCCTTCCGCCCGCTCAGGAGGTCCGTCGCCTGCTGCTGGAGCGCGGTGTCGAGCGTGAGGTAGAGGTCGAAGCCGTCCTCGGAGCGGTCGAGGAGCTCGTTGACGGCGCGATCGACGGCATTCCGGCCAGCCGAGCCGCTCAGATCGTCGTTCCAGGTCGCTTCCAGCCCGCTTGCGCCATACATCAGTGGGGAGTAGAACCCGGCGACGTACGCGGTGACGGGATTCGGCCAGCTTCGGAAGAAGATTCCGTCCCGTTCCGTCGTGTCGGCGATCACCTCGCCGGAGCGGTCGAAGATGCGGCCTCGCCGCGTGTCCAGTCCTGTGTTCACGGTGCGGGGGTTGGCATACGGTTCGCCGTCCGGCGCGATTCCGGTCTTGGTGTAGATCGCCTCACGCTGGACTGCCTGCACGCGCACGAGCTGGGCGGCGATCACCGCGAAGACTGTCGAGAACGCGAATGCGGTCCGGATGGTTGTGCGGTTGAAGGTCGGCAGGGTGTCCGGCAGTGGGACGTAGGTGCCAATCAGCAGCAGGACCCAGGCAATGCCAAGGATCGCCAGCCAGTGCGCATCCGATGTGCGGTCGCTGGCGAAAAGTCCCCACCCGATCAGGGTGACTGCACCGAGGATGGCAAGCGTCCGAACGATTCGGGAGATCATGGTCGGCTCCTTCGCTCAGATCCGCCGGGGCAGGCTGGAGATATGCAGCAGCAAGCCGACGATGGCGAAGTTGACCAGCAACGAGCTTCCTCCATACGAGATGAACGGCAGGGTGATGCCGGTGAGCGGAATGAGGCGAATGACGCCGCCGATGATGATGATCGTCTGGATGGCAAGGATCGAGGAGAGGCCGAAGGCGAGCAGTTGCGCGAACCCGTCCCGCGCGCGGAGGGCGATCATGAAGCCGCGCATCACGAGCAGGAAATAGAGCGCGATGATCGTGAGGGTGCCGAGCAGCCCCAGCTCCTCCCCGATCGCGGAGAAGATGAAATCGGAATGGACTTCCGGGATCAGCGTCGGCTGGCCGCGTCCGAACCCGGTGCCGAGGATACCCCCGCTCGCAAGTGCGTATTCGGAGTGGATCTGCTGGTAGCCGACGCCGTAGGGATCGGCCCATGGGTTGATCCAGTTCTGCACGCGGAGGCCGATCCGCGAGAAGGTCTCCCAGGCGACCCAACAGGCAACGCCGAAGGTCAGCAAGCCGATGGCGACGTAGACCGGCCGCCCGCTTGCCGCGTAGAGCATGGCGAGGAAGATGCCGAAGAAGAGCAACGCCGATCCGAGGTCGTTCAGTGCGACGAGGGTGAGGAGCGACCCCGCCCACATGACGCCCATCGGCAGCAGGTAGGGGATTGGCGGCAGGGAGAGCGGCCCGACCTGCCAGCTTGAGCCGATGAGGTCGCGCTTCTGGTCCAGGTAGCCCGCCATGAAGATGACGAGCGTCACCTTCACGATCTCGGACGGCTGAATCTGGATCGGACCGACCTGAATCCAGAGCTTCGCGCCGTAGACCTCCGTTCCAACGACGAACGTGGCGGCTTGTAGCAGCAGGCTGAGGACCAGCAACGTGTACTTGTATCGTCCGAGCCGCTCGATCAGGTTGAGCGGGCCAGCCAACATCACGATGCCAACGAGAATCGCCGATCCCGCCGCGAGGAAGACCAGTTGCTTCTGGGCGAGGCCCAGTTCGTCGAGATCCGGATTGAGTCGCTGCATCATCAGCAAGCCGATTACCGCAAGCGTGGCGGTGATCGGAAGCAGGACCTGATCGCCCCGGAATCCCCGGATGCTGAAGGCGATGCTCATCCCGATCACGACCGCCGCGAACGCGAGGCTGACCCAGATGTCGCGCCACGACCAGTCGAGTTGTGTTCGCGGCACGACGACGATCGTGACGAGCCCGACCACCGCGAGCAAGGCCGGGTAGAGCAGGAGCGAGAGTTCCGTGCCGCGGAAGGTGGGTCGGTAGCGGATGCGCATGCGCTAGTGCGTGTGGGGAGTGGCGAGGGCCGGGCCACCGAAATACGCGAGCCGTTCCTTCGCTGCGTCCGAGAGCGCATCTTCCGCCGTGATCACCGCGCCTGCGAGGGCATCGGCGCAGCCGGAACCGCAGGCAGCGAGTCCTGCTGCGGCGACCCTGCGCACGATCTCGCGGCCAGCGGCGATGTTGTCTGCCATCACCCGTCGCACGACGTCCACCGTCACGTCGTCTTCGGACTCGTGCCAGACGTCGTAGTCCGTGACCATGGCGACGGTCGCGTAGCAGAGGCCGGCCTCCCTCGCGAGGCGGACTTCCGGCATGGCGGTCATGCCGATGATCTGCGCGTTCCAGCTGCGGTACAGGTTTGACTCCGCGCGTGTCGAGAACTGGGGACCCTCGATACAAACATAGGTGCCGCCATCGTGGGAGGACGGGACGACATCGGCCACGATCGGGGCGAGTGACGCGCGGAAGGCCGGGCAGAAGGGATCGGCCAAACCGACGTGGGCCACGATGCCGTCCTCGAAGAAGGTGCGGGCGCGCTGGCGCGTCATGTCGATGACCTGATCCGGAAGCACGGCGGAGCGAGGGGGAAGATGTTCCTGCAGGCTGCCGACGGCGCTGATCGAAAGGACATGGGTGACGCCGATCGAGCGCAGCGCGGCGATGTTGGCACGGGTAGGGAACCTCGGAAGGGTTCAGGATGTGACCTCGTCCATGCCGGGCGAGGAACGCGACCGGGGTGCCGCCCAGGGTGCCTTCCACGATGGCCGAACTGGGATCGCCCCACGGCGTGGAGACGATCCGCTCGGAGACCTCCTCGATGCCGGGGACGTCGTACAGGCCGCTGCCGCCAATGATGCCGAGCTTACTCATGGATATCGGTCTCCGGTGCTGATAGGGACGAGGGCGCGAGGCAATGCGCGAAGACTGCGTGCATGGTACCCCGTCCGGGATGAGGGGAGAGACGTGAGGGGCTGGGAAAGAGCCCAGAGAGGATCGGAGCGAGGCCGGTACCGTCTCGTCCCTTTTCCTCTTGTCTGCTTTTCTCCGGTCTCACTTCTCTCATCTCCCCTCTTATTGGCATGTCGCCATGTCCTGATGACGATCATGCAGGAAACCTTGAACGCATGCTATACTGTCCGATGTCAAGCGCCGTCGCCACGGGCGTTTTTCTCATCCTGCTGCATGAATGAATGACCGTACGACGGTTTGAGGAGGCTTCGCCGGCATGGCGCTGCAACCAGCTCAGAAAGAAGAGATCATCGCGGCCACCCGTTTGCACGACACCGACACTGGGTCGGCTGAGGTGCAGATCGCGCTCCTGACCGAGCGCATCACGGGTCTGACCGATCACCTGCGCCGTCATCGCGGCGATCATCACTCCCGCCGTGGGCTGCTGAAGCTCGTGGGTCGCCGCCGTCGGCTGCTGGCCTACCTGAGCGAGCAGGACATCGAGCGGTACCGCGCGACGATCGCGCGCCATGGCCTGCGTCGGTAGGCCGGGCGCGAGTGGGAATCGTAGCCAGTCACGTCATCTGTGCCGAAGGCGCGATAGCCCGCTTCGATCGTTTGACTGTGTCAGTCGTGTGAACCAGGGGAGCCCGGGATCGTATGATCCTGGGTTTTTCCTTGCATGTCACGCTCGTGCCGGGGCGTTGCCCCAGCGTCCGGAAAGGAGTACTCGCTTCGTTCGGCCCGGATGGCATTGAGGTATTGGAGCGGCGCGAGCGTGATGGTCGCCCCGCTCCAGTTCCTCAATCCGCCGGGCGCGCGCTGTCGGTTGGTCGACATCGTTCGCACGCCGGCCGGGCAGGATGCCCGCACCGGAATCACTGGAGGATTGCATGCTTCCCGATTACGCGTTGGAGAAGATCAAGACTGTCTCGCTCGCCCTTGGGGCCGAGACCCTGACCCTGGAAACCGGACGCCTCGCCGAGCAGGCGGGTGGCGCGGTCGTCGTCACGCTGGGCAACTCGATCGTGCTCAGCACGGTCGTTGGCGACAGGAAGCCGAAGGAAGAACTCTCGTTCTTCCCGCTGACCGTTGATTACGAAGAGCGCATGTATGCGGCCGGCAAGATCCCCGGTGGCTTCATCAAGCGTGAAGGCCGCCCGACCGAGGCCGCCATCCTCGCCGCCCGCCTCACGGACCGCCCGATCCGCCCGCTCTTCCCGAAGGGCTATCGCGCGCCGGTGCAGGTGATGACCACGGTCCTCTCCGCTGACCAGCAGAACGACCCGGACATCCTTTCGATCATCGGCGCCTCTGCCGCGCTGACGATCTCGCCGATCCCGTTTGATGGCCCGGTCGGCGCCGCTCGCATCGGCCTTGTCGATGGCGAGCTGGTGGTCAACCCTACCTTCGCCCAGCTCGATGAGAGCGATCTCGACCTCGTCGTGGCCGGTACCGCCGATGCGATCATGATGGTCGAGGGCGATGCGAACCAGATCCCGGAGGATCGCCTGCTCGATGCGATCGAACTCGCCCACGAGCAGATTCGCAAGATCGTCGACCTCCAGCTTCAGCTGGCGGCGCAGGTGAACGTCGAGAAGTGGACGTTCGAGGCTCCGAAGAAGAACGAGCAGCTCATCGCTGATGTCTCCGCCTTCCTTGGCGACCGCCTGCGTGAGTCCGTCCGCAACCCGGACAAGGTCGTGCGCCTGGAGGCCACCAGCGGGCTCGAGGCCGAGGCCATCGCCGCGCTTGCCGGAGAGACTGGCCAGTACACGACCAACGAGGTCTCCGATGCATACCAGGGCCTGCTGAAGGCCGAGGTGCGCAACGGCATTCTCGAGGACGGCATTCGCCCGGATGGCCGCACCACCGAGCAGATCCGTCCGATCTGGACGCAGGTCGGCTATCTGCCCCGCGCCCACGGTTCCGCGATCTTCACCCGCGGTCAGACCCAGGTGCTGACGGTCGCAACGCTTGGCTCCACCTCCGAGGAGCAGCGGCTGGATTCGATCAGCCCGGAAGACCACAAGAGCTACATCCACCACTACAACTTCCCGCCATACAGCGTCGGCGAGGCGCGTCCGTTGCGCGGTGCCAGCCGTCGCGACATCGGGCACGGTGCGCTGGCCGAGCGGGCGCTCGTTCCGGTGCTGCCGAGCGAGGATGAGTTCCCATACACCATGCGCCTCGTCTCCGAGGTGGTGAGCTCGAACGGCTCCACGTCCATGGCGAGCGTTTGCGGTTCCACGCTGGCCCTGATGGATGCCGGTGTGCCGATCGAAAAGCCGGTCGCTGGTGTGGCGATGGGGCTCGTGCTCGATGCCGACAACGACCGCTACACGGTCCTTACGGACATCCAGGGCATGGAAGACGCGCTGGGTGACATGGACTTCAAGGTCGCCGGTACCGACGAGGGCGTGACGGCGATCCAGATGGACATCAAGGTCAAGGGCATCACGCTGGCCATCATGCGCCAGGCCCTCAGCCAGGCCCACACGGGTCGCCAGTTCATCCTCGGCAAGATGCTGGAGACGATTTCGGCGCCGCGCGCGGAACTTTCTGCCTTCGCGCCGAAGGTCGAAACCCTGAAGATCGACTCCGGCAAGATCGGCGCGGTCATCGGCCCCGGCGGCAAGATGATCCGCTCGATCCAGGAGGAGACGAACTCCAAGATCGATATCCAGGACGATGGCACCGTGACCATCGCCTCGCCGTCCGCCGAGGGCCGCGAGGCCGCCAAGGCGAAGATCCTGGGGCTCACCACCGAGGTCAAAGTCGAGCGCGGTGAGAAGTACACCGGCAAGGTGGTGACGATCATGCCATTCGGCGCGTTCGTCGAGATCCTGCCGGGCAAGGACGGCCTCGTCCATATCTCCGAGCTTTCTGCCGATCCCGCGGTGCGCGTGGAGAAGGTGGAGGATGTCGTGAATGTGGGCGATGAGATCGAGGTCGTGGTGATCGAGGTCGCGCCGAACGGGAAGGTCAGCCTCTCCCGTCGTGCTGCCATCACCGGCGTGTTGCCCGATCCGAAGCCGGAGCAGCGCCCACGAAGCGGCCCTGGTGGCGATCGCGGTCCGCGCCGCGATGATCGGCGCCCGGGTGGTGGCGGTGATCGCGGGCCGCGTCCGCCGCGATAACTCTCCTTCAAGACCGACGACGAAGCCCCTCGGAGCCATGCTCCGAGGGGCTTCCGGTTGCGGTGCGAAGGGCGGTTATGGGGTCGGCGTCGCGTTCGCCTGCTTCGTCGCTTCAACGGCAACGGTGGTGCCCAGGTCGCTCAGCCAGTGCTGGCCGGTGCCGGTATTGAAGAAGATGGCCAGACCAATGCAGACGAGAATGCAGAAGCCCAGAATACCGAGCACGATCCACAGCCACAGGCGGCGCTTCGGCTTTGGTGGCGGTCCGAGGCTCGACATTCGCCAGTTCGCGTCGTCATCGCCTGCGCCACTCTGCGTTCCGATGGTGCCGGATGGGGGTTGTCCCGAACCTCCGAGGAAGCTCGGCTGCGCGGGTGGCGGAAAGCCGTATCCCCCGGACGACGCCGAGCCGGATGGGGAGGCGGTGGATGACGCCTGCGGGATATCCGATGCGAAAACGGGTTCCGCGTTGGCATCCGGGGCGGCATAGGGATCGACTGCTGCTGGTTCCGGATCAGGGGCCGGTTTCGGTCGCAGCAGGCGGGTTCCACAGTTCGAACAGAAGTGATCGCCAGCCTTATTTTCGTGCCCGCATTGCGGACACCGAATCATCTCGTCGCTCATTCGTCCCCTATCGGTGAGAAGGTTCGGCGCATCGCGGATGCTGGGCGGATTCGCCCGGTTTGGTCTGCCGCAAGTGTACCCGCATAGCACGATGCCACCAAGAGAGCGAGCCACCCGAAGGCAGCAAGAACGGGACGCCCGCCAACTGGCGAGCGTCCCGTTTTCGGGATCGTGGACGTGGACTACTTGTTGAGGCGCGGGTCCAGCGCGTCGCGCAGGCCATTGCCCACGAGATTGAAGCAGAGCGATGTGATGAAGATCATGAAGCCCGGCAGGAACGCATACGTCCACGACTGGGTGTAGAACTGGTACGCCTCCTGGAGCATGTTTCCCCAGGAGGGGATCGGGATGCGAACCCCGAAGCCCAGGTAGCTCAGGGTGGCCTCCGTGATGATCAGGCCCGGCAGCGCCAGTGACGCCCAGACGATGATGATCGAGAGCACGTTCGGCATGATGTGCGAGACGATGATCCGTCGGTCCGACGCTCCCACGAGGCGAGCCGCTTCCACGAACTCGCGGTGACGGAGTGCCAGGACCTCGCCCCGGATGAGGCGGGAGACGCTCGTCCAGGAGATCGACGCGATCACCACGGCGAGGCCGATCGGCCCCGGTCGCCACCAGACGGAGACGAGCAGCAGGAGGGTGATGCCGGGGATCGAGATCACGACATCCACGAAACGCATCAGGATGTTGTCGATGAATCCCCCGAAGAACCCGGCGACGGCACCCACGGTTCCGCCGATCACGAACGTGAAGATCAGCGACAGGAACGCGACCATCATCGAGACGCGCCCGCCATAGGCGAGTCGGGTGAGGATGTCGCGGCCGTTGGCATCGGTGCCAAGGATGTGGTCGCTGGTCTTGAACGGCGGCAGCAATTGGCTGCGCAGGTCGCCGGTCGCGTAGTCGTGTCCGGTGATCATGGCCACGATGGGCGCACCGAAGGAGAAGACGATCAGGATCACGCTGATCGCGAGGGCGACCATCGCGACCTTGTCGCGCTTGAACGATCCCCACGCGCGTCCGTAGAAGCTACGGGACTTCTTGAGGTGCTCGCGATCTTCGATCGCCGAGCCGAGGCTGGAAGGCGCCTCGAGGTTGGTGGTTGTCTGAACTGCCATAGATTCGTGCACCTTTCCGGGACGAGCTTCCCGGTGCATGGGAGGCGGCTAGTCGTACCGGACGCGCGGATCGAGCACACCATAGAGGATATCGGCGATCAGATTCCCGACGACGGTCAACGTCGCGAGCATCATCACACAGGCCATCGCCACGGAATAGTCGTTGCTCTGCAGCGACTTCACGATCTGTTGGCCGACTCCGGGGTAGGCGAAGACATTCTCCACGATGAGCGCGCCGCCGAAGAGATCCGGAATGGTGAGGCCAATCAGCGTCACCAGCGGCAGGATCGCGTTGCGGAAGGCGTGCGACATCAGGACGATGCGGTCCTTGAGGCCCTTGGCGCGGGCAGTCCGCACGAAGTCCTGATGAATGGTTTCCAGCATCTGCGTTCTGATGTACCGACTCCACCCCGCGATACTCACAAGGGATAACGTGAGCGCGGGCAGGATGATGTGTTGAAGCCGGTTCATGAAGGTATCGGGTTCACGCAGGTTGCGTACGCCGCTGGTTGGCAGCGATGGCAGCCCCCATTCCTGAAACTTCACCGCGAAGAGGATGATCATCAGCAGGCCGAGCCAGACGGTCGGCACGGAGAAGAACCCGGTGGAGAGGATGGTGGTGAGGCGGTCGAAGAGGGAGTTGCGCTTCACTGCCGAGTAGACGCCCAGCGGGATCGAGATCACCAGCGAGATGATGAGTGAGACGACCGCGAGCAACAGCGTGTTCGGGATCGCCGCCGCGATGATGTCGGTGACGGGCCGGTAATTCGTGAAGCTGATCCCGAAGTCGCCGCGGACGGCGTTGCCGAGCCAGATGAAATAGCGCTCATACCATGGGGCATCGAGGCCGAGGTTCGCCTTGATGCGGGCGATGTCCTCCGGCTTGATCGATGGATTGAACTCGAACTGGTTTGTCGGACTACCGGGCACCAGATTCAGCAAGGCAAACACGATAAAGGAGATACCGAGTAGGAGCGGGATCATGCCGAGGACTCGGCGGATGATATAGCGTGTCATGGCGACCTCGAAGGCGGTGCGGTCTGCGGGCGAACGTGCGCGCGATGGGTGGTGCGTGCGGCGACCGACAATCGGCGCGACGTCGGCCAGTCATGTCGGTGGCAGGGGACGGATCGTCTGCGGACGGGAATCCGGGTAGACGACGTCACGGTCCACGCAGGGCAACGGCTGTGGGCTCCAGACATGCCATGGCATGTCTGGAGCCCACAGGGAGGCGACAGATGGTGTCGCCCCGTGCCGGATTAGGACTGGACCCAGGTGTACGGGATCGACCACACGGTGCCGAAGCCGTTCGGGATGAAGTTGTGGACGCGCGGCGAGCTGCCGACGATCGACTTGCGGAAGACGATCACACCGGCGGCGACCTCGTCGTTCACGATGTTGGTCTGCTCGACGATGATGTCGATGCGCTTCTCGGGATCGAGTTCCTTCAGCTGCTGCTCGGAGAGCTCATCGTACTTCGCATTGCTGTAGGCCATGCTGTTGAAGCCGGCCGGCGGCAGCGAGTCGGTGCGGAACATCGCGCCCTGGTCCGGGTCGACGCTCCAGGAGAAGCCGAGGCACTGCGCCTGGAAGGTGCGGGCGTCGTTGTGGTCCAGCAGGGTCGGGAACGGGGTCGCGGTCGGGATCATCTCGACGCCGATCTCCTTCCATGCCTGCTGCATGTACGGGATCTGCTGCGCGTAGGTCGCGACGCCCTCGGCATATTCGAGTTCGAAGCTGAACTTCGTGCCGTCCTTCTCGACGATGCCATCGCCGTCGGAGTCGGCCCAGCCAGCATCCGCGAGCAGCTGCTTCGCCTTGTCGATGTCCAGGGTGTAGATCGTGTTGATCTTGTCCGGCTTGTAGGCGGCGGAGAGGATCGGCTGGGTACCGTCAGCGCGCACCGCGTAGCCCATGTAGACCGTCTCGGCGATCAGGTCGCGGTCGAGGCCGTAGTGCAGCGCCTGGCGCACCTTCGGGTCGTGGAAGAGCTCGGACTTCGCCGGGTCCTCGTTCACGAGGTAGTAGTTGAACGAGAAGGTATCGAAGTCGGTGATCGTCAGTTCCGGGTTCGACTGCGCAAGGCTCTTGCCCTGTGAGAACGGAACGTCCGCGATGTCGCTCTCGCCGGTCTTGAGGGACTGGATGGCGGAGTTAGCATCGGCAATCACGCGGTAGATGTACTGGTCGATGTTGACCTGCGTGCTGGACTTGTCCCAGTAGTCGGGGTTCTTCTCGAGGGTGACATGGTCGCCGGTCACCCACTCGACGAACTTGAACGCACCCGTACCGACCACACGCTTGACGTCGGTGCCGGTGGAGCCGGCGTCGCTGCCCCAATCGGCGAACTTGACATCTTCCCAGATGTGCTTCGCCACCATGCCGACCTGGCCGACCGTCTTGTCGAAGAACGGGAAGGTGGCCATGATGTTCTTGGCGACGAGGTTGACGGTGTGATCGTCGACCTTCTCGACCTTCTCCAGCACGGAGAGGACATCGCCGCGGCGAACGCTGAGGCTGGTCGAGTCGGTCGTGGCCTCGAAGGAGAACACGACATCATCGGCGGTGAACGGCGTGCCGTCGTGCCAGGTGACGCTCGGGTTCAGCGCGAAGGTGTAGGTCTTGCCATCGTCGCCAAGCGACCAGGAGTCGGCGATGCCCGGCACGTAGGAGCCATCGATCGGGCTCTGCCCCACGAGGCCATCATTGAAGAGGCTCGTGATCCAGCCGGAGTAGATATCAGACACCAGGATCGGGTTGACCGTGGCGATGTCCGAAGTCTGGACGTGGATGATCTGACCGCCCTGGCTGGCAGCTTCCTCGAACTGGAAGTGCTCCTTCAGCGCGGCGTTGTACTCGTCGCGGCTCGGCGAAAGGACGCCGGTGGGGCCGTCGTAGGCCGCCGGGGACGCCTCCGGCGAAGCGGCTGGCGTGGATTGCGCGCCCGCGACACGCACCAGCGAACCGGCGGCGGCGGCGGACAGGCCGAGCGCGGTGGCGCGGCGAACGAAGCTGCGGCGGCTCAACTCACCGCGGCTCAACTGCTCGACGAGCTGATCGATCGTAGTACGATTCATGTCAGGAACCCCTCTCCGTACTGTGTTCGCGTCCCGATAGCCACGCTGCTACCCGGAGATGCGCTGTTTCCGAACGTCGCAACAAACGGACCCTCGCCTGCGCGCAGGTGTTTCGGTAGCGGAAGATTCGGCCAAGGGAGCATACACCGCGCAGAAGGATGTCGCGGCGAGATCCGATAGCGCCGTACCAACGATCCGTCTTCGAACGATCAAATGCCTCCCCCAGACCGCACTCCGATCCCGTTTGGGTCGATTGTGCAGAACGAGCCTACTTATGATAGGAATCCATTTAGCTAAACGTCAAGGAAATCGTGGGGTCTATCCTTGCTTCGTCCCGGTTTCGTATGGCGTCTTCCGGTCATTGGCGGTGAGATCGTGTGCACCCTGCACGATTCACGAACACGCGGGGCCTGCGATCGTCGGAGGCCCGATGGGGGACTGTGGTGAAGGCGCTGCGTGTCTTCATTCCTGTCGCGTTGATCACCGCCGCCGCCTGCGTGGCGCTGCTGATCTGGTGGGATTCCTCCCGCGATGTCGCGGTGGTGGTGACCGGCGATCCGAACGCCACCATCACGGTCCGGATCGAGGGCGCCGTGGTGCGACCTGGAACGGTGACCCTTCCCGCCGGAGCGAGACTCGATGAGGCCATCGCTGCCGTCGGGGGGCTCGCGGATGACGCCGATGTCACGCGGCTCTTCCTGGCGGCGCGGGTCGGTGATGGCGAGGACATCATCATTCCCCGCAAGGCCGCGTCGCCATCGGGCGGCACTCCCAGTGCCGATGAACCGAATGTGGGACCCCTGAACATCAACACCGCCACGGCAGAGCAGTTGGACGAGCTGCCCGGTGTCGGAGAGGTGCTCGCCGCGCGGATCGTCGCGTACCGCGAGGAGCATGGGCCGTTCGGCTCGGTGGACGAGCTGGAGGATGTCGATGGGATCGGGCCGTCGCTGCTGGAGAAGCTGCGCCCCTTGATCACGGTTGGCGAGTAGCATGCCGCTCGGGCTGCTGGTCGGTCTCGCGGCGATCGCGGGAGTATCGCTGGGCGTGGTCGGCGTGGTGCTTGCGACGATGCTCGCTCTCGGCTTCCTGCTCCTCGATCAGGGCGATCAGCATGGCCTCAGCCGGGTTCTCATCGCCGCCGGCATCGTGGCAGCGACGGCCGGACTCGGTGTCCTGCGCTCCCAGCCATCCTTGCCGGAAGCCGATTCCCGACTGTCCGAGGCCGATTCGGTCGTCGGCGTCGTGCAGTCAATGCCGCAACCCGGTGGCCGGAACGACACGGCACTCTTCATCGTCGAGTCCGTGACGCTTCCGGATGGGACGCGATTTGCGTCGAACGCGCCGGTGCTTGCGATGTTTCCGACGTCACTCCGGGCGAATGTCGGGGATCGTCTCTTCCTCGCCGGCGAGTTCACGCCACTTGCCGGGCTGGAACCGGGATACCGCCGCTTTGTCGAAGGGCGGGAGGCAGGCGGAGTCTTCCGGGGTTACGGTGCGTCGATCATCGCGACCGGATCTTCCCCGTTACGCAGGCTGGTCGATGCCCGGCGTGCCATGACGGATGGCCTGCGCCGGGCGATCCCTGGGGACGCGGGCACATTGGCGGCGGGCATCGTCACCGGTGACGACTCCGCGCTCAGTGACGATACCGCCGATGCATTCCAGACGGCGGGCCTCAGTCATGTCACGGCGGTGAGTGGGCAGAACATCGCGATTCTTGCGGGACTCGTGACGCTCCTGCTTCGTGGACGGGCACGCCGGATGCTGGCGATCCAGGGAGCGACGATCCTGCTGGTGTGGCTCTATGTGGGCATGACTGGCTTCGGTGCGCCCGCAATCAGGGCCGGTCTTTTCGTGACCTTCGCGTTCGCGGCCATGCGGTTCGGGCGGCGGCCAGACTTCCTGACGATTCTCGCGCTGACCAGCGGCGGCATGATGCTCGTGTGTCCGGCCTACGTCATGTCCGTCTCCTTCTGGCTGTCGATGGCGGCTTCGGCGGCGCTGGTGACGGCGTTTGGGTGGCCATCCGGCGGTGTGCGCGGGTGGATGACGCGATCTGTGGCGGCGCTCATCACCGCCCAACTCGCGACACTCCCGATCTCGATCGCGGTATTCGGCATGTGGTCGGTGGGAAGTATTCCTGCGAACCTCATCGTCGCCCCGCTGATGCAGGTCGCCTTTCCCCTCTGCTTCCTGCTCGCCCTGTCGATCGCCGCCTTTCCATGGATCGTGCCCGTCGTTGCGGTTGTCGCCGAAGCGCCGCTCGTTGCGACCATCGCCGTGACTCGGGAGATCGCCGGGGTATTCCCGCAGTCGGACCTCGCGGCAGGCGGATTCTTCCTCGTGCTGGCAACGGCGATCCCGTGCATCGGGGCAATCGCGTTGTTGAGCGAGGATGCGCGGCGGTGGGGACGGCGTTTCGAGCGAGATGTTGCGGGCGATGTCGTGGGCATCGGCGCGGCGGGAGCCGGCATTCTGGTCGGGGTCGGGATAGCGATCATCGTCATGGACGTCGTTTTTCATTGACAAGTGACCCTGCCAGCGCGTATCTTGTGCGGCGTCGCCCCCATAGTCTAGCGGCCTAGGACGTCACCCTTTCAAGGTGAAGATCGCGGGTTCGAATCCCGCTGGGGGTACCGAGGACCGGGCAACCGGTCCTTTTTCGTGTCCGCCGAGTCGCGCGATCGGACTCCTGCCATGACTGCTTCCTCTCCCTTGACCGCCGACGATGTGATCGCGTTGCTGGACTTGGCCCCGCTTCCCGAAGAAGGCGGGTACTTTCGCCAGACTCACGTCCGCACCGGCGATGGCTCCACCACAGCGATCTTCTACATGGTGACGCCGACCTCGTTCTCGTCCCTCCACCGCCTGAATCACGATGAACTCTTCCATGTCTATCTCGGCGATCCCTGCCGCATGGTGACGTTCCGGGACGGAGAGCCGCCGGCCGAAACGATCCTCGGGCGCGACCTCCGGGCAGGACAACGCATTCAGCATCTCGTGCCGGCGGGAACGTGGCAGGGCACCCGGCTGGTCGAAGGCGGTGCGTGGGCACTGCTCGGCACGACGATGACTCCGGGATTCGATCCCGCTGGCTTCGAGGGTGCCACCGATGCGATGCTCGATGGCCTCTCCCCCGAAATCGCCACGGTCATCCGGCCATATCTCCCATCGTCTCTGGGGGATTCCTGATCGCCGATCTCGCTGGTGCAGGGTATTCTTCTTCATGATTCAGGCGACTGGCATGCGTGCGCATGCACTGGTGAAATGGCCTGGCCCATTGTTGGTCACGGTGCGATTCGCTGGGTGAGCGGCCTGCGGTGCAACATTCATGGGTGGGGAGGGGTGCGCGTGGATATCATCTTGCCGGCGGCGGGATTCGGGACCAGACTTCGGCCGCATACGTGGAGCAAGCCCAAGCCCTTGGTGACGGTTGCCGGCAAGCCGATGATGGAGCATATCCTCGATCGGTTGATGCCCTATGGCCCGAGCAAGCTCGTCTTCATCACAGGGTATCTCGGCGATCAGCTGGAGGCGTGGGCGCGCACGCGATACACCGATGTCGAACTCGTCTTCGTGAACCAGCCGCAAATGCTGGGTCAGACCGATGCCGTGCTGCGCACGCGCGAGTACTGCCACGATGACGCGATCGTGCTCTATCCCGACGCGCTCTTCGATGCCGATTTCTCCGGCCTCGCAGACCTCGATGCCGATGCGGTCGCCTTCACCAAGGTGATCGACGACCCGTCCGCCTACGGCGTCGCGGTGGTCGAGGGAGATCGCGTGACGAAGTTGGTGGAGAAGCCAAAGGAGCCGGTGTCCAATCTTGGCCTGATCGGCATCTACTACTTCAAGCAGGTACAGCAGCTCTTCGAGGCCATGGACAAGCAGATCGAGCGCAAGATCCAGCTCAAGGGCGAGTACTACATGACCGACGCGATCGAGATCATGATCGAGGAGGGCAAGAAGCTCGTCACCCGCGACGTCGATGCGTGGGAGGATTGTGGCAACGTCGATGCGCTGCTCCAGACCAATGCCTGGCTGCTCTCCAACGATCCTCCGTCTCCCGCCCAGCGCCCCGGCAGTGTGATCGTCCATCCGTCGTTCGTGCATCGCGATGCGGTGCTGGAGAACGCGGTGGTTGGCCCGTACGCCAGCATTGGAGCAGGCTCGGTGGTGCGGAACGCCGTCGTTCGCGACGCTATCGTCGAGGAGAACTCGCTGGTCTCGGATGCCGTCATCGAGCACTCGGTGATCGGCGCGAAGGCGGAAGTGACCGGTTCGGTAAGCCGTATCAACATTGGTGACACAGCAAAGGTGACAGTGTGACGAGCAACTTCGGCGAGAGTGAATCGGTGAACGCGGCCACGACCAATCCGGAGAAGGTCTGGATCGAACTCGCGGTCGAGGTCGAGGCTGAGGCCGTGGAGCCGGTATCCGAACTCCTTGCCCGGTATGGCTTCAACGAGGGCGTCGCCATTGACGAGCCGTACATCCAGGACGGTGACGGCGACAATCTGGAGCTCGACCTGGAGCGCCCGTTCGTGATCCGGACCTGGGTGGCCGACACCGATTTCAAGCCGGAGGTCGTCGAGTCCGTGCGCGAGGGCCTGTGGTACCTCGGCCGCATGCGCTCCATCGGCGACCTGAAGGTCTCCAATCTCAAGGAAGAGGATTGGGCGAACGCCTGGAAGGAGCACTTCCAGGTTCACCGCATCGGCGATCGGGTCGTGATCCGTCCGACCTGGCGGCCGTATGAGGCCCAGGGCGACGAGGTCGTGGTCGACCTCGATCCCGGCATGGCGTTCGGCACCGGGCTTCATCCCTCCACGCGGCTCTCCATGCTGGGCGTCGAGCAGGTCGTGAAGGACGGCGATCGCCTGCTGGACGTCGGCACCGGTTCGGGCATCCTCGCCATCGCCGCGCTGAAGCTCGGTGCATCGATCGCCGACACCGTCGATGTCGAGACGGTGGCCGTCCGGGCGACGCGGGAGAACGCGGAGCTGAATGGCGTGGCCGATCGGCTGAAGGTCGAGCTCGGCAGCGTGGGGACGGGCGAGCCGTTCGAGGGAGAGGTCTACGACGTGGTGCTGGCAAACATCATCGCCCGCATCCTGATCGACCTTTCGGAGGCGTTGGTCCGGCATACGAAGCCGGGTGGCCATCTCGTGCTCGCGGGCATCATCCAGCAGCGCGAAGAGGACGTGACGGCCGCGTTCGCCGAGCAGGGTGCTCGCGTGGAGACGCGACGGCAACACGATGACTGGGTCTCCCTTGTCCTCGTCCGGGCCGAATAGGAGCTTCGGATTCTTTCCGCTCCGAACGGGATGGCGTGATCACGCCATCCCGTTCGTGCGGAGCGTCAGCGGTCCACCAGACCGGGCAGTTTGCGAGCACCGGGACTATTCATGGACGAGGAACGCGAGTAGGTCGGCGTTGAACTGGTTCTTGTGGGTGGTCATCAGCCCATGACCTGCCCCCGGGTAGATCGTGAGGGTGGCCTGGGGAACGATACGAGCAGACTTCATTGCCGATGCTCCAATCGGCACGATCTGGTCGTCATCGCCATGAACGATGAGGGTGGGCACGTCGATCCGTTTGAGGTCCTCTGTCAGGTCCGTTTCCGAGAACGCACGGATACAGTCCAGCGCCCCTTTCAGGCCAACCTGCATCGACCAGAGCCAGAATGCCCTTCGCACACCTTCGGAAACCGCGCTCCCTGCTCGGTTTGCTCCGTAGAACGACTCGCTCAGATCCCAATAGAACTGGGATCGGTCGGTGCTGACGCCGTTCCTGATGCCGTCGAAAACGTCGATCGGGAGACCCTCCGGATTCGCCGCTGTCTTCACCATCAGCGGAGGGATTGCTCCCACGAGCACGACCTTTCCGACGCGCTCCGTTCCGTACCTGCCTACATAGCGGACTACCTCGCCGCCGCCAGTTGAGTGGCCCACGAGGATGGCATCCCGGAGGTCCAGGGTTTCGATCAACGCTGCGAGGTCGTCGGCGTACGTATCGAGATCGTGCCCGTTCCAGCTCTGCGACGATCGGCCGTGCCCACGTCGGTCGTGGGCGATGGCACGGTATCCACTGGTCGCAACGGCGACGAGTTGATCGTCCCACGAATCCGCATTCAGCGGCCAACCATGACTGAAGACCACCGGCCGGCCGGTGCCCCAATCCTTGTAGAAGATCTGCGTCCTGTCGCCTGTGGCAATGAATGGCATGGTGGTCTCCCTGCAGGAGTGTCGTGACGGTTCGTGGGGATCTCTCTGGAGATGGCGCTACGCGACTCGGCGGATCGACTGGGTCTCCTGTTCCCCCTGGCTCGTTGCCCACTCCAGCGCGAAGTCGGCGACCTCCTCCCATCCTGGCACCCCGGGGAAGTGCGGTCGTCCTGGAAACTCCTGGAAATGCGTTCCTGTGCCGAAGTTCGTGTACTTCTCCGCGTTGTGGCGTGAGGCATTCGGCGGCACGATATGGTCCTGTTCGAAGGCGATGAAGAGCAGTGGCGCTCGGTCGGCTTTTGCGAAGTCGACCGTTGCCGGCGAATGTCGGTGGAAGCTCGAAAAGGCGACATCGCGAAGCACTTGCGGTGCGCCAGGAATGTGATATCGCCGATAAATACGGTTGGATTCCTCTTCGGGAACGGTATTGGCGAAGGCGTAGTGGAACTGCTTTGCGCTGAGTGGCGCCGGACTGGTCCGGAAGGGGTTGCGCAGGGCCGGTGATGTCGCGCGAAGGGTGGAGATGGGAAGGTCGCGGATTCCCTTGACCGTTCCGGACGCCACGCAGACGCCCACGCGCCCCAAGCCACGGTCGAGGAGAATCTGCGTTACCGAGCCGCCCAGAGAATGGCCAATGATGATCGGAGGGGCGGGGAGGGTTTCGATGAGATGGGCGTAGTGATCGACGACGCGGGAAAGGTCAAGCCGCCCGATGGGTGAGGGGTCGCGGTTGAGCGCTTCGACTTCCCCTTCAAGACCCGGCCAACTTGGGGTGATGACGGTGAGTCCACGGTCTTCGTAATACGCACCCCAGGCTTCCCAACTGCGGGGCGTCATCCATAGGCCGTGGATAAACACCACGGTGTCGGGCGGTGACGAGCTGCTGGCGTTCATGGACGTGATCCCTCCTCAAGAAGTGTTGCCGTCGTTCGGACGTGACCGCAATCACGCCACGGAGGCAAGTGCTTTCTGAATGAAATTGGCGACGGCCTCGGGTTGGGAGATCATCGCAACATGCGAGCTATCGACATCGACCGTGGTTGCTCCCGCGCGCTCGGCCATTGCCCGGAGGCCAAGGGTTCCGATGGTCACGTCGGCAGTGGCGATCACTGCCCATGACGGCAGGGTCTTCCAGCCGGCAGGACCGGAGGGTTCTCCGAATCCGATGTCGGCTGCGGGACGCTGGGAGAGCGCCATTCTGGTGGCCAGCTCCTCCGGAAGGTCCGCGCAGAACACCTTATGGAATGCCGCGGGATCGATGGAGAACTCCTGGCCGGTGGAGCCGTCGGGACGTGGATAGTTGGATGCGCGCAGGGCGGGGCCGAGCTTGCTGTCAGACGCCTGTGCCGACAGGGCCTGGAGCGTCTCCCCCTCGTCGGGGATGAAGGCCGCCACGTAGACGAGTCCCATTGCACTTGCCACCTGAGGTGCGGCGTTGGTGATGACCGCGCCGCCATACGAGTGACCCACCATCAGGACTGGACCCGCCAGTTGGTTGGCAAACGAAGCAATGTACGCCGCGTCACTCCTGATACCCCGCAGAGGGTTCGGCGGCGCGACCACGGCGATGCCTGCCTTCTTGAGGAAGGTGATGACCCCAGCCCATCCGGATGCATCGGCGAAGGCGCCGTGAACCAAAACGACGGTCGGCGTGGACGAGGCCGGTGAAGCTTGCGGGGTGGATGCTGGCATTGGAGTTGCCTCCTGTGCGGTTGTGGCGAGGGTTCCGCTGGCAAGGGCGATGCTTCCCGCCGTGATACCGATGGTTGCGCGGGTGATCGCACGCCGTGAGACCAGACGATGGAAGCCAGTGGATTGTGTGGTCATGTTCATGTCCTTCCGAGGCGGCGGGGTGAATCGGGAGACGGACTCTCGGACGTGGGTATGGGGACTTCCTCTCCTTTCCATCGCCGTTCTCGGTCACGACACTCAGGAGACCCTGGCCTTGCATTGATGCTCTGCCGGACTCGATCATGCGCGCGCCGTCTCTGGACCGCCACGCGCGATCCACACGAACACCCACACGATTTCGGGATCGCGTGATGTCACTGAACCCGGCATCCGATGCTAAGCTGGGAAGACGGAGACTGAATATGGCGGCTTCAAATGGAGGTTCAATACGGTGTCCAACGACATTTGGACCTTCGCCGCGCTTCTTCGCCGGTTTCGAGCCGCAACAGGATTGACGCAAGAAGAGCTTGCCGAGCGTGCCGGGCTGAGTACGCGCGCCATCAGCGATCTCGAACGAGGGGTCAAGTCGCGGCCGCACCGCGATACCCTTGATCGCCTGAGTCTTGCGTTGGGGTTGACCGGGACGCAGGCGGAAGTCCTTGCCAATGCAGCCCGGCCAAGAACGTCACTCGGCCTGCCGTCATCGACGCCGGTGCGGAACAATCTTCCGACTCCCGCGAATCCGCTCCTTGGGCGAGAGCGGGAGCTGAATGCCATCGAGGCACTCCTCTTGGCACCCGGGATCCGGCTGCTGACGTTGACCGGTACCGGAGGGACCGGCAAGACGCGGCTTGCCATCGAGGCGGCTGCCCAACTGGGGCCAACCTTTTTCGATCACGTCTATCTGGTCTCTCTTGGATCGTTGGTAGACCACAGGGTGGTTGGTGCGACGATTGCGCAGACCTTGCGACTGAAGGAGTCAAGCGACGCCCAACTCCTGGAATCCCTCTCCTCCCAGCGAATGCTCCTGGTCCTCGACAATTTCGAGCATCTTCTCGAGGGGGCTGTGCTCGTCGCCGAACTGATCGCCCACGCCCCGGACGTCAAGGTCATGATCACGAGCAGGGCCCCGCTTGGGATCGCTGCCGAGCATCTGTTCCCTGTTGCCCCGCTGCCGAGGCCTAACGTGGCTGAGGTGGGTACTGCGGCATCGTGCCCGGCCGTGGATCTGTTCGTTCAACGTGCGCTGGCCGTCCGGCCCGATCTGGAACTCAGCCAGGCAGACATGACGGCGATTGTCGAGATCTGTGATCGCCTGGATGGTCTTCCGCTGGCAATCGAGCTGGCTGCCGCGAGATGCCGGTTGCTTTCCCCGAGGGCAATTGCCAGCCGGCTGGAACACCGCCTCCCGTTCCTTACCACAGGAGGACGCGATGTCCCTCCCCGGCACCAGACGCTTCAGAATGCGCTGGCGTGGAGCTACGACCTCCTCTCTCATGAGGTGCAGGGATCGTTTCGGCGTCTGAGTGTGTTTCGCGGGGGATTCACCCTTGAGGCGGCGAACGCGCTCGAATCCGCAAGCACGGCTGCCATCAGTGAGGCGCAGGTTCTGGATCGACTTGACTCAATGGCAGGGCAGAGTCTTCTGGAACGTGACGACCATGCAGATCCCGAACCTCGGTTTTCCATGCTTGAGACCGTTCGCGAATACGGACGGGACCTTCTGGAGCATTACGGTGAGGCCGATGCCATAGAGGCTGTTCATGCATCCTATTTCGCCGGGATGGCAATCGAGGCTGAACCGGAACTCATCGGACCGGCACAATTGGGATGGTTCGAGCGGCTGGAATGCGAGCATGCGAATCTGAGAGCCGCGCTTGACTGGTCGCTGCGTCATGATCCGTCACTCGGATTGGGATTGGCCGGTGCCCTGATTCGATTCTGGGACCACCGGGGTCATCGCCGAGAGGGACTTCGATGGTTGGCCGCCGCGCTGGACTCACCGGCAGTGCCTCAATCGCCATTGCGGGGCAAGTTGCTGTGGGGACGGGGAACGCTAGCGTTGGTGACAGGAGACTATGACGGTGCGACCCGCTGGCTGAGGGACGGTGCGGATTCGGCCCGTGCCGTTGGCGATCTCTATCACGCCGGATTCTCACTGAATACGTTGGGGACGATTGCTTCCGACAAGGGCGATCTTGTCCAGGCGCAGGCCTATCATGAGGAAGGGCTGACGCTTCTTCGCCAGGTTGGCGACAAGGATGGTATCGCGGCGTTGCTGGGCAACATCGGATACGACCTGATGCTTCAGAATGATCTCGACGGCGCGATCGGCCGCTGTCGGGAAAGCCTCGTGCTCTATCGGGAATTGGGAAGCGCGCATGGATGCGCGAGCATGCTTTCCGTGCTCGGGCAGGCCACCTTGCTCGCTGGATGGAGCGACGAGTCGGGATCCTATCTTCGCGAAGGAATCCAATTTGCCCAGGCGTTGGGAAATGATGTTTACCTGATCTATTTCCTTCATTCCCTCGCCGCGCTCGCGGCGGACGAAGGCCGGCCGGAACGCGCCGCCACCCTGTTCGGGGCGACTGATGCCCTCATGAAACGGGTCTCCTACGAGTTGACTCCATTTCCACACTCGATCGGCGAGCGATTTCGGGCCAAGGCCGAACGAGCGCTTGGCAATGCGCGCTGGAACCTCCTGTTGGCGGAGGGACACGAACAGCCCCTCGAAGCGATGATCGATCGCGCGTTCGGAGATAAATAGCGCTGCCAACGTGAATCAGGAACCGATGGTGTGATGGAGACCCCGAATGTGGGGGCGAGAAACGACCGCGCCCAGACGAGGTGCCATGGGGCGGCGAGGCCGCGATGACGGATGCGCGGCGCCCGCGCGGTCTGCGATGGCTGGTGGCCGCATCGAGACGATCTTTCGGGTGGCTTTCGGGCCATGATGCCAGGAAGCCGGGGTGACACCACGCACCCCGGCTTCCTGGCGTCGGTCTGTCGTGTGAGGCTACTCCACGGTGAACGGCATCTGCATGCCGATCAGGGCGTGCGGCATCCCGGATGCGGGATCGAAGACGAAGCAGACGGTGAAGTAGTTGCCCGGCACGAGATCGAGCGGCGCGTAGATGGTGTGTCCCGGACTCATCGGCGCGGCAACGCCAACCAGCGAGAATGGCGGCGGCCCCGCCTGTTCCGCGACCGGGCTGGCTTCCGGCGTTGCGTCGGAACCAATGCCGGCGAGCATCGCGATCGCTTGCTCACCCGTCACACCTTCTGCCAGCTGGAGGACGACCATCTCATGGACGGCAACGCCGGTGTTGGTCACTTCCCAGGTGGTGGGACCAGCGGCCAGCGTCTCTGGCAGGTTGTGGAACATCATTTCCATCAGTTCGATCTTGAGATCGGCGGTCGGAGCGACAGCGGTGCTGGTTCCGGCGGTGACGGTGAGAGGAGCGATCATGCCCATCTGATAATGTGGCATGCCATCGGGACCGGGAATGAGGCAAAGGACGGCGTAGTTCCCTTCCTCAAGGTTCATGACGATGGTGTTCTTGCCGCCCATCGGATTGGCGAATCCACCACCAAGGCTGACACCCTGGGCCAGGACTTCCACCTCGTTCTTGGCGGCAGCGACCTGGTCGACCGTGACGCCATCGTTCAGCTTCAGGAAGACCGCGTGATGGGCATCCGCACCCTGATTCTCGAGGGTGACATTCGTGAAGCCAGCTTCGACGGTTTCGGGCAGCTCGAAGGCATAGTCCTTCGCCACCACCAGCAACTCAGGATATTCGGTCTCTGCCGCAGCGGCGATGCCCGGTAGCGTCAGCGTGCCGAGCGCAGCGACTCCCGCGATCGAAAGGGCGGAACCGACGGCGAATGTGCGGCGATCGAGGGGCTTCGTGAGAAGGGAGTGGATGGACAACGGGGTACTCCTTGGACGTGGGGAAGATTGATGAAAATCGCTTCGAGGCGTCCGCTCGACGTCCTTCGATATCCTGATTCTGGGTTCATTCAATGGTGTGATCCATACGCTGATTGACGTATTCGCTGGGGTTTCATTGCGTATGTTGGTCTACGTAGATGTCCCGTGTCCTCTTCCGTCCTCGCAATGCGCCGTGGACATGGGGAAATCCATGCATGATTGTCGGGCGTCGACTTGGAGACACGATACCGGGGTGGCATGCATGCCACCCCGGTATCGTCGTCGTTTCGTGTGTATGTCGGTCAGGCGTCGAGTTCGCCAACAAGATTCCAGCGGCTCGCACGCTTGAGCGCGATGTCCAGCCCGGTCTCCTCCAGCTGGGCTTGGAGGTCTTCCCTTGACTTCAGCGAGGCCGGGAAGTCGTCCACCGAGGCCACGTCCAGCAGCAAGCGGGCGGTCGCCATCGAGGCCATCTGGAGGCCGCGCAGCTGGATCTTGTCGAAGGTGTCCGCTTCGGTATGACCCCAACCCCGCCCAACCAGCGTCGCGGAGTCATCCGGGCTGTTCAGGGTCGCGGTCGGGATGCCGCGAATCGCGAATGGGAAGTGATCGGAGTGCGAGTTCAACTGGTCGACGACCGTGAGCTTGTACTTCGTGGTGTCGCGGTATTCCTCCATGAAGTCCAGCAGTTCCGGGCGGCCAGAGATCGTGATCTTCTCGGCGCCGCCCTTCCCCTGACCGGCGCCGTCGAGGTTCAGCATGAAGCGGATATTCGGGATCTCGTCGAGGTGATCCGCGACATACGCCCACGAGCCGAACAGGCCGACCTCCTCACCGCAGAAGAGGACCAGCCGAATCGTGCAGCCGATCGCTTCGGGTGGGAGCGCCGCGAGCACGCGGCCCACTTCGAGCGTCGTCACCGTGCCCGTGCCATCGTCCAGCGACGCCTGGGAAACATCGTGACCGTCGTAGTGGCCGCCCGCGATTACCAACTTCTCCGGCCACTTCGATCCGGGAATCTCGCCCACCACGTTGTACGAGGTGTTCTCGAAGAATTCCCCGCCCGTGACAATGCGCACGGTAACCGGCTGTCCGGCCCGCTTCGCCAGCCGCAGGATAGTCTGACCGTGCTCCCACGAGGTGCCGATGCTGATGATGTCGGCGGGGGTGCCTCCCGGCCCGGCGATGCTGCCGGTGATGTGCAGGAGTCCCGGATTCTGGTTCACGAAGATGAACCCGACCGCGCCGGCGTCGACCGCGAACCGCAGCTTGTCGGTGCGGTGGGAGAGCTTCGAGCTGCGCGTGCCGAGCGGGTTCGTCTCCGCCGCCGTGATGACGATCTTGCCCTTCACGGCATCGCCGAGGCGTTGGTAGTCTTCCTCCTCGCCATTTCCGACGTCGATCAGTTCTGCTTCGATCTCGCCTGCCGGGCAGTAGGGCAGGGCGAGGCAGGAGAATGACTGCTCGAACGGCGCGACGATGCGCAACTCCTGCGTGCCGCGCGTCCAGGCACCGAACGCGACTGGCTCCAGGTGGACGTTCTGCAGGCCGTAGGCCCGCATCTTCTCGGCGAGCCACTCTCCTGCCTTGTGCTCGCTGGCTGACCCTGCCCAGCGGGACCCGATTACGTCGGAGAGCTCTTCCAGGTTGCGATATGGCTCATCCGACGTCCAGATGTCGCCGATGAGCTGCTTCTCGTAGGCGAGGTTTTCCGGTTTCATGACGGCTCCTTGTCCCTGCGTGCGATTCCGTTGGCGCACCCTATCAGGATTTTCGGAACTGCGCATCACCCGAAGGGCAGGCGTGGTTCGGGATGCATTCCCCATTCACGATCGTTTGGCAGATGGGTACAAGAACCCCGCCAGCCGGACGTGCCGGATGGCGGGGGACTCGCGTTGGGATGCCGATGGTCGTGGGCGACGTGGGCCATCTCGTCTGACGTAACACTCGTCTGGAGGCGACTAGCTTCGACGCTTCCAGCGCAGGAGTTTCCAGATGATCGCTGCACCCACAAAGAGGCCCGCGCCGAGCAGGACATCGCCGAGGACGAAGTATGGGCGCTCCTCGCGGCGGGTGGAAATCGGCGGCTGGTAGCGGTGCATGCGCCGCCAGAGGCGAACGGTCTCGCCCATTGCGTGCAGGATGACCTTCGGGTTGCCGCCCGTGGCTTCTCCGGCGATGCGCGGGTAGTGGCCGACGCCCACCTGTTCGATCGTCGCGCCGGATCGCCGCAACTTGGCCTGCATCTCGGCGTTGATCAGTGCGCCGGAGGTGGTCAGGTCGAGCGAGCGGAGCATGTCGCCCCGGAAGATCTTGAAGGCGCAATCGAGGTCGCGCAGGTGAACGCCAAAGAGGATACGCACGACGACGTTGAAGATCTCGGCATTGATGCGCCGGTTGAGCGGATCGCTGCGTTCCTGGCGAAATCCGGCTACGACGTCGTAGTAGGGTACGAATGGGGTCAGGCGTCGAATGTCGGCGATGTCGAACTGGCGATCGGCGTCCATGAACATGACGTAGTCGCCCGTGGATGCCTTGAACCCGGCCTTTACCGCGCCGCCGTATCCGGCGTTCGCCTGGTGGACCGGCTTCACGCGCGGGTCCTCTGCCGCAAGGCGGTCGATGATTTCCGGCGTTGCGTCGCGGCTGCCGTCGTTCACGACGACGATCTCGAAGTCGTCGACCACCGTCGGCAGGACATCGAGCGCGCGCCGGACCACGAACTCGATATTGCCCTCCTCGTTGTAGGCGGGGAGAACCAGCGAGAACGATCCCGGAATGCGCGCGTAGGCTGGCGTCGAGACGAAGTCGGAGGCAGGAGCGGCGTCGGTCATGGCGTGGGATTTTGTCCTTGCGCGAAGCAGTCAGCGCGACCGTCGTGGGGCGCTGAAACCGGTCGAAGGGTCATGCCACGAAACGGGTCACGACATTGCCGAATTGTACGATGTCACCGGATGTGATCTGAACATGGTCGGCCACGCGCTGGTTGTTGACCTTGGTCCCATTGGTGCTGTCGAGGTCGGTCAGCCACCACTGGCCGGAATCGAACACGATTTCGGCGTGTTGCCCGGAGACGAACGAATCCGGGAGGACGATCGCATTGTCCATGCGACGTCCGATGGTCGTATAGGGGTCGAGGTAGAAGCGTTCGCCGGGTGTGAGACCGGAGTTCGCCGGTTCGACAATCTCCATTTGCGGCGTCACGGCGCTGGCCGAGGCCGCGAAGGTGGCGTTCGACGCCGGTGCGTATGTGCCGATGCGGACGAGTTCGCGAATCGTGACGCGGGCGATCTGGTAGAGGAAGAGGAGGATCAATCCGATGAAGGCGATGCGCAGGGCGAAGATGAACCAGTCGTAGGAGAGCGAGGACGTCGAGAGGTTCATCGCCCGTCGCCCTCTGCGGTTATGACTTCGTAGACCTGGTTCCCGAACGCGACACGATCGCCCACCGCGAGATCGGCGAAGCGGACGTCCTGTCCGTTCACCTTGGTGCCGTTCGTGCTGCCGATGTCTTCCAGGCGTGGCACTCCACCGACGATCTTGATCTGGGCGTGATACCGTGAGACATCGCTGGAGCCGATATGGAAGCTGTTGTTGTCGGCGCGTCCTACCGTGGTCTCGATCTGATCCAGGCGCACGACTTCCCCGCTGCGTGAGCCCCCGACGGCGCGAAAGGCGAAGGTCGCGCTGCGCTGCTTCTGCGGGCGGAATGGCATGGTGGCCTGCGCGGGCGGCACGTGTTGCGCTGGAGCCGGACGCGGTCGGGGCGGCGTCTGGCCTCGCATGTCGGCGATCGCGCACGTCACGCCTGGGCGGCCACGCTTAGCCTTCGCATCCTCGACGAAGATCACCGCAATGGGACCGACGACGGAAGCCTGGCGTTCGCTGGCTGCCTCGACGAGGAAGCGTTCCATCTGGTGCGACAGGCCATCGATCCAGCTCGCGAACTCGGCATAGTCGCTCGGATGGAGCGCGACCGTGTATTGATTGGGTACGAAGACGGTGCGGACCGAAATGCGCTTCTGGTCGAACATCGCCTTCTCAAGCGCCTTGCCAATCTCGGCGGGTTGCATCTTCTGGCGGAAGATGGACCCGGCCGAGCCTTCCAGAAGGCGTTCCATCGATTGTTCGAACCGATCGAGCAGTTTCACAAGCTGGTCTCCGCGTTCACGTCGCGTTCACCCCGAATCCCTCGCCACGATGGTATACCATCTTCGACAGCGAACGTGGCGTTCCCATGCGGGAATGGTCGATGCGTCCGCGTCTTCCCGACCCGAGTTCTGGAGCAGAATGCCCGCATGACGCGATCATCGCATGCCATCTGGATCGGCCCCTCGATCCTCTCTGCCGACTTCCTCAATCTCGGCCAGCAGCTCGACGATCTCGCCGAGGGCGGTGCCGACTACATTCATTTCGATGTGATGGACGGGCGGTTCGTCCCGAACATCTCCATCGGCCTTCCGGTGCTGGAGAGTGTCCGCGTCGGCACTGCCCTCCCGATCGACGCGCACCTCATGATCGTGGAGCCGGAGAAGTGGATCGAGCCGTTCCGGGAAGCGGGGGCGGACAGCATTACCGTGCATGTGGAGGCGACTGCCCATCTACACCGTCTCGTGACTGCGATCCGGGACACCGGCGCAGCTCCGGGCGTTTCGCTCAATCCGGCGACACCGATCGCGGCGATCGAGGAGATCGTACCGTTCGTCAGCAAGGTGCTGGTGATGACGATCAATCCGGGTTTCGGTGGTCAGAGCTTCATCCCGCAGATGACCGACAAGGTCTCCCGGGTCCGCGAGTTGATCGACCGCGTCAACCCGGCCTGCCGGCTGGAGGTCGACGGAGGCGTCAACGTCCATACCATCGCCGATGTGGTGAATGCCGGTGCGGATACGCTCGTTGCTGGCACGGCGGTGCTGAACGACCACGCGACGGTTGCGGAGAACATCGCTGCCCTCCGCGCGGCGATGGGGTAGTCCCCAACCGCGATGTGCTCGTTCAGACATGCACCAGAAGACCCCGGTCAATCGACCGGGGTCTTCTGGTGTCCTCGCATCGTGAGGGAGGCTATTCGTTGCCGGAGGGGAGCGTGTTCGCGAGGAGTTCCTGCGAATAGGGGTCTTGCGGGTTCGCGATGATCTGTTCCGCGTCGCCCACCTCGACGAATTTTCCGTAGTGCATCACCGCGATCCGGTCCGCCACATACCGCGCCACCGCGAGATCGTGCGTGATGAAGAGGATCGCCATGCCGTAGCGGTCGCGCAGGTCGAGCAGCTGGTTCAGGATGTCCGCGCGCACGGAGACATCCAGCATCGAAACCGGCTCGTCCGCGACGAGGAAGTCCGGCTCCAGCAGCATTGCCCGCACTGTCGCGATGCGCTGGCTCTGGCCACCGGAAAGCTCGTGCGGGAAGCGGGCCATGAACTCCCGTGCCGGGGCGAGGCTCGCGTTCTCGAGCGCCGTGATGATCTTGCGCTCGCGTTCCTGCGGTGTCCCGAGGTTGTGAATGCGGAGTGCCTGATCGAGCGATGCCCCGATCGTCAGGCGCGGGTCGAATGCCTCGAACGGGTTCTGGAAGATGATCTGGGCGCGTCGGCGGAACGCCTTCAGGGCGGCACCCTTCAGGTAGGCCACATCGGTGCCATCGAAGCGGATGGCGCCACCTGTCGGGGTGTCGAGCCGCACCAGGAGGCGACCGGTTGTGGACTTGCCGCTGCCGGATTCGCCCACCAGCGCGAGGATTTCGCCGCGCTTGATCGTGAATGAGACATCATCGACGGCCTTGACATGTTCCGCCTTGCCGAACGCGAAGTCGGTGATGCCCTTGCGCATCGCGTAGTAGCGTTGCAGGCCCTGAACCTCGATCAGGGTTGGCGCGTCTTCCAGCGCCGCAGTCGTCTCGCTGGGCGACGGGGTTGCGGTTGATGCGCTCACTGGGCGACCTCCTGCGCGAACGCGGTTCCGGCTGCCCGCACGAAGTGACCGGGGGCGATCTCGACCATGGTCGCGTCCGATCCTGCGCCGCCAGCGGGCATGCCGCTGGACAGCTGGCTGCCCGCGGATGTCTCGGCAAGGTTCAACTTCCATCCCGAAATGCCGGTGATCCGGCGCTTCGGACCGTGTAGCGGCGGCACGGAGTCGATCAATGCCTTTGAATAGGGATGCGCCGGCGTCTTGAAGAATGCTTCCCGTGGCGCCAGTTCCATCAGCTGGCCGCCGTAGAGCACCGCGACGGTGTCCGTGGTGGCATTGATGACGCCGACATCATGGGAGATGACCATCGTCGTCAGGTCGAATTCCTGCTTCAGGCGCTTCACCTCGTTCAGGATCTGCGACTGCGTGATGACATCCAGCGCGGTCGTCGCCTCGTCGAAGATGACGAACGGCGGATTGCAGATGAGGCCGAGGGCGATCATCGCGCGCTGCATCTGGCCACCGGAGAGTTCGAACGGGTAGGACTTGATCACGCGATCTGGCAGGTTCACGGCGGCCAGCACCTCGTCGATCTTCGCCTTCCGTTCCGACTCGGTCAGGTTGGGTTCGTGCTGGTGCAGTACGTCGTGCATCTGGTCGCCGATGCGGTGGACCGGGCTGAGCGCTGAGAGCGACTTCTGGAAGACCATCGAAAGCTTCCGCCAGCGCCACGACTTGTTCAGGGTACGGTCGTCCACCGTCGTCAGGTCGACACCATCGAAGATGATCTGCCCGGTGACGCGCGCATTCGGCGGCAGCAGGCGCATGACGGCCATGGCGATCGTCGATTTGCCGCTGCCGGACTCACCGACGAGGCCGATCGATCCGCCCTTCGGCACGGTGAAGCTCACATCGCGCACGGCGGCAACGTAGCCGCGATCGGTGCGATAGGTGATGGTGAGGTTGCGCACGTCGAGCAGCGGGGCGTCGCTGGCGCGATCCATGGAGTGCTGCTGGCTCATGCGGTCACCTTCCGGCTGCGGGGATTCAGGACATAGGCGATGCCGTCGCCGACGAGGTAGAAGCCGAGCACGGTGATGATGATGGCGATACCTGGCAGCACCGAGGTCCACCATGCGGTGAGGATCGTCGTGCGGCCGTCGAAGATCATGCGGCCCCAGGTTGCCTGGTTCGGATCGCCGAGACCGATGAAGGAGAGGCCCGATTCGATCAGGATGGCGGAGGCGATGTCCAGCGAAGCATTCGCGATCAGCGGTTGAATGCCGTTCGGGACGATGTGACGAAGCAGGATGCGACCATCGGATTCGCCAAGCGCCTTCAGGCCTTGGATGAAGGTGCGCTCCCGTAGTGAGAGGACCTGGGCGCGCATCAGGCGGGCGCTGGTCGGCCACGCCGTGAGACCGATCACGATCATCACGTAGATGATGCCGCTTCCCAGCGTCGCCACGACCACGATGATCAGGAAGAAGGCCGGGATGATGAGGAACATGTCCGTCAAGCGGCTGAGCAGGAGATCGACCCAGCCACCGTAGTAGCCGGCAATGCTGCCGATGACGACGCCCACGATCAGCGAGATGCCCGCCGCTACGAAGCCGATCATCAGGGAGACGCGGGCGCCGTAGACGAGCTGGGCGAGGATGTCGCGCCCGAGGTGATCGGTGCCGAGGAGGTGGCCATCGGAGCCGGGAGCGAGCAGTTTTGGCGCGCCGAGCTTGAACGGTCCGTCCGGGGCGATCACCCCGGCGAAGATCGCACAGAGCGCGATGATGATGAGCAGCGCGAGGCCAATCGGCCCCATCTTGCTCTGCACAAAGGGCTTCCAGAAGGCCTGGATGCGAGAGGGTCGGTCGATCGCGGCGTCAACGCCGGAGACTTCTGCGGCAAGACTGATCTGGTCCATTTAGCGCAACCTGATTCGTGGGTCGAGGAATGCATAGACAAGGTCGGTGATGAGCACCGCGATGGAGACTGCTATGGCGAGAATCAGATAGATGCCAAGGAGCAGCGGATAATCCCGGCGGAAGACGGCATCCAGCGTCAGGCGCCCGATTCCCGGCCATGCGAACACGATCTCGACCAGGGCAGCGCCAGTGAAGACGAAGCCGAGGCTGAGGCCAAAGACCGTCACGGTCGGGAGGAGCGCATTCCGCAGGGCGTAGCGTCGGAAGATCCGCGATTCCGGGATGCCGGTCGCGCGGAATGTCGTGACATAGTCCTCGCGCTGCTGGAGCATGACACTCGATCGCGTGATCCGGAAGTAGACCGGGATCTGCACGAGCGCCAGGGTCATCGTGGGCAGCACGAGATGATGGAGGACGTCCAGTTTCTCCCGCCAGCCGGTGTAGTCGGCGCGGAGATTGCGCATGCCGGAGGTCGGGAACCAGCCGAGCTTGGACGCGAAGATGACGATGATGATGAGACCGAGCCAGAAGGCGGGCATCGCGAAGAGCGCGTAGTTGCCGAAGGCCAGGGTGGTATCGACCGGCTTTCCGGCCCGCTGGGCGGCGAATGCGCCAAGGAGGGTTCCGATGACGAGCGCGATGACCGCGCTCGTCACCGTCAGGAGCAGGGTAGCCGGCATCCGCGACATGATGATGTCGAGGACAGGCTGCTTGTAGGTGAGCGACTGCCCCAGGTTGCCCTGGGCAAGTTGCTGCACGTAGTTGAAGAACTGGACGGGCAAGGGCTTATCCAGCCCGAGTTGCTGCCTGATCGCCTCGATCTGCTCCGGGTTCGGGTTGTCCATTCCGGCCATGATCCGCGCCGGATCGCCCGGCGCGGCATGGAGCAGGAAGAAGTTCAACACGATCGAGAGCAGGATCGTCGGGATAATCGACGCCAGTTGTCGTGAGAGATACCGGCCCATGAATCCTGATAACCCTTCGTCTAGCTTGCGATCTTGGTCAGCGTGAAGCGGTTCATGCCGACTTGCGAGGCGGCGGCGTCATCCGGATCGGTCCAGATACCACTCAGCGTATCCACGAAGGACGGGAACGAGGTCTGCAGGACCAGCTGGATGATGGGGAGATCCTGCGACAGAAGCTCCTGTACCTGGAAGTAGAGGGGGATGCGTGCTTCCTGAGTAGTCGCCTCGTCACCCTGCTTCAGGAGTTCGTCGATCTCCGGGTTACTGTAGAACCACAGGTTGAGGGTTCCATCCGTGCCAACGCGGGAGGCGAGGTTGGCAGGGTCCGGACCCTGGAATCCACCGAGCATGGCGAGGTCGGAATCACCAGCGCGAACCTGCTCCTCCCAGGCGCCAATTTCCAGCGAGACGAGCTCAAGCGAGATGCCAATGGCCGCGAACTGTTCCTTGAGGATGGTCGCGGTGTCGGCCACCTCTGGCCAGCCGGTGAAGAAGTAGAGCTTCAGGCTGAAGCGGCTGTCGCCATTCTTCGGGAAGCCTGCCTGGTCGAGCAGTGCGTTCGCCCCATCGACATCGAATGCCGGAGCGGTGGCATTCGGGTTGGAGGCCCACTCGATCACCGCCGGGTAGAAGCGATCCGATGTGGTGCCGAGGCCGTTCAACGCGGTCTCGAGGATCTGGTCGCGGTTGACACCCATGGCGATTGCGGTGCGGACGTCAACGTTGGCGAGCGTCTCGTTCTTGAAGTTGAAGCCGAAGTAGATCGGGCTTGGGTAGGTCTTGTCGACCGTGCGATAGCCCGGGGTTGCCTGGAGGGTCGGCACCTGGGTGCTCGGCAACGCGGGCAGGTAGTCCACTTCGCCGTTCAGGAGCGCCTGCACCTGCGTGTTGTCATCCGGGATGATGGAGTACTTCAGCTGCTCGAGGAACGGTCCTTCGCCGAAGAAGGTCTCGTTCGCCTTGAGGGTGACGGACTGTCCCGCCTTGTACTCGACGAAGGTGAACGGGCCGGAGCCGATCGGCTGCATGTTGGCCGGGTTGGTGCTCCAGTCCGTGCCCTCGTAGATGTGGGCCGGCAGGATGAAGACGCCATACCAGGAGAGGAAGCCGATGACCGATGCCGACGGCTGGTGCAGATGGACGATTGCGGTATACGGCTCCGGGGCATCGACGTGCGAGACGGCGCCGATGAGACCGGAAGCCGTGGCGGTCGGCTCGGAGACGATCTTCTCGAGCGTGTACTTGACGTCGAGCGACGTGACCGGGGTGCCGTCGTGCCAGCTGGCAAGTTCATTCAGCGTGTAGGTGATCGACAGGCCGTCGTCCGAAACCACATACGCGGTAGCGAGTTCCGGGATCACGTTGTAGCTGTTATCCAGCGAGGTCAATGTGTTGTAGACGTTGCAGGCGATCGGCCACGCAAAGTCATCGACCTGGAAATCCGGCTGGAAGCTCTTCGGCTCACCACCGTTGACCGCGATCACCGTACCGCTGAGCGTCTTGGCGGGGACTTCACCGACGGTCGGCATCGGCCAGGTCGGCGCGACCGGGGAAGCCGAGGGGCTGGCACCCGGCGTCGCCTGGGCACCCATGACCTTCGGGAAGGTCATGCCGGCGATGGCGGCCGCAGTCGCGGCGCTGAACCCCGTCCGGACGACCGTCCGCCGATTCAGCGCCGAGAATGGCTCGACGATCCTGGATGGAGACTTGGAAGAGGGACTGCTCATATCACGCGCCTTTCACGGAACGGCTGACACCTGGACATGCAAGGACCCACCGAGACTTCCCACAAGGGGCAATGTTGGGGACCGGGCAACACGAACGTGTCCGTGCTGCCCGGTGGGTCGGGGGACGCCGCCTAGTTGCTGATCTTGGTCAGCGTGAAGCGGTTCAGCCCGACCTGGGAGGATGCCGGATCGTTGGCATCGTTCCAGATGCCGCTGAGGGTGTCGACGTAGGCCGGGAAGTTGGTCTGAAGCACCAGCTGGATGATCGGCAGATCCTGCGCGAGGATCTCCTGCGCCTTGAAGTAGAAGGGGATACGGGTCTCCTGGGTGGTTGCGGCGTCGCCCTTGGCGAGCTGCTCGTCCACATCCTTGTTCCCATAGAACCAGAAGTTCAGCGTGCCGCCGGTCCCGACGCGGGACTGGAGGTTGGCAGGGTCCGGACCCTGGAAGCCACCGAGGATGGCGAGGTCGGAATCGCCTGCCATCACCTGCTCCTGCCAGGCGCCAATCTCCAGCGAGACGAGTTCAAGGTTGATCCCGACAGCTTCCAGCTGCTGCTTGAGGACTGTGCAGGTATCCGCAACTTCCGGCCAGCCGGTAAAGAAGTACATCTTCAGACCGAAACGGCTGTCGCCATTCTTCGGGAAGCCGGCGCTATCGAGCAACGCGTTCGCGCCGTCGGCGTCGAATGCCGGTGCGGTGGCATTCGGGTTGGAGGCCCACTCGATCACCGCCGGGTAGAAGCGATCCGACGTGGTGCCGAGACCGTTCAGCGCAGTCTCGAGGATCTGGTCACGGTTGACGGCCATGGCGATGGCCTTGCGGACATCGGCATTGGCAAGGGTCTCGTTCTTGAAGTTGAACCCGAAGTAGATCGGGCTTGGGTAGATCTTCTCGGCGACCTTGAAGCCCGGCGTCGCCTGCATGGTCGCGACCTGCGTGCTGGGGAGACCGCCGAGATAGTCGACCTCGCCGTTCTGCAGGGACTGGAGCTGGGTGTTCGGATCGGGGATGATCGCAAACTTCAACTGCTCGAGATATGGCCCCTCACCGAAATAGGTCTCGTTGCCGGTGAGCGTGACGGCCTCGCCGGCCTTGTACTCGGAAAACTTGAATGGGCCGGAACCGATCGGCTGCATGTTGGCCGGATTGGTGCTCCAGTCGGTGCCCTCGTAGATGTGGGCCGGCAGGATGAAGACGCCGTACCAGGAGAGGAAGCCGATCAGGGACGCGGACGGCTGGTGCAGGTTCACGACGGCCTTGTACGGCTCCGGCGTGTCGACCGACTTGACGGCGCCGATGAGGCCGGAAGCCGTGGCGGTTGGCTCGGAGACAATCTTCTCGAGCGTGTACTTGACGTCGAGCGACGTGACCGGGGTGCCGTCGTGCCAGCTGGCCAGTTCGTTCAGGCTGAACGTGATGGAGAGCCCGTCCTCCGATGTCTCGTAAGACTTCGCCAGCTCCGGGATGATGTTGTAGCTGTTGTCCAGCGACGTCAGGGTGTTGTAGACGTTGGAGCAAATGGCGAACGAATAGTCGTCCGTCTGGAAGTTCGGCTGGAAGCTCTTCGGCTCGCCGTCGTTCACGATGATCGCCGTGCCGCTGAGGGTCTTGGCGGGGACCTCGCCAACGGTCGGCATCGGCCAGGTCGGCGCGACCGGAGAGGCCGAGGGGCTGGCATCCGGCGTGGACTGGGCGAACATCGACTTCGGGAAGCTCATGGACGCAATGGCAGCGGCGGTGAGGCCACCGGCCCGCACCATCGAGCGACGAGACATCGCAGCGGACGGGGAAACGAGATCGGACAGGGACTTGCGGGAAGGGTTGCTCACACCATGCACCTTTCGATATCGGACTACATGCCATTGGACCGTGAGAGGACCTGTAAGGGAAATGGGCCGAGATGTCGGTGTCGCGGCTCGGATCAGGCGGACCGCTCCGCGTTCACCGCTTCGGCGACGGCAAGGGCTGCCCCCAGGTGGATGGCGACCAGCTTGCGGATTGGCACGACGCGGTAGTTCAGCTCGGATTCGAGCTGGTCTGCCCACGTGTTGAAGGCAGCAAGGGACTCTGCGAGATGCTTGCGGATCGTCGGGGTGCTGTTCCCGATCGCGACCTCGCCCTCCAGCATCCGCACCAGCATACCGACCTGCAGCAGGCGGTAGAACCGCGATTCCTGTCGGCTGCTGAACAGTTCCGCGACGGTCGCGGGGCGATCCGTGTCCGGATCGTTCTCCGCCCACGAGCGCTCGGCAGCCGCATTCTGGATGGAATCCCGGTTGAATGCCGTGACGGCGGAGCGGAAGGGGGACATCGCCGAAAGGTCGTTGGCGACGGCATCGAGTTGGCCGGCGATGAATGTGGTGATCTCCTGTGAGCGGTCCAGGCTCTCCAGGATCGCCTCGCGGCGATTGACATCGGTGACGGTCCGGTCGTTCACGCGGGGATCGTCGTAGTAGGCCATCTCGGTGACGAGATGCATACTGCCGTACTTGTCGGAGTATCCGGCACTCGAGCCGCCATACGACGCCTCGCTGACATCGGCGCCGTTGGCCTCCAGATAGTCGACCGTTTCCTCGGTGCTGATGATCGAGAAGATTGCCGGGGCAAACGTCCGGGCGAACGGTACCTCCGGCTCGCCGAGACTGAGCGGAAGATCCTCCCAGCTCGGGAGTTCGGTCAGCGTCGGATAGACCTCGGGCATCTCGCGCCCGAGGTAGTAGTAGACGCCACCGAATCCGGCATTGTGCAGGGAGACGATCAGCGCGGGTTTGAGGTCGTCGATGATGCGCATCAACGCCTCGGTCTCCGGCATCGTCTGGTCGAAATAGTTCGTCTTGTAGCTGTTCGGGAATGTCCACTCGACCTGGTGGTTCGGCGCAGGACGATAGAAGTGCCGCGCATAGTTCTTGGGTGTGAATGGTCCAGCGAACCAGCCTTCATTCAGGCGTGTCCCATCCACATCAATGGATGGAATCAGGTGCCAGGTGAAATCGAGCGACTCGCGCAGCGTCGCATCCTCACAGAGAAGGCGACCCAGATGATCCAGCATCATCGCGCCGATCGGCTCATTCGGATGCGGACACCCTACGAGCAGGACATGGCGCGAACCAGATCCGACGGAGAGCATGCGAATCGGCTCGCCAAGCGTTGACGTGCCCACGCGCTTGATGGAGGAGAGTTCCGGGAAATCGGATGCGACCCGATCCATGCCCGCGTGGAGTTCATCAACCGTTAGGAAGCGGTCGATATCAGGCACCGCGGCCATGTATCCGCGAATGTCGATGGACATATGCAACTTTCACGAAGATGAGAACAAATGCCGTGGGAACCCACCGGCCAGCATCCGGTACTGCGCACGATACGCGAGGTCCCGGAAATGTGTCAATCATGGAACCATGCGCCAATTGGGCAATCCGCATAGTCGCTCAGGAGGGGGATTGGTTGTGGCCCGGTGAATCAGGATTCTGATGAGGTCCGTGCGAGCATGAATGCGGGAATTGCCGCGACTGCGGCCAGCAGTGCCGCGATCAGGAACGTCTCCCCGAGGACCTGGATGCTCAGCGGAAACGCGGTGTCCGTCAGGAACTGTTGTTGCCGCAGGAGGAATAGGGCGGTCGACTCGTTTGGGTCCCGCACGATGGGCGGCACCCGTTCCGTCAGGACCTGCAAACGCTTCACCGCCACGGCGCTGAGGGCGGACATGCCCGTGGTCATCCCAAGCAGTCGGCTGACCAGCATCATCGCCGACGCGGCGCCGCGGTCCTGTTCGGCGACGTTGGTGACGACGAGGCCACTGAGCGGCGGCAGGATCAGCCCGACTCCGAGTCCCGCCAGAGTGAGGCCGGGGACCATATGCAGGAGGTGGCCGTTCCCGAGCAGGGTGTAGAGGAGCGCGTAGCCGCCGCCAGCCAGCAGCAGTCCTCCCAGCATCGTCGTCATGAGGCCAACCCGATGGATGGCGCGATCGCTGAAGAGCGTTGCGGCCATGATGCCGACGGTGTAGGTCGCAAGCATGCCGGCTGACGCGGCGGTCGCCCACTTTGGTGGCGCGACCAGGTTCACCGCGACCGGGACGTCGACCATCGCCACCATCAGGACGACGCCGACGAGGGCGTTGGCGATCAATGCGACCTGGAAGGATCGCTGCCGGAAGAGCGAAACCGGCAGGATCGGATGCTTGATACGTCGTTGGGCGACGGCGAGCAGGATGATGAGGACTCCTCCCGAGAGGAGAAGCGGCACGGTATAGGCCGCCAGCGGATTCGCGGTGCCGCCGAGTGCGCGCAATCCGGACCCCGTTGCCGACCCGATCTCCCCGCCCGCGCTCAGGGCGAGATTCACGGTGACGATCGCGCCCGTGAGGAGCAATGCTCCAACGAGGTCGAACTGCCGGATCGCGCGGAAGCCACCCGCCCGTTCGTCGTGAGGCATGTGGCGGATGATGAAGACCGTTACGGCAATCACGATGGGGATATTGATCCAGAAGACCCATCGCCAGGGCGACTCACCAGGCGCCACGGATTCGATTGCCGCTCCGTAGAGCGGGCCGATGACCCATCCAAGTGTGTCCGCCGCGCTGACGAGGCCGATTCCGGCGAGCTGCCGGTGGCGAGGGAGGACATCGACTGCCAGCGCCAGCGTGATGGGCAGCAGACCACCCCCGCCGAATCCCTGGATGCTGCGTCCGACGACGAGTGACGTGAGGTCAGTCGCCGTGGCGCAGACGATCGAACCGGCGAGGAAGAGCGCCAGGCACCCGAAGTAGGTCGCGCGCCTGCCGATCAGATCCGACACGCGTCCGACGATCGGGATGGCGACGATGTAGGCAATCAGGTAGCCGGAGACGATCCAGATGTAGCGATCGAGGTCTGAGGTATTCACCCCGACATCCTGCACCATCTGGGGGAGGATCGCGGCGATTACCGTGAGGTCGATGGCGCCGATGAAGACGGCCAGCAGCGCGCCGCTGAGCGCCGGGGAGCGTAGGATCGACTGGAGGTCGCTCCGCTCAGCCCTGTCCTCGGTGGAAGAGGAAGTCGCCACCGGTTAGCTCGGTGCCTCGATGTTGATGCTGCTGTCGTCGTAGTCGGTCAGCACCATCGTCCAGCTCGCGGGGTGTTCCTTGCCGTTGTCCTTGGGTTCCGCGAGGACGATCTGCCGCAACTGGCCATTCTCCTTGTCGATCCAGAGTGTGGCGTGAAAGGAGTCTCCGATCATGGTGCCTGCGCTGATGAAGTCGATGCTGGCCTTGTCCGCCGTGCCCTCGACCTTCCAGGAGTCGCGTCCATCGATCTTCTCGCTGCCGGTCACGGAGACGTCCGTGAGCTTGCTGACGACGGGGCCGAGACCGCCGTTCGTGTCGAAGAGCAGGGAGGGATCGTATCCGAACTCGGCTGGGGCCGGACCCCACTTGCCCGTCAACAGATCGGTCGAATACGCCTGTCCGTCGATGGTGATCATCTTGATGGAGACATTGCCCGCGCCGAAGAGCTCGATCTGGAACTCCACCTCGACCTTGCCGGGGCGTTGCAACGACCCCTCGGCCTTCACGAGTCGCATCTGCTGGAGGTCGTCGATGTAGGAATCGCCATCAACGGCGAGCGAGAAATGAAGCGTCTCGGTCTTCGCCAGGACTTCGCTCGTTTGGGCGAGCAGGGTGGCAGGGTCCGGCTGGTCCTGGGCGGAGGCTGGCGCGGCGATCGTGCCCGCCAGCATGATCAGCGCGAGAACCAGCAGGGAGATAGGACGGAGGATGGGTGATCGCATGGGAACCTCTCTGGCACCGCGAAGGGGCGGTCGATGATGTTTCACGGTCATGCTAGCACCGGGATGTCACAGGAATGCGGCGCGGACGTGAAGGATACCCCGTGATGGGCATGATCCAACGGCGGGTCGCGGCTGGATGGGGGATAATGGCGGCGGACTGATTCGCTCTGCGAACGTCGCCTTCCGGACAGAAACCAGGTGGCAGGGCCGCCGCAGCTATCGGAGCCGAACCTTGAGTCTTGCAGCACCTTCGACGACCGCATTGGAGTTGGTCGTCAGCAGTGTCACGGATGCCGCCGGGCGTCCTACCAATGAAGATGCGATCCTCGTCGCCGATCTGCCCCGGGGTGCCGACTCCGCCGACGCCGGATACGTTCTCGCCGTCGCCGATGGCATGGGCGGGCTCGAACGCGGCGAGGTGGCGAGCAAGCTGGCCATCGACCTCGTGGCCGATCTCTTCGCGCGGGACCGCCCCGCTGATATCGCGGCTGCGCTCAAGCAGGCCTATCGCCGCGCCAACGAAGCCATCTACGCCGAGTCGCAAAAGACGGGCGATGCCGGTCAGATGGGGACGACCCTCGTTTCGGCGGTGATTCACGGCAAGTATCTGACCATCGCGAATGTCGGTGACAGCCGTGCGTACCTGATCCGGGCGAACCAGCTTACCCAGATCACGATCGACCACACGTTGGTGCGCGATCAGGTGAAGGATGGGCGCATCAGCGAGGATCAGGCGCGGAGGAGTCCGCAGCGGAACATCCTGACCCACGCGCTGGGGGCGGAACCTCAACTCGACCGCCGCCTGCCGAGCATTTTCGAGCTCGACCTGCTGCCGGAGGATCGCCTGCTCCTGTGCAGCGACGGCTTCTACGATGTCATGCAGCAGCAGGACTATCTCGACGTGCTCGGTGCCCCGGATACCGTCGACTCCGCGCGGGAGCTGTCCGCGATCGCCCAGAAACGCGGCACGAGCGACAACGTTTCGGCCATCGTCGTGGCCGTGAAGCCGTCGGCGGCAACCGTTCAGCGTGCCCAGATCGGGGTTGAACTGGCCGAGCAGAGCCGTGGACGGTTCAGCCCGATCCTGATTCCGGCGATTGTGCTGCTGATCGTGATCGTTGCCATCGCGGTTGGCCTTTACTTCTCTCTGTAGCGTGGGGCAGTTCGGACCTCCGTCACGAGGTCCGGACTGCTTGTGATATGAGGAGTTCGTGCCCATCGACACTGCTGACCTTGAACCATCCTCGCCAGAGCGTGTCACCGGACTCCCAGTGATCGATGCCCACACACACCTCTTCCCTGAGGAGGTCGTGCGCGATCGGGCGCGGTTCCTCGCGCGCGATCCGTGGTTCGGCGAGACCTTCGGCCATCCGAAGGCGACGACCGCCCTTGCCCCTGAATTGATCGCCAGCATGGACGTCGCCGGAATCGCGCGGTCGGTCGTCTGTGGCTGGCCGTGGCGGGATCAGGGGCTGTGTCGGATGCACAACGACGACCTCGCTGAGGTCGGGAAACGCCATCCGGACCGCATCTCCTGGTTGGGGATCGTCAACCCGGCGCATCCCGGAGCGGCGGCGGAGGTCGCGCGGTGTGTCGAACTCGGTGCCGTCGGGATGGGCGAACTGAACGCGGATGGGCAGGACTTCACGTGGGAACGTCCTGCGGAACTCGCCCGGTTCGCGGAAGCGTGCATCGCGCTCGACGTGCCGGTGCTGATCCACACGTCGGAGCCGGTTGGGCACCGCTATCCGGGCAAGGGGACGGCAACGGTCGCGAAACTGCTGCCCTTCCTGGAAGCGTTTCCAGCCCTGCGCGTGGTGATGGCGCACTGGGGGGGCGGCCTGCCGTTCTACGAGCTGATGCCGGAGATCGCGGCGGCGGCGCAGAACGTCGTCTACGATAGCGCGGCGTCGACGTACCTCTATCGCTTCGATGTCTTCCCGGCGGTGGAACGCCTGATTGGGTCGGATCGCATCCTCTTCGGATCGGACTTCCCGGTCCTGAAGCAGAAGACCTTCCTCCGGAAGACGCTGGCGAGTGGTCTCCCTCCTGCCGCGCTCGCTGACATCCTCCACGACAACGCCGTTCGCACCTTCCGGCTGCCGGGCTTCGACCAGCTGGAGACCCTTCCGGGAGGAACCCCATGATTGCCGGCCTGATCGGAACCGTCCATGAATCGTCGGTTGATGCGCTGCTCCTGAATGTCAACGGCGTCATCTATCGCGTGATGACGAGCGCCCGCACCGTTGCACAGGCGGGCGAGCGGGGCATGGTCGTCGAAGTGCAGACGCATCTGGTGGTCCGTGACGACGCGATGATTCTCTATGGGTTCCTGACGAGGGCCGAACTGCAGTGGTTCGAGACGCTGATCGGCGTGACTGGCGTGGGACCACGCCTGGCCTGCGCGGTGCTGACCCGCTTCACGCCGGACGAACTGTTCGGCGTGATCGAGCGGGAGGAAGTGACCGTGCTTTCGACGGTCTCAGGGGTCGGCAAGCGGACGGCCTCGCGCATCCTGCTCGACCTGCGCGGGAAGTTGCCGCCGGATCTCACCGGGCCGACCGCCTCTGGCGCGTCCTCTGGTGTTGATGTCGCCGACCGCGACGTGATCGAGGCGATGCAGGCGCTCGGCTATACGCTGGCTGAGGCCCGTGACGCGATTGCTCGCAGCGATCCCGGAGAGAACCCGACGGTGGAAACGCGCATCGTCGCCGCGCTCAAGGAGATCGGTGGCTGAACGAGGGGAGAGGCGAGAGAAGCCAACACCGGACCGACACGGGGTCGATCCTTACGTACGTACGCGCCTCTGTGCAGGGAACGACCCCGTGTCGGTCCGGTGTTGGCTCGTCAAGCCAGGCACCCAAGCTACGTATACCCGGATTCAGCATGAGGCAGCGAGTCGCCCCTCACTTCTCCCCGATACGGCGTTCCACGGCGATCGCGTGGCCGCTGAGTCCTTCCGCGCGGGCGAAGACGGCGGTCGGGCGGCCGATCTCGTTGATGGCGCGCTCGTTGGCGCCGATCAGGGAGATCACCTTCTGAAAGTCGCGGAGGTTCAGCGGTGACGAGAAGCGCGCCGTGCCGCCCGTCGGCATGACGTGACTCGGACCGGCCGTGTAGTCACCCAGCGCCTCCGCGCTCTGTTCGCCGAGGAAGATCCCCCCGGCGTTCTTCACGAGTGGCACCAGATCCCACGGATTGTTCACCAGCAGGCAGAGATGCTCCGGCGCGTAGGCGTTTGCGAGCGAAACGGCATCCGCTAGCGTCTCCACGACGGCGATCAGCCCGTGATCGCGCAGGGATGCATGGGCGACCTCGCCGCGATCCAGCGTGCGGAGCTGGATCGCGAGCTGCGCCTCGACCAGGGAGGCGAACTCGGGAGATGTCGTGATCAGTGTCGCCGCGGAATCCACGCCGTGCTCCGACTGCGCGATCATGTCCGCCGCCGCCAACGCCGGATCAGCGGTCTCGTCGGCGATCAGCAGGGTCTCGGTCGGGCCGGCCAGCTGGTCGATGTCGACCGTGCCGAAGACCTCCCGCTTCGCCAGCTGCACGAAGGAGTTGCCCGGACCGAGGATCTTGTCGACCTGGGGCACCGTCTCTGTTCCGAAGGCCATTGCCGCGATCGCTTGCGCACCGCCGATCCCGAAGACGCGATCGACGCCCGCGACCCGCGCGGCCGCGAGCACGATCGGATGCACCTTCCCGCCGGCGCTTGGTGGTGAGCAGAGGACGATCTCCTCGACGCCCGCCACCCGCGCCGGGACGGCAGTCATCAGGAGCGTGGAGGGCAACGGCGCGGTCCCCGCTGGCGCGTAGAGGCCAACGCGCGTCAGAGGACGCACGAGTTGCCCGTAGATGCCGAGCGGTTCCGGTTCGATCCACGATCCACCCGGCTGCTTTTCATGGAAGGCACGGATGCGGCTTGCGGAGAGCTCCAGCGCCTTCTGGATCTCCGGCGTCATCGACTCCCACGCGGCGTCCCAGTCGGCGCGGGGAACTTCCGTCACGTTGGGTGCGGTGCCGTCGAATGCGATGGTGTATTCGCGGACGGCGGCGTCGCCCCGCGCTCGAACGGCTGCGACGATGCGGCGGACGGCCTCGCTGGCGTTGACCTGCTCCCCGAAGATGCGCTCGTACATCGCCGTGACGTGGGGCGGCAACTCCGGTTCGCCCATGCCGCCTCCCCGGGTGAGGAGGCGGAGGGCGTCGTCGTATCCGGCGGCGATCCGGATGGAGACGGGGACGGCATCAGGCACGGAGCACCCCTTCGACCTGCTGCTTCAGCGTCTTCTCGATCTTCTTGCGCACCTTCTCCAATTCGTTGTCGGTGAGGGCACGATCGGGGGCGGTGAAGGTCACGCGGTAGGCGAGGCTCTTCTTGTGCTCGCCAAGCTGTGGGCCGGTGAAGACGTCGAAGAGCGTGACGCCAGTCACGAGCGGACCTGCGCCATAGCGAAGGGCTCGTTCGACGTCCTCCGCCGGGCGGTCGGCATCGACGACGATGGCGAAGTCCTGTTCCGCGGGGAGGAACTTGTCGACCGTCACCGGACCGCCGGCATGGGCATCCTGCAGCGTGTGCAGCAGCTGGATATCCAGTTCCGCAACCACCAGCCGGGTTCCTTCGATCCCGAGGGACGCCGAGACATCCGGTCGCACCTCGCCGAGGACCACCAGGCGCTCACCGGTGGGGAGCGTCGCCACGGCGGATCGTCCCGGATGCAGGGCGGGATGGTCCAGCCGTGACCACGTCAGAGCCGGGTGCTGGTGGCGGGCGAGGATCGCGTCGATCGCGCCCTTCATGTCGGTGTAATCGAGCTGGTCGGTAGTATCCGCGCGGGGGTGAAAGCGGTCGAACGCCTCCCGCTGCCCGGCGAAGACGATGCCGAGCGTGGACGGCTCCTCCGGTAGGGAGTCCGGCTCGGTACCGAGGTAGACGTGGCCGATCTCGAAGAGGCGGACTGTGCGCTCGTGCTTCAGGTTTTCCGCCGTCGCCTCGATCAGCGCGGGGAGGATGGAGGTGCGCAGGATCGGCTTCTCGGCCTGGATCGGGTTGCGCAGACGGACACGGTTGCCCGGTTCCACGACGTGCGTGAGGCCACCCGTCTCAGGATCGGACCAGCGCGCCGCGTCATCATCGCCAACGAGGACGTAGGTGCGGGCCTCGAACGCGCCGGAGGAGACGAGGGTGCGCCGGATGTGGCGCTCCAGCAGGAAGACCGGATCGCGCTCCACCAGCGGCGTTGTGCCGGTGATAAGCGTCGCCGGAAGCTGGTCGTAGCCGTGGATGCGCGCGACTTCCTCGATCACGTCCTGCGGCAGCGTGACATCGGTGCGCCACGACGGCACCTGGACCGTCAGCGTGCCGTCCGTCAGGTCCGGCATGAAGCCAAGGCGGGAAAGAATGGCGAGCGATTCGTCCGCCGGAATCGGCATCCCGACGAGGCGTTCGATCTGCGCGAAGGGCATGGTGATCGAGCGCGGCTGCACCGGATTCGGGTAGACATCCTGCCAGCCGCGGATGGTTGCCCCCGGGCAGAGGTCGAGGATGAGCTTCGCGGCGCGGGCATTGGCGAGGCCGCTCAGCTCCGGATCGAGACCGCGCTCGAAGCGGGCGGAGGCATCAGTACGCAGCTTCAGTGCACGGGAGGTACGGCGGATGCGCTTCATGTCGAAGTTCGCCGATTCGAGCAGGATGCTGGTCGTGCTGTCCTCGATTTCCGAGTTGACGCCACCCATGATCCCGGCGAGGCCGACCGGGCGGCCACCGTCGGTGATGAGCAGCGAGCCTTCCGGCAGCTCGCGAACCTGATGATCCAGCGTCTCCAACTGCTCGCCGGCAACGGACGGACGCACGACGATGGTGCCGGTCGTGATCGTGCCGAGGTCGAAGGCGTGGAGCGGCTGGCCGAGTTCCAGCATGACGTAATTCGTGACATCGACGATGGTCGAGATCGGGCGGATGCCGGCGTCGCGGAGGCGACGTGCCATCCAGTCCGGGGACGGCCCGACCGTCACGCCATCGATCACGATCGCGTGATAGCGCGGGCAGAGGGCTGCGTCCTCGATGCGGATGAGGGACTCGACGGCCTGCGCCGGATCGAGCGCGACGACCTCCGGTTGCTTCACCGGCAGGTCGGTGATCGCTCCGGCCTCCCGCGCGATGCCGAGGATGGAGAAGGCGTGGACGAGGTTCGGGGTGATCTCGAACTCGATCACGGAGTCTCCGAGGTACTGGGCCACCGGCATGCCGACCGGCGCATCGTCGGGGAGGACGAGGATGCCCTCATGCTCCTCGGACATACCGAGCTCCTTCTCGGAGCAGACCATGCCTTCTGACTTGATGCCACGGATCATGCCTGGCTTGAGGGTCTTCAGCTTGTACTCGTCGGCGTAGGCATCGACGAGCCGGGCGCCGGCGTTCGCGAGGGCGACCTTCTGCCCCTCCGCGATGTTCGGCGCGCCGGTGACGACGCGCAGAGAATGCTCCCCGGCATCGACATCGACGAGCACGAGGCGATCGGCGTCCGGATGCGGCTCCACCCTGGTGACGTGGCCAACGTAGACCTTGTCCCAGAGGGCGCCGGTCTCCTCGATCTTCTCGGCCTCGAGACCGGCCAGCGTCATGCGCCGGGCCAGTTCCTTCGGGGCTAGGTCGGTGGGGACATACTCCCGCAACCACTTATACGGAACGTTCATGGCTTGTCTCTCTCGGTATCTGTTCGGGCAGGCGCGGCCACAAGGGACGCATCTACGGAGTGAGCCGGTCCGGTCCTACACGCTGAGGAGCGAGAACTTGCGCAGGAAACGGATGTCCGCCCCGGCGAAGGCGCGGACATCGTCGACGCCGTACTTCATCATGATCAGGCGGTCGATGCCGAGGCCGAATGCGAACCCGGAGACCTTGTCCGGGTCGTAGCCGACGCCCCGGAGGACGTTCGGGTGGACCATCCCCGCGCCACCCATCTCCAGCCAGCCGGTGTACTTGCAGACGCGGCAGCCCTTGCCATTGCAGACTGCGCAGTCGACCGAGAAATCGACGCCCGGCTCCACGAACGGGAAGAAGTCGCAGCGGAAGCGGATGCGCCGTTCCGGCCCGAAGAGCTGGCGCGCCATTTCCTGCAACGTGCCCTTCAGGTCCGCCATGGTGATGTGCTCGTCCACCGCCAGTCCTTCGAGCTGCGTGAACTGCCACTCGTGGGAGGCATCCTGCGCCTCGAAGCGGAAGGTGCGGCCCGGCACGATCACGCGCACCGGCGGTTGCAGCCGCTCCATGGTGCGGGCCTGCATTGGAGAGGTGTGCGTGCGGAGGACGATCTCCTCGTTCGGGGCATCCACGATCATCGTGTCCCACACGTCGCGGGCCGGGTGATCGGACGGGATGTTGAGGAGGTCGAAGTTGTAGTGCCCGGTCTCCACCTCCGGCCCGAAGACGGCCTGGAACCCGAGGTGCGCGAAGATCTCGATCACCTCGTCGATCATCATCGAGACCGGGTGGGCGCCGCCGATCACCGGCTGGCGACCGGGTAAGGTGACATCAATCGCGTCCGCATTGAGCTGAGACGTCAACGCGGCATCGGCGAGGCGCTGCTGCACCGGCGCGAATGCCTCCATGAGCTCGGTCTTCAACGCCTGCACGGCGCGTCCGGCCTCCGGACGTTCTTCTTTCGGGAGCTGCCCCAATCCGCGCAGCAGGGCCGTGACCTTGCCCTTCGGTCCCAGATAGTCTCGTTCCCACGCTTCGGCGTCGGTCGCCGTATCGAGCGGCTGGAGGCTCGCGAGCGCCTCTGTCTTCAGTCCATCGAGATCCACAGTAACTCCTCGTCCGCCTGCGCCGTGTGCCGGATTCCGGGCATGCAAAAACCCCTCGGCAGGGACGAGGGGTTGCCACGCGGTACCACCCTGCTTCGCCGATCCGGTCTGGATACGGCGCGCTTGATCGCTCCGATCAGGGGGAGCAGCCCGGATGACTACTGGACGCGGCACATGCGGTGCGTTCGCCATCCGGCTCGGGAGTGAATTGACGATTCCTGGCATCGGTGGCGCTCTCAGCTCGTGGCGCCGCTCTCTGTACGACCGGTGGACCGTCCTGTCTCCGTCATGGCCTCATCTTCGATTCTGCTCCAAGTATAGCGGAGACGGGAGGGGAGAGGTGAGAGAAGCGTGAAGTGAGGGTGGCGGGAGGTCGAGCAGGTAACGGACTGTCTCCTTCTCCCGTGGCCCGTCAACGCTATGAAAGCCAATCGCTCTTTTCTCACCTCTCCCCTCCCTATGCGATCATGCCCGCATCGATGAGCAGATGGATGCGATGGGAGATGGAGTGGTGATGAGCGAAAAACTCCAAGGGGACGGTGTCGCCCGCGTGTTGGTCGGCGGCGCGATCAACACGGATCTCGTCGCGACCGTGACGCGCGCGCCGGAAGCCGGGGAGACGATCACCGGGCAGGGATTCGCGATCTTCGGCGGGGGCAAGGGCGCGAACCAGGCGGTCGCGGCGGCGCGTCTCGGTGTGGCGACGGCGCTGATCGGTGCGGTGGGGGCCGACGACTTTGGGGTGGCGCGACGGTCGGACCTCGCGCAGGATGGCATCGACCTTTCCCACGTCTCCACGACAACCGAGGCAGCGTCCGGAGTGGCGCTGATCACCGTCGAGGCGGGGGGAGAGAATCGGATTGCCTACATCCCCGGCGCCGTTCAGACGGTGACGCAGGAGACGGCAGCCAGTGCGGTGAAGGCGTTGGCGCCGATGGTTGTGCTGGCGCCGAACGAACTGCCGCCGCTGACGTTGCTGGAGCTCTTCGCGACGGCGATGGAGGCGGGGGTGACGGTGGTGTTCAACGCGGCCCCGGACCCGGAGGAAGGGCGTGGCCTCCTGCCGCTGGTGGATGTCCTGATCGTCAACGAAGGTGAGGCTGCCGCCATCGCAGGGCTGGAAGGGGAGGTCCCTGTTCGTGAGGTTGTCGCCGCATTGGCCGGACTGGGGCCGCGACGGATTGCGATGACGGTCGGGGCGGCTGGAGTGATCGGGATCGATCACGGACAGGTCTTCGCGGTCCACGGGGTGAAGGTCGATGTGGTCGACACGACGGGAGCCGGAGACACCTTCTGCGGCGCGCTGGCGGCGTCGCTGGCGGAGGGATTGGCGTTCCGGCCTGCCGTCGAACGGGCGGTGCTGGCGAGTACGCTTTCGGTGACGAAGGCGGGTGCGCAGCCTTCGATCCCGACCCGCGCCGAGGTCGCGGCCTTCGCGGAAACCCAGGTTGCTCAGGATGCGCTGGGGGGCATCGCGCGGTTGGATGGGGGCTGGATCGGGTATTCGCCGTCGACGAACCCGCCGAGGCGCTGATCGGGGAAGGTTCCCGAAACGAGAACATCCCGGATGCAGCTCGCATCCGGGATGGATTCCGATGGCGGAGGAGGCGGGATTCGAACCCGCGATGCGGAATTACCGCATACGCGCTTTCCAGGCGCGCGCACTAGGCCAGACTATGCGACCCCTCCAGCGCAAGATGATCCGGGGACGCGTTGCGTTCGCCCGGCGGGCGGAGAGGGCGGGATTCGAACCCGCGGTGGCTCATCACCACACTGCTTTTCGAGAGCAGCACCTTAAACCGCTCGGACACCTCTCCGCGGGAGATTGTAGCAGAGGGCCCTTCTATCTTCCAGCTCCGGGCGACCTGGTCGAGGAGGATGCCGGGGGCTCTCGTCGCCGGGGATTGCGGTTCGCAGCTAGGCCATGCGATCGACGCCGATGGCGGGACCGGGTTGGTCGCGGATGGTGCGGGTGCGGACGCGGACGGTGGGGTTGCCCTGGTAGATGCCGTGCGGTTCGGCGTCCTTCAGGAGGACAGAGCCGAGGGTGACGATGGCTTCTTCCCCGACCGTGACGCCGGGGCCGATCTTGACGAAGGCGCCGACCCATGCGCCATCTTCGATGACGATGGGGTGCGGCGTCATGCCCGTGCCGGGATCGGCCCAGTCGTGGTTGCCGGTGCAGAGGTAGGCGCCCTGAGAGATGCAGGCGTTGGCGCCGATGGTGACGGGCACGAGGTTGTCGATCCAGGCGCGTTCGCCGAGCCAGGTGTTGTCGCCGACGGTGAGGCGCCAGGGGTGCTTCACGTGGACGTTGGGCTTGATGTAGACGTTGCGGCCCATGCGGGCGCCGAACGCACGGAGGATGCGACAGCTACAACACATGCAGTGCCAATTGTATGCACTTTACAGTCTGGACCTGATGGCGTTGATGCCTAGACCGGCTACCCTTGAAAACTTGCCCAAGGGATGGCGATTCGGAGGAGATGACAGAGTCGCGTCAACAAAGTTTTCAAAGGTACGGGCATACTCCTGGTGGTCGCTCATTCTCGCGATCTCGTTCGCTCTTCTGCCCATGCGAATCCTGAGTTCCGGATCGGCTTGAAGCGTGGTCATTCGTGTTGCCAGTGTTGCTGGGTCGCGGGTTGGTACGATGAATCCAGCCTCTCCGTTGGGAAGGCGACGTTCGATGTCACCGGCGGCATCCGTGCAAATCACCGGGAGTCCTGCCGCCATCGACTCTTCCACCACCAGCCCATGAGGATCCCCCAAAGTTGGAAAGACGAGCACATCTGCCGCTGACAGCATACGGGGCAGATCGGCTCGCTGAACGAAACCCGCGAACACGACGTCCCTCAACTCCTTCGCTCGCAGTCGGAAGTGAGCCTCGTCGATTCCGTCACCAATCAGAAGTAAGCTAGTGTCGACCTGCGCGTCATTGACGAGCATGCGATAAGCATCGAAGAGATCATCAAGCCCCTTCTTCTTCCACAATCGTCCAACGTAAACAAAGACACATCCTTTCAGACCAAGACTCGCGCGCAGCGCAGCGCGTTCGCCTTTCTCAACTTCGGTCGAATGAGAAAAATGACGATAGTCAATTGATTGCGTTACCGGGTGTATTTTCTCAGTGGGTAGGCCATATTTCGAGAACATAGTCTGTCCAGTTGGACCGCCAGTCTTTGCGGCATCTACACTCATGAAGAGCAGATGCTTGAGAAGTTCCTTGTGTCTTCTTCTCTTGATCCAGGCGTCATAAGTGGGAAGCGCCCTAAACGCAACTCGATCGGAAATACCGCGAGAGACCAAGTATCCTAGCAGCATAGATGGAGAAGCGTACTCCTGAACGATAAGGTCGAACTTGTGGTTTTCATTGGAGGGAGGAGGCAGATACAATTCGACTCCCAGTACCCTATGCATCCGGAGATACTCTCCCTTGAACCGCCACGAAGACTCGTCAACATCCCAGCTACGATCACTCTCGCGAATGACGTTGAACCAGGCGTGCATCTCGATGTTGCCGCGATCCGCCACCGCGTTCCATCGCTCGACCATGTATGGTGTCGGTTGGCTGTTCCAGTACACGACCCTAGGTAGATCAGTCGACATCAGCGTTGCTTTCTCATGGTGGCGTTCAACCGACAAGCTATCGCAATGCGCTGGTCGTCGAGCTTGGACCCTGCGGCCTCGACGGTTTTGTAGACTTCACGAGGTACATGCGCCTCGTGAAGTGCATTTACGATCTCAGTCATGGTGGCCGACGCAGGATTCAGCGAGCAGCAATCCGTCACCACCCGGAGTGTCGGGAGCAGCTTATCGTTGTCTGGACCAGCTACCGGGATCGGGGCCGAGCCGCCGAGCATGCCGAGCACCAAGCCATGGAGTCGATTGCTGACCACCGCCCGACTTCGGTGATAGATGGACATGATCTGCTCGAGTTGCGCAGCGGAAGATCGCGAATGCGAGTCCCAACTCACAAGCCGACAACCGTAGCGCTGTGCCAGCGTGCTATGGAGGGTTTCGTCCCGAAGCACCTGCGTGACGAATACGGGCTCGCGGCCCGATGCACGGACGCACCCGATCAATCGATCGAGGAACTGATCGTCGAGGTGGGTATCACCACGGAACGACAACGATACGAGGTCGCGGTATGTATCGCCCCTCATGGCATCCATTGAGAACCCAAAATCAGGGGCTAACCGCGCGCGCCTCACGAGATCCTTTGAGATTGTGTCGCGAACCGAATACTCATTCGAGATGCGACACAGGAGTCTTTCCAGTGCCAGGGTCGCGAATGTCCCACCACGTACGGCTCGACCCAGCGTGAAAACCGACCCACCCCGGGCGCGAACCAATCCCGCGTTCCCGACGAAGGTTCCCGACTTGACCAGTTCCTTCGCAGCGACTGTTGGTGCGTCAACATTGGTTCGATAGGTCACCGGCCCGGGAAGGTAGAAGAGGTCGGCACGTCCTAACAGGATCGACTTCATCAGCGCTTGCTGGTATCGCAGCGGATTCCGGTGGACATGAGCGTCGAACCGATCGAGTGAATAGGCATCAAGGTAGTCGGCTGGCATGTTTCCAGTGAACACGACCAGCTTGAATCTGTGCTCCAGGTCATTGGCGAGCCAGTCGAGCACGGAACGTCGGATAACGATGTCACCGAGATTATCCGCTTGAGCAGACAGGTTCACGAAGAGATCTCTCACGATTGCCTCGCCTCCACCGTATCACCTCTCAAAACATCCAGACTCTCTCGTTTCTCGGTAGTAACCCGACATGATTTGCGGCGAAACCACAGAAACGATGCCGCGAGCGCTGCCAGCTGAACTGTGTAGGAGAGGGAGAGGGTTGCAGCGGCGCCAATTGCTCCGAAAGCGATGGAGCCAGGAACGAGTGCGACGAGATAGAGCACCGCGCATATGACGGCGATACGAGATACCACGACTTTGTTCCCTTCGCCTTGAAGCACTGCATTGAAAATCGAAACGCCGCTCGCGAGAGGGAGGCCAGCGAGTACGATCTGGAGCGGCACAATGGCTTGGCGAAAGTCCTCACCGAGTAAACGGGGTACGAAATAGGGGGCGCCTAGCATCAGCAGGATATAGATGAATGACATGCTTCCGATCGTGAGCGCGATGAGTACATAGAGCGGACCGGAAGATTCCCCGGACGCGCGCCGCCGGGCGGCCAAGGGGAGGATTGCTCTCGCTACCGATGTTGGGATGATCCTGAGGGGATTTGTCAGGCGGCTCGAGATCGAAAACAGTCCGGATTGCTGAGTACCTGCGACGGCACCCACGACCAAGGAGTCGAGTGTATTCGAGTTCATGGCCGCGGTCGTCGCCCAGTATGGGGCTGTATGGGAGAGCAGTTGGGAGAACGAAAGGGAGTCACCTAGATCGATGAGACTAGCGATACGAACTCGAGCGATAATTGCTCCGGTCAGCGAAGCCAATCCCCATGCAATCGAGAACGCTAGGAGAGGTTGGACATTCAACCCCAGAAGCGCGATGAGGAGCGCAAGTGAAATGGCTCGGCGGATCACCAAGTTCGCCGCAGTCTCAATCCAGTCGCCGTCGGCATACACGATGGCGAGACAAGCCTCTGCATTGCGCTCCGCCCCTATCCAGATGGCGAGAGGGAGAAGAACGAGAGTCGTCGCACCGGAGAAAGTCGAGACGGCGACGATGGCAAGGCAGGCAACCCCTCCAAGGAAGAGCGAAGTCCGACTGTTCCATGCTAGCGCTCCGGAGAGCAATTTGCTTCCACGATCGGACGCCCGCTCCACCAACAGAAATGTCACGATCCCCAGATCAAGTGCGGTCTGAGCGAACATCCCCACGCCAATGGCTATCGATAGCAAGCCGAAATCGTGGGGGGATGTTGCTCTTGCGATGAGGACCAGCATCGCGCCCTGCAGGAGACCGGCAAGTAAGCGGGATGTGATTGTCGAACCGATCTGGAGAATGGTCGTTTTCATACTCGCTTTCACGCAGTCGCTGACGTGCGCGATCGAGCGAGCGACGAGGCTCGAATTGCACCGATCGCCAGCAGTGCCATGAATGAGAACGACAACCCCTTGTCCTCAAAGGGAGACCCAGCCAGGAAATAGACAATCATGGTGATGGTGAGACTGCGAATTGCATCCAGTTCTGGCATGGGTTTGTCGGCAATTTCCTCCAACCGGCGGCAGACGAGGAAGATCGACCGGAGCGTGAACGCAGTCACCACGGAACCCACAATCCCGAAAGCCGCAAGCAACGCCAGCGGAGAATCGACATTGAACGCGGTCTTGACCTGCCCGAATTCTGTCTTCCAAGTGTAGATATGGCCAGGAGAAACCCCAAGAATGGGACTTCTCTGGAACTCGTCTGCGGTGAGCGATGTCTGAACAACTCGTTCCTGATAACTTCGTCCCTCTTCACGATCGTTCGTGATCTGGGTAAGACCATCGAATCGTCCCACCACGGTCTCGCGGTCGATGCCGGCGCTGGACATGATGAATGAGCCGACAAAGAGACCGATGAGGATAACGGGCGCAACGTGGAGGAGGCCCTTTGATATCTTTCGCACGTCCAAGAGTTCGCGATTGAACAACTGGACCATCGCAGGAAGCAAGAACAGCAGTGTTTGCCGGGTTCCCGTCAGGAAGAATAGTGCGAACACTAGAGCGGCCAGGATCAGCCACGGAATGCGGAACGCCTTGGCATATCTTGCCCGGGCAACGGCATAGGAGAAGAGGGCCAGGCCCTGAACGAAGCTCCAGAGGACGACCGACTTCGAGTCGACTTCTGCATACCCCCGTCGGGTGGTCCATGATACGAACCACGACAGGCTGGTCAGGAGGCAGGAGATGACAAAGATGATGCTGACCAGCCGAATGATGTCGTGCTCGGTTGGCTTTGCGGCCACATCAAATGCTACGAACGGAACCACGGCAAACAATGCGTAAGGAATGACCCCCCGCATCCAGTCAGCAGGCGAGACGCCGAACTGCAGTCCTACAGGCAGCGATATGATGATCAAGATGAACCAGAGGGCTGACGATCGGAACAGATCGTGAAAGCTCCATCTGAGGGTAGATCGTTCTCCGTTCACGGAGTTGACGATCGATATTCCTACACAGGCCGCGCAGACACCCAGGTACAGGATTTTGGGGACACTCAGCCCTGTGCTCGATCCGAGCGTGAACAGGCCACCGAAGACCACGAAAGCCAGCCTCATCGTCGGCGACGTGGCACAGGCGATCATCCCGAGTGGCAATAGCGGAACGACCACAAGGACTGGACTCAACACCACCAGGCCAGCACTCAGGGCCGTAGCCAGGACGAGTGCCGTCAGCACGACAACCGACATGAGTCTTGAGTCCAGCAAATGTTTGTCGGATCCTGCCTGCGCGAAAGCGATCATGCGTGAACCGGCTCCGACGCTACCGATCGCCGCGTCGCGTACCAGTCGATAGTGGTGTGAAGGCCCGTCCGGAACGACTCGGCGGCGGTGAAGCCGAGGGCGTCGCGGGCGCGGGAGGTGTCGAGGCCGCGGCGGGGCTGGCCGTCCGGCTTGGTGGCGTCCCAGCGGATCTCGCCCTCGTACCCCGTCAGTTCGACGATCAGCTCCACCAGGTCGCGGATCGTGATTTCCCCGCCCGTGCCGAGGTTCACCGGCTCGGCGCCGTCGTAGCGCTCCGCGCCGAGCACGATGCCCTCGGCGGCGTCCTCGACGTAGATGAACTCGCGGGAGGCGGAGCCGGTGCCCCAGACCTCGATGAACGGGTCGCCAGCCTCACGCGCGTCCACGCACTTCTTGATCAGCGCGGGGATCACGTGGGAGGAGGCGGGGTCGAAGTTGTCGTAGGGGCCGTAGAGGTTCACCGGGATGAGATGGATCACGTTGAACCCATACTGCTGGCGATAGGACTGGCCCTGCACCAGGAGGGCCTTCTTTGCGATGCCGTAAGGGGCGTTCGTCTCCTCCGGGTAGCCGTTCCAGAGCTCGTCCTCATGGAAGGGGACGGGCGTGAACTTCGGGTAGGAGCAGACCGTGCCGATCGTCACGAACTTCTCGACGCCGGCAAGCCGGGCCTGCTCCATCAGTTGGATGCCCATGATCGCGTTCTCGTAGAAGAACTTGCCCGGGTTCTCGCGGTTCGCGCCGATCCCGCCGACCACCGCCGCGAGGTGGATCACGATGTCCGGCTTGCCGTCCGCCAGCGCGCGATCGATGCCGTCGAGCGTGCGGAGGTCGTACTCGGCGGAGCGCGGCACGATGATGCGCTCCGGCGCGGCGCCGTGTTCCTCGAGCTTCTGGACGACGTGTCGGCCGAGGAATCCGCCCCCGCCGGTCACCATCACGCGCTTGTTTTCCCAGAAGGTCATCGAGCCTCCTCCCGGACGAGGCCGGCGATGCTGGGCTTCGGCGTGTCGAGCACGACATCGCGGAGCTGCGGATAGGCGACGAGGTCAACGCCAGCGTCACGGAGGTCGGAGGCGAGCATCAGGCGGATGAGCTCGGCGAAGGAGGTCTTCGGCTCCCACCCGAGCTTCGCGGCTGCCTTGGACGGATCGCCGAGCAGGAGATCGACCTCGGTCGGACGGAAGTAGCGCGGGTCGATGCCGACGTAGTCCTGCCAGTCGAGGTCAACCAACGCGAAGGCGATGGAGACGAGGTCGCGCACGGACTGCGTCGTGCCCGTGGCAACGACGTAGTCGTCCGGCGAGTCCTGTTGCAGCATCAGCCACATCGCCTCGACGTACTCCTTGGCGTAGCCCCAGTCACGCTTGGCGTCCAGGTTGCCGAGGTAGACCTTGTCGGCGTGCCCGGCGAGGATCTGGGCGATCCCGCGCGTCACCTTGCGCGTGACGAATGTCCCGCCGCGGCGGGGAGACTCGTGGTTGAAGAGGATGCCGTTGCAGGCGAAGAGATCGCGCGCCTCACGGTATTGCACGGTCATGTGGTGCGCGCAGACCTTGGCGACCGCGTAGGGTGAGCGTGGGTAGAAGGGGGTCGTCTCCTTCTGTGGCGTCTCCAGCACCTTGCCGTACATCTCGGACGAGCCGGCCTGGTAGAAGCGCGGGTTCCAGTCGGCGGTCGAGAGGGCCTCGAGCAGGCGGAGGTTGCCCATCGCGACGACATCGGCCGTGAACTCCGGCATGTCGAAGCTGACGGCGACGTGAGACTGTGCGCCGAGGTTGTAGACCTCGTCCGGCTTCACGCGATGGATCAGCGACGAGAGCGCCGACGAATCCGAGAGGTCGCCATAGTGCAGGGTCAGCGGAACACCGGCCTCATGCGGGTCATGGTAGAGGTGCTCAATGCGGCCGGTGGAAAACGACGACGAGCGGCGGATGATGCCGTGGACCTCATAGCCCTTCGCAAGCAGCAGTTCGGCCAGATAGGAGCCATCCTGACCCGTAATCCCGGTGATGAGCGCGCGCTTCTGAATCATGCGACCGAATATCCCTTCATGTTGGAGTCCGGCGCTCGATAGACACCGTGAATCAGATTCTCAAGTCTTGAAAGTCCTGCTTCGGCAGAAAGGTGACTTTCGACATAGGCTTTGCCCCGCTCCCCAATGTCCTTGGCCCGTTGTGGTGTCGCGGCAAGCGCATGGAGCTCATCGAGCAATTCCATGGGGTCGGTCGGACTCACCAACGTCCCTCCCCCCGATTCCAGAATCACACTGGCCGCCTCACTCTGGCGCGAAACCGCTGCGACCACCGGTCTGCCAACGCTGAAGTAGGACGTCAGTTTGCTTGGCAGCGACATGTCGGTAACGGTTGGAAGCTGATTGAGGAGCAGTGCATCGCTCGCAGCGAGGATGCTCGGAAACAACTCCTCGCGCTGCGGATCGATGAAACGAACGTTGTCGAGTCCTGCCGCTTCGGCTTGAAGCCGCTGCCGCTGATTTCCATCCCCCATGAGTACGAAGAGATACTCGTTGGACAAAGCTTTCGCCAGACGGGCAGTCCTGATCACGTGATCAAGACCCTGTTTGAGGCCCATGTTGCCGGCATGGAGGGCAATGAAGCGATCATGCGGAAGTCCAAGTTGTGCTCGCACATCATCGCGGCGGAGGTTTGGCTGGTCTATGTGCGACCAGTTTCTGGTGAGGTGAATCCGATCCTCGGAGACACCAAGCGAGATCAGGCGATCACGAAATCCAGTTGCTACGACGCCAATTGCTGCGGCTTGACGGCAGATCCACCCTTCGAGCGCGCTTGTTGCTGCTGCTACCTTGGCTCCGCCCGAAACTCCGGACTGCTCTGCCGCGCTACCCATGAGGTCCTGAACAACAAGCACCATAGGAACCTGGTGGCGCCGCGACGCCATCGCCGCGAGAACACCGTCTGCGAGTGCCGGCAGGATTCCTACGACTACATCAGGTTTGTCTCCGGCCCGCGAAAGAGCGGCGTTCGCGAGAAAGCTTCCTTCATAGCCGAGGCGCTGAAGTGCAGATTGTCTTGCTGGGACGTACTGACGGTAACGATGGATCATGACGCCATGACGCTCTTCTGATCTACGGATCGTGCGGCGGTATTCGCTAGGGACGGCCCATTTCGGGTAATACGGCACGCCTGTCTTTACGGTCACCGTATCGCCGCACTGATGAAGGTGCTCGGCAAGTGCTGTGGTGTACGGGGCAATCCCTGTGGAGTCTGGCCAGTAGTCCATGCCATAGAGCAGGATATTGTGGGAAACAGTAGCCATCGCTAGAAGGCACCGCGGCCAATAGTCACGACGGTGACCGTTCGGAGCGCAATCTGGATATCGAGTGCGAAGGTGGAGGCAGAAGCATATTCCTGGTCAAGCAGGATTCGCTGATGTGGCGTCAGATGCGCACGACCGGACACCTGCCAGAGGCCGGTCATCCCTGGACGTACGGCGGTAATCGCCGCCGCGTGATGGCCGAATTCGTCGGAAAGTTCCTTCGGCATGTATGGACGCGGCCCGATGAGCGACATCTCGCCGTTGATCACGTTCACCAGCTGTGGAAGCTCGTCGAGGCTCGTCTTCCGAAGGAACTTTCCGATCTTGGTCACGCGGGGATCGTTGTCGAGCTTCCAGTTGAGCGCATGGATGCGGGCGAGCTCGGAGTCCTGCGCGAGAATTGTCTCGGCATTCGGAACCATCGTGCGGAACTTGAGGCATTGGAACGGCCGCATGTTCTTGCCGACGCGGGTTTGTCGGAAGAAGACACCTCCGGGCGACGTCAACGCGATTGCAAAGGCGATGATCACCAGGACCGGCAGGACGAGAATGAAGAGGATCGAGGCCGCCACGACATCGATCGCATACTTGGCATACGGATAGATTCTCCCCGGATGGCGCATCGTCTCGACGGCTCGATCGTTTGCGGTGCCGATGGCGTCCTCGCTGGTTGCCGGAAAGGCAAGCAGATTGCCATAGTCGCCGCCGTCGGCACCACGCAGATCGGCTGACCCGCGCATCTTCAGATGTTCACTCGCTCCTAGTTCGGCTGGAAGTGCCATGGTTCCCCCCAACGTTGATGCTCGACCGTTCCTCGCTCTGGCAGTCCCCAAACCAGAGAACGAAGATTCAGCACGCCAGCGCATCCTGACCGGACGATGCAGTGGCCGGACTGTCGCGGTACCGCAGCCCCACTCACCCCGAATTCGTGTGTAACGACAAAGCATGCCCGTCGTCACCGCATCGTGATTCGGGAAGACGAGTTGTTCCAACGAGGGGTTTCCCACCTGGCGGAGCACGATATACCAGCCAGCAAGCGTGCCTGCCTAACACGACTCTACATGGATTGCGGATAGAAAAACAATGTGTACGAAATGGGATCTTGGTCATGTTGCTCCTATCGGCTCGGGGGCGTCGTGGACTGCCGAACGGATAGTTACATCGTTCACATACGACCCCACACGTGCCTTGATCCAGATTTTGGGCGCCGAGAACAGAGAGGCCAATACTAGGCCGTGCTATATGGGGCTTGGGCGAAGTACAGTGGGGTCTCCTGACCCTTGATGGGGCCTCGCCGTTTAGGGTGCTGATGGATTGCTTGTCGGGAGACGCCATGGCATCTCGCGGTAGACGAGAGGGTTTCGCCTTAGCGGTAGGAACGAAGAATCCCTCTCCCTTCGATGTCGGCGGCTTCGTCATCACTCTGCAGATCTGGATCGACGACGATGGGCATTAGGCGACGACGGACACCCAACGCCAACCCTTGGTGGCGGAATCGGGGCAGCGCCACACATGAAAACGCCACCGAGCAATTGCTCGGTGGCGTTCATTCGCGGGAACGTGGACTGTGTTCACAGATCGCATATTCGAGTAACAATACTTTGGTACGCTCGGCAGGATTCGAACCTGCGGCCTTTGGGTCCGCAACCCAACGCTCTATCCCCTGAGCTACGAGCGCGTCTTGCGCGACGCAGGAGACTATACCCGATCTCGTGACGCTTTGCCAACCCATCGGAGGCTCATGTCTTGCGCTGCTGTTGGTGAGGCGGAGAGAGAGGGATTCGAACCCTCGGTAGGGGCATTACCCCTACACTCGCTTAGCAGGCGAGCGCCTTCAACCACTCGGCCATCTCCCCAACAGCGAGAGGGAGTCTACCAGAATCCGTCTCGCCGCGTCCATCCATTCCCGAAAATCAATGGCGCTGGAGCGTGATCACCTCCGGGGCGCGGTTGATCATCCAGATCGAGATGGGCAGCGTGATGATCGCGGCACCCAGCGCCCAGGCGATCGCCAGCCACACCGCGCCGAGCACGAGGCCGAACGGGAACCAGATCGCCCGGATTGGCCACGGCAGTTGCTCCTGCTCGGTCTCGCGCAGGAATGTGATGCCATCGGACTGGGTGACGACAAGGTCGTTGTTCCGCATGCGGAGCGTCTGCGCCTGCGGCACGCGGTTCAGGAACCAGAAGCCGATTGGCATGCCGATAATCGACGCAGTGAGCAGATACCCGGCGACGATGAAGACACCGGAAAGCCACCAGCCGACCACAAAGAACCAGATCACCCTGATCAGGAACGGGACAGGTTGGCGTTGGGAAACGATGGTCGATGTGGACATGGGAACCTCAATCCCTGGGAATGCGACAGGACACCGGCAGGACCGAGCGGAACACATATCCGCCTGATGCTAGAATGGCACCACACCCGGGGGGGTGCCAGAGTGGACGATTGGAGCGGTCTTGAAAACCGTCGTCGGGCAACCGACCGTGGGTTCGAATCCCACCCTCCCCGCCAACCCACCATAAAGGTAACACTGCATGATGCCGTCGCATATCCCTGCTACCAGGGGTCTGCGATGTCCTCGTCGTTCAGCGTCGCTCGCGATGACGGGCGGCGGCGTCCATCAGCTCGCCAACGGTACGAAGGCGGTGGGGGGCGGCGACTTCGCCGGTTCGGCTCGCTCCCGAACCAGGGCGTTCAGCGCATGCGATGCGGTCGGATCGTTCTTCAGCAGGCGGAGGAGATAGTCGGTCTTCTCCTTGTCGGAGAGCGCGGCCACGATCTGTTTCGCCCGCGATGGCGAAACTGGCGCTGCAAGCGTTGCTGGGTATTCCGCCGCGGCAGTGAGAAGGGCGCGGTCGATCATGAAGAAGTCGGCAAACGCCGTGAGTGCCGGGGAGAGCGGGCCAACCCCGCTCAACGGCTCCTCGGCATCCTTGTCGTACGCCTCATAGGCAAAACCAATCAGCCAGACGAGGTAGAGCATGCGGAGATCGCCGCGCATGAGATCGTCCCGCAGCGGGGCGAGGGCGGTGAGGTATGCATCGTCGTCGAGCAGCCAGTCGTCATCTGCGATGTCCCCCACGTGCTGTGTCACCGAGATGATGAGGTGATTGCCGGCGTGGCGGTACTCGAACTCGTCCACGCTCATGATCAGGCGATCGAGGGTCCCTTGGGGAATGCTCCCCTTCGGGAGGCGGATCATCAGTCGCCGCGTCCCCCAGTTCGCGACGTAGACGTGCAGATCGAACCAGCGCTCCATGAACTCCCACGTATCGCCCTTGAAGTCTCCGAAGTCGTAGTGATTGACGAAGGAGCGATCGGTGATCCGCGCCCGGCTGGAAACGCGGCGGATGTCCAGCTGGTCGTCACGGGAGAGCGGACGATCGACGGCGCGGAACTCGTAGTACTGGTATTCGCTCATTACATCCTCCGCTGGTGGAACGCCCTGAAGGCGCGCGTTGATGCCATTTGCGCCTGCCTTGAAAAACGACACGAGGCGTCGCCGATTCAGGGCGACGCCTCGTGTGTCAGTCTCGGATTGGACGCATCCGCTGGCGCTACGCCAGGTGCTTGGCCGGTCCTGGTGCCGGTTGCTCGCCGATGACCTGCTGGCCGCCCATATACGGCTGCAGGACGGTCGGGATGTCCACGCGGCCATCCTCGCGCTGGAAGTTCTCCAGGATCGCGATGATCGTGCGCGGCAGGGCCAGCGCCGAGCCGTTGAGCGTGTAGAGGAACTGCGTCTTGCCCGTCTCCTCCGAGCGGAAGCGGAGGTTTGCCCGTCGCGCCTGGTAGTCGCGGAAGAGCGAGCACGACGAGATCTCCAGCCACTCGCCCGAACCCGGCGCCCACGTCTCGATGTCGTAGGTGTGGGCCGACGAGAAGGTCATGTCGCCGGTCGAGAGGTTCAGCAGGCGGTAGGGGATGCCCAGCTGGTCGACGATGTAGAACGCCTCGTTCATCAGCCGCGCCAGCTCTTCCTCGCCCTTGTCAGGGTGGACGAACTTCACCAGCTCGACCTTGTCGAACTGGAGCACGCGCTTGATGCCGCGCACGTCGCGCCCGCCCGAGATCTGCTCGCGCCGGAAGCAGGGCGTCGCGGCGGTGTGATAGATCGGGAGTTCCTTCTCATCGAGAATCTCGTCACGATACATGTTCGTGACCGGCACCTCGGCGGTCGGAATCAGCCACTTGTCGTCCTGATGGTCGTGATAGAGCGTGTCGGCGAACTTCGGAAGGCTCCCGGTGCCGATGAGCGTTTCCGCCGTCACCATGTAGGGCGGGGCGACCTCGCTGTACCCGTGGCGCCGCGTATGGACATCGAGCATCCAGGCGATGATCGCGCGCTGGAGACGCGCGCCGTCTCCCCGCAGCATGTACCCACGCGCGCCGGCGACCTTGATGCCGCGTTCGAAGTCGATGATGCCGAGCTGCTCGGCGATCTCCCAGTGTGGCTTCGGGGTGAACGCGAACTCGCGCTTCTCGCCGCGTTCCCATTCGACCACGTTGGCCGACTCGTCCTTGCCGACGGGAACGTCGTCGTCCGGGATGTTCGGAATGCCGAGGAGGAGGTCGCGCAGTGTCTCGTCGGTGGTGCGGACACGCTCATCGAGTGCGGTGATGTCATCGCCAATGGCTTTCATCTCGGCGATGAGGCGATTGCGCTCGTCGGCGTCCTTCGTGCGTCCGACGATCTTGCTGCCTTCGTTGCGGCGATTCTTGAGCGCTTCGACTTCGCCGAGGAGGGCTCGGCGCTGTTCGTCGAGGCCGAGGATCTCGGCGATCGGGGCGTCGACGTTCTTCTTCGCGAGTTTGGCGCGAATATCTTCGGGGTTCTCACGGATGAGGCGGATGTCCAGCACGGCTGGGTGGTCCTTTCGTCTGCGATGGCAGGCATGGCAACAGGAAACGCGGTCATGCCACGGCATGCCGCGAGGGCTCGGGAAAGTATGCCCCACGCAAGGGGAATGCGAGCGAGTCACTGTGGACGCGATGGGGTGGCGGGCCGATCTGCCGGCCCGCCTGGGTGGAGAACCCCTGCTCGCCCCGCCTTACGCGGGGCGACTAGAGCCGGCGGAACCGGCCTGGGGAGCGCCGATGGGCGTGAATCCAGGGAGGAACTTCTGCCAATCGTCGTGGATCGAGGTGTCGACCCGCCTCTCGATGGTGTAGTACATGCCAGCGCGCGGTTCGTGCGGTTGCTTGTTCAGGAGCATCCGCGCCTCGGCCACGCTCTTGCCGCCCTTGCGATGGTTACAGGCGCGGCAGGCCGAAACCACGTTGTCCCAGGAATGAAGACCCCCGCGTGAGCGGGGAATGACGTGGTCTATGGTGAGTTCGTGGCCCTGGCGACCGCAGTACTGGCAGGTGTAGCCGTCGCGAATGAACACCTCCCTGCGCGTGAGCTTCACGCGGGGACGCGGACGACGGATCATGTAGCAGAGGCGGATGACGGAGGGGGCGTCGAACACGTTCGACGTGCTGGCGATCCCGCGGGAGCCAGCCTCGAGGATTTCCGCTTTCCCATCGATCACCATCACGAGGGCACGACGAAGATTGCAGACGTTCAGCGGTTCGTAGTTCTGATTGAGCACGAGTACGGCGTTCTTCACCCTGCCAACGTCCTTCATGGTCAGGGTTGCTGCGGTTGCCTTCGCACCAGGAACCGGGTGCAACCAGCGGAAAGCCTCATTATGGATACTAGCACCCGATCCCCGCTGATACAACAGCACGGACGTTGACATCGTGTTAAGTCGTGGATTAGGCGAATCGGCAGGTTGGTGTCAAGGCGATGCAAGGGGGCTGCTCACGGTGGCCTCCATCTGCGTCACGGTAGCCGCGACGCTGCCCGAGACCGGTCGTTCGTACGGCGCGACCAATGTGTCGCGCTGCTTCAGTCCGATTGCCCCTGGGCTGGAGGGGTGCTCGCTGGCGTTGTGGACGATGCCCTTGCCGCGCCAACCCCGGGTTCCGGCTTCGCAGGGGGCGTTTCGCTTCGCTCGGCCACCGGGCGCAGTTGCGAAGGCTGCCCTACGTCGTGGTTCGATCGAGTTTCGGACCACGACGCAGGGCGAACCACAAGGGTTCGCCGATTCCCTCAGTGTGCCTTGGTGACGTGACATTACCATCCCGCGCCCTTCGGGTCGGTATATCAGTCCGCCGCGAGGGCGAGTTCCGGCAGCATTGGCCGCAGGAACTCGCCAGTGTGGGATTCCGGAGTCGCCGCGATGTCCTCCGGCGTGCCGACCGCGATGATCTCGCCACCACCACTGCCGCCTTCCGGACCGAGGTCGATCAGCCAGTCCGCCGACTTGATGACGTCCAGGTTGTGCTCGATCACGACCACCGTGTTGCCGCCGTCCGCCAGTCGCTGGAGGATGGCGAGCAGCTTCTCGATATCCGCGAAGTGGAGGCCGGTCGTCGGCTCGTCGAGGATGTACATCGTGCGGCCAGTCGCGCGGCGGGAAAGCTCGCTGGCGAGCTTGACGCGTTGTGCCTCACCACCGGAGAGCTGCGTCGCCGGCTGCCCGAGCTTGACATAGCCGAGGCCGACATCCTCCAGCGTTTGCAACTTGTTCTTCAGCGCGGGGACGTTTTCGAAGAACTCCAGGCCCTGCGACACGGTCATGTCCAGCACGTCGGCGATGGACTTGCCCTTGTACTGGATCTCCAGCGCCTCCCGGTTGTATCGCGCGCCGTGGCAGACTTCGCAGGGCACGAAGACATCGGGCAGGAAGTTCATCTCGATCTGGATGATCCCTTCGCCCTTGCAGGCCTCGCAGCGGCCACCCTTCACGTTGAACGAGAAGCGACCGGCCTTGTAGCCGCGCACCTTCGACTCCGGCATGGAGGCGTAGAGTTCGCGGATGGGGGTGAAGAGGCCCGTGTATGTCGCCGGATTCGAGCGCGGCGTGCGGCCGATCGGACTCTGGTCGATGTCGATCACCTTGTCGAGGTGCTTGATGCCCTCGATCGCATCGTGCGCGCCCGGCTTGTCCTTCGCGCGGTGGAGCTCCTGCGCGAGTTTCTTGTAGAGCGTGTCCGTGATGAGCGAGCTCTTGCCGGAGCCGGAGACGCCGGTGATGCAGGTGAAGGTGCCGAGCGGGAAGCGCACGGTCACGTCGCGCAGGTTGTTCTCCCGCGCGCCCCGCACCACGATCTCCTTCCCGTTGCCCGGTCGGCGCACGGTGGGGACCGGGATCTGGCGGCGTCCGCTCAGGAAGTCACCGGTGACGGAGCCGGGCGTATTCGCGATGTCGTCCATCGTGCCTTCGGCGACGACATACCCACCGTGGACGCCTGCTCCGGGGCCGATGTCCACGATCCAGTCCGCGGCCCGCATGGTGTCCTCGTCATGCTCGACCACGATCAGGGTGTTGCCGATGTTGCGCAGGCGTTCGAGCGTCTTGATAAGCCGGGCGTTGTCGCGCTGGTGGAGGCCGATGCTCGGTTCGTCGAGGATGTAGAGCACGCCCATCAGGCTCGACCCGATCTGGGTGGCGAGGCGGATGCGCTGGGCCTCGCCGCCGGAGAGCGTGTTGGCCGAGCGTTCGAGGGTGAGGTAGTTCAGGCCGACATCGAGCAGGAAGCCGAGTCGCTCCCGGATTTCCTTCATGATCTGCCGTGCGATGAGATATTCGCGCTCGTTGAGGACGGAGCCTTCCTGCCCCGGCTCGATCCCGAGGCGATTCGCCCACGCCAGCGCATCGTGAACCGGCATCCGGCTGACATCGACGATGGACTGCCCATCGACGGTGACGGCGAGGATCTCCGGCTTCAGGCGCGCGCCGTGGCAGACCGGGCAGGGGCGGGTGGACATGAAGCGCTCGATGTCCTCCTTCACCCAGTCGGATTGCGTCTGCGCATAGCGGCGCTTCAGGTTCGGGATGACCCCCTCGAAGACGACGCTGTACGACCGCGTGCGCCCGTTCTTGGCGGCATATTGCGCGGTGACGGGTTCCGCGTTCGATCCATAGAGGATGACGCCGAGCGCCTCGGCGGAGAGGTCCTTGATGGGATCGTGCAGCGAGAAATGGTACTTCTCGGCGACGGCCTCCAGCAGGGCTGCATACCAGCTGGAGTTCTCCATGCCGCTGCGCATCCACGGCACGATCGCCCCCTGTGCGATGGTGAGGTTGCGATTCGGCAGTACCAGTTCTGGATCGAACTCCATCGTGGTGCCGAGACCGGTGCACTCCGGGCAGGCGCCGTGGGGCGAGTTGAAGGAGAAATTGCGCGGTTCGAGTTCGCCGAAGGAGAGGCCGCAGTGCGGGCAGGCGAAGTGCTCGGAGAACTCCAGCTCCTCGCCGTCCACGACCTGCACGATGGCGCTGCCGCCGGCCATGCGCAGGGCGACTTCCATCGAGTCGATCAGGCGGACGCGATCCGGATGATCGGCGAGATCTGCTTCCTCGCCCTCCGGCTGCCGAACGACGAGGCGGTCCACGACGACGTCGATGGAGTGCTTCTTCGTCTTGGCGAGCTTGATCGGCTCGTCCAGTTCCTTGACTTCTCCGTCGATCCGGACGCGGACGAAGCCTTGCCGCCGCACCTCTTCGAGGGTGGCGACGTGCTCACCCTTCCGGTCGCGAATGATCGGCCCCATCACCATGATGCGGGAGCCATCGGGCAGGGCGAGGACCTGATCGACCATCTGCTGCACGGATTGTTGCGAGATGGGCCGACCGCAGTTCGGGCAATGGGGGTGGCCGACCCGCGCCCAGAGGAGGCGCATGTAGTCGAAGATCTCCGTCACCGTGCCCACGGTCGAGCGTGGGTTGCGGCTGGTGCCCTTCTGGTCGATGGAGATGGCGGGGGAGAGACCATCGATGTGGTCGATGTCCGGCTTCTCCATCTGCCCGAGGAACTGGCGCGCGTAGGCCGAGAGCGACTCGACGTAGCGGCGCTGGCCCTCGGCGAAGATGGTATCGAAGGCGAGCGATGACTTGCCGGAACCAGAAAGGCCGGTCAGCACCACCAGTTTGTTCCGGGGAATATCGACGTCGATGTTCTTGAGGTTGTGTTCGCGTGCGCCGCGGACGCTGATATAGGAGTTCTCAGGCGGCATGGACGGCTCCCCCAGGGCGCTGGCTGGCTCACTGGCTGAACATGCGGTGTCCGCGCGATGCCTTGCTGCAGGCGGCTTCGTGCGGGCGGGGCGGGATGCGGAGGATGGCTCGTGGACCGGCGCGTCGGGGGACGTGACGAACACACGAAATGCGATCCGAACAAACGATCGCATTGGGTCAGTGTACCATGCGGCACGCATGCACGTACACCCCCTGGTGTCGCATTGTCACACGCTCGCCTGTCTGGTTCTGTCCGCATTTCTCCGGAATGAACGGGCGCAGGAGTCCACGCCTCTCTATCGTCATCCTGTTCCGGCCGCTCGACGCTCCGGACGTGTCGGCCAGCGCGCTTGATGGATCATCATGAACGCTGCATACTGTTCATAATCCTGTGATCGGGAGGAGTAGGTGCGGGCATCGCCCAAAGAGAGCCTGGGTCAGCGGCTGAGAGCCCCGGCGGATCGAATCGCACCGAACGTCACCTAGGAGGAGCTTCTCTGAAGGCGTGCAAACGGGCATCGCTGCGTAGGGGAGGACGGGTCCGCCCGATAGCGCGAGGATGAGAGCGGCGTCCGGGAGCGGATGCCGAAGACAGGTGGTACCGCGGGAGAATCCTTGTATCTGGATACCCGTCCTGACGCAATGTCAGGACGTTTTTTGTTGCCCGGACGACGTGCGGGCGACAGGTTGCCCCGCAGCCAGACCCGTGGAGGATGAGCATCATGGCCACCGACATCACGACAGCATCACCAACGACATCCACCACTCCGGCGTGGTCCTCCGGCGATGAGCTCGCCAAGGCCTATGAGCCCGCCGCCATCGAACGCGGCGTCTACGACTGGTGGGACGGTCAGGGCCTCTTCGCGCCGATCAGCGAGGAGGAGGCGAACGGGAAGAAGCCGTTCGTCATCATCATGCCGCCGCCCAACGTCACTGGCGTCCTCCATGTGGGCCACGCCCTCTTCGTGGCAGTGGAGGACATCATGACCCGCTGGCACCGCATGATGGGCGAACCGACCCTCTGGATGCCAGGCGCCGATCACGCTGGCATCGCCGGACAGTGGGTGGTGGAGAAGGAGATTGCCAAGGATGGCCTCACGCGGCAGGATCTCGGGCGCGAGCGCTTCGAGGCGACCGTGTGGGACTACATGGACTCCGTGCGGCCCCAGATCCGCGAGCAGATGAAGCTCCTGGGAGCGTCCGCCGACTGGTCCCGCTTTGCCTTCACGATGGACCCCGGTCCCGCCCGCGCCGTGCGCTACGCCTTCAAGCACCTCTATGACAAGGGGCTCATCTATCGCGGCGAGCGCCTCATCTCGTGGTGTCCGCGTTGCCAGACGGCTCTCTCCGACCTGGAGGTGAAGCACCGCGACGAGCAGTCGTCCCTCTGGCACCTGTCGTACCCGATCCAGGGCACGGATGAGCGGATCGTCGTCGCCACCACGCGCCCGGAGACGATGCTCGGCGATACCGCCGTGGCCGTGCATCCGGAAGACGAGCGCTACCAGCACCTGATCGGCAAGCTGATTGCCCTGCCGCTCACCGAGCGCCTGATCCCGATCGTGGCCGATGAGCATGTGGACCGCGCCTTCGGCTCCGGGGCGGTGAAGGTGACCCCGGCGCACGATCCGAACGACTTCGAGATCGGGCAGCGCCACGACCTCCCGTCGATCACCGTCATGAACCTGAACGGCACCATGAACGAGGTCGCCGGGCGTTTCGATGGCATGAAGATCGCCGATGCCCGCAAGGCCGTGGTGGCGGCGCTGGACGAGCAGGGCTTCCTGGTGAAGACCGAACCGCACACGCACAGCGTTGGCCACTGCGACCGCTGCGACACCATCGTCGAGCCGATGATCAGCAAGCAATGGTTCGTGAGCATGAAGCAGCTCGCGTCTCCGGCCTACGCCGCCGCGCAGGATGGCCGCCTCACGTTCGTGCCGGAGCGTTTCAAGGGCATCTACGACAACTGGCTGGAGAACATCCACGACTGGTGCATATCCCGCCAGATCTGGTGGGGACATCGCATTCCGGTCTGGACGTGCGCCGACTGCGGGGAAGTCCACGCCACCACCGAGGAGCACCTGGACGCCTGCCCGTCCTGCGGTGGCGCGGTGACGCAGGACCCGGACGTGCTGGACACGTGGTTCAGCTCCGGGCTCTGGCCGATGTCCACGCTGGGCTGGCCGGACCAGACGGACGATCTGCGCCGCTTCTACCCTGGCTCCGTGATGGAGACCGGCTACGAGATCATCTTCAACTGGGTCGCGCGTATGGTCTTCTTCGGCATGGAGTTGATGGGCGAGGTGCCGTTCCACACCGTCTACCTCCACGGCATCGTTCGCGACATCGAGGGCGCGAAGATGAGCAAGACCAAGGGCAACGTGATCGACCCGATCGAGGTCACGTCACAGTACGGCGCGGACGCCCTTCGCTACACGCTGGTGACGCAGGCCTCGCCGGGAAACGACAGCCGCCTGAGCATCCCGAAGGTGGAGGCCAGCCGCAACTTCGGCAACAAGCTCTGGAACGCCACGCGCTTCGCCCTTCGCAGCATCGGCGAGCATGAGATCGCGATGGATGCCGAAGGTCCGGCTCGCCCGGCCGGCGATCTCGCCCTGGCCGACCGCTGGATCCTTAGCCGCCTTGATGACGTGACCGCGGAGACGACGCGGCTGCTGGAGGCGTATCTCTTCGGCGAAGCTGGCCGCCAGATCAACGAGTTCATCTGGACCGAACTCTGCGACTGGTACATCGAGGCGGCGAAGGTCCGCCAGCGTGACGATCATCCGGACGCCGGGACGGTCGCGCAGGTGCTCGCCTTCACCATCGAGCGTTCACTGCGGCTGCTCCATCCGTTCATGCCGTTCATCACCGAGGCGCTGTGGCAGCAGGTGCCGCACGTCGGCAACACCATCATGACCGCGCCGTGGCCGGTCGCGGGGGCGCCGGACCTCGCCTGCGAGCGTGAGTTCGGCACGCTCACCGATCTGGTGCGCGGCATCCGCAACGCGCGGACGGAGGCTGGCGTGGAACCCGCCCGCTGGATCAGCGCCGACATCTGGGCGGGCGAGATGACGACCGCGCTGGAGAGCGCCCGTGCCGAGATCGGCTTCCTCGCCCGTATCGACGACGCGCACCTCCACTTCCTGCCGGGAGCATCGGAGCATCGCGATCGCGCCCTGACGGTTCTCGCAGGGCCGGTGGTGGCGTCGCTGCCGCTGGCCGACATGGTCGACCTCTCGGCGGAACGCGATCGCCTGCAGAAGGAACTGGACGAAGCCGTTGCCGAGAAGGGGCGCGCCGAGAAGCAACTCGGCAACGAGTCGTTCATTGCCCGCGCTCCGGAGAACGTCGTGCAGGTGCAGCGCGACCGTCTCGCCCGCGCCACGGAGCAGATCGCGTTGCTCGAAGCGCGGATCGCGGCGCTTGGGTAGACTGTGACGGACGACCCAACGCGCATCCTCGATCGGACCTGGTTCGAACGTCATCCCGTGCGGGTGGCGTTCGACCTCGTCGCGCAGGGCACGATCCTGACCTCCAACCGGGATGGCGCGACGGTCTCCGGGCGGATCGTGGAGGTCGAGGCCTACGCCGGTCCGACCGACCTCGCCTCCCATGCTGCGCGCATGAAGGCTGCGCGGACATTGCTCTCCGCCACGCCGGGGAGGCTCTATGTCTATCGTTCCTACGGTATCCACACGATGCTGAACATCGTCGCTCATGAGCCGGGGAAGACGGGCGGCATCCTCATTCGCGGCATCGCGCCGCTGGATGGTCTCGATGCGATGGCGGCGCGGCGTGGCCCGAAGGCGCGAACGCTCGCGACCGGACCCGGCGTGCTCACCCAGGCCTTCGCGGTGCGCCTTGATGACGTTGGCCGCGACCTGCTCGCCGACGATGTGTTCTCGCTGTGGCGAAATCCCGGCGGGGACCGGGTCGACCCACCGCATGCGGTCGCGGCCAGTCCGAGGATCGGCATCAGCCGGGGCCTCAGCGCGGAGTGGCGGCTTTTCGCGCCTGGTGCGGTCGGTGTCTCGGTCCATTCGCGGGGGCGTATCGTGACTGCCGCCGATGTCGACGTGCTGATCCCGCCGGATGGCACCGTCGTGGAGTAGATCGCCTCGCCCGATGACCGGTCAACGAAGGCCCGATGCGTGCTACGGTATGACATCCCTCCGGCGTGTCGCCGGATGCCTGGTCCCTCGGTTCACCCTCGGAATGCGACTGCTCTATGACCGTACGAATGCTCTCACCCGAAACCATCGGCAAGATCGCCGCCGGCGAAGTGGTCGAACGACCCGTCTCCGTCGTCAAGGAGCTGATCGAGAACGCGATCGACGCCGGCGCGACCGAGATCGCCGTCGAGGTCGAGGAGGGCGGATCGCGCCTGATCCGCGTCTCGGACAACGGCTCCGGCATGTCTGCCGAGTCGCTCTCCCTCGCCGTCCAGCGCCATGCGACCTCCAAGCTCACATCCTTCGACGACCTCGACACGCTGCACACGCTGGGATTCCGGGGCGAGGCGCTGCCGAGCATCGGCGCGGTGGCGAGGCTGGAAATCTCCACTGCTGAACCGGCAGCGAACGCGGGATCACGCATCCTGCTCGATTTCGGCACAGTCCATCCGGTGTATCCCATCGCCGCGCGCGGTGGCACGACCGTCGTGGTGGAGGACCTCTTCGCGAATGTCCCGGCTCGCCGCAAGTTCCTCCGTCAGCCGGGCACCGAATCGACCTACATCTCCCGGATGATTGGCGCGTACGCCTGCGAGCGCAGCGATATCCGCTGGTCGCTTGTCTCGGAGGGCCGCCGCGTGCTCACCACGGACGGGCAAGGTGACGATATCTCGGCCGCCATCGGCGTCTTCGGCACCGAACTCGCCGGGGAGGCCTTGCGACTGGAGCCTCTCGATTCGGAGGCGGCGGTCGATGGCGTCGAGGTTTCTGGCTGGGTCAGTTCGCCGCGCGTCACGCGCTCGCACCGTCAGTCGATGTTCTTCTTCGTGAACGGGCGGATGGTGCAGCATCGGGCGCTGCAATATGCGTTGGAGGAGGCCTATCACAGCCTCATCATGGTGGGCCGCCATCCGCTGACGATGGTTCGCATCGCGCTCGATCCGTCCGAGGTCGATGTCAACGTCCATCCGACGAAGGCCGAGGTGAAGTTTGTCGATGAACGCCGGGTCGCCCGAGCGGTCTCCCGGGCGACGCATCAGGCCCTGCTTCAGCAGACGCAGGACATCCTTCCCGAGGTGCGGTTCAGTGAGGGACCGGGGTTCCAGCGCCCGACTCCCATGAACCAGGTCGCCTTCCCGGACATCCAGACCACGCCCCGCACGCGCGATCCCTTCCCGCTGCCAGAGACCCATCGCTCCCAGCTGCCGCCGGAGGACGCCTCGACCCTGACGCCAGCTGTGGCCCATCCGTCGGGCGTGCCGATGATGCGGGTGCTGGGTCAGGTGGGAGGAACGTACATCATCGCCGAGGGGCCAGACGGCATGTTCATGATCGACCAGCATGCCGCCCACGAGCGGATCATGTACGAGAAGATCCAGGATCAGATGGCCGCGAAGTCGGTGGATCGGCAGCCGATGCTCGATCCGTTGGTGGTGGAGCTCGCGCCGCACGAACTCACCGCCTTCGAGCGGTCCTCCGAAGAACTGAACGCGATCGGCTTCGAGGTTGAACGCTTCGGGGAGCAGTCGGTGGTGATCCGGGCGATTCCGGCGCTGGTGCAGCGCGTGGACATCGCCGAGCGCATCCACGACATCCTCGGCGAACTGGCGGAGGGGGGGGCGGGAACGTCGTGGCTGGAGTCCGTGGCGATCAGCGCGGCCTGCCACACGTCGATCCGGGCGGGTCAGGCGCTGTCACTCCCCGAGATGCGCGAACTCGTCTCCCAGCTCGAACGCACGCGCCAACCGCGCGCCTGCGGGCACGGCCGCCCGACGATGCTGCACATGTCGCAGATGGAGTTGGAGCGTCAGTTCTCGCGGAGGTAGGCGGGAGGGATGTGAGGGTCCGCCTCGCCTGACGTGATGCTGTTTGGCGTCCGGACCGACACGGGGTCGGGCCCTACGTAATGCCGGATGTAGGGCCCGACCCCGTGTCGGTCCGAGCCAAACCCGGATGAACCAATGAGAGGGAAGAGAAATGAGCAGCCTCATTGCTCACTCCTCTCGCCTCTCCCCTCGTCTCGCTACGCGTATTTGCCGCGCCAGCCGTTCATGCGGACAGCGAGCACGTCGCGGAAGTTCTGGATCGTGTCGCGGATGGGGTTCACCTTGCTCTGCTGGCCGTAATGCCAGGTGATCGGCACCACCGAAATACGCAATCCCTGCCGACGCGCGATGTAGAGGAGTTCCACGTCGAAGGCGGTGACGCGCGGTTGGGTGGTCACATCATGCTCGGTGTAGAGCTGGCAGCGAGGAATGATCGTCTCCAGCGCGTGATGCGTGAAGAACTTGAAGCCGCACTGCGTGTCGTCGATGCCGGGCAGCAGCAGCAGGCGGACCATCCCGTTGAAGACGCGTCCCATGACGTGCCGGTAGTGCGGTTCCCCGACCCGCACGGCACCGACGCCTTCCCGCGAGGCGATGGCGATATCGTAGCCATTGGCGAAGGCGTCGCGGCAGGCCTGCCAGGTCGAGAGCGGCGTTGCGAGATCGACGTCCATGAAGCCCGCGATCGGACGCGTGGAGGCGTGAAGGCCCGCGAGGACCGCTTTTGCCTTCCCGCCATGTGCCAGCTTCAGGATGCGGATGCCGGGATGGTCCGCGGCATAGGCCGAGGCGATCACCGTCGTGTTGTCGGAACTCCCATCATCCGCCACGATGATCTCGGCATCGGTTCCGAGGTCGTGGAAGTACGTCCAGACAGCGGTCAACGCATCGCCGATGCGGTCCTGCTCGTTGTAAACGGGGATGACCACCGACACGGACTCCCGGGACGTCGCAGTGGGCGCGGTGGTGGTCGGATTGGCAGTGGATGACGACTCGCTCACGATGACTCCCGGACGGATGATCGGTGCACCGGCGTGAGTCCCAATGGGCCGGTGGCAGTCGAGGGCTGGCAAAGTCTAGCATGCATTGGGGTAGCCCGAAAGTCCTACCCCTACATCACGGAGCGAACCATGATCGAGGCATACATCTATACCTCCTGTACCTCGTGCCGCAAGACGGTCGAGCAACTGAAGGATTCCGGCGTGGAGTTCGAGAGCTGTGACTACTTCCGCAACCGTTTCACGCGGGATGAGTTGAAGGATGTTCTCACCCGGGCCGGTCTGACGCCCCGGGAGATCCTTTCGGTGCGGAGCAAGGTCTACAAGGCGCGGTCGGCAGAGATCGATGCGCTGGACGATGACGCGCTGCTGGACCTGATGCTGGAGGAACCGACCCTGCTGCGCCGTCCGCTGGTCATCAAGGATGGCGCGGTCGTGGTTGGACATAATACCGGAGCGCTGGCAGACCTGATCGCGTCCTGATTGCCGGCGGCCTTGCCTGTACGTACATCTGTGGGGGAGAATGGGACCCTGAACGGATGTACGAATACGCCGCATGAATCAGGAGAAGATCATGACGAAGTCTCTGGAGTTTGGCTCCCACGTCTCGGCGTCGGGGGGTGTCGACAAGGTGTTCGCCCGCGCTGAGGAGGTCGGGGCGACGTCGATCCAGCTCTTCTCCAAGAACGAGCGGCAATGGCAGGCCAAGCCACTCGACCCGGCAGTGGTGGAGTCCTTCCACGCGGGGCGCGAGGCGATGGGCATCGATCCCCGCCTGCTGGTCATTCACGACTCGTACCTGATCAACCTCGCCTCGCCGAAGGAGGACATCCTGGCGAAGTCGATTCCCGCTTTCCGGGAAGAACTCATGCGGGCCGATGAACTGGGCGTTCCGAATCTCGTGACGCATCCGGGCGCGCATACCGGTGCGGGCGTCGAGGCAGGTATTGCCCGGTTCGCGCAATCGCTGAACGAGATTTTCGACGCGATCCCGGACAACAAGACGATCACGTTGCTGGAGACGACAGCCGGGCAGGGCACGGCACTCGGGCGGACGTTCGAGGAGATCGCGGCGATCATCGATCTGGTGGAGGACAAGTCGCGGGTCGGCGTCTGCCTCGACACCTGCCATATCTTCGCGGCCGGCTACGATTTCCGGACGCCGGAGCAGTACGCGGAGACGATGGGGCACTTCGACGACGTTATTGGCATCCCATACCTGCGGGTTCTGCACCTGAACGATTCGAAGAACCCGTTGGGATCGAACAAGGATCGCCATGATGCGATCGGCAAGGGCGAGATCGGTCCGGAGGGCTTCCGCCACTTCGTGAACGATTCACGCCTTGCCGGCCTGCCGGGCATCCTGGAGACGGAGAAGGACGCCTCAGGCGACCTCGACCGCATGAACCTCGCGGAGTTGCGCAGTCTCGTCGAGAAGTGAGGCCGGAGGGGAGAGGCGAGAGAAGTGAGAGGACTGGTCTGGCAGTGCATGGGGAGCGATCCCGAAGGATGATGGCATCGGACCGACCCCGTGTCGGTCCGGCCTCACTACCCGTCAAGCCAGGCATCCAGACACCCACCCTTCACCCGGATTCGGTATGAGGAGTAAGGGTCGATAGATCGCTCTGCGCTCCCGAGCCCACCCAATGCAGGCATCCGGAACACCACTGGCCCAGATACCCATCTCACTTCTCTTACCTCTCCCCTTCGTTACGGGAGCTTCTGCGAATCGAGCCGGTTCAGCACCATCAGGCGCGGCTCCGTCATGTCCTCGATCGCGTAGCGGACGCCCTCCCGGCTGAGACCGGAGGACTTCACGCCGCCATATGGCATGTGGTCGATGCGATACGTCGGGACATCGTTGATGATGACACCGCCCGCTTCGACCCGCTCGAAGGCGGTCAGGGCCTGTTCCAGGCGGTTCGAGAAGATGCCGGCCTGCAACCCATACTCGGAGTCGTTGAGCCGCTCGATGCCTTCGGAGAAGCTCTTCACCGGGAAGATCGTGACCAGCGGCGCGAACGCCTCCCGCGAGCACACGAAGTCGTCCTTGTTCGCGTTCTCGATCACGGTCGGCTCGAAGAAGCGATCATGCGCCTTGCCACCGGTGAGGACGGTCGCACCGTTCGCCTCGGCGGTGCGCACCCATTCCTCGGCGCGTCCTGCCGCCTTCTCGTCGATCATCGGACCGAGTTCAGTGCCGGCGACCAGCGGATCGCCCATCTTCAGGCTGGACGCCGCCGCGACCAGCTTTTCCTTGACCTCTTCGTAGCGAGCCTCGTGCACGAAGACGCGCTGCACCGAGATGCACACCTGGCCCGCATAGGAGAACGCGCCGGTGCGGATGCGCGACACGGCGAAGTCGATGTCCGCGTCATCGTCGATGAGGACGCCCGCGTTGCCGCCGAGTTCCAGCACCACCTGCTTCATGCCAGCCTGGTTCTTCATCTTCCAGCCGACATCCGGGGAGCCGGTGAACGAAAGCAGCTTGAAGCGATCGTCGGCGACCATCGCGTTGCCGACCTCGCGGTCCATCGGCAGCACGCTCAGGACGCCCTTCGGCAGGCCGATTTCGTCGCAGAGGCGGGCGATGAGCAGCATCGTCAGCGGCGCGAGGGAGGGCGGCTTGAGGACGATCGAGTTGCCCGAGGCGATGGCGGGAGCGACCTTGTGCAGGGCCAGGTTGAGCGGAAAATTGAACGGCGCGATTCCCGCGATCGGCCCGATCGGGAAGCGGCGAACCACTCCCCACCGACCCTTCGACGATGGCAGGAGGTCGAGAGGGATCACCTCTCCATCGATGCGCTTGGCCTCTTCGGCGGCGGTCTCGATGGTGAAGATGCCGCGATCGGTCTCGACCGTCGCCTCCCCGACAACCTTGCCGGCCTCGGTCGCGATGGTGCGGATCATCTCGTCGCGGTGTTCGCGGAGCTTCGCGGCCAGCGCCTTCAGGATCTCGACGCGCTCGAAGGTCGGCGTGCGGGAGAACGACGGGAAGACATCCACTGCCGCCTGGATGGCCTTCTCGAGGTCGCCTGCACCCGCCAGGAAGGTCGTGGCGATGGTGCTCCCATCGTAGGGGTTGGTGACGGGGAGTTCGGAAGCCGTCTCGATCCACTCGCCCGCAAGGTAGATCGGGCGATGGTCGGAGGCTGTCGACGTTGACATGAATGGTCCTTTCGTGGGTCGAACGACGATGTTGGAGACATGATCGCAAACGTCGCGTGTGTGTGGGAGGGTGCAGGGCGCTTCTTCCCGACCGGAAACGCCACGGGACCTCTCCCGAACCGGGAGAGGTCCCGTGAATGCGCCTGAGACCCACAGAGCGTCCGTCGATGCGACCTTCGCAGCTGCGGGATGTGGCCCCGCTCAGAGGGCTAGTACTTGGACTCGCCTGCCACTTCGCGGAAGCGGTCGTAGCGGGTGGGGGCGTTCGTCTGCTGGTTGTCCGGGCCGACGCCGGATTCCCACCAGATCGGAGCCTGGGCGCCGATGGAGGCGAGTTCAGTCTTGGTGTAGACAAGTCCCTCGCGCTCAAGCACGGAGAGCTCGTATTCCTGGCTCATCGTGATCGCATCGACCGGGCAGACCTGGGAGCAGAGGCCGCAGAACATGCAGCGACCGGCCTTCAGGATGAACTCGCCCAGCTCGCGGTCGCCTTCCTCGGAAGGGACGACGTGCATTTCCAGGCAGGAGGTCGGGCAGATGCGCGCGCAGAGGCCGCAGGCGACGCACAGCGCTTCGCCCGTGTCCGGATCAGCGCCGGAGGGACGGGAGACCGCGGAAGCGCGGCTCCATCGGTCGCTTCTCTTCCGGATATTCCGTCGTGACCTTGGGGGCGACCATCCGCTTGATGGTGACGCCAAAACCCTTGACTTCATCGAGCATGAACGCGGTCCTTCCTCGGGCGGGGTCCGCTTCGACCCCGGTAACGCCGCCGCCGATCAGGAGGCCGACGCGACGTACTGGGTATGCAGTCGATCGGTGCCGAGCACGGTCGCGCCTTCTTCGCCGAAGGCTGCGACCGGAGTGACGATGCCGCCGCGCTCGAGGCGGGCGTAAGTAACACCGGCGTAATCCGGCACCAGCTGGGCGATTTCGACCATGACCTGCGCGGCGTGGCCGTAGTTCAGGTCGTAGCCGAGGCGACCGGCCACGGCGGAGAGGATCTGGAGCTCACTACGAGATTCACCCATCGCCGGCACTGCGGCGCGGACACGCTGGACGGTGCGGTCGTAGCTGGTGAAGGTGCCATCCTTCTCGAGGTTCAGCGAGAGCGGCAGCACAACATCGGCGATCTCGGTCAGCGGAGAGTCGTAGGCATCGACGACGACGAGGAATTCGAGCTTCTTGAGGGCCTCGTAAAGCCGCTCGTTGAGCACGCCGCTCCGCGTCGCGAACCCGCCCTCGACCCAGGCTGCCTTCACGACCCCGGACTCGATGGCGTCGGCGAGGTCGGCCAGGTCAATGCCCGGCTCGGTCGGCAGCGTGTGTGTCTGGGCGAAGCCGTTCGACGTGATCGCCTTGCCGATCCAGCGCGTCGACCACGCGCGCTCGAAGCGGGCTCGTGTCTCGTCGTTCGTCACATCGATGCCGCCCGGCAGGAAGTCTGGGACCATGCCCATGTCCGTCGCGCCCTGATAGTTGGCCGGGCCACGAGTGGAGGCGACGCCGCCGCCCGCGATGCCGATATTGCCGGTGAGTGCGGAGAGGTTGGTCAGGGCAGCGGTGATCTTCGCGGCATCGCCGTAGTCGGCCGTCTTTCCGTCCTCGTCGATGTGGGCGACGGTGCTGTAGACCGCGCTCGGCTTGAACCCATTCTCGGGACGCGCACCATCGAAGTCACGCTCGCCCGCGAGGAAGACCATCGCGGCCTCGTGGATGTCCTTGACAGAAACACCAGTTGCGGCGGCGATGGCGGCGACATCGACCTCGGAGACGTACTCCGCGTAATCGGCCGCGCCAGCGACGCTGTTCGCGTCGGTTGCCATCAACCCTGCGTTGACGATCTCGGCCGCAATGCCATCGATCAGCAGGTTCGTGGTGCCCGGATTCGGCTTCAGCCACATCACCGCGCGATCGCAGAGCGGGTAGTGCTCCGTGCTCACCACGACGATGCGGGCCTCACGATAGAGGCGGGCGTGGTTGATCCAGTAGGAGACGATGGGCGAGTGCTCGAAGATCGACGGCCCGACTACCAGGACATTCTTGGCAGCGGTGAAGAGTTCCTGCAGGTTGTTCGTGCTGGCGACATCGTGCCCGAATGCCTGCCGCGTCGTGCGCTCGACGGCCATCTGGGCCGGGGAGAGCAGGCGGTTGACGCTGTTGGACTGCATGACGGCGCGGGAGAACTGCTGGAGGGCATAGGCCTCCTCGTTGGTGTTCTCCCCGGAAGCCAGCGCGGCGAACCTGTTGCCCTGGTAGTGGCCGAACTGATCGGCGACGTGGGCAACGATCTCGTCCCAGCCGGTCTCGTAGACCTGGCCGTTCGCTTCCCGCAGGCGCGGGTAGAAGATGCGGTCCGGGGATTGGATGGTCTCGTGACCCCATTTGCCCTTCTCGCAGGTGTAGCCGTGGTTGACACCACGTTCCCAGAGGTGGCTGACGCGGCGGACGATGCCCTTGTTGGACTCGACATTGATGGTGCAACCACCATCGCAGAAACCGCAGATCGTCTCGGTGGAGTCAAGCTCCCACGGGTGGTGACCGAAATGGCGATCCGTGAGCGCGCCGACGGGGCAGACTGCGATGCACATGCCGCAGTTCGTGCAGTCCGTCTCGCTCAGGTCCATGCCGAAGGCCGGGGTGATCGTCGCCTCGAGGCTGCGGTTGGCAGATTCGATGGCGAGGACGCCGATTACCTCGTCGCAGGTCCGCGTGCAGCGGTTGCACATGATGCAGCGGTCCCACTTGTAATCAATGGTGGCGCTGAAGTGCTCGTATGGCTGCGAGAACTTGGGACGGCGATACGGGTTGGCGTTGATGTTGTGCAGGTAGGTGTTGTCCTGCAAGTAACACTCGCCCGATTTGTCGCAGGTGGGGCAGTCCAGCGCGTGGTCGATCAGGTACATCTGGAGGATGTACTGACGCGCCTGGAGGGCCTCCGGCGAGTGGGTGAGTACTTCCATGCCGTCGCCGAGCGGGGTGGCGCAGGACTCGATGAGGCCGCCGCGTCGCCCGAGGATCTCCACCGTGCAGATGCGGCACGATCCCCATGGCCGCAGGAGTGGCTGGTAGCAGAGATTCGGAATCTCGATGCCGACGAGGCGCGCCGCCTCGAGAATCTGGGTGCCAGCGGGGACGGTCACATCTTGGCCGTTGATCTTGCCCGTGACCATCTTCTGCTGCGTGGTGGTGACCATGTCTGGGAAATGCCTCCGTCGGCACAGCGCGGTCGGTTCAGCGGATGCGGTCGGGATATGCGTCTCGTCATCGAGGGCCCCGGCGCTCCGGATGCGGGCGATCGCGAGCAACGGGCGGAGGGGTCTCCTGCTCCGAGGGCGGTGCCCCGATCGCCCCGCGAGCGATTCCGGAAATCTCCGGAACTGCCCGTTGGATCGTGAAAATGGTATCACACCAACAGGTGCGTATCCTGTTCAGGTAGGAGTCATTCCTATCGAAACTGGCGGGAATCTCGCGGTGGACGGTGTTTGGGCAGGCAGGCAGGGCATTCCCGACCGTTCCGGCCGGAGGATCGAGGTGACGGTGCTCCGGCCCAAGCTTCAGAGAAGCGGTCCCGGGTAATACGCATGTCCGGCACGCACTTCTGCTGGCTGCGCAGGGTATGCTGTTCCTGACTGGCGCCGCGGCTGCGCATGGGTGTCTATCGTTGCTGCCGCTGGCCCTCCTGATCCTGCCCGCCGCATGGCAATGGCCACGCGCGGGTTCGCTGACTCGACCATGACCGAAAGGGAGCTTGCCGCGTGTCTGCCGCAGCAACCACCGCCGTTCCGGAGGCTTCGACCGCCGCCGGATTCCAGACCATCATCGGGCTCGAAGTCCACGCCCAGGTGCTGACGAAGAGCAAGATGTATTGCGGGTGTTCCGCCGACTATGCGAACGCGGCCCCGAACACGCACGTTTGCCCGGTCTGCCTCGGCCTGCCGGGCGCGCTTCCGGTCATCAATCGCGCCGCGATCGATACGGTGATTCGTACCGGCCTGGCGCTGAACTGCGACGTGCCCGATCACTGCAAGATGGACCGCAAGAACTACGTCTACCCCGACCTGCCCAAGGGCTACCAGATCTCGCAATACGATCTGCCGCTCTGCATCGATGGCACGCTGACCTTCTTCGTGGACGGCTACGAGAAGACGGCCGGCATCACGCGCGTGCATATCGAGGAAGACACCGGGCAGGCTCGTTCACGATGAGTCGTTTGGCGGTAGCGCCAGCCTTGTGGACCTCAACCGCTCGGGCGTGCCGCTGATGGAGATCGTCGGCGAGCCGGACCTGCGTTCGCCGGAAGAAGCGCGGGAGTACCTCGTTGCCCTGCGACAGATCCTGCGTTACATCGGCGCGTCCACCGCGAACATGGAGGACGGCGCTTTCCGCTGCGACGCCAACATTTCGATCCGTGCCTTCGATGGCTCCTATATCGGCCCGAAGGTCGAGATCAAGAACATGAATTCGTTCCGCGCCGTCGAGCGGGCGCTCCGCTACGAGGAAATCCGCCAGCGCGAGGTCGTTACCGCCGGTGGCACCCTCGTGCAGGAGACGCGCGGCTGGAACGACGGGCGAGGGGAGACCACCTCCCAGCGCACCAAGGAAGCCGCCCACGATTATCGGTACTTCCCGGAGCCGGACCTGCCGCCACTGAAGATCGCCCAGGAGGCAGTCCAGCAGGTGCGCGACCAGATGCCGGAACTGCCGGCTGCCCGTCGTGCCCGGTTCGTTGCCAACTACGGCCTCGCGCCGAACGACGCCGCGATCCTCACCGACGAGCGCCCGATCGCGGACCTGTACCAGGAGGCGATTGCCGGCAAGGACGACGCGGAGACCCGCCGCGCCACTGCGAACTGGATCGTGAACGACGTGATGGGCCTGGCTCGGGCGCGCAGCATGGCGGTCGACACGCTGCCCTTCTCGGCTGCCCAGATTGCAGACCTTGTGGATGCCGTGCAGAGCGGCAAGCTGACGGGGCGCGCGGCCAAGGATCTCCTTCCGCAGATCGAGGATGGTGAACTGCCCTCGGTTGCAGCAGCCCGACTGAACCTCCTCTCCATCGACGACGGCGATGCCGTCCGCACCGCCGCGCAGGAGGCGATCGACGCCAACCCGGCCGTGGCCGAGGATTTCCGAGGTGGCAAGCAGGCCGCGCTCGGTCGCCTGATCGGTGAGACGATGAAGCGCACGGGGGACGGGCGCGACCGGATGCAGTGCGCGCCACACTGCTCGAGTTGCTTGGCTGAGCGTCCTCTCATCACCGGCACACGACAGCGAACGGGGCGGCTCTGAACGAGCCGTCCCGTTGTCGTTGGTTGGCCGGATCGTCGATGCCCCGGAATCGCCCACATTGCCAGAACGCGGGTATGATTCTCCTCGCGTATATGGGCAATGAGACCAAAGATGAAAATGGTCGTTAGCCTCATTGCATAACAGGAGATTCAGCATGGCAACCGTTGCGGAGCGAATTCATCCCGATGCGTCCGACAGTCGGGAGGGATGTAAGCGAGAACCTCTTCCAGACAGCGGTCGAGCAGTTCTCGATTGCGGCGGACGTGATCGGCCTCGACGACAACATCCGGCGCGTCCTCACCACCTGCCAGCGCGAGCTGACCGTCAACTTCCCGGTTGTGATGGACGATGGATCGGTTCATGTGATTACTGGTCACCGAGTCCAGCACAACAGCGCGCCAGGTCCAACCAAGGGCGGCATTCGCTACCATCAGAACGTCTCGATCTCCGAGGTCAAGGCGCTCGCCATGTGGATGACCTGGAAGTGTGCTGTCGTCGGACTTCCCTATGGCGGGGCAAAGGGTGGGGTCGAAGTCGATCCCAAGCAGTTGTCGGTGGGAGAACTCGAGCGGCTCACCCGTCGCTATACGACGGAGATCCAGCCGATCATCGGCCCCTATCGCGACATTCCGGCACCGGATGTCAATACGACTCCCCAAGTGATGGCCTGGATCGTCGACACATACTCGAAGAATGTCGGGGAGTTCTCTCCGAGTGTCGTGACAGGCAAGCCGATCTCGCTTGGTGGTTCCGCCGGCCGCAACGAGGCGACCGCGCGAGGGTGTGTCTTCGTGATCGAGGAGGCGTACCGGAACGCGGGCAAGCCGCTGGAAGGCGCACGCGTCGCCATTCAGGGATTCGGCAATGCCGGGGCGATTGCGGCGGAGTTGCTGGACCAGCAGGGGGCGCTGATCGTCGCGGTCAGCGACTCTCGCGGAGGCATTGGTTCTCCGTCCGGACTCGACATTGCTGCCGTGCTCGCGTTCAAGGCGGAGACGGGTTCCGTCGCCGGATTCCCCGGCGCGGATGCCATCTCGAACGAGGAACTGCTTACCATCGACTGCGATGTATTGATTCCGGCGGCGCTGGAGGGGCAAATCACGGAGGACAACGCGCCGGACGTGAAGGCGTGGTTGATCGCCGAGGCTGCCAACGGTCCGACCACACCTGCCGCGGATGATATCCTCCACGACCGGGGCGTGCTGGTGTTGCCGGACATCCTCGCGAACGCGGGCGGCGTGACGGTGTCCTACTTCGAGTGGGTGCAATCGCTTCAGTCGTTCGCCTGGACGGAGCGCGAGGTGAATGAGCGGCTGCGGAACATCATGCGGCAGTCGTATCAGGCTGTCTTCGAGACCTCCCAGAAGTACGACGTTCACATGCGGACTGGCGCGCTGGTTCGGGCGATCGAACGTGTCGCCGAGTTCTCCAAGCTGCGAGGCGTCTACCCATAGCAGTTGGTCTGCGGGCCACGTGACCCGAAACCCCACCCCCGATGTGAGTCGGCGGTGGGGTTTCGGGCAGCGTCCGGAATCACTATCTGGTCATGGACGGGCGATCCTCACGATCGCCCGTCCAGATTCGGGGGCGGCTGTAGCGCGGCGAGAGGACGAGGACGCTACTCCGAGACGAGCAGGCGGCGCAGCTCGTCTTCCTCGGCGCGGTGGGTGATGGCGATCACCTCGTCGCCCGGCTCGATGCGAGTCGATCCTCGCGGGACGATCACCTCGACGCCGCGGGCGATGGCGGCGATCACGCAATCGACCGGCAACTCGATCTCATCCAGCGTCTGGTTCGCGATCGGCGAATCCTCTGAGACGGAGGCCTCCACGATGCTGAGATCGGCGTGCCGCAAGCTGAGGAGGTGGATGAAGTTCCGCTCCGGGATCGCCTGTTCGATCAGGTTGAGGATGAAGTTCGTCTGACTGACCGTGACATCCACCCCGAGCACCCGGAAGAGCTGTTCGTTCTTCGGGTTGTTCACGCGGGCGATGGTCCGTCCGACGTGGAACTTCGTCTTCGCGACCTGGCAGACGACGAGGTTGTCCTCGTCCTCGCCGGTCACGGCGATCACGACATCCGCGCGGGCTGCTCCGGCGGCGGCCAGCACCGCTGCCTCAGCGCCATCCCCCGCGAGCACCACCGAGCCGAAGCGCTCGGCGTAGATCTCCACTTTGGACGGATCGCGCTCGATGAGCAGGACCTCGTGCCCCTCGTTGACAAGGGTCTTCGTAAGGTAGTAGCCGACCTTGCCGCCACCAACGACGATGATGTACACGAAATGCAGTCCTTCCTCAGGCGCGGAGTGAATCGGCCGCGGAGATCACCTGATCGATGATCAGCGCGGAGACCGTGGTGGTCGGGCAGACGGTGGAAAGTCCAAGCCGGCGATAGGTGTCCTCGCGCACCGGATCGTAGATGCGGCAGATCACCTGCGGCACCTTGAAGACCGTGCGGGCCACCTGCGCCGCCATGATGTTCCGGTTGTCTCCATTCGTGACGGCGACGAAGGCATGGGCGTCTTCGATCCCGGCGGATCGGAGGACATCCTCGTCGATGCCCGTGCCGATGATCGCCTCACCGGCAAAGTCGGGAGAAAGGCGTTTGAAGGCGGCGGAGTTGGTGTCGATCACCGTGACGGTGTGCCCGTTCTGGTCGAGCAGCGATGCGACGCGCGCGCCGACCCGGCCGCATCCCATGATGATGACGTTCATGCGCCCTCCATGGTATCCGCCAGCCAGTCCGGCATGGCGGGGCGAACGACGAGCACTTCGCAGGGGGCGTTCTTGAGAACGTAGTCGACCGTTTCCCCAATGGTGGGGCGACCGAACTTCCGCTTGATCGTGGTGCCCATGACGATGACGTCGGAGTTGCGGTCGATGGCTTCGTCGACGATGGCGGCGCCTGCCGAGCGAGCCTGGAGGAGTTCGGTCGAGAGACTCGCGGCACGCCCATCGACGCAGGTCATGCCGATCTTCTCGGCGTGGTGGAGTACCTGCTCGCCGCGCTCGATCTCGAGCGGCAACTCGGCATCGAGGGGCATGGACTGCTGGACTTCCACGACATAGATAAGGGTGACATTCGAGTTCTGCTTGCGAGCGATCTTCTCGACGAACTTCAACAGGCGGTCGTCGCTTGGCCCGCCGGAGACGGGGACCAGGATGCGCCTGGAGTCGGGAACGGTGCGGTCGGCAGGAACTGGTCGAAATGCTTGACGCAGACTGACCAAGTGAGATTCCTTCATAGGAGAGAGTCCGTACTGGAACATCCAGCAAGGATACGCGCAACCGCGAATCTTACGTGCTTCGGTTGTGCGTGTCGACCCTTATTGTAGTCCTTCGCGCAAGTCCCCGTGTCAATGTCGGATGAACGCGTTCGGGGAGTCCGTTCGGCCTGTCCAGCTCGCCGGATTCCCGGGTCACGATGCAAGAACGGCGCCTTCCCGGCGTTTCAGGTGGATGAGCAGCGCACCGATGTCCGATGGGGCGACGCCGGCCGTCCGCGACGCCTGCCCGATGGTGGTGGGGCGAGCGCGGGAGAGTGCCTGCGCCGCCTCCACGCGGAGGCCGATCACGGCGTCGAAGCCGAGCGAGTCCGGGATGGTATGGGCATCGTGTGCGCGAAACCGCTCGACCTCCTTCTCCTCCTTCGCGATGAACGCGCTGTACTTCGCCGCGATCTCCGCTCGTTCGATCACCACGGGTGAGGTCGGAAGGGGGCCATCCCAGAGGCCGAGCGCATTCAGTGCGGCCAGAACCTGCGTGAACGTCGCACCGGGCCTCCGCACCAGCTCCAGGGCACTCATCGAACGGGAGGCAGGATCGAGACCAGCCGCAAGGAGGGCAGCGGCGTGGCGTGGGTTGTCGCCCAGCCAGATGGCCGGCAGGCGATCCGCGATGGATGCCACTTCGGCGTTCTCGTCCTCGCGCTCGCGTCGTTCCTCGTCTGGCAGGAGGTGCATGGATGCCGCAATGTCGGTGAGGCGCTGGGCGGCGTTGTCGCTGCGCAATACCAGCCGGTATTCCGCACGGGAGGTGAGCATCCGGTACGGCTCGGTGAACGGCTTGGAGACGAGATCGTCCAGCATCACGCCGATGTAGGCGTCGCTGCGGAGCAGGTGCATCGGAGCGCGATCCTGCGCGTGGGCGGCGGCATTCGCGCCCGCGACGATGCCCTGGCCAGCGGCCTCCTCATAGCCCGATGTGCCATTCACCTGCCCGGCGGTGAAGAGACCGGCGATGCGGCGTGCTTCCAGCGTGGGCAGAAGTTCGGTGGGATCGAGCGCGTCGTATTCGACGGCGTATCCGAAGCGGGTGATGCGGGCATGCTCCAGACCGGGGATGGCGTGGAGCACGGCTTCCTGCACGTCGGCGGGAAGACTGGTGCTGAGGCCCTGGATATAGATCTCGTGCGAGCGCCAGCATTCTGGTTCGAGGTAGAGCGGGTGGCTCTCCTTGTCGGCGAAGCGGCCGACCTTGTCCTCGATGGAGGGGCAGTAGCGCGGTCCCGTCCCCTCGATGCCGCCGTTGTACATCGGCGCCCGGTCGAGATTGGCACGGATCACCGCGTGGGCCTCCGGAGTCGTCCATGTCTGGAAGCAGCGGAGCTGGCGACGTCCGCCGAGGTCATCGACGGTCGCGAAGATGCCGTCGCGGGCAGGCGGGACGAGGAATTGATCGAGTCGCCCCAGCTTGCCATCGCGGCTGAGGAAGAGCGGATGGTCGCCGCCCGGCTGGACCATACAGCGGTCGACGTCCACGGTGCGGGCGTCGATGCGGGGCGGGGTGCCGGTCTTGAAGCGGCGCAGGCGCAGGCCGACGGCATCGATGGAGGTCGCGAGGCGGCTGTCGGTACTGTCTCCTGCGCGACCGCCCTCCGCGCGGGATTCTCCGGCGATCATCCGGGCACGCAGGAAGGTGCCTGCCGTGACGACCACCGACCGCGCACGAACCTCGCCCAGCAGGCGGAGGCGGACGCCAGTTGCGACGTGGTGGTCCGTGCCGTCGCCCGGTTCGAGCAGGAGCCCGATGGCCTCGTCCTGCAGGAGGTCGAGGCCGTCCTGGGTCTCCAGTTCCTCTTTCATTGCCATTGCGTAGAGCGACTTGTCGCATTGGAGGCGAACGGCGCGGACGGCAGGCCCCTTGCTGGTATTGAGTTCCCGCGCCTGGACGGCGGTGCGGTCGGCGATGCGTGCCATGGCGCCGCCGAGCGCGTCGACATCCGCCACGATTTGCGACTTGCCCGGACCGCCGATGGAAGGGTTGCAGGGCATGTAGCCAGTGCGGTCGAGGTTCGGCGAGACGACGAGCGTGCGTGCTCCCGCGCGGGCTGCGGCGAGCCCTGCCTCGCAGCCGGCATGGCCGGAGCCGATCACGACGACATCGTAGGTGGATTTTGACGAGGGAGTGGGGGAGGTCATCGGGTCTGCTCGGGGTAGATGCGGGGGAACGTGCCTGCAGCCGTCGAGTTCTGGCATGCAAGTGGCTATAGTTTCAAGCATACGACACGGACCCAGCGCTCCGGAGAGGCCGGATCGGCGCTCCGCGCAAGGAGGAATGGACAGATGGCAACCCTACCGAACCCAGAGAACGAATCGGCAGCATCCGCTGATTCCACGCGCTCGAACGGCGAGGTGCTGCTCTCGGCAGGACTTGTTGCTGGGGCGATCGGCGGCGTCGCGGCGCTCCTGAACGGCATCCGCAAGCACGGCGAGGACGTGCATGAGGCGACCGCTTCATCGCTCGGCGTCGCACAGGCATCCAGCGCGGCGGTCGGCGACGCGCGGGCCGAGGTGTCCGAGGCGGCGAAGCATCTCAAGGCGGCAGGCAAGCAGGTCGCGCAGACGGCCCAGACGCAGGGCCCGGAGTACCTGAAGGCAGCCAAGGAGGATGCCTCTGCCAAGCTCGCCGAACTGACCCAGTTGGCATCCGCCGAGAGCGAGCGGGCGCGCAAGGAGCTGGAAAAGCGGGGCGTGACGCTCGATCTGGATTCGAAGAAGGTGCGCAAGGCGCTCGATCAGGTCGCCGCGAAGGCGGCGGATGCCAGGGCTTCCGGCAAGGACTGGGTTGAGGTCGCGAAGGGCGAGCTGGAGAAGCGGGGGATCAACCCGGCGGAGGTCGATGTGGCGGGATTGATGCATCCGGACAGCGAGCTGGGCAAGCAGTGGCGCGAGAAGCTCGCGGCGAAGGCCAAGGAATCGCAGGCCGACCTCGCACCGAAAGCGAAGGATCTCAAGGAGAGCGCCTCGTCGGCGCTGACGGACGCGGTGGACAAGGGCAAGGAGCGGGTCGACTCGCTGCCCGGTGCGCTGCCGACGCTCTCGGCGATGGCGTCCGAGCACTCGTTTCCGTCGCTGAAGGACCTCTCGGCGGAGGCAAGCAACCTGATCGCCGGGCTGACCGATTCCGGAAAGGACTCCGCGCCGGAGTTGAAGGCGCTGGTCGACGAGCACCTGATGCCGCGCCTGAACGAGTTGCGGCAGCGAGCGGCGCATCTCGCCAGCGACGTGGTCGATTCGTCGTCCGAGGGCGCGGCGAAGGTCTCCAGTGAGGATCTTGGGAAGCGCTTCGCGGAGAGCCTCGCGCACGCCGAGAAGGCATTGGAGGAGTGGCGCGGTTCCGCGACGGACAAGGTTGGCACCGCGCAGGCCCACGTTGTCGAGGCTGGCGTGCAGGCGAAGGAGGGCGGCAAGAACGCTGGTGCGTCCTTGCTCTGGCTGGGCGCGGCTGGGGCGGTCGTCTACGCGGGCCTGCTGAAGGACGAGCAGCGGCAGTGGGTGAAGGAGAAGTCGAAGGCGGTTGCGTCCGGGACGGTAGAGCTGATCAAGGACATGCGCGGACACGACGGCGAGTTCACGTCCTGACTGGTGTGTCCCACTCTACTTGGCATGCAGATGGCCATGCGAAGAGTTCTCTCCCGATGTCATTCTTCGCTGCGGCCGGTGGGCTGCTGATGGTGGCCATCGCCACGTCTCCACTCGGTGTTTTGTCTCGCCTTACCTAACATTCTTGATCGCTTAGCTCGGACCGACACGGGGTCGGTCCCTACGAAATCGCGTTCGTACGTAGGACGCCATACTGAACCTCGTTCGGATCGGCACGGAAGAGCGGCGGCATCCATTCCGGATGCCGCCGCTTCCGCGTGCGAGAGGTAGTGATGGGAACGCTCTTGCGCCCTACGCGACGCCGGTCGGGGACTTGCTGCCGACCGCACCGTGGCAGTACTTGTACTTCTTGCCGCTGCCGCAGGGGCAGGGCTCGTTCGGGCGAATCTTGCGAGTGCGCCGTTGCTGGTTCGCCGTGCTGTCATCGACGGCTGCGTTCGTGGTCGTCGCCTCGGAGACGCGCGTCTGGATCGGCTGGTTTGCGACCACCGGCTGCACGCGGAAGATGCTGCGTACCACGTCGTGCTGGATGTGCTCCAGCAACTGGCCGAAGAGGCGGTAGCCCTCGGTCTTGTAGACCACCAGCGGGTCCTTCTGGCCGTACGCCTGAAGTCCGACGCCCTGGCGCAGGTCGTCCATCGTCGTCAGGTGATCGACCCACAGGCGGTCGATGATGCTGAGGAGGACGCGACGCTCCACCTTCGGCATCGTGTCCGGGGGGAACTGGGCCGCAACCTCATCGTAGGCCTCGTCGGTGACCTCCAGCAGGTGATCGGTCAGGTCCTCGCTGGAGAGGCCATCAATGTCCTCAACCGACACGCGATCGCCGGGCACGAGGGCGTTGAAATCCTCCACCACCTTTTCGTAGTCGATGCCATGCCCATTCTCGGTGACATCCGAGGTGACGATCCGTTCGACCGCCTGCTCGATCATGTGCTCGACCTTCTCGTGCACATCCTCACCCGCGATGATCTGGCGGCGGTCGCCGTAGATCACCTCGCGGTGGCGGTTCATCACATCGTCGTATTGCACGACGTGCTTGCGGCGGTCGAAGTTGTGCCCCTCGACCTTGGTCTGCGCGTTCTCGATCGACTTCGAGATGAAGCGATGCTCGATCGGCTCGTCATCCTCCATGCCCATGCGATCCATGAGTCCGCCGATGCGGTCGGAGCCGAAGCGGCGCATGAGCTCGTCTTCCAGCGACACGAAGAAGCGGGACGATCCGGGATCGCCCTGACGGCCGGCACGACCGCGCAGCTGGTTGTCGATGCGGCGCGATTCGTGGCGCTCGGTACCGACGATATGCAGGCCCCCGACACCGGCAACACCCGATTCCAGCTTGATGTCGGTACCACGGCCTGCCATGTTTGTGGCGATGGTCACGGCGCCGCTCTTGCCCGCCTCGGCGACGATGGCGGCCTCTCGCTCGTGTTGCTTGGCGTTCAACACGTCGTGCGGGATGCCACGCCGCTTCAGCATGTCGGAGAGGTACTCCGACTTCTCGATCGAGGTGGTGCCGACGAGGACCGGCCGCCCGGCCTCGCGCATATCCTCGATCTCATCGACGACGGCGGAGAACTTGCCTTCCTCGGTCTTGAAGATCAGGTCGCCGAAGTCGTCGCGGATCATCTCGCGGTTGGTCGGGATCACCACGACAGGCAGGTTGTAGATCCGGAAGAACTCCTCGGACTCCGTCTCGGCGGTACCGGTCATGCCGGCCAGCTTGGTGTACATCCGGAAGTAGTTCTGGTAGGTGATGGTGGCCATCGTGACGTTCTGGCGACGAACGCGGACGTTCTCCTTCGCCTCGATCGCCTGGTGGAGGCCTTCGCTGTAGCGCCGGCCTTCCATCATGCGCCCGGTGAACTCGTCGATGATGATGACCTCGCCATCGCGGACGATGTAGTCCTTGTCGCGATGATAGATCGCGTGCGCCGTGAGCGCCTGTTCCAGGTAGTGCGTCAGTTCGACGTACCGCTCGTCGTAGATGCTCTCGCCCGCCGGAATGCCTGCAAGCTGCTCGACGCGGTCGATCCCGTCGTCAGTGAGGGAGGCGTTGCGGTGCTTCAGGTCGACCTCGTAGTCGCGGTCCTTGCGGAGCTGCTTCACGATGGTCGCGAACTGGTAGTAGCGATCGGTGGCCTGCTCGGCCGCACCGGAGATGATGAGCGGGGTGCGGGCCTCGTCGATCAGGATGTTGTCGACCTCGTCCACAATCGCGTAGTTGAGCTCGCGCTGGACGATCTGCTCGGTTTCGACCACCATGTTGTCGCGCAGGTAGTCGAAGCCGTATTCGTTGTTCGTGCCGTAGGTGATGTCCGCGGCGTAGGCTTCCCGGCGGCTGACCGGGCGGAGCTTCTGCATCCGCTCGTCTTCCTGCGGGTAGTCCGGATCGTAGATGAACGACGCGTCGTGCTGCAGGAGCCCGACGGTGAACCCCAGCGCGTGGTAGATGTCGCCCATTTCCTGCATGTCGCGGCGGGCGAGGTAGTCATTGACCGTGACCAGGTGGGCACCCTTGCCACTGATGGCGTTGAGTGCGAAGGCGAGGGATGCGGTGAGCGTCTTGCCCTCACCGGTCTTCATCTCCGCGATCTTGCCTTCGTGCAGCACCACGCCACCGATGAGCTGGACATCGAAATGTCGCTGGCCGCGCGTGCGCTTCGCCGCTTCGCGCGTCGCGGCGAAGGACTCCGGAAGCAGGTCATCCAGGGACTCACCGTTGGCGTGACGCTCACGGAGTTCAATGACGACCGCCTTCAACTCGTCATCGGAATAGGCCTCGAACTCGGATTCCAGCGCATTGATGTCGTTGATGTAGGGCTGAACCCGACGGATTTCCTTGTCGTTGGAATCGCCCATGAAACGGGAAAAGAACGATCGCATGGTTGTGTTTCTCCAGGGGATGTACCCGGCAACGCAGGGCACACTGAGCGATGATCGACTCGGGAGCAAGTATACTTCCGGGCGCAACACACTCAGGAACCACCGAGCTTCCCCCATGCGAGCAGGGCGATGACCGAAAATCCGACCGACCCGAAGGACTTCGCGGAGCGGGTCTATGCCGTCGTGGACGCGATTCCCTACGGTCGGGTGACGACGTATGGGCTGATCGCGCGGGCGTTGGGATCGCCCCGATCAGCGCGGATCGTGGGCGGTGCTCTGCTACGCACGCCGGACGGACGGTCGTTGCCGGCGCATCGCGTCGTGAATCGGCAGGGCTTTCTCTCGGGCGGCTGGCACTTCGGTCATCCGGACATCATGCGAGACCGCTTGCTGGCGGAGGGTGTGCCGTTCAAGGATCTTGACGGCTACATCGTGGACATAACGAAGGTTCTGTGGGACCCATCCGCCGATCCGGCCATTGACCGTCTCTACCGAAAGTCGGGAACCGCGATGGCGGACGACGAGCTTCCGGACATTGCGGACGACCTCGACGGTGACGCGCCGTTCCGGATCGTGGACGTTACTCCCTGACCGCCGCGGCGAGCGATCGCGAGGCAGCTTCCGGATCGGACGCGCGCAGGATCGCGGAGACGACCGAGACGCCATTCGCCCCGGCAGCGATCGCTGCACGCGCATTCGCCACGCCGATGCCCCCGATGGCAACCACCGGCAGGTCCGTCAGTGCGCGGCGGCGGGAGAATTCGGTCACGCCGAGCGCATCGCCGGCGTCAGATTTCGTTGCCGTATCGAAGACGGGTCCGATCCCGAGGTAGTCCGCGCCGCGCTCGCTCGCCGAACGCGCCTGCTCGTCGGTCTCGGGCGAGTATCCGATCAGGAATTCCGGGCCGGCGAGACGGCGAGCATCCTCGATCGGCAGGTCATCGACGCCGAGATGGATGCCCTCGGCGTTAAGGGCAAGTGCGAGGTCCAGCCGGTCGTTCACGACGAATGGGACGCCGGCCTCGGTGCAGATTGCACGTAGCGGTCGTCCGATGGCGAGCGTCTCGCGATCCGTACGCCCTTTCGAGCGCAGTTGGACCATCGTCGCGCCGCCCGCAAGTGCGGCGTGTAGGGTCTCGCCAGGCTCTCCCACAAGGAAGTCCGGATCGAGCACGAGGTAGAGACGCAGGGCGTCGCGTGTGGCGTCCGGGCTCATCGCTGCACGGTGGCGAGCGCATCGGCGAGGATCGCGGCGGCCTGCGGCGTGAAGTGGTTGACCGGGGAGTGCCCTTCTCCGATCGCGTAGGAGTCGCGGAGGGCAGCCTCGATATAGCGCTTGGCGAGGCGGATGGCATCCATCGGCTCCAGCCCGTGCGCGAGGAAGGCGGTCATCGCGGCGGAGTACGTGCAGCCCGTCCCGTGGGTGTTCGTGGTCTGGATGCGTTCCCCCTCCACCGGCGTGAACGCCTCGCCATCGAACACGAGATCGACTGCCGGGCCGTCGAGATGCCCGCCCTTCACGATGACCCATCGTGGCCCGAGCGCGTGAATCTTGCGGGCAGCGTCGCGTGCATCGTCGCCAGTGGCGATCTTGATGCCGCTCAGGATCTCGGCTTCGGGGATATTTGGCGTGATGATGCTGGCGAGTGGCAGCAGGTCACGTTTCAGCGCGCCCATCGCGTCGCGTTGGAGGAGGGGAGCCCCGCCCTTCGACATCATCACCGGATCGACGACGAGCCAGCGCGGCCCCCAGGCTTCCAGCCTGTCGGCAACATTCTGGATGATCGCCTTGCCGCTGAGCATCCCGGTCTTGACGGCGGTGGCGCCGATGTCCTCGAAGACGCCGTCGATCTGCGCGATCACGACTTCCTCTGGCACTTCGGCGATGGCGGCGACCTCGACGGTGTTCTGGGCGGTGACGGCGGTGAGGATCGAGGTCCCATAGACACCGAGTGCGGCGAAGGTCTTGAGATCGGCCTGGATGCCGGCGCCGGCCCCCGAATCCGAGCCTGCGATGGTCATGGCCTTCGGGAGCGGCGTGTTTGTGGTGGTGCTGGTCATGGAGGATGCTCCGGTGCTGGGGTCTCCCGCCACGATGGCGGGGCGAACGGTGGCGGATCGTGATGGCGCGATGATACCAGCCTCCGCCTGCCCGTCCCGCGCATTCGGCCAGGGAAGGAAACCGGACGCCGCTATACTGGAAGCGAAGCATGAAGCCCTGCGCCGGTCTCGGACGCAGACGCGGGCCACGACGAAGCGGAGGGATCGCCGAATGAACGTGAAGGATGGACTCCTCGAGATTCGGGGACGACTGGTGGAGAACGGGGCGAGCGCGCAGACGCTGGCGTTGGTGGACGGGGTGATCAAGCGGGCATCGGTGCCATCGGCATCCGGGGCGAACGCGAACTCGCTGCTGCAGTTGACGCGGATGCTGATGCGGAGTCCGGTGGCCGACGCGAATCCGGACGTGTACGACGACCTGATTCAGGTCGAGGCCGGATTGGAGCAGCGGGCCGAGGCGTTCCGCGCACAACGGGATGCCGAGGATGCGAAGCCACTTCCGAAGACCAAGAAGTACTACAAGGATCTGAAGGACGCGAAGAAGTAGGCTTCGCGTCTCGCACATCGCGAAACACCCTCCCGGCTCATGCAGCCGGGAGGGTGTTCGTTGTTCGTGGTCAGCGTCGGGGAATCAGGATGTCATCAGCAGACCGTAGTCCCCGTCCTTGCGGCGGTAGAGCACGTTGTACTGGTTCCCCTCGATGTTGAGGAAGAGGAAGAAGTCATGGCCGATCAGTTCCATCTGGTCGATGGCTTCCTCGACCGGCATCGGCTTCATCGGGAAGCGCTTGCGACGGACGACGCGTCCCTCCGCTTCTTCCTCAATGTTGTCGCCCTCCTGCTCCATGATCAGATCCTCCGCGGCATCGGCGAGCGCAGGGATGTGATCGCGGATCTCGCCAAGCTCGACACCGGATTGGCGTCGTCGGGTCTGGCGCTTGTCGTTGACCTTGCGGACCTGGGTGATGAGCTTTTCAAAGGCGGCGTCGATGGCCTTGCCCGGCTCAGGATCGCGGACTTCGGCGCGGAGGACATCGCGGCCAGTCTGGAGGGTGAGCTGTGCCTTGGTGCTTTCGGAATTGGGGCCGAGTGGAACGGTGCGGAGCTCCAGTTGAGCGTCCACGACCTTGTGCGCAAGGCGATCGAGGCGCGAGACCTTGCGATCGATCAGTTCCTGCAACTCGTCCGTGACCGTGGTGCCGATCGTCCGAACTTGCAGATCCATACGTTCCCCCGAATCAATGGGAATCCGACCGTGAGTGGGCGGATTCGGCGGCAATCAGGTGCCGACGACGGGGAAGGGCGTGAACAAGGGGAGCCCGACCGGTTCCGACGTCAGCCTCCAAACGCACCGGGTGCAGCGTCGCCAGAAGCCGATCGGGCTTCCGTTGGCGGTGATGCATCGGGGCACGCTTGTTCCTGTGAAGGCTACCACGTCAAGGTGTCGCCTTCGATAGGCCGGTTCGGATGGTCGGAGCATGAAGGAACTGGGGGAGGGAAGTGCCGGTTGGCGCCCGCGGAGGGACTCGAACCCCCGACGCCCACCTTAGGACGGTGGCGCTCTATCCACTGAGCTACGCGAGCATCCCGGCGACGAATCGATCGTACCACAGGCGTTCCCGCGAAACATGACCGATGACGTGTTGTTGCGTGCTTCAATGCATGTTGTGGCGCGCCACTTCCCGCATTCGGTGTGGAGAATTGCGATTCCGGACGACAGTTCGGCTGGCGTAGCGGTGGACAAGGTGTCGGAGATGTACGGCGAGAGCGTATCCATGCGACGCGTGGAGGGGCAAACTGGGCAGGGATCGCGGTGCGGATGGGAGGCTGCGACGGATCTGGATGAATGTGGCTCGAAAGGTTGCACGGCGTGAAGGGGGCATGCTATTCTCTCGTCCGTCGCGGGGAGTGGCGCAGCCCGGTTAGCGCGCAGCGTTCGGGACGCTGAGGTCGGAGGTTCGAATCCTCTCTCCCCGACCCTGAAGGGAGTGGCTATAGCCACTCCCTTTTTGCATGCCCGAAATGTCATGAGGTCCTGGCCAATCGGCGATTCGATGTCCGTAGAGATCCCGCATCGCGGCAGTTTTGGCACCTGAAGTCTTCGCCCGGGAGGAAGCTGTGTGAGGCGTCCTGGGCCATGCAGGGGTGATCGGCGTGATTCACGGTTGTGGGCCACCTCGAACGATACCCCTGCCTGCTGTGGTGGCTGACTGCGACGCGGCACGTTGCTCGGCTCTTGCGTCCCAATGAGGCGGGACACGCTGGTCCCGCCCTACGAACGAAACGCAGCGTGATGACTGGTCGTAGGGAGGGCAGTCCCACGTGGGCTGCCGCTTCCTCCACGGGCGTGTGTGCCTCGGCCATTCGAGCATCAGAAAGCCCTCCGCGCATTGGGTGCGCGGAGGGCTTTCTGATGCTCGGTCCATGAACGAGTGCGTACGTACGCGGATTTTTCTAGCGTCGTTGCGTGCGACTATCCTGAAAGTAGGGGCTCGGCGCGGGGTAGAAGAGCTGGTGACGCTCGGAGAGCTGCGCGATCTGGTGCTTCACGAGATCGATCTGTTCCGGGTCCTGCTCGCGGGCTGCCTCCTGCATGGAGGCCTGGAGTTGCCGGAAGAGGAAGGTGAAGCGCTCCTTGCCGATGTTCTCCAGAACCTGGCTCGCCTCCGTCTGGATGTTGCCCGGAAAGGCTTCCGGCCGGCCCTTGAGCATGTCGAGCAGGGTCTCGGCGTGATCGGCGAGGTCGTCGTCCAGTCCGACGATGAGCTGCTCGGCGGTGAGGTCGATCAGCTCCGGGTCGGCGAGGAGGCGGATCAGCTCGCGATTGCGCGCGTCGTTGATGTCGTCCAGGGGAATCCTGGTCGCGATGTCGACGGTCAATTGATGGTGTTTCAGCAGAAGGGCGACGAGGAAATCCTCCTTCGAGCGCGGCCGCTGCTTCTCGGGCGTTGGCTCCGCGACGGTGCGGCGGGACGCGCTCTGGCGACCGCTGACCGTGCTGCGGCGGACCTCTGCCAATACCAGGCGTTCGTCCAGCATCAGTCGCCGGGAGAGCAGGCCGATGTAGTGGCCCTGCACGATCCGGTCCGGAATGCCATGCAGGAGCGGTGCGATGCGCTTCACGGCTTCCGACTTCGCGCGGGCATCATCCATCGAGACATCGCGTGTGAGGGTGTCGATCGCGAAGTCCATGAACGGCTTGGCGTTGCGCACGATCTCCGGCCACTGCTCGGCGCGGCGGCGGATTAGTTCGTCCGGGTCCTTGCCTTCCGGCAGCTGGACGATGGCGATCTCCGTGTTCAGCTTGCGCTCGAAGCGGATGATGCCCATCGCGTCGGGGACAGGCTGATCCTCGCCGTCGAGGGAGTCGCGCATCGTTTCGAGGCCGCGCATCGTCGCCATTTGACCGGCGGCGTCGGCGTCGAGGGCGAGGACGATCCGCTTGCTGCCGCGCTTGATGAGGCCGACTTGCGATTCCGTGAGCGCCGTGCCCATGGCGCCGACGACGTTCGCGAAGCCGAACTGATGGGCGGCGATCACGTCCATGTAGCCTTCGACGATGACCACCTCGTCGGCCTTGCGGATCGCGTCCTTCGCGAGGTCGAGGCCGTAAACGAGCGAGCTCTTGTCGAAGATCGCGGACTGGGGCGAGTTGAGGTATTTCGGCTTCGCGTCGCCCATTGCGCGGCCGCCGAAGCCGACAGTGTGACCATCGCGATCGCGGATCGGGAACATGAAGCGGTTCCGGAAGCGGTCGTAGTAGCCACCGGAGTCGCGTTCGGAGGCGAGCCCAGCTTCGGCGACCAGATCGGCCGCGATATCACGGGAGGCCATGAAGTTCAGGAGGGCGTCCCAGGAATCCGGCGCGAACCCGAGGCCGAACGCCTCGATCATCTCCGGCGAGAGCTGGCGATCCTCGGCCATCTGGCGACCGGCTTCGCCCTGCCGGCTGTTGCGGAGGACGTTCTGATAGAACGTGCCGGCCAGCTCGTTGATTTCCACGAGGCGCTGGCGGTGTGCGTCGAGTTCGGGTACCGGGGCTGGGCCTGCGGTGAGGGTGACGCCCGCGCGCTTGGCGAGCTCCTGCAATGCCTCACGGAACTCGACGTTTTCCACACCCATGTAGAACGTGAAGATGTCGCCGCCCTTGCCGCAGCCAAAGCAGTGGAAGTTCTGGGAATCGGGGAAGACGATGAACGACGGTGTCTTCTCCTGATGGAACGGGCAGAGCCCCTTGAAGCTGCGTCCCGTCCGCTTGAGCGAAGGGACGTAGCCAGTCACCAGATCGACGATGTCGATGCGGTCCCGGATTTCGGCGACGGCGTCACGGGCCATTCGGGGTGCCTCCAGACGAGGAGTGAGGACTCAGGAGTGAGCAGTGAGGGAGCGCCAATGCCAGAAAAGTTGCTGCCCGGGGTCTCTCTGTGGGTTTATGCCGAATCCGGGCGAAGGGTGGGTGTTTGGATGCCTGGCTTGACGGGTGGGAGGCAGGACCGACACGCAGTCCTTCGGCGTCGCTCAGGACTTCCTACGGACGGACATCCTGTCTGTAGGGACCGACACGGGGTCGGTCCGATGCCACCATCCTTCGGGATCGCTCCCCATGCATTCCGCCCTCGCTCCTCATTTCTCGGTCCTCACTTCTCACCGCTACTCGTTGACGATTTCCAGGCGGGCGAGACTGCCCATCAGGCGCTTGTCGCCGTGACGCTGGAAGCGGACGGCCAGCTCGATGTCGTCGCGGCGGGGAAGCGCCTCCATGATGGTGCCTTCGCCGAACTTCGGGTGGAAGACGCGCTGACCCGCCTTGTACTCAGGGAGCTCCACCTTCGGTGTCGCGGCAGCCATCACGGGGGATGATGCTGACGACGATGACGACGTGAAGGGTGTCGCGACCTGCCGGGAGTACTTGCCCGGCTCGAAGGACGATTGGCGTCCATTGCCGCTTCCGGGACGCCGGTTCATGCGGGTGGTCGCGCGGATCGCTTCCGCCGGAATGCTCTGGAGGAAGCGCGACGGCACGCCCTGCTGGAAGCGCCCATAGGTGAGGCGGCTGGCGACGTAGGTCAGGAAGAGCAGCTTCTCGGCGCGTGTGACGCCAACGTAGAAGAGACGTCGCTCCTCTTCCATCGGGGTCTTGTCGAAGGCCTCGGCTTCGACCGCGCGGCTGATCGGCAGCAAGCCCTCCTCGACGCCCGCGATGAAGACGATGGGGAACTCCAGTCCCTTCGCCGAGTGGAGCGTGATGAGGGTGACCTGGCCGCGTTCGTCATCGTTCATGGAGTCGACATCGGCAACCAGCGAGACCTGCTCCAGGTAAGCGGCGAGGGCTTCCTCCGGCACCACATCATCGTAGTGTTCGAGGTCGGCGCGGAGTTCGAGGACGTTCGCCCAGCGCTGGAGTTCCTCGTCGTTCGATTCGTTGAAGCTGCTGCGGTAGCCGGTCTGCTCCACGATGGCATCGAAGAGCTCGGCCAGGGTGACGGTGCCGACCTTCTCCCGCATGGTCGCGAGCGCCTTGCCGATCCGCTCGGCTCCGGTGCGACCCGGTCCGGAGAAGGCCGGCGGCTCGATGGGATGCCCGCTTTCGGCAGCATCGAGTGTCGCGCGGGGGCCGACGGCCAGGAAGGCATCGATGACGGGCCGGTTGTTCGCTGCCGCCCAGGTCACGGCGGCTTCCAGCGCCTTCGGACCGAAGCCACGTCCGATCGGCATGTTGTCGATCATCCGCTCCAGCGAGAGGCGGTCCGCCGGGTTGTGGAGGAGGCGGAGGACCGCCAGCATGTCCTTCACTTCCTTGCGCTCGTAGAAGCGGAGGCCGCCGACAATCCGGTAGGGGATGTCGGTGACGCGGAACGCTTCCTCGATCACGCGGGACTGGGCAGTGGTGCGGTACATCACGGCGATATCCTCGGAGCGGAATCGTCCGCTGGAGAGGATGCGCCGGATCTCGGAGACGATGAACTGCGCTTCGTGATTCTGGTCTGCCAGTTCCCGCAGGGCGATCGGTTCGCCGTCCGGATTCTCGGTCCGGATCCTCCGCTCGATGCGCTGTTCGTTGTCGCGGATCAGGCGATCTGCCGCCTGCACGATGCGCTTGGTAGAGCGGTAGTTGATCTCGAGGTTGATCTGGGTAAGGTCCGGATAGTCCTTCTCGAAATCGAGGATGTTCCGGATGTCGGCCTGTCGCCAGGCGTAGATCGACTGGTCCGGATCGCCGACAACGAAGAGGTTGCGATAGTACTCGGAGAGGGCGGAGACCATTACGTACTGGACGCGGTTGGTGTCCTGATACTCGTCGACCATGATGTAGCGGTATTGCTGCTGGTAGCGCTCCAGGAGGCCCGGCGCGTGGTCGAAGAGGCGGATCGGGAGACCGAGCAGATCGTCGAAGTCGACGGCGTTGTTGGCACGCAGGAGCCGTTCGTACTCCTTGTAGGCGCGGGCAGCGACCTCGTCATCGTAGGACGCGACCTCGTTGGCGAACTCCTCCGGCGTCATCAGCTGGCTCTTGGCGGCGGAGATGCGGGAGAGGACGCGACGCGGGGTGATCTGTTTCGGGTCCTGCCCGATGGCGACGATGGCGCGGCGGACGGTTTCGTTCTGGTCGCCGTCATCGTAGATCAGGAAGTTCGGAAGCAGGTTCAGCCGGTCAGCGACGAGGCCAGGATTCTGGCGCAGGATGCGGACGCCGAGCGAGTGGAACGTGCCCATGACAAGGCTGTTGGTGCTGTTCTCGCCAATGAGGCGATCGATGCGGTCGCGCATCTCGCGGGCGGCCTTGTTGGTGAAGGTGACGGCGAGGATGCTGCCGGGGTGGACGCCCATCTCCTCGATCAGCCAGGCGATGCGGTGGGTGAGGACGCGAGTCTTCCCCGAGCCCGGTCCCGCGACGACGAGGACGGGTCCTTCGGTCGTGGTGACGGCGCGCTGCTGGTCGGCGTTGAGGCCTTCGAGGAGACGGGAGGCGTGGTCGGGCATGATCGGGCGGTACCTTCGGCGTGCTGAAACAGGGGCGGCAAGACGACGCGGATGCGATGCGGCGTGCCCCGAGTGTAGCACTCAGGCGGTGGGTGTTCGGAACGGGTGAGGTGTCGATCTGCACTGCATCGCCCACCTCGGGTTTGACGGCGGCGGCGGCGATCTGGTAAGCTACGCGCCGTTGAAACGCACGGCGACGTAGCTCAGTGGCAGAGCTAGGGACTCATAAGCCCTCGGTCGCTGGTTCGAATCCAGCCGTCGTCACCACCTCAATTGCCAGCAATGGCGCGGAAATCGAAGAGCATCGGCCCCGAGTGGGTCGGTGCTTTTTGGCGTCTGACACCAAAACTGACACCAAAACGATTTCAGAACCGCTCCGGCGGGCCTGTTTGGCGCACTCGGAGAGGTCTGGCCGCGTCTGTGGGAGACGGTCGAGTAGGCCACCACCCCGTAGTAATAGTGAGTTGTGTTCAAAAACCGGTCCGATCGGTCCAGCGGGCCAGTTTGGCCCGGAACGGCGCGGAAATCGCTGGACCAGAGGGCCGATTTCAGCGGTCCCGGCAGCGGTCCAGGTCGAAAAACCGGTCCAGCGGCCCGACAGAGAACGCCTGTTCGGATCGGGCGCTACACTGAATGTACGTACAGACGAAGACGCCCCGCGCTGGGTGGGACCAGCCGGGGCGGCGATGACCACTGAACAGGAGCGGTCACATGAAGAGAATACTCGGACCCCGATTCGATCGACAGGATTCCCGTCCACCGGTTCGACTATCGGGAGGGCGGCTATCGCCACATGTCCGATGACGAATACAGCTTCGCGCTTCGGTCGGCGCTCCTCGATTACCTTCGGACCCTCCCGAGGTTTCAGGCCATCGTGCGGCAGGATCTGCGCCTGGCCTGGATGCGGCTAGGGATGATGTCGGGAAGCGTGAACTGGGACGACGTGCCTGGCGGTTCTGACTACGCCACGGCCATCACCGCCTTCGTGAGAGACGAGCTCCGCCTGTGCGAACGGGGAGAGCCGAGCAACTATTTCCTCCACGAGATTCATGACCTGGTGCGGCTGGATCACCGCCAGCCTCGGATGGTTCGTGTTCAGGCCGTTGAACTCGCAACGGTGCTGGGCATCAAGGCTGACACGTTCGGATCGGCCAGCGTTCATCGCTACATTCGCGATCTCGATGGGCAGGAGCATGAGGAGTTGTCCAAGATCGGCACCGGCGTCAACGCCTTCGCTGATTGGGACGAGTTGCGAGCGGAGGCACATGCCCAGCTTGACCGCGCCATCGACGATCTCCGACGCCAGATGCACGACGTGACCGGAACGATGGGGATGGCCAAACGGGTTCCGGCCAATGTCGGGAAGAACATGCCGTCGCTCGTCGCATGGCTCTGGGACTGCCGGGATACCGGTGACTTGAGTGCCAAGCAACGACGGCGATTGCTCGATGCGATGCACCTGGACTCGCCCACGCTGAGCAGACAAAACATTGGTCGAAAACGAGCAAAGTAATGTCCCGCCAGCGTGGCAACCCACGCCTATCGTGGAAGTACGCAGTGATAGGCGCTGCTATAGCGATGGAGGGTTCGAGCGTGGTCGCAACAGTTCCAGACCGGCGGACGATGAATATTGAACCGCTCGCTGAGATGCTCGGCATCAGCCGCATGAAGGCCTACGACCTTGCGCGTCGTGACGAACTGCCGGTTCCGGTGATTCGCCTGGGGCGGCGCATGGTGGTTTCCGTCGCTGCCGTGGATGCACTGCTCGGGCGCACGAAGGCCGACGGCGGCGATCAGCCGGCAAAGTGAAGCCCGGTCGAGCGCCATACTCGACCGGGCTTCGGGAGAACCACTTGCATGGACATGGTATCACGGGCGGAGTCGCCCGACTATCCCCACATCGCGACGATGCTCCTCTATCGGCGCGACCTCGCGATGCTGACGAATGACGAGCTCAGGCTTCGGTACGAGCACTTCCGGTGTCTGTATCACGAGATGGCAGGCGTGTATGAGCGCGTGATGCTCGACCACGACTCGGAGAGCTGCGACTACCGATATGCTGAACTGGCCCTCGCCACCCTGAAAGAGGAGCTAGCCGCCTTCGTGCAGGAACTCGCTCACCGGACAGAGGCACGTCGCCGGGCCGTCGGTGATCCGAAGGTTCCAGTCTGGCCGCGCGTTGACACCGCCATCAGGGATCGCGTCGCCGCCGCGAAGGCGGTCGTCTCCCCTCTTATGGTGGCCGAATCCTATCTCGGCTGCATCATCCAGAAGTCGGGCCATCACTACATCACGAACTGTCCGATGCCGACGCACGGAGGGGATGACCGCACACCGTCGCTCACGGTCTATGCCGACTGCGTTCACTGCTACGGCTGCGGCTTCCACGGCGATCAGATTGACATGATCCTCCACGGCGACCAGCGGCCCGGCATGCACTTCCTAGCGGCGCTCGACGTGTTGGAGTCACTCGCGGGGATGCGGAAGGGCGGTGTCCGATGAGCGCCGTCATTGATCCCGAGACCGCCGAGCAGATAGCGAAGATCGACGCCGCGACCGCTGGCGATGGGGAGGAGAGTGCGTTCCCCGATGGCAGCGAGGACACGCCGCCAGAAGAGCGGAAAGACCTCCTGACTGACACCCTCGCCGCCGATGATGTCGGATACGTGGAACGGCGTGGCAAGGTCTGGGAGCGCCTCCTGAATGCCCGGATCGGGATTGTGGAGGATGTGACTGTCGTGAACAGCGACGGCTCGCAGTCTGGGCGTCTTGTCATCACGGGCACCCGTGACGGTGACGTGGCCCTGCCCCGGATCGTCGTTCCGGCAGACGAGTGGACGGCGATGCGCTGGTTGAGCACGAGCGGCTACCAGTGGCGGCAGGTGATCCCAGCACCGGGCCGCACGACGCTGGACAAGATTCGCGCCTGCATCCAACACGACTCCCAGCGGCGGGAGGGCGGCATCGTGCAGGCGACGGTCTACCGTCACACCGGGTGGAGGGAGATCGACGGCGATCGGGTCTTCCTGCTGGCAGAGAAGAGCATCGGTGCCGATGGCGTGCGCGATGACATCACGGTTGAGCTGCCTGCCGGATTCGAGGGCTACGTCGGCACCGAGCCAAGCGCCGGGGACGCGCTCGCGGCTGACTTTGCAATCTGGATGCAGCTATTGGATGTCGCGACTGACGACATCACGGCGGTCCTGGCGATGTCGGCGGCTCGGGCCATCCTGGGCGAGATTCACCCTCAGGATGCCGCGATCTACTCCAGCGGATTCACGGGCAGCTTCAAGACGACGTTGCACCTGCTGGCGCTCGGACACTTCGGGCAGTTCGACCGCGCTCCGCTCAACTGGTCGGGGACGGCGAATGCGATCGAGGGCGCGCTCGCGCGGACGAAGGACGTGATCGCGCTGGTGGATGACTTCGTTCCCAGCGGATCGCAGTACGACGCGCAACGTAAGCACGCTGATCTCGAACGGGTCATGCGGAATGTCGGCAATCGGGGTGGTCGCGCGCGGATGAATCAGTACGCCGATCTCCGACAGGCACCGGCGGCGCAAGGCCTCGTTGCGATCACGGGGGAGGACACGTCCGGCTCCCAATCTGCGACGGCCCGCGCGATCGCGCTCCGGCATGATCGGAACCGGGTGGACCTCGCCCTTCTCACACGAATGCAGGAGGCGTGCGCCGATGGTGTCTTCCGGCGCGTGACTGCTGCGTTCATCCAGTACACGGCCAGGCACTGGGACGATATTGAAGCGGCGTTCGAGGCGGCGTACGACCGCCACCGGGACACCTATCGAGGGCGGAGCTTCGGTCATCCGCGCACTGCGGAAACGCTCGCGGCGTTCGCGGCGTCCGCAGAGGTGTGGTTCGACGCCTTTGTGGCTCTCGGTGCGATCGCGCCACAAGCGCGTCACGAGTTGGTCGCCCGTATCGAACGCGGCCTGCTTGCTGCGGGTCTGGCGCAAGCGGAGGCCGTGCAGGAGCTTGACCCAATCCAGACATTCGTGGATCACCTGCGGGCAGCGGTCACGTCTGGGCGGGCACACCTTGCGGATGCGGACTCCGATTCGGAACCTCGGCAGGCTGTGCGGTTTGGGTGGCAGTCGGAGATGGTCCGGACCCGCGACGGTCTGGAGCAGGTGAGCCGCGCCAAGGGTGAGCGCATCGGCTGGGTTGACTACGAAAACGACGCGCTTTACCTCACGCCAGCGTCTGCGCTCTCTGTGGTGCAGGGGATGGGTGAGCGCACGGGACGGCGCGTGAACCTCAGTGACAAGACGCTGGGGCGGCGCTTGCAGGAGCGCGGGGTCTTGCAGACCAACGACCCTACACGCTCGACATCCCGCATCTCTGTGGCAGGAGGGCGTCAGCGTGTCTGGCACCTGCGGCTCAGTCACGTCTTTCCAGAGGAGCGTAGTACCCAGGGGCAAGTGAGCGCGATGCCGGGAGTGGCGAAGGAGAGTGTGGCATGACGGCACGATCGACCTGGTACGCGGTCCCCGCGATGGACCCGCTGACGACCATTGCGGCGGAGGTCCGCGAGGCGTTCGGCCCGGTCCGGGAGTGGCGACGGGCGGCACCCTGCGAGCAGACGGCGACGCTGTGGCAGCAGGTGACGGACACCGTCCCGGCGCTGGTGATGTGGGGCTGGGATGTCGCGGTCACCCACGGCCAGCGCGGTTCGTTGACGGTCACGGCGTCGCGCTCCTTCGGCAACCGGCGCGCGCCGGTGACGGCAACCGGGCGCGGCGTGAACCTGCCCGATGCGCTCGCCGCCCTCGGCGAGCGGCTGACAGACGCCGTGTTGATGCTCGATCCCGAGGCGATGGAGGACGACGCGGCATGAACGACCTGCACGCGGCGCACAGCCCGCCATGACGACCATCGTCCGCTCGCCGTTCACCCGCCGCCGATCGCGGCACAAGGAGACCCACCGTGGTGCACGTCCGTATCGACATCGCCGATCCCGGCTCGATCCCTCAGACCTCGCCCGACTACACCCGGATGCTTCGGGCGCGGGAAGCCACCTTCGCCGCCTGCACCCGGTATCACGCCCTGCGCGCCGGGCCGGTGATCGCCGCCATCGCGCCGTATGTCACCTTCGGTCCTGACGGCGAGGCGGACAACATCGACGCGCTGGTGCGGGAACTCCGCACCGGTCGCCCCGGCTGGTTCCGGCAGGACCAGACCGCCACCGACCTCGGACCGTGGACTGGTCCGCGCAAGGAGACTTCACGATGACGACCCCCGTTGAGCGCATGAGCGCCTACTACGCCGAACAGCAGGCGGATCAATCGACGGCGCTGACCCCGGACGACCTGCTGCGGCGACTTGCCGCCGAGCATCCCGAAATGGTGACGCCGGTCCAGCGGATGCAACTCGGTTACCTCCAGCCGGAGGCCACGCCCGCGACCGCGACGCCATCCACGTTGACGGATGGCGACATCGCCCGGCTGGCAGTGGCCATCCGGGAGCATGCCGCTGCCGACCAACTCGCCGACCTCCTGCGAGCGGACGGGTCCGGCGACAGCATCATCCGGGCGCTGACTGTCGCCCTGGGAGAATCCGCATCATGAGCGCCACCATCACCGCACCCAGCTATGCCGACCTTGCCGCCGCCTACGATCGGGCGAAGATCGCCTACTCCGAAGCGGCGACCGACGTGGCCCGTGGCCGCACGGTCGATCCGGCCCGCATCCGCACGCTGGCGGATGCCCTCGACCTCGCGAAGGCCGCAGTTGACGCCTATCCGGTCGTGCAGGCCGAACGGCGGAAGGAGGCGCACGCCGCCGACCTCGTGGCCCTCCGCGAGGCGATGGCCCGCGACCTCGACCTGACGGCGGTCCACGCTGCCGAGGCCGCGATGCGTGAGGCGCTGAGCGTCTACCTCCGCGAAGCCAAGCGGCTCAGCGAAGTCTTCAGCGCCTACTACGCCCAGCTCAGCGGCATGACCGCACCCGGCTTCCGCGTCGAATCAAACGGGTATCGCCTCACCCTGACCGCACCGGGCGCGACGTTCCGCAAGCCGGAGCCGGACGAGGTGCTCCGGGCCGCGATCCTCGACGCCTGGAAGGCCGAAATGGGTCGCGAGATGCTCAACATCCTGCGCTGACGCGCTCGCCGGGGTGGTGCGATCGCCCCGGCTCGACCTCGAAATGGAGCACCACCGAGATGGCGAGCAACCTGCAAGACATTCCTGATGACCGGCGCTGCACGGCGCACTCGAAGCGCACGGGCGAACGCTGCGGCCAGTGGGCGGCGAAGGGACGGACGACGTGCCGCTACCACGGCGGAACGCAGAAGCGGGGGATGGCCCATCCGAACACCACGCATGGGCGATACAGCAAGGATCTTCCCGCCCGGCTGCGCGAGCGGTACGAGACCGCCGAAGCCGATCCCGACCTGCTGAACCTGACCGGCAATATCGCCTTGCTCGATACCCTGATTGTCGATGCCGCCGCGAACCTTGCCGCCGATGCCTCCGGGCAGCTCTGGTTCGACCTGGAGGCTGCGTGGACCGCGTTCGAGGTCGCCCAACGGGCGCAGGACCGCGACGCGCTGGCGACGGCGTTGGCGAAGATCGCCGTCATCATCGACAAGGGCGCGGCGGACGCCTCCGCACGGAAGGAGATCGCGGTGCTGTCCGACCAGCGCCGGAAGGCTGCGGACAGCGAACGGAAGCGGCGGGTGGACATGCAGCAGATGCTCTCGGTCAATGAGGCGATGATGCTGGTCACGACGCTGTCCGAGGCCGTGATGCAGCACGTTTCCGACCCTGCCGTGCGGGCCGCGATTGCCGTCGATATGGATCGCCTGATCAACCACGGAGCGGACGGGCGACCGCATGGAGCGTAGGGGAACCGGATGCCCCGGCACGCGCGCGCAGACCCGCCGATGACGCCATACACCAGAACGCCTGTTCGTGCGCGTGGTGGCGCGCGTAGCGGTCCACAGGGGCTATCGCGTTCGGGCCATCACGCACGCCGCTGGTAAGGGGTCGTTGTCTTGGTACGGAACGAGCCTCTCATTTCGGCGGCGGTCGTGGTGGCCGGGATGCATGACGGTGGCGAAGGTTCAGTCCTGTTCGGGGTCGGACTTGCGTCCAATGTTGGCCGTGTTCACCGTCGAGATGTTGCCGTGCTTGTCGGTGTAGGTTCGGGTGGGATTGTCACTAACAACAGATGTTAGTGACGGTCGAACCTTGCTGACGAACTGCTGACTAACTGCACATCGTCGCGCGATTTCATGGTCGCTCCACTCCGACCATTCCGGGTCGTTCAGGAGCGTTTCCACGGCGCGTCGCTTGTCGAGGTTCTTTCGGCGTGGCCTTCGGTCACGCCACCAGCCGGAGGGCGGGGGCGGCACAGTCGGGACACCGCACCTCCTCGGCGAAGAGTGGCGAGCCGCACCGGCGGCAGCGCACCGATCCGCTGCACCAGCGGATGGTGTCGATGAACGGGATCGACGCGCCGTGGCCTTCTGTGAGGCGATCCGCGAGGCGGCGGACCTCGTACTCGGTCGGGCCATCTTCCCAGCGAACGGTGATGATCGGGCGCGCCTTGCGCGGGCGGCAGGCGACGGAGAACCGGGTATCGGGATAGCTGGCGGCGAGGTCGGCGCGAAGGGCGGCGGCGCAGATGGCGAGCGGGGTGGTTGGGCGTGTCATGGATGCTCCTGGCTGAAACGCGACGCCACCGGGAACGTGGCCTGTTTCCAGCCTACGCGCCCGGTGGCGAAGGGTAATCAATTCGCAGGTCAGCGACGCCGGTTATTCCTCCCCTTCGTCTTCAACCTCGACTTCGTCGATTGTTACGGTATAGATGGTCTCTCCGGAAGAACTGACGCTATAGTGCCAGCCTCCATCGAGCTTGTGCCTCTGAACATCCTCGTGGCCTTGCTCGATCAGCCACTCAGCGGCTTTCTCACATTGCTCTTCGGCGAATGTGGCAGCTTGCAGGTGATCGAACACGATGCCCATATCAGTGGTTGTGCCCGCAATTAGGTCTTCGTTAGTTACCAGGAATCCGGTCGTCATCGGTAGGCCCTCCCGTTGGCAGTGAGTGTCACGCTGACACTCACTGCGTTCTATACGCCTATTGGTCTCTGGCCAGATGTCCGCGTCTAGCTCTTTCCGGCGAGTTCGCGACGTGGTTCGATGGTATGTGCCGAGCAGGGGGGTGCAGACCAATTCGCAGGTCAGCGACGCCGGTGCCGCGTGTGCCGGTTCAGGGCGCGGTAGAGCAGCGGCGCGCCGACGAGGATCACGAGGAAGATCAGCATGCCGCCGGTCATCGGGGAGCCTCCGCTACGGTGGCGAGGGCGTTCCCCGTCTCTGACCGGCGTTCCGCGATCGACGCTCCCTTGCTGACGATCGCTTCCCACTTCCGGTCAAACTCACGTTCCCCAGCGACCAGGTCTTGCCGGTAGCGTTCGATCGTGACGCCTCGGCGGAGTCCGGCATCGTAGACCTCGGTGAGCAGCGGGTAGAGTGCCTCGTTGAAGGCCTGCCACGCATCGGCGGTGTCAATGCTCGCCCGCACCTCGGCGGGGATCAGATCGCGGATGCGGTCGAACGCGATCCACGCCGGGGTCTCTTCGTTGTTGGTGGCGACGCTGTCCGCGACTTGGGCGAACGCGATCGGGTTGGAGAGGTCGATGGATTCGCCGATGGTGTCGTTCATGGTTGGTTCCTCGTGCGTGGGGGTGTCCATCAGGTCAAACGGGTCTTCGTCGTCTGCGTGCGCGGCCTCCTGCTCGGTCCAGTACCGAGTGATGGCCTCATGGTCGATACGCTGCTGCTCGCGCCATTCGTCGTACAGATCGGGTTCGTAGTCGTCCATCGTGGACGCTCCGTTCGGGGTGGCGGGGAGGATCGCACCCTCCCCGGTGGCATCAGGCGGCGTGGCGGTGAAGCAGCTCCACATAGGCGTCGATGCCGGGGTCTTCGGCAGGATCGAGCGCCAGCGGGTGACGGTCGGCGTATTCCCAGATTGCATTCACGGCGGCGCGTTCGTTTCCGCGATCGTTCACCTTCCGGTTGCCCTCCGGCGTCGTCACCAGCACCGTCCACCAGCCATCCGGGCGCTGGAAGGTCATGCCGAGCGTCTGGCCGTCGCGATCGCGGACCGTCGTGATGCCGCTCGGATCGGGTACCGGCGTCTGTGGCCCGTGCTCCTGGAGCAGCATCGCCATCGTCAGCGCCGAATGGTGCTTGCAGTGCTGGTGCCGGATGAAGCCGAGGCAATCGCAGGAGGCGAGTGTCACGCGGTGCAGGGTGCCTGGCTGGCTCTTCGAGGTCGCGAAGTACTCATTCGTGGCGCGGTCGTGCAGGAGCTGCGTGCCGTCCTTCCGGGCCTTGGCGGCGCGTTCGGCGTGCGCACGAAGCTCGGCGGTTTCGGCGGGGAGAAGGGTGGTCATGGTGCCCTCCGTGGGCTTGCCGGGCCGTCTGCAAACGGGGTCCGGCGGCTGGTGATCGGTGTCAGGCGTCTCATTCCTGACATACACAATGTAACATATCGAAACTGATAATGCAACCTATATTGACTGTTCGTGCTAGAATGAATCATGAAAGATGGGCTGACGGAGGTGACGATGCAAAACGAGTTCATGACAATCAGGCAGGCGGCGGAGGCGCTCGGCGTTACGAGGGTAACGGTCTGGCGGCGGGTGAAGGAAGGCGACTTGGAAGCATTCCAATCGCAGGCCGACCGCCGGGAGCGCCTGGTTCGGAGGTCGGACGTAGAAGCCCTGATGCGACCGGTTCCGATCGCGGAGGGAAGCGACACAAAAAAACTGGTGGCGTGAACGAGCACGCCACCAGCGAGACGCCTGACACCGGTTGCAGCCGGTGAGGGCAATGCGGACGTTCGGTGGAACGCCGCGCGGGCATTGTCGCACGTCGGCATGTTCCGAGTGTTTTGTGCATGGATTTCGGGACCATGCACGTCGGGAGGGTGCTGGCCCGATGACCGGGACCGGTTGGACCGCAGTTGGCCCGATCTGAAATGGTCATCGGTCCATCGATTTCCGCGCCATTCCGGGGTCTTTCCCTATAGTGGACCGATTGGACCGGTTTTCAACAGTAAGTATATGTATGTATGAATGAGGTACCTGCACAACCGAAGAAGGCCACCAGACGCGGTCACGGTGAAGGCACGGGCGGCTGGCGCACGGATGGTCGCTACATGTGGAGGATCACGCTGCCCAACGGGAAGCGAAAAGCGTTCTACGGCAAGACCCAGCGTGAGGCGAAGGCGAAAGCCAAGGACGCCATCCGAGATATGGAGCAGGGGGTCGATCTCTCCCTCCGGACGGTGACGGTGTCGCAGTTCCTCGATCGCTGGTTGACGGATACCGCAGCCCAACGGGTCCGGCCCTCGACGCTGGCGATCTACCGGAACCACAAGAAGCGGTACATCGATCCGGCGATTGGGAGCGTGAAGCTCCGGGCGCTCACGGTGCAGCAGGTGAACCGGCTCATGGCGGACATGGTGAAGAATGGCCAGTCACCCAGCACTGCGAACCGCTGCCGGGCCACGCTTCGGAATGCGCTCGCCTCGGCGGTGAAGTGGGGCTATGTGCCGCAGAACGTCGCCGCCCTCGCCGATCCCCGCAAGGTGGACCGGGTGCGCATCACGCCGCTGGAGCTGGATGAGGTGCAGGTGCTCCTTGCCTGGACGCATGACCTCGACAATGGGCCGCTGATTCACGTCGCGATCGCGACCGGATGTCGGCAGGGGGAGCTTCTGGCGCTGCGGTGGTCCCATGATGTCGATCTCCATGGCGGGTACATCCATATCCGCCACACGCTGAGTGAGGACTACGCGCCCAAAGAGGTGAAGGCCGCCAGCACGCCGCAGGAAGCGCTACGGCGTCGCCTGACGCCTCCGAAGACGGAAGAGAGCCGACGGAGCGTGAAGCTCTCCGTGTCGGCTGTGGAGGCCCTCCGGAGGCAGCAGGCGATCAATGCTCGGAACGAGATGATGGCCGCGCATCGGTGGGTGGACCTCGATCTGGTCTTCCCCACGACGGTCGGCACGCCGTCGGACAACACCGCCGTCACGCATCGCCTCAGGAAGACGATCGCGGAGGCCAGCGTGGTATGGGAACTCATCAGCGGCTCGCCGATCCCGCAGCAGCGCTTCCACGATCTTCGGCACTGCACCGCATCGCTCCTGCTCGCTGAGGGGATGGACCTGTTCGTGGTGAAGGAGGTCTTGGGACACTCGCAGATCAGCTTGACGGCGAACACGTACGGGCACCTCATGAAGAAGATTTCCGACGAGGCCGCGCATCGGCTCGATCGGGCGATCAAGACGGGCGACGTGGTCACGGAATCCGACACCAATCCTGACACCAAAACCGGGAAGGTTGACACCAAAACTGACGCCAGAGCCGATAGCACTGGATTGGACGGGATGTCATGAATCGGCGAGAAATGCCCGGAGAATCAAGACTTTCTGATACACGGATGCACGCGGATGCATGCGCTGATACGGTGTGGTCGGGTACTCATAAGCCCTCGGTCGCTGGTTCGAATCCAGCCGTCGTCACCACTCAACGCAAGACCCCCAGCGATCAGTCGCTGGGGGCCTTGTCCTGTCTCCGGGATCAGGTGCCATCGTTGTCGACGTCAGGAGGTTCGTTCTGGTCCCCGTCGGGGGCGTCCGGCGTCGCCTCAGCGTCTCCGTCGGTCCCGTTCGCACCGGGATACCAGGCGGCGGGATCGGTGCTGTCGATCGCGTCCAGCCCTTCCGGATTGGGCACGTCGAGTGGCGGAATCACGGTCACGCCCGTCGCGATCAGCGCCAGCCGCTGCAGGATCAGGGTCGCGCGAGTATCGCTCGGCATTGCTTCGGAGAGAAGGACAATGATTCGGGGACCGCTCGCCAACTCGACGATGCCGGCATCGTTCACGATACCCTCCAGGTTTCCCGTCTTGTTGATCGTCACGGTGTTCGCTGGAAGGAGAGCGGGAATCCTGTCGCGCACCTGCTGTTGAGAAAGGATGTCCGCGATCTGCTTGCTGATCCACGGAGAGAGCAGCGTATTCGTGATGAGGGCATGGAAGTAGATCGCCATGTCGCGCGGCGTGGTGATGTTGGTGAGGGTATCCCAGTTCGACCATGACTCCACGAACGCCGTCGCGAGATCGTCGTCGTCCCCAATGGCGTCGGCGCCACCGGGGAACGGCCAGGACGGCAGTGTTGACAGATCCGTCATGATGAACGTGCGAGTGAGTCCAATGTCCGCCGCTGTCTGGGCGAGATCGTCGGCGGATGTCAGCGTGAGCAGGGTCCATGCGCCGGCATTGCTGGAATATGCGCCGGTGGCATACAGATACTCCTGAATCGGGTAGGCGTTCCCGATCTGATCCCAGCCAAAATACGCTTCGCCGTCGTCGCTGAAGACCGACCAGTCAAGTTCGATCGCGTCCTGCTGACTGAGGGAACCTCGCTCGATCTTGCGATAGATGTCTGCCATCAGGATGAGTTTATAGAGGCTGGCCGTCATGAACGGGAGGTTGCTGTTGCGGCTGCACAGGATCTTTCCGCTGGCACTCGCGATCACGACACCGTAGACGCCGATCTCGCCCTTGAGCTGCGCGGAGATGCGCTTCGAGATGCCTGCATCGTCCATTGTGACCACTGGCGACGCCGCCGGAGAGGCAACGGGCGATGCCGCTGGGGTCGCCTGCGGCGATGCTTTGGGGCTGGCTTCCGGGGTCGGAGTGGGGGTTGCGGAGCGGGCAGACGATGCCCGCAGTGCCAGCGTCGATGCGGTGGCGAGCGGGGCCACGATGCGGGCGGAGCGGGAGTCGATGCGGGAAACGGCCATGGGCGGGGTTGGTCTCTCGATGGGGACGGCTGTCCTGCGGGTGACGGCGGGATACTGACGTTTTTCATGGAGTCGCGCGAGCAAGACGTGCATCAGGTGGCGCATTGCCTCGACGGTACGTGTCCTTGCCTGGACGCTGCGGGAAATGTGATCGGGAGATCCCTGCAATCGACGTCCATCGGCGAACTGTACGCTGAATCGTGCCACATGGGTGGCTGGCGTGCTGCGAATGTCGTGTGTGTTCGGACGGGTTATCGCGGAGTGGGGAGGGTCAAGGGGGATGACGGCGGAATCGGGCGCCTTGCAACGGGTACGACGCGCGCTGGAGCGGCTGCGCCGGTCAGTTGGGGATGGCGATGAGACGAGCATCCCGGTCGTGGTCGCTGCGCTGTCGGGAGGGGCGGATTCGCTCGCCCTCGTCGTCCTGCTTCGTGAACTCGATCGTCTGGGTGAGCTGCGTCTGGTCGCCGTTCATGTCGATCACGGTGCGCGCCCGGAATCGGCTGCCGAGGCCATTGCGGTCGGCGAGGTGGTCGCTCGCCTCGGTGTTGCCTTCCGAAGCGAGGTCATTGCGCCGGATGCGATCGCGCGGCATCGGGGGGTGGGCGTGGAGGAATCGATGCGTCGCGAGCGGTATCGCCTGCTGGCGGCGGTCGCGTCTCAAATGGGAGCGGACGTGATTGCGACGGGCCACCATCGCCGCGACCAGGCTGAGACAGTCCTGCTGCATCTTCTGCGTGGCGCGGGGTTACAGGGCGCGGGTGGCATGCGGGAGATCGCGACGGTCGATGTGCCATGGTGGACGCGTGATGAAACGCGCACGTCGGTTCGGCTCTGGCGTCCGCTGTTGGGGGAAGAGCCGGCGATGTTGCGGGCGCTGGTCGAGACCCATGGTCTGCCGGTTATCGACGATCCCTCCAATCGCTCGGAGGTGTATCGCCGGAATGCGGTCCGGCATCGGGTGCTGCCGGTGCTGGAGGACGTGGTGCCGGGTGCTGAAGGGAACCTGGCCGCTTTGGCACAGCGGGCCGCCGATGACAACGATGCGCTCGATGGTATCGCGCTTCTTGGGCTGCGTGAGGGGGAGGGGCGTCTCGCCCGCGACATGATGATGGCGCATCCGGTGGCGATCCAGCGCCGGATGGTGCGGTGTTGGGTGGCGGCGAATGCAGCTGATGTGGATCTGACCTTCGACCGGACAGAGGCTGTGCGCCTCCTGCTCGTGCGAAACGACGGGGGCAAGGTCGTCGAGATTGGTGCAGGTTGGCGAGTTCGCATGTCGCGTGGCGAACTCGGGATCGTGTCGCCGGATGGTCGGGATGCGTGAACGCGCCGCGCGATTCGGCGTGAGCGCGCCACGGAAGTGACTTCTTGGCACAGACTGTTGACGGAATAGATCGTTTGTTCTAAAATCAGAACACGAAGAACAGAACACACGTTCCGATCTGTTCCCACGGAGATGCACTCATGGCCCTTCCCACAACCGCATTCGATCCCAGCCGCTATCTCACCAAGGTCAAGGGCAGTGATTACCTCGAAGTCAAGTGGCGTCTTGTCTGGTTGCGCGATCAGCATCCGGACGCCACGATCGAGACCGATCTCGTCGCCCACACCGGCAACCAGGCGATCTTCCGCGCCCAGGTCACACTTCCGTCCGGCGCCAGCGCGACCGGATGGGGGAGCGAGGACGTTTCGACCTTCCCGAACTACATCGAGAAGGCCGAGACCAAGGCCATCGGGCGGGCGCTCGCCGCGCTTGGGTTCGGTACCCAGTTCTGCGACGACATGGTCTATGGCGCGGCCGATGGGCACGTCGTGGACGCTCCGGTGAACCGGGGTGGTGGTGGTACTCAGCCAACGGCGCTCTTCGGCAACGGACGTCCGCAGCCGGTTCGCGACGACGCGCGCGATCATTCGCCGTCGCCGAAGCAGATGTCGTTCATTCGCAGTGTTGCGCGTGAACTGAAGATGGACGATGCGGCGCTGAACCTCTTCACCCAGGAGTTGGTGCAGGCCGATGTCGAGCAGATTTCCCGGCGCGATGCCTCGGTGGTGATCGAGGCCCTGAAGGGGAGACAGCAGGAGCGCGAAAATCGCCGCGTCTCCTGAGTTCGCCCGACCTGACGATCGTTCAGCGCTGAAGCGCGAGGAGGTACGCATGGCCGTTCGACATCTTTCGTCCCACTTGTCCCCGCTTTCGCCAGATCTCTCGCTCCGCACGCTCGAACGCCGGCTCGACGATGGCTACCGCCGGATCGACGAGGGCATCGCCGATGGGGTGGATGTCTCGCGGTGGGAGGAGTTCTGGATCGACCTGCTACGCCAGTACGAGGTGCTGGCCGATCAGCTCACCGCGACGGACGATGCCGCTGCTGAGGACTGGGATCTCGCCGCCTGATTCCGGCGCGATCATTGAAGACCCGCTCGATCCCCAATTGGTGATCGAGCGGGTCTTCGCGAGGTATTCCTCTCGGGCTTGCCCGGACTAGGCCTCGGTGATGGTGACGGAGTTGAGCGTCACCGGCTCGGTCGGGGTGGACGGCTCGCCGCTGCGGCCGTAGGTGGTCGGGACCGCCTCGATCGCCTTGGCGACATCGAAGCCCTCGGTCACCTTGCCGAAGATGGTGTAGTTCTTCGGGAGGCCGCCGCGCAGGTCGCGGAGGCAGATGAAGAACTGGCTGCCGTTGGTGTTCGGGCCAGCGTTCGCCATCGCGACGACGCCCTCTTCGTAGTCCTTGGTGATCTTCTCGTCCTGGAACTTGTAGCCAGGACCGCCCGCGCCGGTGCCGGTGGGATCGCCACCCTGGATGACAAAGCCCTTGACGATCCGGTGGAACGGCGTGCCGTCGTAGAAGCCCTCACGCGCGAGGCTCACGAAGTTGTTGACCGTGATCGGTGCATCCTCCGGATACAGCTCGATTGTGATCGTTCCGTGGCTGGTGTCCAGCGTTGCGCTATACGACTTGCCCGCGTCGAGCTGGTTGTCGAAGGGCTTGCTCCATTGCTTGGCCATGAGTGGCGTGGTCCTTTCGTGCATTGCCGGGTCCGGACCTGCCCGAGCGGGCGGCGGCTTGCCGGCAGGGAAGTTCCGCAAGGAGGGTTCCACACCGAGGTGTGGTCCGGTCCCGCGAGCCAATTGCCCGCCGATTATGCGGGGTCGGGGGTGGCTGCGGCCAGTCCGGCACCCTCGTCATGCTGCGAGGTGGCGGAGCGGCGACTCTTTACGCGGTTTCGGAGACGCCGGATAACCCGAGCGCCTCGGCGTTTTCCGTCATCGCCCCGATCACGAAGGTGATGTGCTCGTCGAGGTCGATCCCGAGCTCCTGGGCGCCGGAGATCAGGTCCTCGCGCTTGACGGCGGCGGCGAACGCCTTGTCCTTCATTTTCTTCTTGACCGACGATGCCTTCACATCGGCAACGGCCTTCGACGGGCGCACGAGGGCGACGGCGGAGATGAACCCGGTAAGCTCATCGACCGCGAAGAGGGTCTTTTCGAGATCCGTCTCGCGCGGGTAGGCCGGATCGTCGGCATGGCTGAGCACGGCGCGGACCACCCAATCCGGGTAGCCAAGATCGCGCAGGACGCCCGCGCCGACGTACGGATGCTCATCCAGCGTGGGGTGCTTCTCGTAGTCGAAGTCGTGAATAAGGCCGACGATGGCCCACGCTTCTTCCGGCTCGCCGTTCTTGACGGCATAGGCGCGCGTGGCAGTCTCGACGGCCAGGCAGTGCTGGATCAGGCTGGGGCTCTTCACCCACTCGTTCAGCAGTGCCCACGTCTCTTCGCGGGTCTTGCCATTCAGCTCAGGATAGGGAACGTCGGACACAGGGAATCTCCAGCATGAATCCGGACCGGTGGCCTCTCTGCCCGCCGCTCCAGTCAGATGATGAGCATGGCGTCGCCGAAGGAGAAGAAGCGATAGCGCTCTGCGGTCGCGGCTCGATAGGCCGCGAAGACGTGATCGCGTCCGGCGAACGCGCTGATCATCAGCAACAACGTCGATTTCGGCAAGTGGAAGTTCGTGATGAGCGCATCGACCATCTGCCAGTCGTAGCCCGGCGTGATGTAGATGCCCGTCATGTCGGAGAAGGGGCCGGAATTGCCAGCTTTCACCCGCTGCCCAAGCGTCTCCAGCGTGCGAGCGGCGGTCGTGCCCACGGCGACGACGCGCGATCCCCGTTCCCTGGCAGCGGCAATCGCCTCCCACGCCTCGGGAGAGACCGAGCACCATTCCTGGTGGATGACGTGGTCCTCCGCGAAGTCCTCGTTGACTGGACGGAAGGTGTCCAGCCCGACGTGCAGCGTCACCGACGTGCGCCCGATGCCCTTTGCGTCAAGACGGCGGAAGAGGTCGTCCGTGAAGTGGAGTCCGGCGGTCGGGGCGGCAGCGGACCCCTTCTGCGCGGAGTAGACCGTCTGGTAGCGCTCGTCATCGTCGAGGTGATGCGTGATGTAGGGCGGCAGTGGAACACGCCCGAAGTGGTCGAGATCTGTCGTCAGCGCGTCATCCAGTTCGACCAGCACCTGGCCGTCGTCCAGCTTCTCGCGCAGGTAGGCGAATGCCTCGGTATCGTCGGCGGTCTTCGCGGGAATGACGATCCGCTCATCGATGCGTAAGCGGCGGGTGGGACGGGCGAGCGCCCGCCAGAGTCCCGGACTACGGCCGCTCTCCTCGCGGCGGAGGAGCAGGATCTCCACCTCGGCGCCAGTCTCGCGATGACCGATCAGGCGGGCGGGAATCACGCGGCTGTCATTCACGACCAGAAGGTCACCGGGATCGAGCAGGTCGGGCAGCTCACGGAAGGATCGGTGCTCGAAGGGGCTTCCATCGCGTGGAAGCAGCAGCAGGCGGCTCGCCTCGCGGTCGGCGAGGGGTTCCTGGGCGATCAGTTCAGGCGGCAAGTCGTAGTCGAAGTCCGCCATCGCGTGGCGGATGGCGTCCGGGCTCGCAGAGACGTCGGGTTCGGTCATTGGTCGACCTCGAAAAGGGCTTGCTGGGCAGAGACGGAGGCCGGGAAGACCAGTCCGAGATGCTCGTAGGCGCGTTTGGTGGCGATTCGGCCACGAGGAGTACGTTGGAGGAAGCCAAGCTGGATCAGGTACGGCTCGTAGACGTCCATGATCGTGTCGGTCTCCTCGCTGGTCGCAGCAGAGAGGGTGTCGATGCCGACCGGGCCGCCATCGAACTTCTCGACGACGGCGAGCAGGATGCGGCGGTCGGTCTCGTCGAGACCCATGTGATCGACCTCCAGCCGGTCGAGCGCCGCGTGGGCGATCGGGGCGGAGATGACGGACTCGCCGGAAACCTGCGCGATGTCGCGGACGCGGCGGAGTAGGCGGTTTGCGATGCGCGGCGTCCCGCGTGAACGGGCGGCGAGCGCTTTCGCGCCCGTTTCGTCGATCGGGAACTGGAGGATCGAGGCGGAGCGCGTGATGATGCGCTCCATCGCGTCCTGATCGTAGAAGTCGAGGCGGAGGACGGCGCCGAAGCGGTCGCGCAGCGGTCCGGTCAGGAGTGCCAGACGGGTTGTGGCACCGACGAGCGTGAACTTCGGGAGGTTGATCCGCATCGTGCGGGCGGCCGGACCCTTGCCGATGATGATGTCGACCGCGAAGTCTTCCATCGCGGAGTAGAGGACTTCCTCCACGACGCGGTTCAGCCGATGGATCTCGTCGATGAAGAGGACATCGCCTGGCTGGAGGTTGGTGAGGATCGAGACGAGATCGCCCTGGCGCTCGATGGCGGGGCCGGAGGTGACGCGCAGGCTGACACCCATCTCGGTCGCGATGATCGCGGCAAGCGTCGTCTTGCCGAGGCCAGGTGGGCCGTAGAGCAGGACGTGATCGAGCGCTTCCTCGCGTTCGAGCGCGGCGCGGATGAAGATGCTCAAGTTGTCCTTGACGCGATCCTGCCCGACATAATCCTCCAGCTTGCGGGGGCGCAGGGACTTGTCAGCCGCGCCGTCCTCATCGCGCTGCTTGGGCGTGACGAGGCGGGAGGATTCCCGTTCGGTCTTCGTGGAGGTGAATGGGCGGTTCGGACCGCCGGATTCGTCATTCATGGGGCAAGTATACCGCGTGATGCGAACAGGTGTTCGCTGGATGCTCGGGTCGTGCGTGCTGCGTCGTGGTCGCTCATCCCTGCGGGGAGGCGTTTGCTGCCGGGGTGCTGGATGATGGCGAAGCGACGGGCGAGGCCGTGATCCCGAGGATCTTTAGTTGCTCGGTCGCCTGCTGCGCCATGTAAGTAGTCGGGTCGATCGCGACAGCTTTCTGGTACTCGGCAATTGCCTCGTCGGTGCGGGGCGGCGCGGAGACGCGATACATCTCGGCGAGATAGTAGTGGGCCTGCTGGTTGTTCGGGTCGTCGGCGATCAGCTTCCTGAACTGGATCTCGGCGTCGGAGCGGTGTCCACCGTCCGCGAGGGCGCGGGCGAAGTCGAGGCGCACGCCCTGATCATCCGGACGCATCTGGAGCGCCTTTTCGTAGAGCGGGATGGCTTCGGTGAGGCGTCCAGTGTTGCCGAGGAGGTTGGCGAGCAGGGTGAGGGCGTAATAGTCGTCCGGATTCTGGGCGACCTTGGTCTGCTGCTCGGCGATGACATCCTTATTCGGATCGGTGTATGGCGCCTGGGTGCTGTCGCCGCCGCGGCCGAGCTGGTCGGTGGCGATGGCGACAACGCCAGCAAGGATGAGGGAGCAGACGACGAGCGAGGAAACGACGATCAGGACGATCTGGGAGCGGCTCGCACGGCTGAGCGGTGATGGTGGGTCCGCGTGTTCCGTCTGGCGTGACGGTCGGGGACGGGGTTGGGGCTTGCGCGCCGGTGGAGTGGTTGATTTCCCTGGGCGATCCTGGTTGGGCACGACGGATGCTCTCCGGGTGGGGCGGTGATGGCGGCGGGACGGAGCGGGTCCTGATCGGGGCCACGGATGGCACGTTCAGACCGGGATTCACCATACCAGAAACTGATCGTGAAGCGCCCTTGGCATGGCTCCCGAGACGATGCTATACTCCGCATCGCTCCGGAAGAGAGCGCAGGCCGGCCTAGCTCAGTTGGTAGAGCAGCTGTTTCGTAAACAGCAGGTCGTCGGTTCGAGTCCGACGGTCGGCTCCTGGAAACTCCAGGCTGGATGCGCGATAATCTCGGACGAGCCGAAGTGGCGGAACGGCAGACGCGCTACGTTCAGGGCGTAGTGAGGGTAACCTCGTGGGAGTTCAAATCTCCCCTTCGGCACCACTCCCCAAGCATCGACGCAATCCATGAGTGATCTGGCCTGCGGTTCCTGAGTGGGGCGTGCACCTTTCCAATCGGATACGCTGGCGGAAAGTCGGGATGGATGGTCGCTGGCCCTTCTGGGGTCAGAGGAAAGTCCGAGCTGCACAGAGCGTGGGTGCCTGGTGAAAGCCAGGGAGGCGCGAGCGATCGCGTCGACAGTCCAGACTGGCGCGGTCCTCCGGGACCGTGAGAGCAACAGAGACCATTGCCGCCGCCGTCATGGTGGTGGACTGAAAAGGGCAATCCTCCCCGCAGCAATCTCCGAATCGGCCGCTATCAGGTTGCTCGCCGAGGCCGGAAGTCGAGAGCAGTTACGAAGGCGACGACGTGACCGACCGAGCAATCGGTCGAGAGAGATGACCATCAGGAACAGAACTCGGCTTACACTCCCTTTCTTCTCCGTCGTCCAGCGTGTTCATGGTGCCCTTAGCTCAATGGCAGAGCGCTTGTCTGTGGAACATGAGGTTACGGGTTCGAGCCCCGTAGGGCACCCCAGAAAACCCCGTCAAATCAAGGAAAACGGCCAGTCGATGTGACTGGCCGTTTTTGTGTTGGGGTGTCTGGCTACCAGTTGGCTACCGCATGCCGCTGACGCTGCCGATATGCGCGTCGCGGCTGGGCGCAGAGTCGCCTCGCGGACTGCCTTGGGGGGAATGCCGTTCACTCTGATCGCGTTCTCTCCCCAGCCGCACCCCGTCACTTCTTCACCAGCTTGCCATCCCACGCGATCTTGTACCCGTTTCGCTTCGCCTCGGCGGCAAGCAGGATGCCCAAGTCGGTGAGCGAGCCGTCGGCGGCATACATCCACCGCTGGCGCTCCTGCACCGGCAGCGCATTGATCATATTTGCTCGCGCCTCGAAGGAGGTGTTCCGCTTGCCCTGCGTCCTGCTGGCACTGGCCGACCCGCCGATAGGTGTACCGGCTGGCGGCGCGTTCGGGTCAACGATGGCGTCCTGGTAGCCCTGCGCAACCCGCCACACCTCGTACGCCTCGGGAGAGGTGTCCGACCCGGCGGACTGCTGGCCCGCCCAGAACTCGTAATCCTTTTGGTAGGTGGACTTGCTCGGACCATCCTGATCCACACCGGCGGCCTTCAACGCCGTCTTCTCGTCCTTGCTTGTAGCGCCCGGCAGCGGCGTGTACCCGAGCACCAGCTCTGCCTGCCACTGCCACTGCTCGACCTTGCGCTGGTACTCCGCCTGATCTTCCCGTACGGCGTCAGCGTGCGTCTTCGGCGGCTTGGAGGACGTGCCTGTGCTGCCCTTCTTCGATCCTGACGGTTCCTCGGTATAGGGCGAGTAGTAACCACTGGAGCTGAGCGGATCGGCAACCCGTTTGCCCGGGTCTTGGGTGGCCATGCCTGCCGGGTCGTTGTACTTGCTTTGCGTGCCGATCATGGCGAGGTAGCCGTCCGTCCCGAAGAGGACATTCGGCTTCTGCTTCTGCTCGGCAGACAGCCCGTTGTAGAACGCTCCGTAGCTTGGGTTCTCACGCGCCAGCTGCTCAGCGTAGCCCGGCCCGGCCTGATAGGCCTTGCCCCGCCAGTCGAAGAACTGCTGCGTCTGCGGGCTGGAGGCCACGAGGGCGGCATCCCGGTCGTCCTTGCTCTTCTTCACAGCGGCAGTCATGCCCTGTTCGTCCAGCCACATGGCTGCGAGCGAGCGGCGCTGGCTATCGGTCATGCTTGCCAGCTGCTCCGGGGTGTAGATCGTCCCCTTCACGAAGACGCCCTTGAAGCTGCCATCGTCCTCACCATAGACGATCCTGTTCGCCCGATTGGCGGCAACCTTCACGCGGGGATCGCTTGTGCCCGCCGAATAGACCTTCTCGACTTCCGATTGCAGCTGAGCCGATTCGCTCGTCGCCGAGTTCGTGATCCGCCCTTCGGCATACGCCTGGTCGGCCTCGCTGGTGCCGGACTGGTAGGCGCTGCCGTAGTACTGGCGAAGTGCCCGCTCCTTCAGGGACACGTTCCCAGTCTGCGGGTCCTTGCCGCCATCCGCGATCACTTCGGGGCTGGCAGGCCGATCCCGTTCCGGACGACCGGTCCGCGCGATCGACAGGATGTCGTTGATGGTGGCCTGCCATGCAGGCAGATCCTCGCTGCCACGGTCGGTGATCGCCAACCGCTCATCCCGCGTCTCGGTTCGCACCTGGGGGTAGAGGACGCCGAACGGTGTCGCCTTCGTTGTGCGCAGAACGACATCCTTCACCGCGACCCGCTGGTAGGCCTCCTGCCACAACGGATCGTCCGGGTTGTTCATCGCGGTCACGACCTCATCCGGCAACGTCTGGCCGTTCGCGTCCGCCTGTCGCGCCCGCTCGGCCACGTCAGATGAGATGATGCCCTTCTCTTCCGCGATCGTGATGATCATCTCGTTGATCTCGCGATTCTTCTGCTCGGTGCCGGTCTTCGGTGCGACCGGCTTCGCGCCAGGCATGCCCACCTCCGCAGCCACCGCAGAGACCTTCTCCGCTCCCCAGCGCAATGCCTTCTGGTAGGGATCGGCAATCACACCACCACTCGGGTTCGTCTGGGCTTGCACGAAGTTGGCAGCATCGACCGCTGTGCCGACCGTTGCGCTAGCCCCGATCGGGTCGGCAATCGGGCCGTCACCACCAAGACCGGCCATGTCCAGCGCGGTCTGCAGCGGCGGGCTCATCATCAGGCCTGTGGCCTCCAGGACCTTGCGCCAGGTGGGCACGTCCTTGTCATCGAAGGTGTCGCCGTACTGCCCCGTCACGAGCGTCTGGAGGAACTGCATGGGATTCAGGTAGATGTTGAAGCCAGGGAACAACCCGAGACCGATCCGGATCGTACCGCGCAACCACGCGGGATAGCGGCCATCTTCGGCCATGTGTTCGAGGCCCTTGTTCATCCGGATGTAGGCCGCGAGGTAGGCCGGGTTGCTCAGCAACTCCTGGGCATAGAGCTTGCTGGCGCGCGACATCCAGTAGTGGAAGGCGAAGATGTGCCCCATCAGCTCGTCGGCATTCGTCCGCCCGTAGAACATGACGCGCTTCACTTCCTGCGCGCCCTTGTCGTAGACCCGGTTGACGCCTTCCTGCCACGCACTGCCAACCCGAACGGAGGTCGCGTCGCTGACGCCCTGCTCCTTCAGGAAGACACGCAGGTCATCCTGCGAGAACCACCCGCCGTCGGTGCGCGCGACGAAGTCCGCCATTTCTTCGCGACCGACCCGACCGTTCGTCTCCTTCACCACCCGTTCGGTGATGTCGTCGAGCAGGCTGCTCCACTCGCGCTTGACGATCCGTTCCTGCAGGAACTTCCGCGCATACATGTCATAGGCGGCGGCTGCCTTGGCGAACTCGGGCACAGAAACGAAACGGGAAGCCACGTCGGCGACGCGCTGCGCCGTGCTGCCATCTGCGAACGGTGACCCGAGCAGCTTTGCCCACGCGGATCGCTGGTAGGCGGTGATGTCCCCCATCTCCATGCGGACCTGCGTCTCGACATCGTTCCTGATGCGATAGCCCACACGGGAAGCGCGGACATCCGACTTGTCGGACAGCTGCACCCACTCTCCGACCGAGATCCCGTCCTTCGCCGCCTTCCGCCCGAGCAGCTCGTCCGCCTGGTGATCCAGCGTGTGCTGGAAGTTCGCCAGCTTCGTGATGTCCTCGTAGTTCCGTTTCAGGCCACGGACGTTGAACGTGTACCGCAGGAGGTCCAGCGGGTCCCCGTTGCGCGTGATGATCAGCGTCACAGCGTTGCCCAGGCCCTGATTCGTCACATACCGGAGACCGGTCGTTGGCCCAGTCAGCATGCCCTCGCGCGAGAGCTGCTGCATGTTCCGGTAGACATCGAACGCCTTCATGGCCGCGGTTGACTGCTCGCCGGTGGCTCGCCCCTTGATCATGCCGTATTTCAGGTCGTTCCACCGGTTCATGTCGGAGATGACATCCTGGGCAGCTCGTGTATCGGCAGCGCGCGGATCAAGCCCGCGCCGCTCGTACTCGTCGGCCTTGCGTTCCCAGCGATCGAGCGGCGTCTCCGTCTCGACCCCCTTACGCTCACCCTTCTCCCACTCCTTGACCCATCGCTTGTCGCGATGATCGACCTGGGAGAACTCGCGTGGCATGGCGAGCGCGTCGTCGGTCAGGTCGCGGTACTCGCTGGGAGCCAGCGCCCGACCGCGAACCATCACCGGTTCAGCACTGCCATCCCCAACCCAGCCGCCCGCACCGACGTGCTTCTCGCGCTCTGCCCGCTGCACGGCGCGATAGGAGTCGCGATAGCGGTCGAAGAGATTGCTCGTTCGCCCCGCAGCAGCCTCGGCCTCGGCACGGGGATTCCTCACGATGCCAACGTTGCCGGGCCGTCGTGTGGCTAGGCGGCTGCTATAGGGGTCGATCCGTGGCTTGCCTCCAGTGTAGATGTCGCGTGCCTGATCGAGCGCACGACGGAAGTCTGCCGAGTACTCCACATCCTCGGGAACGAAGCGGGCATGGGATTCGACGAGGTTCCGGTACGCTTCGCGGGCACGGCCATTCGGGGCGGAATCGGCGGATATCGCGCCGCTCTTGTAGAGGCGTGAGCGCTCCGTCGCGGTGGTGTCCCATGGTTCATACAGGACCCTGCGCACATCGTTGCCCTGCACAGAGGCCTTGCCAACCGCGGGAGGAGCACTCGGCGTGATCCGCCCGAATCGCGATTCGAGTTCGTCGGCCTGCGCCGCAATGCCGGTCGCAATGTCAATTTCCTGCCGGGCTGGATAGTAGTCCGGCCTGTCGATATAGGTCTTGTACTTCGATGCGTTCTGCCGGGAAAGCCGCTGGTTGAAGGCCGTCACAACCTCCGCCTGGCGCTTGTCCAACCCCTCGGTGGGGAAGCGGTCACCCACACGGGCGGGAGCGACCTGGTTGTATTCGAGGGTGTCGATCCGACCGGCCCGCGCTGCCGTCCCGGTCGGCGGCGTTTCGCGGAATGATCCGTCGGGGTACTCGTACTCGACCAGCGGCTCGGCGTTGGGCGTCTCGACAACGCGAACGCCGTCGGCGTAATACGTCTCCGCCTCGCCCGTGGTCTCATCCACATAGCGGGTGGTGCCGTTCGGGTAGCGGGACTCCGTCACGCCATCGGTCGTCGTGACGGTCGGCGCTCCCCAATCTTCCGGCACCGTGCTGGCAGGCACTGTCTTCGATGCTGCCGATGCCGGATGGGTAGGAGCGCCGCCTTCCCCGCCGGGCGTTCGCACGTCCTCTCCGCGAGGCTTCGGGACCTCCGGACCGGCTGGCGTTTCGGCAAGCGTCGGGCCACCCGACGGATTCGTCCCGGTCGGCGTACCAGCCGTCGGCGCGAGTGGCCCGGCCTGATCCTTCGAGATCGTGACCTGACTGCCGTCGGGGTAGATGATCGTCGTGTCGGCATTCTGGCGGGTGATGACCATCGTGCCATCCGGATGGCGAGCAACCGTCCGGTTACCAATGGTCTTGGCGCGCGTGCCGTCGGCCTGCAAGACGTAGCCTTCGGCGTCAGCCGAGCCAACCGCCACTGACCCATCAGGTCCGGCAGGCGTCGGCGGAACTCCGCCCTCACCGCCAGCGGATCGTCGCTCGATACTGTCCCGCTTGGTGACCTGCTCCAGCGTACCGGCTGCCTGGCCAGCCTTTTCCTCTCCGACCGACATCGGCGTGCGCTTGACGACCTTGCCGACGACCCTGCCGGCGTGGTCGAAGACGAAATCGACCGGCTTGTCGAACACCGCTTCGGGGGCCTCAGCGACAGCACCGGCCCCCGTCAGGACCTTTCCGATGGCCTTCTCCACGATGCTGGCATCCTCGGCCCCTTCCACGGCACGGCCTGCTACCCGAAGCCCGCGACCGGCCTTGCCCATCACCCCGGTGGCCGAGAGCGGGTCGGTGACGGTATCGAGGAACATCCGCTCGGGGACACTCAGGCTGTTCACATACCATTCCCAGATCGCCCGATCGCCGGTGTAGTCGGCCACCCCGTCACCGTCGGCATCCCAGCCATAGCGGTAGACCCGATCGGCTTCGTCCTGGTTGTCCTCGATGTAGGCGCTGATCGACTTGTCGCCGCCTCCGGGGATGGCTGTGGCGGCAACGGTCATCGAATCGAGATAGGTTGCCGTGGCCACGTCGCCGCCGTCGAGGCTTTCACCTCGTGACTTCTTGTAGATCGCTCCGGTGCCCGTCTCGACGGTGAACCCGCGCGGCATGTCGATGATCTCGATGTTGTGCTGGATGATCCAGTCCTTCGCTCCCTGTGGCAGCGATTCCCACGCAGCGCCGGCACTCTTCACCCATCGGCTTTCGAGCACGGCCTGCCCACTCTTCTTCGCCGCTTCGGCTGCTCCGTGCTTCACCGTATCGGGGACCGCACCCCAGAGGGCACCGGCACCGTCGGCCACCTTGCCGCCGACGTAGCTAGCTGCCTCGCCGATCTTGTCGCCCGCGTAGCCAGCGGCGTTGCCAACCGCGTCGGTGACGTAGCTGATCTCTCCGGGATTGCCGGTGTTGGCGGACGGCTCGACGCCCTTCTGGCGCTGGGCGACGTAGTCGCCCTGGTCGATCATGCGCCCACTTGCCGCCACCTCGGCGTTCATCCGCTGATTCGAGAGAACCTGATACTCGGGATCGTTGGCGTAGAGGTTCCAGTACTCCCACTCGGTCATGATGACCGGCTGGGCGCTCGGGTCGGTCGAGCTGGTGACGACGACGTATGTCGTCTCCGGATCGCCCTTGGCCGACACAGGATGTGGCCCAGGGGCTTCCTGCTGCATGCCAGAGCCGCCGCCCATACCGCTCATCTGAGTCTGCTGCGTTGCGCCGCCGGACGCAGCCGGAGTAACCGGAGCGACAGGGGTCGCCACCGGGAACTGTGCCTGCGTCTGGGCATCCTGATTGTCGATATAGGCAGGACTCTGCTTCGCGCGATCGACCTTGCCCGCCTCGATCTCGCTCCCCTTCTGCCAGCCGGTGGGCAGGGTGGACGCGCGCGATTCCGGTACGATGACGAGCTTGCCATCCGGACTGTAGACCGAGACGAGCCGTTCGGACGGGGAGAGGGGCGCGCCAGTACTCGCCGCCGTGGACGAGCCGGGGCGGTTCTCCGCGCCCTCGCTTACCGCTGCCTGGGCTGCCTTCTGTGAGAGGCCCATCACCGGCTGCGCGGTCAGCACACCGGTCATGGCGTTCTGTGACGAGGGGAGCGCCGCAGGGCGCTGATCGAACCGAGCACGACTGGTCGCGGCGTTCTGACCGAAGACACCAGCGTTCAGCGGCGGTGCAGGTGTCGGCTGGGCGATCGACCTCTGGATGGCGTTCTGCTGGATCGCCTGTGCCGCCTGCCGTCCCAGTTCCGTCGGATCAGGCAACCCGCCAAACCGGCTCGTCGCCGACGCTGCCGACTGCGCGCCGACGGACGGCATCGCGGGCTGGCTGACCTGCCGCTGTGCCGCCGACTGCGATGCGGCAAGCAGCGACTGCGCCACAGGGGAGAGGGCAGTCTGCGGCTTCGTCGCGGCCAGCGCGTTGTTCACGGCGTTCTTCAGGAACTGGTTGTACTGGGACACAGGGCGACCTCTTCAACGGTGATCCCCGCGAATCCGGGTACCTCCATTGTATCGGATCAAGTAGACATAATAGTGTTTCTGGTGCGCGATGCTCGCCATCTGTTCACCCGGAAATCGCAAAAGAAAGTTCGAATGTTCAATTCCACGACAAGGGGGAAACATGCCCGACGACCAGGAACGCCGCTGCCCTATCTGCGGAGCGACCTTCACGAAGAGCCGCTATGAGTCATCGACACGCTGGCGCACCCATCTCACCTGCAGCCGTCGCTGTGGTGCGGCCTGGCGGAAGATGCATCCCAAGACCGAGGCAGAGACGAAACAGGCGGACGGTGCCAGCGATCGACCGGTCATCGCGCCGGTGATGGACGCCGCCACGCGGGAGCGGGCAATCCGGCGACGGGATGAAGTGACCCGCCGCATGCTGGCGAAGTACGGACCGTCGAAGCTGGCGTCTGAGTGAGCCTGTACTGTGAACGAGATCGTGCGCGTCTCCATAATCACTCGGAAGCCTCGTGAGGAATGGCGGGCAACTGATAAATGCGATTCGCATTTATCGCATTTATCGGTTGGCGGAGGAATAAATGCGAATAATGCGATTCGCATTTATCGGTTGGCGGAGGGACAAATGCGAATATGCCAGAAACACCAGAAAGCTCTGGCCTCTGGAGGCGTACGACCTTTCTGGTGTTTTCTCCATGCCTCCCCTAAGGATCTCTGCGAACCATCGTGGAGGCGGCAACCGACCGCCTCCACTTCCTCGAACGCAAGACCGGCGAGCAGATCATTGAGATGGGGCGCGAGCTGATCCGGGTGAAGGGCTTGCTCGGTCATGGGCAGTTCGGCGCGTGGCTGGAGGCGGAGTTCGGGTGGAGCTGGAAGACGGCGAACAACTTCATGAATGTTGCCGAGCATTTCTCAGGCAAATTCGAAACCGTTTCGAATTTGCCTGCTAAAGCCCTCTATGCGCTCGCCTCCAACAACACCCCGCAGATCATCCGCGATGAGTTCATCGCCAAAGCGGAGGCAGGAGGCGCGGTCACGGTGGAGCCGGTTCCGGCTCCACCGTGACCAAGAACGACCGATCCACCGCTGGCCAGCTCGCCAAGGCGGTGGGCTACAGCTCGCGAACAGCACTCAAGGAACACACAAAACTCCTTGACCAACTTCGTGCCGAACCTGACGGTGACCAACTCATTCAGCATGTCGAGTCCGGCGACTGGGACATCAGCGACGTGCGCCCTATACCGCTGCCAGGTCGCCAGGTGGAATTGATCGCGGAATCCGGATAATGCGATCGGGGGTATCGGCTGTGTATACAATGCCTGCCGAGTGGTTTCGGAGCTACGCGAGAGGGCGACAGGCTGTCACTTACGTTTCGCAACCTGTTCACCCCTCAACCAGAATACGGAAGCCCCGATACCTCACCAATGCCGACCGCACCGGCGCTACTGACGTTCCGATTGTCGGCACCCGAGCGCCGGAACACCTGCCTGCCCTGCATCCAGAATAAGGTTGTCACGCTGCTTTGCTGCTACACCTCCTGCCGTGCACCATCACCACCTGCTGGCCGGAAACTACGCAACCGGCACACGACCGATCAGGGCAGCAGGTAGACATAATTCGTGAAAGCAGCGTGATCTTGTGGGCGGGTTCGGAGGATTTTCGGGTAATTCATATCGACAGGTGGGTAGGGCACCCAATCACACAACACAATCCCAACCAATAATACAATCCCCTACCACAACACCAAACAGAACACACGCTACCGCTTCACCTACCAACCAACAATCAGACAGACGCTCCCGCTCCCCACCTGCCTACCCGCTCACCCCCTACCCGCTCACCCGCGTGATGGTGTGCTGTCCACCTGCTCACCCATCTCCCTGCGTACCTGCTGGCCCCGCAACGCGCGGTATGTCCCGCTCGCCCAGCGGGATGGGCGAGCCTCATAGTCACGCAACACGTGAATACCAGTCCGCCAGCCAGAGCGCTCCGCCAGCAATCCCCGTACTCCGATTTGGCGGACAGGTGGGAGCGGTCCGCCAGTCCGCCACTCCGCCATATATAGGGAATTTGGCGGACCGCTTTGGCGGAGTGGTGGTTACGATCGCCGCAGGTACACGTAGCCGAAGTAGAACGCTGCGGTGACAACGTTGCCGAACAGGAAGGCGAACCGCCACCACTGCCGTTGCTCCGGTGTGATCTCGGCGTTCTTCTCCATATCGCTGAACATCCAGCCCCAGAAGCCTAGGGCGATCACGATGGGCACCAGGACGACAATAGGCTGCATGGTGTATGTACCACGCCTGATCTCCGGGTCCTTGGCGTCTCAACTGCACAGGGATGGGGTTGCCCCGCCTGCCTCTCGTCCCGTTCGGATTCGTCCCGATATTCGTCCCAAACCGCTTCACACTAGGGAACGGGACGAAAGGACGAAAGGACGAATCCGCTACACTGGCGATGTCCTCCACCGACTGCAAACGGTGGGAGCCTTGCCAGCCGCCGAGTGATCAATCACCCGGCGGCTACTTTGTCTCTTGGCTCGAAGTCGATATCGTCCATCGATACCCCGAAGAGAGTCGCAACCTTCCGGAGTTGTGATGCTTTCGGCTCAGTCTTGCGGGCTTCCCAGTTGTACACCGTGGCGAGCGACACACCGACCGCTACGGCTAACTGCATCTGCGTCATGCCCGCGGACTTCCTCATCTGCTCGATCGTCTTCATAGTTCTCCCGGGTTATAGGCGATTACTACCACTATTCTACCACTACCCTATTGCTATTTGATACGTAATGGATTACTATTAGTCCAATGGAAACCGGCAAGGCTTCCACCTACATCAGCCGCCGGACCCGGTTGCAGCCGGACCGGCAACGCCCAGGGAGGGCAATCGTGGATACCCAGAACGTCGCATGTCACCCCGTCGCATCGGTACAGCAGGACATCCGCATTCCGGCCACCGGCGAGCGTATCGGGTTCCTCATCGTGAGGGATCAGAAGGTCGAGGCATGGGGATACCGGAAGGACGGCACCGCCTTCCTGCTTCACCAGTATTGCTCCGCCTCTACGGAGTTCCTGAACCGCGCCGCTTGCCGCGTCTGGCGGTACTACGAGGCCTCCCGGATCAAGCTCGCGGCGGCGACCCAGCCCCACAGCCAAGCCGCCTAGCTCGCCCGCCGGGAGCGGTTCACCGCTGCTCCCCGCTCCCGCAGGAAGGAATCGACCGTGGACATGCCTCTCTTCACCGAACGCTACAGCGTTACCAATGCCCGATTGATCGCATCCCAGTTCCCGACCGCGACCGTCGTGCTGCCCGCGAGCGAGTGGGCCATGCGTGGCCGGAAGATCAGGAAGGGTGAAAAGGCGATCAAGATCTTTGTGCCGAAGGTCCGCAGTGCCGATGGACTCGCTGACGACATCGCCAACGCACCGAGCATTGACCACGCCGCCGGCATGCTCGCCGGAGAGATGGACCTGCACCCGCGCTTCAACCTGGGCAGCGCCTTCGACATCGCCCAGACGGAGAGCATTTCCGACTGGGAGGCCGAGCACGGCAAGGCGTGGGAGCCGGACGCCTGGAAGGCTCAGCGGAAGGCGAGAAAGAACCCGCAGCAGGACCCCACGCCGGTCGCGCCGCGCAAGCAGCCGAACAACCCGGTGGCTAACGCCGCCCGTGAACGTCGGGACACCGCCCGAGCTGAACGCCGGGCAACCATCGCCGCGACGGCAGGCAACGGCACCACCGTCGTCATCGCCGAGACCCGCCGTATCGATCTCGGCTAGTTCAGCCGGTCGGGGAGTGTGCAGCTCGCACACTCCCCGCCCCGAAGGAGCACCCCATGACGGACACGGAAACGCTCATCGATCGGCTGACCCACTTTGCCGCGCTCGCCCGCACCGTTGGTGGAACCCTTCCCAGTAGCGTGGACGAAGCATGCTGCAACAGCCTCGCGAGCGAGGCCGAGGCCCTGGCGGAGACGCTGGGCAAGATCCTCACATCGGCCAGCGTTGTCCCGGCTGACCTCGACGCGCTGGACAACTACCCGATGGATGCGTGGCTGGACGAGGAAGATGCCTACCGCGATCAGGAGCGTCGAGACGGGTTCGTTCCGCTCCCCGCTCGCCTGCCACACCGACCCACCTACATCGGGCATACCGCCCACCGTCGCGCGGCCTGACCGAATTCCTGCGAGCGCGTACGTACGCGCTCACAGGTTCGAACGACTCCCAACCCATCGTGACCAGAAACACGCCACAACGGCCCGTGTAGCCGCTCAGGAGGCCATCGTCATGGAAACCGTCGCCCGCCAACATCTCACGCTCATCGTCAGCCCGACCGTCCCAACCGATGACCGCGCCGGTCTGTACCGCCAGCTGGTCGAGACGCAGGCCGAATGGCTGGCTACCCGCGCCGCGTATGCGGCGACTGACCCCTTCGACCGGAAGGCCAGGGAGAAGCCCGCGCCATTCGCAACGAAGCCGAACGCGCCTTCCGCGAGGTCGAGCGCGAGGCATCGCACCAGCTGGGGTACCACGAAGCCACCAGGCTGGCTGCGAAGGCCTTCCGCGAAGCACGGAGCCGCGTCAACGGTATCGAGACGGTGCCCGGCTCCAACTTCTCGGCACACGCGGATTGATCCCTGAACCATAGGCTCATGGACTCAAAAGGCTCAAAGCCTCCCGATTGTTATAGCGAACCGGCTTTTGAGCCTTTTGAGTCCATCATCGGCACCGGAGAACTCCCCCATGCTGACCTTCCTTCGTCGCATCTTCCGCCGACCGCAGCCCGGCCACATGGACGCGGACGCCATCGACCCGCTCGCCGGTGAAGACGTGGTCTGTCCAGTCTGTGGCACCGCCATCGGCCCCCGCTGGTTCTTCTGCGAGGAATGCGGGAGACGCCTGCACGCCTGACCTGCGACATGGGCGCGTCGCCTTCTTCCGCTGACGCGCCCACTCGATGGAGAGGGTCACGATGACCGCCGCCAGGGAGGGGCTACGCAGGTCCAAGGTGACATAAACGATAGATCCTCCATGCGCGAGGACAACGCCGCCTGACGGCCTTCCTGGCGATCCACAGCAGCACTCCCGCCGTACCCGCATTCTCCGAAAGGACATCGACCATGAAGAAGCGCGACCGCCTGCACGCTGCCATCCCCGACGGCACCCGACTGATGTTCATCCGATTCGATCCTGATCAGCCGGGAACGCACTTCACCGACTGGAAGACTCACCACGAAGCGGACGGCTCGATGCTACTCATCGCCGACCTGGCAGATGGCACCCGCATCACGAAGCGCATTCCTGCCGAGCACGTCCAGTACTTCATTGAATTGATGGCGATCGATCATGCGATGTGCCATGTGATAGCTGAGCGGATCGCGAGGTACGCGAAGGAGATGCCCGCCAGGGAGAAGGCTTCTACGTCGTAGCGGGCTTGCTGGCGCGCGTGGTGGGTGTGGGCGGACGACAGCGTATCAGCGCATGCATGTTGATGAGGACATCTGTTCTGGTACAATCCGCCCACAACCTTTTCGCTGCCGAACCATCTCACCGCTTTTCCGTCAGGAGGAACCGTCGTGCCGAAGAAAGTCTCCGACCTCATCCGTGTTACCGGGCTGGACAAGCACACGATCTATGCCGGAATCCAGCGCGGCGAGCTGCCGGGCTACAAGATCGGCGGTTCCTACACCATTCCTGACGAGGCGTTCGAGGACTTCCTGCGCGGTCGCTGGTCGCCAACACCACGACCGGTGTGAACATCACCGGTCGTGGTGTTGGCGATTTCATCCACCGCAAGAGTCAATCTGGCGACGATTCCAAGGAGACCAAGTCATGACGAATCTCAATCACGTCCTGGTCGCCTGTCCGACCGGATTCACCGAATACAACGATCTGGCTGAGACCCAGATCATCGTGACCGCGGCCCAGCCCGTGGAATTCGCGATCGATTCCGGCGACCTGTTTGACCGCTGGACGGGCAATCCGACCATTGCGAGAGTCGAGCTGATAGACGATGACGCGCCTGTGATGCGGGTTGTTGGCTTTGATGTGCTGGACGCCACGTACGAGGATGCAAGCGACACCGGCTACGATCTCGTGTTCGCCGTCAGGTGCGAAGTGCCGAGAGCGGGCTGTATGTGATGCGTGAGGGGCCGTGTCCTGATCGCTGGAACCCGAAGCTGCAACTCTTCTGGGGATACCTGGCCGAGATGGAGTATGAACCGGAGACGGTCATCGATCGGGAGGCCACCTAACTTCCCCACGAGGGACCGGGCTGTAAGGTGAACGGAAAGCGTGGCAGCATCTCCTGCCACGCTTTCACGACCTATGGACTAGAGCCACGTATAGACATCAAAGTCTTTGCTGGCCCTGCGCAAATCACCATCATGCGAAACGATTGCCGAAATTCCTGCGCGCCGAGCTTCAATCAAAATTGATGCGTCATTGGAGTCCATGCGGTACCGCTTTATGGCGGCGGCAAGGTCCGTGAATTGGTGTGTACCCGGTGCATTCGGGCTAAGGTCAAACGGTTCAAGAAAGACGAAGCTGGTACGTATTTGGCTGCAGGCGGTCTGAAGCGATTTTGCAGCAGCTTCGAAGGGCCTTGGATAGACCTTGCACAAATCTAGCCAGTCGAACCTGGCCTTGCCTGGGAAGCGATTTCTTAAGTCCGCCTCGTGCTTGACAAGATTGTTCTTCAGTTCGCGCGTGAACTCCAGCTTGACAAACAGGTGTGCGATTTCCGCAACGGTAGTCGGAGTGACAAACCCGCCTTTATCTTCCTGTTCCAGATGTTGCCGAAGGGCTTGGGATTGACTGCGTTGCCTCGCATTGGTCGGAGATGTGGCCGGGACGAATAGCGAGATCAGGACGTTCGTGTCAACAACGCAGAACTCGGGAATACTGTCAAGCTGGCTGCTTAGATCCACGACCTTACCAGCCATGATCGAGATCACCGCCGGCCAGGACTTCCGCGAGTAGCTCGTAGCCAACCACATCCCCGAAAAGTTCCTCAGCGACTCGGTCAATTTCTTGAATCGGATCCTTGCCCTCTTCAGACTTTAGAGTTGCGTAGAGACGTTGCTCTTCAAGGCGGCGTCTCAGGTATACGGATCGTCCAGATGGCGTGAACATCGGAGAGGCTACCGTTGGCGACGTATTGCCGAGACGGATCGTTGAGGTGCCACCTTGCTGAAGTTGCGTCGAAGACTTGTCAAACGTAGAGTGCCCTCCGGCAGGATCCTGAGTGCCCGTAGTTGTTCTAGTCGGATCGGGCAACACGGTTGTGCCCGAGAGCAATCTCGATTCGTCTTCTGGATAGGCGTGTGTATGTTGTAGTGCCATGCTTACTCCTCCTTGAGCAAGTCAGCAACCAACCGTCGCGCTTCTTGAACCGCCTGATTCACCTTCGGGTTGCGAGCGTGCAGCTTTTCGGGCCGCAGGTGCCACTGATCAACCTGGATTTCTATATCTGCCAGATTTGAGCCAGGATTGAGATTCGTGCTCGTGAGAAATCGGAAATCAACGGTGACGCCACGGTTGTCGTCGTTTCGCATGAACTGGATATGTCCATCCGTCACTTGCCAACGATCGGCATGCTGACTAATCGGCGAGTTGAGAAATCGCCCAACTATTGAGCGGGGAACAGAGCTTCGGAATCCCACGAGGATGCCTAGTCGTTCGTATTCCACGGGATCGGCAATCTTCTCGACGCGCTTCAAGAACGATTGCGCAGCGACCTCGAAAGCGAGCGAGTCGGGCGGGGTTGCCTCCTGATATGTCGCGGTGTACCCGCTTACCGCCGCACGGATCGTACCGCTCTCATTGTTGAAGCCGATGGTTTCGAGGAGCGAACCCGGACCACTTTCGACCGTTACCGAAAGGTAGGCATCAACAAGTTGCTGGGCGATAATACCCCGCGTGTCGAGGACCTTGGGCGCGAATCTCCGAAGCTCTACCACTAGGACGGATACTGGCAGTTCCACGGATTGGTGCCTCGCTACAGCTTCAAAGAGGGTGACGAACGGATGTCGGTAGCTATTGTTAGGTCTGCCAATCGGCTTGTCAATCTGTTCCAGCGTCCCTGAGGAACACACCCTAACAGCATTTGGGAGGGGCGTCCATCATTTCTCCGAGCTGACTGCACTGGCGGCGTTGCCCAGGAGCGCGAGACTGCGAGGGTAGGGGATCAGGTCGGCGAGACGGCGCATGGCAGGCTCCGGATGGTGGATTCGATTGTGGGCTGACCCGTTCGACCGAGTATGCCACAGCCTTTGCCTGTGTGTCGCCGTGGTTGGCGTGGGGCTCCTGCCCGGTGCGCGCGAGCGTGTGGTGGACCGGGAGGGGCACACTCCCTGCCTTACGATCGCCTAGATATGACGACCTATACGAGTCCGCCCACCTGATCGCGGACGATTTCGAAGACCTCGTCTCGGCTGGTGAGGACTCGGCAATCACTTATTGAGAGGCTTTGTCTCACCTTGTCGATGTAGTCTCCCAGGTTTGCTCGCTGGTCCACTGGGGCGTATACAAGGAATTCGGAAACTTGCGTTTTTCCTTGGGAACCGCGAATGTCGATGACCTTCGCGGCTTGCGCGCTCGACCTCAACAGTATGCTCTCGGCCCCTGCGTTTGATCGAACGGCCAATACGTCGAGGGCGATATCGGACCCCGAGTTGACGAAGAAGTCAACAGTCTGGGGGAGGCCAGATCGTGTCTCCTTGAACTCGTGGTCCATATGGACCTTGTGAGCTGCCAGGAATGGCGAGAGTGATCGTCTCATCGACTCGACCAGCCCTTCAGAGCGACGACCAGAGTACCTTCGAGGGGGGCGGATCAGCCGAGCATCCAGTTCCGCGCACACCAACTCAAGCGCTTCACGCTCGGGGCGGCTCTCATCGATTCCAACGAACAGTGAAGGAGTCACGGTGGCAGGGCGATCAATGCAAGACGCCAAAAGACTCTCTGCCTCCTCGAAATGAGTCGAGAGATTTGTCTTCCAGTGTCGAGAAATCCGGTCACACAGGTAATCTTCAAACCCTTCGAAGGCACCAGGTGAAAGGTCCGGTGCACTGTGAAACGCTCGATCTAGACCATCCTTTGATAGCTTGATCAACAGTTCGTGATCGGTCCACGCTGCGATTCCGATATTGACCGGCTCGTTGCGCGCCAGGTCGGGGATATATCTGATTAGGCTGTACCGAGCAGACTTCACAGGGATCCTCCTTCCAGGTTGGAGAGCGAAAACCGTGCCGTGTCTAGCATTTTCCGAAGATTGATTCGGCGATGCACGAGGAAATCAACGATCTGCGCGATACCACTTTCGGACCAGTCCTGCCCAGGGACGCCTGGAACAATGTCCGCTATCTCATCATCGGAGAGTGTATTGGCTGCGTCAATTGCCCGTTGTAGCAGGGGGATGCTGGTCACTTCGCGCGCGTACCAGCTGGGAATGCAGGAGCCTGCGCCTTCAGGGCCATGCAATGCCGGAAGGTGATGGGGTAGCCGCCTAGGCGGAAAAGGACAATGGCTATGATCGATAGCCCAAAAAACGGTGCGCCCGCCGTCTTGTCCAATGATGACGTTCCCGTTGTGGCGATCGTGATTGTCCAGCCAGACATCGAACACCAACAGCGAGTACAGGCTCTCAAAATTCCTGCACCCCCTCAGACGTGCGGCATCGACAAATGGTGCAGACCGCCTGACACTGCGACATCCAAAGCATCGCTTCCCGTCCACCACGACGACGGCAAACATTGGGATCGGAACGTTCATCGAACTGGCGATCGCCGCAGAGAGAAACTCATTGGCCACGATCTGTGTTCCGGTTTCCGCGGACCAGGCGTCGTGCTTGACATAGAACTCACCAGCGGGAGTATCCACTACTCTTGCTCGGGAGACGCCATCCTCGGCTGGGCCGAGTTCTCGCGTCGCCTGAAGGGTGGGAATGGTGCGCCAGTAATTTGCGTAAGCAGACATGGTTTGGCCCGTGCCTCACTAATTCGATTGGACGAGTGGAACCCGATGCCGAAGTATCTCACAACAAAGGTGAGGCAGTAGGAGCTAATCACTCGTGTCTTTCGGCAGATTGAGCTCGTTGCGGAGCCGCTTGGCCCGGCGCTTGTCTCCACTCCTCTCCCAGAGTTCAGCCTGATCCTCGATGATCACGCGCAGACGAGCTACTTCAGCTTCGAGGGCATCTATCCTGTTGAACTCTTCAACCACCTCTCTGCTGCACCAGGAGCGGACGAGGTCATAGATGGGCATTTGCTCCTTGAGAAGCTCGGTCATCGACTCAGGACTGGCATAGTATCGAGACTCCTTGCCGTAATGCCACCCGCGAACCGCGTGAAGCTCGTCTCGTCGCTGATCTTTGGATACGCCCTCAACGATGACTGAGGATGCCTGCTGACAAAGATGCTTGGCGACTATGACAGCGGCGGAATAGGGGCCACGATGAACTCCGTGCCGATCCTTGAAGATCATGGGAAGCGATTCGATCGGCAATCCGAGATCGTTGAGAGCCTTCGTGGCTTCTTCCTCGTCCCTTACTTCAAGTAGGCCATATTCCTTCCGATTGAACCCGACGCGAAATACACGCCCCTCACCGTAGACGGAGAATACTTTGCTGACCGCACGCCATTCTACGAAGTCGATCTCCTCCTCGAAGTCCCATGCGGCCTTCAGATTGAGCTCATCCTGCCACCAGGCATCATGCTCTTCCCACGGCAGGATCAACCTTGTCTTCGGCACCCACTCGTCAAGACCGGCAAAATCGCCGTCGAGAAACCTGATTCGCATCTTGTTCTTGGACGAAGGGGGACCGAACTGCACAACCTCCACGCGTTGGGCAGGTTCCCCCAGCGTCCGCTTGACTCGGTACGCCCACTGTTCTCCAATTTCTGGCTGCCGTTTCCGGGGATAGAGGTCTCTTGCCCAGGCGAAGTTGTCGCTCATGCTGGTTTCTCGCTCACGAAAGCTATCGATTGCACAGCGGCTCAGGCTGGAGCGGCGAGTCCGCCCAGGTCGACGCCGACCAACCGTTGAGAGGCTCGTTGTCGTTGCGCCGTGCCCGAGGTGATGCGCCGCATCGTGGCAGGCGGGACTGGACGGAGTCAAGTATGTAGCGCCGCAAAAGGATGGAGGCACGGCGAGCTACTGCGGTAACACCGAGAACCCCAGCAGGCTGTGTGCCTGCTGGGGTTCTCGGTGTTCGTAGCTTCAGCCCACGTAGCGAACGCCATATGTCGGATCCGCGCGCCACGATGGACGACGGGCCCGCCCCCAATCGAATTGGAGCGACATTCCTCTGTATGGCCAACCCCCGCCCGCCGCAATCACCTTCGACGCCAGCGCGAAGGCGTCCCCGTCCTCGGCAACAGCTACCGTCCACTTGGACGAGCAGTCACCTTGTCTCCATGGGCATGGTCCCGGCAGCACGGACTTCGCCGCCTTCTCCCATTGCGCCCGATCCGAGTTCGGAAGGTGACCGATCGTGACATCCACCGACTTGCGACCGTCCCTTCCTGTGACCACGACGACTTCCGGCAGCGATTGCATCCTGCATGCATGCGCCCAGGCGGGCCACATCACCGGCCCCCAGGTACGAGGAATGGGCAGGACACCACATGCCTTCGCTAGGTCGAGTGCCGCGCGCATCGGGTAGAAGAAGTCGGGTTCGAGGAACGTCGCCTCGGGAACGCCGCATGGCTCATTTGGAAGGTCTGCGTTGTCGTCAATCTCGATTTCGATCGTCACCCGAGTGGTCATTGTCTTTTGTCCTTCGTGTTGGAGCTGTTCGCGCTGGAGTTCGCAGGTGGGTACAACGTGTTTCCCGGTGAGCGGGCGCATGGTTCACCCGCGAGTGCCGCTGGACACAGCCCGTGCCTGGCGCAGGTCCGTTCGTTCTCGCAATCAGCGGGAGGAACAAACCGGCGCGGCAGCCAGAATCCGTGGTCGGTCTCGCCGATGCGGGCTTCGTGCAGTAGGGCGAGCAGCGCCGCCTTGTGCTCGCCGATCTCCTTGCGCAGGTCGGGCGGGAGACGGTAGACCGTTGGACAGGTGATCCGGTCATCGTCGAGTTCGAGCGCGGCGCTGACCGAGTAGACCTCGGCGAGGATGTCGTGAGGATTCATCACCACACCCCCACGCCATCGCGAATCTCGGGTTCGTACCCGACACCATTGACATCGATTTCGGAGTGCTGGGAATAAATGCGAATCGCATTATTCGCATTTATTCCTCCGGCAACCGATAAATGCGATAAATGCGATTCGCATTTATCAGTTGCTCGCCATTCTTCACGGGGTTTCCGGTTGGTCTCGATCGTCTGGGTATCGGCGAGACCGTCGGCATAGAGAGCGTCAAGGGCGGTTGTCAGGTCCTCCGGCGACACGTTCCGCAGTCGGCGGTACACGACGCTCCGGGACACCCAGCCGTCGTTCTCGGCGGTCGCTTCGTCCCGCAGGATGGCGATGATCCGGGTTGGGAGGTTTTCACCAACCGCCGGGACACTCTGGCCGATCAGAGGCAGTGCGCGTTCCCAGTGAGTCAGGCAGAACTCACCGAGCCAGATCGCTGCTTCCATGATCGACGCCGACACCATCCGACCAGGGTCTTCGATATTCCAGATGGTGTTCAAGATGAGGGCGATCCGGGCAACCTGAAGTGGTAGCTTCGCGAGGATGCCGGCATGGAGTCCCATAGCCCCGGCGACCCGGCGTTCGTTAGTGTTGTACCAGTCGATCCACAAATGGCGGGCCTCCGAATGGAGCCGTACCGTCTCGAATTGATCTGGCTTTGCATCTGGTTCCGGCATGAGATTCTTGTCGATCGTGCGGAGATCGGTGACGACCGCATCAAGCAGCGCCGGATCGGCTTCGTCTTCAGACCAGCCCCGCCGCATGACATCCGGACGGATCAGGAGGAAGCGGTCAATGAAGCCGTCCTCCTTCCCGTTCCGGTCGCGGAGGTCAGCGATCAGGTCCGGCTGAATGCCGCCAACCACCGAGACCACCGGGTGCCGGATATAGATCGGTTCACCAGTGCGCCGATCTACCTTGGCAGGCGTTCCGGCCCAGAAGGACAGGAACTTTTGCTTGTCGGCACCCTTGCCGCTTCGGTACTGATCCATCGCGCGAATGAACGACACCAGCTCGTCGTGCTGGAGGCTCAGGCCATAGGTTGTCTGCAACATCGCCGCGATGGCCTCGATGGTGGCATCCGTCGAGTAGGCGTGACGCATCGATGGCGGGGTGGGCTTGGTGCCCCGCTCGCCTTTCGGGGCAGCACTCCATCGCTCAAGATCGGCCTCGTACTCCGCGCGCTGCGTCCGATAGGTGTCATACCACTCACCCTGAAGGACATCGAGTGGCGCGCGGCCCGCGTTCAGCGCAGGGGTCTTTGCTGCTCCCGGAGGGGCGATCATGCCTACCCACAGGGCGGCGTATTGGCGGAATCCGGCCTTCAACTGGATGGCGATTCGATTCCCCATCAGGGCACCGATGTTCGCCAGCAGCGGCAGCGCGATCATCTCGACTGGGACGCCGATCGCTGCCGCCTGCGCGCGAACATAGTCGGCGATCCTGTCGGGGAGGATGTCAATCCGGAAGGGCGGAGCAGGGGGAACCGTAACCGGGTCCATGTCATTTGCGGTGAGCGCCGTTTTCTCCAGCGCCCGATCGCGTTCTCGCAGGTGGGCCAGTGCGGCCTCCTGTTCGGCGGAGATGGAGATCATCGGCGAACCTCCCCGAAGAAGGTCCGTGTCTCGTCTTGCAGTTTCTCGACGGCTTCTCGAAACGTGCTCAGGCCGAAGTAATGGCGGGTCAGGTCGATGACATCGCCGCCGCGCCAGCAACCGAAGCACCATGTTCGGTTGTCGCTGACGTAAACCGTGAAGGAGGGATCATCGTCGTTGTGTCCGGGGAGTGGGCACCGGCCCTTCAGACGAGCCCCTCGCCCTTCCAGCCGCATCGCCAGGAGGTCGGCGCAGAACTGCTCGATGGGCCACGCTGCCTTCAGATCGGCGGCGAGAGCCATCAGGTCGTTGTTCCGGTGGGAAGGTGCTGGGGCCAGAGGATCACCTGAGAGTGCATCCGCGTTCTGATCCCGACGCTCGATCTCGGCGAGGATCGGCGCATACAGGGAGCGCCACCGCTCATCGAGCCAGGCGATGCTTTCGGGAGAGGCATCGCCATCAGCGAGAACTGCTGCTCGCAGATCGAGATAGTGTTCGAGGTCATCCCGGAGGGCGGCTGTGGACCACGCGAGAAACCGCGTGTGCGGACGAGTCCTGTTGGAAGGTACGAGGCGAGACCGGGATTGGAGGGTAGGAGCGACTGTGGTATTCTGCATAGTGAAGTACCTCACAAAAAACCCCGGTCGGAAGTCAGCGCCCCGACCGGGGTTTTGTCTGTCTATGCCAGGTCACTGGCCCGACGGCTGCCCGCATCGCCGCTGGTCGCAGGTTCGACCTCGCCAGTGAGCAGCCGTTCCAGAGCCGCCCGGCTGAACCGAAGCTGCCGCCCGACACGGATGACCGGGATCGGTAGCCCGTCCTTTTGGGCGAGGCCGTAGAACGCCGTCCTCCCGATATTGAGCGCCGCGCGGCATTCCTCCGAGTCGATCAAGCCAGGCAGATGGGGCAGGTGTCTCGGGTCCGACATGGAGGCGTTCCTTTCGTTGTCTGGGTTCGGTCCGTCTTTGGCCGGGCTCAACCGTCCTGTACTCACCATAAGATCACTGGTATACATAACCAAGGACATGTCCGGCGGACATTTTGGACACAGAGAACCGGCAGGACATCCGTCCTGCCGGTGATCCAGATCGTCGAGTTGGATGCCGCACTAGCTTCGTGAAACCGTAGCCAATCCCAGCTTACGGAAGCCATCTTCCCAGCGCCGAATTGTCTTCACATCGACATGAAGGCTTATCGCCATTGCTTCTTGGGTCGGCTGGTTGTCATCGTCCTGTATGAAGCAATCCCAAGCGCGCTCGTAGCGACAGTGGTTTTTTTGGAGTGTCTCTCTCTGTCGGGTCGACAAAGGAGTATCGCGGCCTGCCAGGGGTCTGACCGTCCCGGCGAACGTCTCCATCGCAAGCACGTAACCATCTGCTCCGGAGTATCCAACCCACGCGAGCCAGTGGTGATCGTGAAGCGCCTCCCGATAGGCGGTGTGGGCCGATTCGACTTGTCTCGCAGCCGGGATGACGGCATCTGTCCCGTCTTCCGCCGCGACAGCATCGAGGGTTGCCTCTGCCTCGCGGAGGAACTCCAGGTCGTCAAGCGCCAACGTGTACCGCCGGAAGAACGCGCGGTCGGTGTTATCCATGCGCTGCCCGGCTTCACGTCGCCAGGCGTCCATCATTCCCCACCCAGATCGCAGCGATGTTGCGCAGGATGATTCGCCCAGATTGTATGGAAGGACACCGTCGAGCCTGACCCAGCGCGCATCGCCATCGGGATACCCGGTCACCACAAGACGCACAGCATCACGCAGGACGGCGTAGAGCGCATCCGCTTGCATATACAACATCTCCCTCGTCTGCGCATTTGCACGCGCCTGTGCGGCCTCCAGGCCACTCACGAGGTCCTGTGCGTCTTCCAGCGCGACAACGGCCACGTACCAGAGGCTCTCGTGTATCCGGCGCTGTTGAGCCAGCGACTCAGCTCGTTCGCGTTCAAACTCCGCCTGCATTTTGCTGAGACCAGATACACTGTCCATGTGTTCACCCTCCTACGGTGGACGCCATGCCCGCTGCCGGTCACGACCCGGCGAGCGGGCTTCTTCTAGTCAGTCGGTCCCTGTGAGCAGCGCGTCGAGGATATCGTTCGCGGCCTGCTGGTCGGCAGGCGCGAGGTGGCTGTATGTCCGAAACGTGATTGCCACATCGGCATGACCGACCTTTGCAGCCACGAGGGCTAGCGGTGCGCCACCCCGCACCATCATTGATATCGCGTTGTGCCGCAGCTGGTGGACGGTCATCTCCGGGACCTTCGCCGCCGTGGCCAGGTTCCGGAGACGGACGATCACGCTGTCTGGACGGAATGGCATCCCGACCTCGTTGCAGCAGATCAGGTCATGGTCCTGCCATGCCTCGCCCGCCTTCTGGCGAGCGAACGCCTGCCGATCGCGGTGCCGCTTCAAGGCGGCCACGGTGGCCGCCGTCAACTGCACGTTGCGTGTTCCGGCGCTCGTCTTTGTTCGCCCTTGGATCACCGGCGCGCCGCCCTTCTCCATGCTCGGCGCGACGGTCTGCACGATCTCCAGCACGGCGGTCGCCTCATCCTCGCCCCAGCGCACGTCACGCCATCGGGCACCGAGCATCTCGCCCCGGCGAAGGCCTTCGACGGCAAGTAGGTGCCAGCCTGCTCCGATCAGATCCTTGTCGGCCTTGTCGAGGAAGCGGCGCAGATCGTCCTTCGTCCACTCGGGAAGCTGCTGCTTCGTCTTGGGCGACGGCAGCTTGATCCGCGCCGCCGGGTTGGCCGCAATCACGCCATCTTCCACGAGCTCATCGAGCGCCCGCCGCAGGCACAGGACGGATCGATTCTGGACCTGTGCACCAGCCTTGCCGCCTTCCTGGAGGCTACGAACGAAGGAGCGGACATCGGCGCGCGTCAATGTGGCGACGGGAATCTCGCCGAGGACAGGACAGATGTGAAGGCGGGAGCATCGGGAGTAGTCGAGCCAGGTGTTCGCCGACACCGAGTTCGCGATCTTCAACCCTGTCAACCAGGAGTCGAGCGCTTCCTTCACTGTCAGCTCCCTCCGCGCCGCTTCGAGGCGATCACGCTCCGCCTTCACTTTCGGAGGGATGAACTCGCCTCGTTCGATCTCGCGTAGCGCGTCTCGCTCCTTTGCCTCGGCAACCTTCTTCAGGGCGAAGGTGCCGATGCCGATGTTGTGACGCTTTCCCGTTTCGGGATCATGCCAGGCCACCTGCACGCGGTAGCGCGGCTTCCCGTCTGCGCCGGTCCGTATCTGTATCGCCATCGCTCGGCTCGCATTCCTGGCTACGTCTTGGCTACCGGACCTGTCAACAATCACTGTCACTTCAAACTATTATACGACACTCGATGTATGCATTGGTCTGTACGTACGCGGATTATCTGATACGAGATAACGACATAAAGAAAGACATAACACTCGGTGTCTCGCCTGTGGAACATGAGGTTACGGGTTCGAGCCCCGTAGGGCACCCCACAGCAATTCAATCGTGTATCAGTTCCTCGTCCCGGCCGTAAGGCCTGGGGCTTTTTCGCGTCCATGGCCAGACTGCCACGACGACGAAGGACGCTCCCCATGCAGGGGAGCGTCCTTCGTCGTGGTCATCCGCCGGATCAGGACGCCGCGCGGCGCTTCCCAAGCCCGAAGCCTCGCTCCCGCAGCGCCGACGCCAGGAAACCGCCTGCCACCGCAGCGACCACCATCACGAACGGGACGACCGCCGCCGTAGGAGGTGGTTCCGAACGGATGGATGCTTCCATGCCGAGCGCGCTGCGACCGACCGCCTTCAGGACCGCAGTCCCGATGTGCATCGGAAGGTAGAGTCCAGGGATCAGCTTCGCCCAGAGGACCGGGTCGGCCTTTGCGACCATGCCGATCGCCAGGCCCGTCGCGCCGAACCCGATCGTTGCCAGGGTGAGGTCCGTCGGCTTGATGACGAAGGCGACCGCCGCCGTCAGACCGATCGTTGCCGCCCATTGCCAGCGATGCGTTGGGCTCTGCCGACCCGCCATCACCAGGAGGGCAGACGACGCGAACCACGTCAGGCCGCCAAGGCCGTTCAGTCCTTTCGCGAGTTGACCGTCGGCGAGGATTGAGGCAGCGACGATGCCTGTCGCTGTGACCAGGGCAGTGGTACCGAGTTGCTCGTAGCGTCGTGCGTTCATCGAGAGGCTGGGTCCTTCCACGTTGCCGGCACGATCCATCTGGCCAGCAGGTTGCGTGCATTGTTCCAGATCGGGTCGCATACCGTCAGGCATCCCTTCACCGTCGCCGTGCCACCGCATGTGTCGCGCGGCCATGGCTGGTCAGGTGCAACCAGCTACCTTGACAGTAGCCGCTTCAAACGGGATAGTCATGAGGTGACGGCGGCCCAGATCCTGAATGGGGAGGAGCAGCGACATCGTGAATGACATTTCCGGCGCACGTCAGCCTGTCGCGATCCGGCTCGATGACCTCGCTGCCGTGCGAGCAATCGGCAACACGCCCTTGCTGCGTCTCATCAATCTGGAACGCCACCTCGGGTTGCCGGGATCGGTCGAGCTCTGGCTGAAGGCCGAATGGACGAATCCCGGCGGCTCCGTGAAGGACCGTCCGGCGCTCGCCATCGTGCGGGATGCGATTGACGGCGGGCGGCTCGGACATGGGCAGACGCTGATCGATGCGACCTCGGGCAATACTGGCATCGCCTACGCCATGCTCGGCGCGGCGATCGGGTTCGCGGTCACGCTCGTGGTGCCGGGCAGCGCCTCGGAGGAGCGGAAACAGATCCTCGGGGCATACGGCGCGACCGTCATCGAAAGCGATCCCTACGATGGGTCGAATGGTGCCATCCGGCACGTTCGGGAGCTCGTCGAGAACGATGACTCGGGCTGCTTTTTCTACGCCGACCAGTACCGCAATCCCGCGAACCCGGAGGCGCACGAACTGGGTACTGGTCCCGAGATCTGGGGGCAGACCGGTGGCCGGATCACGCACTTCGTGGCGGGACTCGGAACCACAGGCACACTGATGGGTACCGGGCGCTTCCTGAAGGAGGTCTCCTCGGCGGTCGAGCTGGTTGCCGTGCAGCCATCGGATGCCTTCCACGGTCTCGATGGGCTGAAGCATATGCCGTCCGCGATCGTGCCCCCGATCTACGACGAGACGTTTCCCGATCGGCATCTGCTGGCGGATACCGGGGATGCGTACGATCTGGTTCGCCTGCTGGCGCGGATCGAGGGGCTGTTCGCGGGAACGTCGACCGGCGCGGCGCTTTCCGGAGCCATTACCGTGGCGCGAGATGCGGCAGCCGAGGATCGTCCGGCAGTCGTCGTCGCGTTGGCGCCCGATGGCGGGGCGAAGTACCTCTCCACGGCTCTCTGGGACATCTGATCCGATACGCATGCTCACGCAAGGAGTTCATCGCCATGACCGATGCCACCACAACCACCATCGCCACCGTTCAGGTCCTGATCCCGACTCCGCTGCGTACCTACACGGGTGGTGAGGCGAAGGTATGCGCCAGTGGCTCGACCGTCGGCGAGGTGGTCGCCGATCTCAATGCCCGCTATCCCGGTATCCAGGAGCGGATCTGCGAGCCGGATGGTGAGATCCGTCGCTTCGTGAACGTCTTCGTGAATGGCCAGAACGCACGCAAGCTCGGTGGCGCGGCGACGGCAGTGAAGGATGGCGACGAGATCGGCGTCATTCCCGCGATGGCGGGCGGAGCGCGTTCGTGAGTGACGCGAGCGCGACGACCGAACGATTGTCTGTGCCCGATTCGATCCGGGTCGAGATCGTCGCGCACGCGCGGGATCACTTCCCTCGCGAGTGCTGCGGCGTGATCGCCGGCGCGGATGGCGCGATCAGCGAGCTCTTTCGCCTGACGAACCTCGAACAGAACGTCTCCCGCTACCTGATGGATGAGGAGGAGTTCTTCGCGACGTACTGGGCGATCGAGAATCGCGGCGAGAGCCTCCTCGCGATCTACCATTCGCATCCGGTGACGGTCGCGTACCCGTCGAAGACAGATGTGGAGTTCGCATTCTGGCCCGAGGCGGTTTACCTGATCTGCTCGTTGGAGCATCCAGATGCGCCTGTCCTGCGCGGGTTCCGGATCGTCGACGGCAGGATCACCGAAGTCGACCTCGTCTGATCCTGGTATCGGGACAGCGGCGGACCCATTTACGTGGACATAAAATGTCAAGCGGACGACTCATCACGAGCCGCCCGCTTGGTTGCGTTGGTGAGGGGCTCGATCAGGCCGGTGCGAGGGCCGGGACCGCGCAGGCGATATCGGTGTACTCGATATGCTCGATCGTGGTGGGCGCGTTCGGTCCGCAGATCGGGCATTCCGGGTCCTTGTCCAGATGGACCTCCCGGAAGGTGGCGTCCAGCGCGTCGTAGAGCATGAGGCGACCGATCAGCGGGCGGCCGATGCCGACGATCAGCTTGATCGCCTCCGTCGCCTGCAACACGCCGATTACCCCTGGCAGCACGCCGAGCACGCCGGCTTCCGCGCAGTTCGGCGCAAGATCGGGCGGGGGTGGATCGGGGAAGAGGCAGCGGTAGCATGGCCCTTGCGTCGCGTCGAAGACGGTCACCTGACCCTCGAAGCGGAAGATGCTGCCGTGGACGTTCGGCTTGCCGAGCAGCACGCAGGCATCGTTGATGAGGTAGCGCGTCGCGAAGTTGTCCGAGCCGTCCACCACGATGTCGTAATCGCGCACGATGTCGAGCACGTTGTCCTTGGAGAGGCGCACCGCGTGGCTGACGATCCGTACGTCCGGGTTGAGCGCTTCGAGGGTCTGACGGGCCGATTCGACCTTCGGCGTGCCGATCCGCTCCGTGGAATGGAGGACTTGGCGCTGGAGGTTGGAGTCGTCGACCACGTCGTCGTCGACGATGCCGAGCGTGCCGACGCCCGCCGCCGCGAGGTAAAGCCCGGCGGGAGAGCCGAGTCCGCCCGCGCCGATCAGGAGCACCTTTGCCTCCAGCAGCTTCTGCTGCCCATTGGTCCCAACCTCCGGCAGGAGGAAGTGACGGGAGTAGCGCTTCTGCTGGGCTGCCGTGTACTGGAACGGCGTCGTGAAGGGGAGTCCGGCGGACTTCCATGCGCCGAACCCGCCCGCCATGGATAGGACGTTAGTGTACCCGAGTTCCTGCAGCGAGCGGGCAGCGAAGGCCGAGCGAACGCCACCAGCGCAATAGATGACGACCGGCGCATCGCGGTCGCGGACGGCGTCCTCGATGCGCGATTCGAGGAACCCGCGAGGGATCGGCACCGCGCCCGGCACGAGCCCCTGCGCGACCTCATCGGCTTCGCGGACATCAATAGCGGCGGCGCCCTCGGCGATCAGCCGCTGGGCCTGGCGGGCATCGACTTCGGAAATCTGCTCCTTTACCTGGGTGAGGAGGTCACGATAGCTGACCGGGGTTCTGGATGACGGCATGAAAGTCCTCCTGATGACCGGGTGCGGCGAGCGATCGCATGAAATGGAGGGCGTCGCCGGTGTCTCGGATTCACTTGAGCATAGCGGAGACGCTTTCCTTTCGCAATCTGCTTTGCAATTGGCAGCCATGACCGTTCGCGTGCCACATCGCTGAGCGCGGCGCAGAAATGCGTCTGAATGCAGAGCGATGGGCTATACTCTCGGCAAACGATGTACGTACGGATTCACTCGATGTGACACGTGAACGGGAGTGGCGGGTGAGGGTTTCGTGCCTTCAGGAGAATCTTCAGCGAGCGCTTGGACGCGTCGCACGGGCCGTTGCCTCGCGCACGGCGCTGCCGGTCCTCAGCAATGTGCTCATCGCTACGGATGAGGGGCGTATTCGCATCGCCGCGACCAATCTCGAGATCGGCGTGACGACGTGGATCGAGGGCACGATCGAGGAAGAGGGGCGGATCACGGTCGATGCGCGCCTCCTCGGCGAGTTCGTCAACACCTTGCCGGCGGGTACCGTCTCGCTGGCCGTCGATCCCGCCCGCTTCTCGCTCACCGTGCAGAGCGGACGCGATAAGGCGGCCATCAACGGCATCGACGCCGAGGACTTCCCGGTGCTGCCGACCATCGGCGGTGAGGGGTTCTCGGTCGAACTCGATGCTCAGCGCTTCCGCGACGCGGTCAATCTCGTCGAGTTCGCCGCGGCGACCGACGAGAGCCGTCCGATCCTTGCGGGCGTGCTGACCCGCTTCGATGGTGAAACGCTGATGTTGGCCTCATCCGATGGCTTCCGGATGGCCGTCAACGAGAGCCCGCTGGATCAGGCGGTAAGCGAGCGGGTGGACATCATCGTGCCGGCCCGCGCCTATCGCGAACTCTCCCGCATCATCGGCGACTTCGACGAGCCGATCCATTTCGCGGTCACGCCGAATCGCAGCCAGGTCCTGGCCCGGCTTGGCGATACCGAATGGGTCTCCCGCCTGATCGATGGCACGTTCCCGGACATCAAGCAGATCGTGCCGCGCGAGTTCGGCAGCCGGGTCGACATGAGCCGGGAGAGCCTGCTCAACGCCGTCCGTCGCGCCGGGTATTTCGCGCGCGAGAACAACGATGTCGTGCGGTTCAGCGTGCAACCGGGTGACGATGACCTGAGTCCTGGCAGCATCGAGATCTCCGCCAATGCTGCCGAGCGCGGGAATAGCCAGAGCTTCGTCGATGCGAGTGTTTCCGGCCCGGCGATCCAGATCGCCTTCAACGGTCGATACCTGATCGAAGTGCTCTCCGTGCTCAAGCATGGGCAGGTGATGCTCGGGTTGAACGGGACGAACCAGGCCGGCGTGCTCAAGCCGAGCGGCTCCGACAACTACTCCCACGTCATCATGCCGATGGTGATTGGCGGGAACTGATCCCGTCGCTGCTGAATCGATTGATGTGACCGCGCAGGGCGGCCTGGTTGGCGTCAACCGGTCGCCCTGCGTCGTCGAGGGCGAATCTTCTTCATGCATGTGTCGCGACTCCATCTCGAGGAGTTCCGGAGCTACCAGCAGCTCGATCTGGATATTCCGGCCTCCGGCGTGCGCCTGATCGGCAAGAACGGCAGCGGAAAGACGAGCTTCCTGGAAGCGATCGTCATGCTGGCGACCACGCGCTCGGCGCGGACGTCGTCCGACCGGGAGCTGGTGGGTTGGACGAGTGGCGAGGACTATGGCCTCGCCCCTTGGTCGCGCATTGAGGCGGATATCCATTCGGAAGATCGATCGCACCGGATTGCGATCGCGTTGGAGCTCGATGCTGCGCATGAGTCGGTCACGCGGAAGCAGTTCACGCTCGATGGGCAGGCAGTGCGCGGTCAGGACCTGATTGGAGTCCTCAAGTTCGTGCTCTTCTCGCCGGAGGATGTGCAACTGGTGACCGGTCCGCCGGCGGAGCGCCGGCGCCAGCTGGATGTGCTGATCTCCCAGATCGACCGCGAGTACCTGCGCGCCCTGACACGCTACAACCGGGTTCTCCCGCAACGGAACGGCCTCCTGAAGGCTTTCGCCCGCGATCGGGTGAGTCCGATGGCACGGATGGCGATCGCGGAGATCGCGTTCTGGGATGAGGAGCTGGTCTCGGCCGGTGCGTACGTGGTAGCGAGTCGTCGCCTGATGATCGACCGCCTCTCCGAACTGATGCAGGCGCGGTCAGGCGAGCTGATCGAGGGTGCGGAGCTGGACCTGGCGTACGAAGCGCGGCTCGACTTTGGTCCGATCACGACGGATGACAACCGGCACACGATCCGGAGTCTGAACGAGGCGCTGACAGCCCGGTTCCACGACCAGTTGGCGGAGGTGCGGGCGGAGGAGTTCCGGCGTGGGGTGACGGTGATCGGGCCGCACCGCGACGACCTGACGTTCCGGATCAATGGGCGCTCCCTCGCGACCTATGGTTCGCGCGGGCAGCAGCGTCTCGGCGTGGTGGCGATCAAGCTCTCGGAAGGCGACCTGATCGCGGCCGAGACGGGGGAGACGCCGGTGCTGCTTCTCGACGATGTGCTTTCCGAACTGGACGAGGTGCATCGGAACCACCTGTTGGAGGCGGTCGCGGTGCCGGGCCGGCAGCTGCTCGTGTCGTCGACGGAGCCGGGTCCGCTGGAGCATCCGTCGTTGGCGTCGCTGCCGATCCTGTCAATCGAGAAGGGGACGATCCGGGAGGGGTAGATCCGGTCGGCGCGTGAACCTTTTTGTGCGCAACGTCATTGGCTGTTACCGTGACTATCTGGAGACAAGAAGACACCCCGGACCATTGGTCCGGGGTGTTGCGTCTTACCCGTCGTTCCGGGCTTTCGTGATGGGCTGGGGTGCAGGGATTCGAACCCCAACTGCCTGATCCAGAGTCAGGTGTCCTACCGTTAGACGACACCCCATCGCGAACGCGCGAGGGCTAGTCTACCAAGGCATGGCCGGACATTCAAGGGAAATGTCCGGATTGCCTTGCGACCCGGCCGGGACGTCGAGAGGCGACATATCCCGCCGATGGCTCAAGGGACCGATACCGAAACCTCCAGGTCGGCGGTGTGGGCGCGGAGGATGGCTTCCGGGATCTCGTAGAGCACGCCATCCAGCGATCCTTCCAGCGCCGCGAACCCTGCCGCCAGCGTGTTCCGTGCCAGCACGAGCGCTGTCACCGGGCCGGTACCTCCGGGAACCGGCGTGACGGCACTCGCTACCCCCAGCATGGAGTCGAAGTCGGCGTCACCGACGACCGAGCCGTCATCCAGTACATTCACCCCGAAATCGAGCACCGTCGCACCGGGCCGGATCATCTCGCCGGTGACGAGTCGCGGTGATCCCGCCGCCAGGCAAACCACATCCGCATTGCCAGTCTCCGCCGCGAGATTGTGCGTGCGGCTGTGGCAAAGCGTGACCGTCGCGCTGCGTTGGGTGAGCAGAGTCGCCAGCGGACGTCCCACGACGTTGCTGCGGCCAATGACCGTGACTCTCGCGCCCTCCAGCGGCACCTGATGGAAGTCGAGCAGTTCGAGCCCGCCCGCAGGCGTGCTGGGACGGAGCGACGGCAGCCCCAGGTGGAGGCGTCCGGCATTGGTCGGCGTGATGCCATCGACGTCCTTCAGGGGGGAGAGGTTCTCGATCACGATCTGGGGATCGAGGTGAGCCGGCAGCGGCATCAGGACGAGGATGCCGGTGATCTCTGGATCGGCGTTCAGGTCACGGACCGTCTGCATCAACTCGTCGTTCGTGATGTCGCCGGAGCGTTCGACGGCACGATGCGCGATCTCCACGCGGCCGAAGGTGCGGGCGATGGAGGCGCGATAGGCGAGCGCCGCCGGATTGTCACCGACGAGCAGCGTCGCGAGTACCGGAGCGGTGCCGCCACGTCCCTGCAGGTATTCCCGGGCAGCGGCGATCTCCCCACGGAGGCGCTTGGCGAGCTGGACGCCCTTCAGGATTCGCGTCTCGCGGCGGGCGGATATGGTCGTGGTTCCCACGGTGATCTGTCCTGTCTGCGTCTGGTTGCGGGTGGAAGCGATGGTGGGGGAAGGCGTGTGTCTGGGGCAACGGCGAGTTGAACGGGGCAGGCGGCGACCCACACCGGATGCGTGACTCGTGTGGAGCCGGGCTGGTTCGCATTTCGACAGCGACGAGGCCCGTCCGATCTGTGTCCAGGAAGCCTTGAACGTCCCAGGAACGCGATTTCTCCGGCTGCGAGTATAGCAAGCCCCCACGATTTCGACGCCGCGATGCATCCAGAATGACTGAACTGGCAGTATATGTCAGCGAGCTGGCGATTTGATACGACACTGTCGTTACTCTAACAGTGCCCGCCGATCGGTGCGGTTTTGGTTCGGCGCAAAGCCACTCGACGGGGATAGTGTGCAGAACCTGTTGACAGCGTGGCAATCTGTACGTATAGTGTCATCAACGCAGTGAGGTCGCGTGACCGATCGGCAAGCAGGCAATTCACCGAGCAGGGTCTGTGCAGAAGCGGCGCAACCTGCACAGATATCAGGAGGCGGGGACATGTTCGAGCAGCAGGTTGAGGGATTCGGTCCGGTTCTCAAGCGGTTCCGCGAGGCGCGACGGGTGTCGCAGAGCAAGCTCGCCGAGCGCGCCGGGTTCGATCATTCGTACGTGAGCCGTCTCGAGAGCGGCGCCCGCACCCCCACCCGCGATGCGGTGGAGCAGCTTGCACAGGCCCTCGGCCTGGAGCGTGTGCAGCAGGACGAGCTGCTGGCCTCGGCCGGTTTCCTCCCGCGCGAGGTCTCCAGCCTCCTCTCCGGCGAGCCGGAGATCACCGAGGTGCTCGGCCTGCTCCAGAATGCCGATGTCCCGCAGGAGTACCGGGACAGCATGCGGCAGGTCCTCCGGCTCCTTGCGCAGCAGGCCAAGCTGGTGCTCAAGGGTGAGGATGGCGAGGCCGTCTCCGCCGCCTAGCGCACGCCGGCCAGTTGGTCGGACGCGCTTGCCGTACCCGCTGGCGTGTTGTCCTTCTCCGGGTAGAATTGGGTGTACGTTCGCATCCCCGCCGCGACCGTCACCATTCTCCGGTCACCGGGATTCCAGGCACGCGACCCCGCAGGCGATTCGTCGCGTGCGGGGTCGTTCGTTTCGCGTCAATGGCTATCACTGGTCGGGCGCACGGTTCGTTCAACGGTTCGGGTGTGTGTTCACTGTGGTGGAGACGTCCGGGCAGCAGGGTCAGGTATGGCAGAGTTCTCTCACCTCCATCTCCACACCGAGTTCTCCCTCCTCGATGGCATGGGGCGTATCTCCCAATACATGTCGCGGGCGCAGGAGCTCGGGATCAAGAACATGGCGGTCACCGATCACGGGGTGATGTACGCGGCGATGGACTGGTACAACGCCGCCACCGCTGCCGGGATCAAGCCGATCATCGGTATGGAGACCTATCTCGCCGAGAGCAGCATCGCGAAGCGGGAGCGCAAGTCCTACCACCTGCTGTTGCTGGCCGAGAATGAGATCGGCTATCGGAACCTCATCAAGCTGGCCAGCATTGCCAGCCTGGAAGGTTTCTACTACCGGCCTCGGATCGACCTCGAACTGCTGCAGAAGTATCACGAGGGCATCATCTGCACCTCGGCCTGCCTCGGTGGGCCGGTCGCGAACAACTTCCTGAACGGCGACACCGAGAAGGCGCTCTCCTACGCGGGCTCGTTGAGCGAGATCTTCGGGAAGGAACGCTTCTTCATCGAGATCCAGGACGCCGGGCTGATCGAGCAGGTCGAGAACAACAAGCAGTTGATCGACCTCGCCCGCCGCTACGATCTGCCGCTGGTCGCCACAAACGACGTCCATTACTGCTACGAGGAGGATGCCCCCGCGCAGGACATCCTCGTCTGCGTGCAGACGAACGCGACGGTCAACGATGCGAAGCGGCTGAAGTCGGAGACCAGCCAGCTCTTCCTGAAGAGCCCGGAGCAGATGGAGCGCATCTTCCATAGCGTTCCGGAGGCGCTCTCCAACACCATGCGCATTGCCGAGATGTGCAATCTCGATCTCGGGTTCAAGGGGTATCAACTCCCCGAATACGATGTCCCCTCCGGCCACACGCCGGCGACCTACCTCCGCCAGCTGTGTGAGGAGGGCGCGCTGCGTCACTACGGCACGCTGGACGGCCCGATCCGGGAGCGGCTCGACTACGAGCTGGGTGTGATCGACTCGATGGGGTTCACCAACTACTTCCTCGTGGTGTGGGACTTCGTCGCGTTCGCGAAGCGTGAGGGCATCCTTGTTGGCCCGGGGCGTGGCTCGGCGGCGGGCAGCCTCGTCACGTATTGCCTGAACATCACCGGTCTCGACCCGCTGAAATACGACCTGATCTTCGAGCGCTTCCTGAACCCTTCCCGTATCTCGATGCCGGACATCGACATCGACTTCGCCGACGACCGCCGCGATGAGGTGATCAAGTACGTCGTGCAGAAGTACGGCGACGATCGCGTGGCCCAGATCATCACGTTCGGAACCCTGAAGGCGAAAGCCGCCGTGCGCGATGTCGGGCGGGCGATGGGCTTTACTTTCGGCGATACCGACCGCGTTGCCCGCCTGATCCCAACCGATCCCAAGATGACGATCGACCGGGCATTGGCCGAGGTGCCGGAGCTGACCAAGCTCTACGAGGGCGACACGCAGGTCAAGGAACTGATCGAGACGGCGAAGAAGGTGGAAGGGCTGGCTCGCCACTCCTCCACGCACGCCGCTGGCGTCGTGATCTCGCGCGATCCGCTGGTGCAGCATGTGCCGCTGCAACGCGCGGGTGGCAAGAGCGAGGGAGACGTCACCACGCAGTGGGGACAGGGGCATCTGGAGGATCTCGGCCTCCTCAAGATGGACTTCCTGGGCCTCAAGACATTGACCGTCGTGGGCAAGGCGGTCGACCTGGTTCGGGAGACAGGTGTCGACCTCACCATCGACTCGATCCCGATGGACGACCCGAAGTCGTTCGAACTCCTCGGGAGGGGCGAGACGGTCGGGGTGTTCCAGCTGGAAGGCGGTATGACCACCCGGATGACGGTGGACGTCCAGCCAACGAGCTTCGAGGACCTGATCGCGCTGATGGCGCTGATCCGGCCGGGACCAATGGAGATGGCGCCGGACTATATCGGGCGCAAGCATGGGCGGATCCCTATCGAGTACGACCATCCGACGCTGGAGGATGTGCTGAAGGAGACCTACGGCGTCGCGCTCTACCAGGAGCAGGTGATGCAGATCGCCAGCGTTCTGGCCGGATTCTCGATGGCGGATGCCGATGGCTTGCGGAAGGCAATGGGCAAGAAGCTGCCGGAAGTGATGGCGAAATACCGCCAGCGGTTCATCGATGGGGCCGCGGGACTCGGGCACGACAAGAAACTGGCCGGCGACGTCTACGACATGATCGAGAAGTTCGCCGGATACGGTTTCAACAAGGCGCACAGCGCCGCCTACGCCGTGATTGCGGCGCAGACGGCCTACCTGAAGGCCAATTACCCGGTCCAGTTCATGGCCGCACTGATGTCGACGGAAATCGGCAACACCGACAAGACGGTGTTCAACGTGACGGAATGCCGTCGCGCCGGGATTCCCGTGCTGCCGCCGGACATCAACCGCAGCCGCGTTGATTTCACGGTCGAGAAGAATGACGACGGCGTGGAATGCGTGCGCTTCGGGATTGGCGCGGTGAAGAACGCCGGACTCGGTGCGGTGCAGACCATCGTGAAGGCACGCGACGAGCGTCCCGATGGCCGATTCGGCACGCTGGAGGACTTCTGCGACGGTGTCGACTGGTCGGCGGTGAACAAGCGCGTGGTCGAGAGCATGGCGAAGGCCGGCGTCTTCGACTCCATCGGTGAGCGGGCGGCAGTGATCGCGGCGCTGGAGACCTCCATCGGGGCGGCACAACAGCGACAGAAGGCGGCGGCGCGCGGGCAGATGGACCTCTTCGGCGGGCTGCTGGCCGAGGTGATGCCGCAGTCGAGCGCCTCCGTGCTGCCATCCGTCGAGCCGGCCGACAACAAGACGATCCTGGCGTGGGAGAAGGAGTTGCTGGGGCTTTATCTCAGCTCGCATCCGCTGATGGATATCTTCGCGGACGGAACGCCGCGCGGATTTACCCAGGTGCAGGACATTCAGCATCGCAATGTCGGCGAGAAGATCCAGTTGGTCGGCATGATCACGACGGCCCGGCGGATCACGACGAAGACGAACCGCACGATGGCTGTGCTGGAGGTCGAGGATCTGACCGGCTCGATCGAGATCGTGGCCTTCCCGGACGCCTACGAGGCGAACGGGTCCAAGCTGGAGCCGGACGCGATCCTCGCGTTCACCGCCAAGATCGACGAGCGCGGGGAATCACGGCAGCTGATCCTTGAGGCGGTGACCGAGGAATTGCCCGTCGTCAAGCTGGCGATCGCGCAGGGACCGTCCCTGGCGATCCGGCTGCCGGCGACACCGGATGTGTGGAGCGATATCCAGATCATGCAGGACATCGATGCCGTTCTGCGACTCCACGAGGGGAGCCAGCCGGTCATCTTCGAGGTGCATACGCTGCATGGGGTGCGCAATCTGCGCAGCCGGACGCGGAAGGTGGAGCTCTCCCGCGATCTGGAGCGGGCGCTCGGTGCCATCATCGGTCGTGATGGCGTGCGTGAGGTGAAGCCGTTGCCGCGTCAGCAGCCGGACCTGGCGGCACTGCCGGACTGGCCGCCGGTTCTGGACTACAACCCGTTTGACGACGACGAGCGTATGGTTGCGGTCGCGGATTGAGTAATCGGCCCTACACAACATATCCCGTATGCTGTTGGATGGGATGCAACGGTGAATCCCACATCGTGCCCGAGGAGTCATGTTGGGCAACATATCCCTGATGGATCGGGTTGAGGCAGCAGGGACTCACTCAGCCAATGGTTGTCGGGACGGGCTTCATGTCGAGTTGCGCCTTGCCCGTTCACTTCGTCATCGTCAAGGAGGCGTGACACTTCGCAGTGGAGATAGATGTAGATCGCGACAACACAAGAGGAAGGGCCGTCCAGCAATGGACGGCCCTTCCTCTTGTGTTGTCGCGATAGAGGCTGGCGTCCCCTACGCCCCGTAGAGCGTGTGGACCTTGCCCTGGAGGTAGGCGATCAGCGGCTCCGGATCGAATGCGTCGACGCCAATCACGCGCTGGAGCAGCTCCTTCGGGGTGAATTTGCTGCCGTGGCGATGGATGTTCTCCTCCAGCCACTCCCGCAGCGGCGCGAATTCGCCCGCCGAGACCTGCGCATCGAGGTCGGGGAGCTCCTGCGTGATTCGCTGCCAAACTTGTAGTGCGACCACGTTGCCCAGCGCGTACGTCGGGAAATAGCCGAAGAGTCCGGACCCCCAGTGAACATCCTGCAATACGCCGACACTGTCGTTCGGGACCGGAATGCCCAGATATTGCTCGATCTTCGCGTTCCACGCTTCTGGCAGGTCGGCCAGGTCGACGCGACCAGCGAAGATGTCCCGCTCCAACTCGTAGCGCAGGATGATATGCAGGTTGTAGGTCAGCTCGTCCGATTCGATGCGGATCAGCGATGGACCCAGCGAATTGACTGCGCGGAACATCGCGTCCGGTGTCGCATCGGCAAGCTGATCGGGGAAGAATCCTGCCATCCTGGGGGTCGCCCAGTCCCAGAAGGGACGACCGCGCCCGATCAGGTTCTCCCAGGTCCGGCTCTGCGACTCGTGCCACGCCATCGATGCGCCGCGCTGGAGGGGTGTCCGCGCGAGGGCGGGGGAGACCTGCCGCTCGTAGAGGCCATGCCCGAACTCGTGCATGGTTCCGAACAGCACCGGCGCGATCGTCTCGTCGTAGTAATGGTTGGTGATCCGGATGTCCTGCAAGGCGATCGGATTCGCGAACGGGTGCACCGTGTCGTCGATCCGCCACGACGCCGCATCGACGCCCAGCGTGGTTGCGAGCGAATCGATGAACGCCCGTTGCGTGGCGATCGGATACGACTGGTGGACCAGATCGTCGCGGACGAGGCCGCTGCGCTCCGTCACGATGCCGACCAGCGGGATCGTCGCCTCCTTCAGGCGATCGAAGACGACATCGACCTCGGAGGCGGTCAACCTCGGCTCGAAGTTGTCGAGCAGGATGTCATAGTCATCCGCAATCTCGGGATTGACGTCCTTCACGAGGGCGATGTACTGCCTCGAGAGGTCGACGATGTTGGTCAGGGCCGGGAGGAAGGCCTTGAAGTTGCCGGAATTCTTCGCCTCGGTCCACGCTGCGTAGCCGAGCGCTTCGCCACGGCGCATCTCCATCGCCAGTTCGGTGGGAACGATGCGCGCCTTCTCGTACTGGCGGCGGGCGATGCGCACGAGGCAAGCTTCATCGCTTTCCGGCGACATCGATGCCTCATAATTGGTCAAGGCATCGATCAGGGCGCCGAGTTCGTCGCTGGTCTGCATCTCGTGGGCGATCCCGGCGAGGGTCGCCATCCGCTCGGCGCGCGCCGATGCCCCAGCCGGCGGCATCTTCGTCTGCTGGTCCCAGCCGAGCAGCGCGAGTGCGCCGTTCACATCATTGATCTGTTGCAGGCGCTTCACCAGCGCATCGTAGGTCTCATTGGACATGCGGGGCGGAACCTTCCTTAGAAGCGCGGCGTCGCGCTCCGGTGCGAGGCCTGACAGGCTAGGCGAGCACGCCGGTCTTCACCAGGCTGCTCAGCAGGCGGAGGCCATCGGCGTTGCCGATCAGCGCATTCGTGGCGCGCTCCGGGTGCGGCATCAGGCCGACCACGTTGCGACCGACATTGCAGACTGCCGCGATTCCGGCGACCGAGCCGTTACGGTTGGCCGATTCAGCAATCGTGCCATCGGCATCGCAGTAGCGGGCGACGACTTGATCGTTCGCTTCCAGCGCGGCGAGGCCATCGGCATCGATGTAGTAGGAGCCTTCCCCATGCGCGACCGGCAGGCGGAGCACCGTTCCGGCCGGTGCATCCTGCGTCCAGGCGGTCGGGGCGCCTTCGATCTTCACGAAGACATCGAATGAGTGGAAACGCAGCGATGCGTTCCGAAGCAGCGCGCCCGGCAGCAGGTGCGCTTCGCAGAGGACCTGGAAGCCGTTGCAGATGCCGAGCACCGGCTTGCCAGCCTCCGCCATCTCGCGGACGGCGGGCATCACCGGCGAGAAGCGGGCGATGGCGCCGCAGCGGAGGTGATCGCCGTAGGAGAAGCCGCCCGGCAGCACGACCGCGTCGAGGCCATCGAGCGAGGTCTCGCGGTAGTCGATGCCACGCACCTCGTAGCTGAGGTCGTGTTCCAGCGAGTGCAGGGCATCATGGTCGCCGTTGCCGCCGGGAAAGAGGATGACGCCGACCGTGACCGAATCGCTCATCGTTACGCTCCTGCCTGCGCTGACGGGATGGCGCGGACCTCGAACTCCTCGATCACCGGGTTGGCGAGCAGCTTCTCGCACATCACCGTCGCGCGGGCGAGGGCGTCTTCCTCGGAATCGGCGTCGACCTCCAGGCGGATCAGCTTGCCGCAGCGGACACGTCCGGTCTCGGAGAAGCCGAGCGCGCGGAGGCCCGAGAGGATGGAATCGCCCTGCGGGTCGTTCACGCCCTGCTTCGGCATGACCTCGGCTTCAATGACATAACGATTTGTGATTGTCGTGGACGTTGCGCTCATGGGTGCTCCGTGGTGGGTTATCGGGAGGACGATTCGGCGTCGGTTGTGGTCGCGACAAGGCGGTTGCGGACAGCCTGGTAGCGCTCGGCAGCCTTGGCAACGATGTCGGTGGGGATCTCCGGTCCAGGCTCCTGCTTGTTCCAGTCGGTCGATTCCAGCCAGTCCCGGACGATCTGCTTGTCGAAACTTGGCGGCTCCGTGCCGGGCTCCAGTTGCGAGGCCTCCCAGTAGCGAGAGCTGTCCGGGGTCAAAACCTCGTCGATCAGCGAGAGCGTGCCATCGATGTAGCCGAACTCGAACTTCGTGTCGGCGAGGATGAAACCCGCCCTGGCCGCGATACCCGACGCTCGCGCGTAGATGGCGAGGCTGATCCGCTCCAGCTCAGTCGCGAGCGCTGGATCAATTTCCTGACGCAGGCGGGCGACGGAGATGTTTTCGTCGTGTCCGGCGTCGTTCTTGATTGCCGGGGTGAAGACCGGGGTCGGCAGCGCCGAGCCAAGGAGCAATCCGTCCGGCAGTGGCTCATCGGCCAGCGTGCCGTTTGCGCGGTACTCCTTCCAGCCGGAACCGGCAAGATATCCGCGCACCACGCATTCGATATCGATCCGCTCCGCCTTCCGCCCGCGCGTGGTGCGGCCGTCGAGGAAGGCCAGCTCGTCGTCGTTGAGGTCGAGATCGGCGAGCGACTGATCGACGAGATGATTTGGCGCGAGGTCGCCGATCTGGCCGAACCACCAGAGGGAGGTCGCGGTCAGGAGTCGGCCCTTGTCCGGGATCTGCGTCGGCAGGACGACGTCGAACGCCGAGAGGCGATCCGTGGCGACCAGCAGGAGCTCACCGCCAAGGTCGTAGACGTCTCGCACCTTGCCGCGGCGGAAGAGCGGATAGTTCCGAAGCGTCATCGCATCGCTGCTCATGCGATCGCGGCCTCCTGGTGAGCCCCAACCCCGAGGCCCAGCCGCGCGAAGGTGGCATCCACCGCGTGCAGCTGCTCCATCGGGTCGAAGAGGCGATCGATCTGCTCGGCGCTCAGGCGGTCGGTGAACTCCGGGAGGGAGCTGACGCGATCCTTGAAGCGCTCGCCCGCGGCGAGCGCCGCATGAGCGTTCTTCTGGACGAGCTTGTAGGCTGCCTGGCGGTCCATGCCGCTCTCGACGAGGGCGAGCAGGACGCGCTGGGAATAGATGAGGCCGCCGGACGATTCGAGGTTGGCGAGCATCCGCTCGGGGTAGATCACCCAGTGTTCGATCAGTTCGGTCATCAGGTCCAGCATGTAGTCGAGGACGATGGTGGCGTCCGGGAAGATGATGCGCTCGACTGAGTTGTGGCTGATGTCGCGCTCGTGCCAGAGGGCGACGTTCTCCAGTGCCGTCGTCGCATAGCCGCGCAGGAGGCGGGAGAGGCCGGAGACGCGCTCGGACTCATGCGGGTTGCGCTTGTGCGGCATCGCGGAAGAACCCTGGTTCCCCTCGCCGAAGAACTCCTCCGCTTCGGCGACCTCGCTGCGCTGGAGGTGCCGGATCTCGACGGCGAACTTCTCCAACGAAGCGCCGATCCCGGCGAGCACGCTCATGAAATAGGCGTGACGGTCGCGCTGGATGATCTGGGTGGAGGAGAGCTCCACACCCAGGCCGAGTTCGGCGCAGACTTCCTCCTCCAGGCCCCACGGGACATGCGCGTGCGTGCCTACCGCGCCGGAGATCTGCCCGACCGCGATAGTCTCGATCGCGTCCTTCAGACGGGCCTGGTGGCGGCGGAGCTCGTCGTACCAGACGCTCAGCTTGAGGCCGAATGTCGTCGGCTCGGCGTGCATGCCGTGGCTGCGTCCAATGGTGAGCGTCCACTTGTGCGCGATCGCCTTTTCCCGGACCGCCTCGGTGAGCCGTTCGAGTTCGGCGAGCAGGAGCGTGCCGGCCTGCTTGGCCTGCATCGCGAGGCCCGTGTCGACCACATCGGACGAGGTCATGCCGAGGTGGATGAAGCGGGCCGACTCGCCGACGGTCTCGCCGACGGCGCGCAGGAAGGCGATCAGGTCGTGATCGGTCTCCTTCTCGATTTCGAGCATACGCTGAAGGTCGATGGTCGCCTTGCGGATCTCGACCATGTCGGCCTCGGGGATGGTTCCCCGGCGCGTCCAGGCCTCGCAGACGGCGAGTTCAATCGCGAGCCAGTTCTGGACCTTGGCGTTGTCGTTCCAGATGGCGCCCATTTCCGGCCGTGTGTACCGTTCGATCACGACGATCTTGTCCTTGGGGTTGGGGGCGAAGGGTTGCCGAGGTGCTGCCTGGTGGGGTCGGCGGGGACGACCATGTCCTCGCGAGTCCGGCGGAGCCTGCCGGTGTTGCCCCAAGTATAGAGCGTGCGCGTTGCCGACGGACTGCACGTACGCTAGAATGCGGGCCAGGAAGAGGGTGATCCTCCGTATTCCAGCGCCAGGACTCGCACGAGGACGCGAGTTGACGAGGCGGGAACCGTATCGAACCCTTCGGCGGATGGTTCCCCGGCCGCACGGTCGTAAGCTCGGGACAAACCGGTTCGGTGACGAACCGACAACACCCCGGTCATGTGCACGCTGCTGACGCGACAGCTCAGCACTCTTCCCCAACCAATCGAAACCGACTATGCGGCGATCCCGGCGATCGCTGGCCTCGGGGTTCGTTGCGTCTGCATCCCTGCGATCGGCAGGTTTGTCGCATCGCGCGACGTCCGCAGGTCAGCGTTGCGCCGACTGCATCGCCGTGGGGAGAGCGTGCCATGTGTGGGGTGTTCGGATTCACTGGGGTCGAGCGAGATATCGAAACGACGGTCGGCGTGGCGCTGCGTGCGCTGGAGTACCGCGGGTACGACTCCTGGGGCGTCTCCTGGGTAGAGGACGGCCAGCTGACGACGCGCAAGCGGACCGGGCGGCTGGCGGAAGGCGTGCTGCCGGCCGCAATGGCGGGCGCGGCGATCGGGCACACACGCTGGGCGACGCATGGCGGGGTGACGGACGAGAACGCCCATCCGCATTGCGCGAGTTCGGGACGGTTTTCGGTCGTCCACAACGGGATCATCGAGAACGCCGACGCCTTGCGGCGCGAGTTGAGCGGGACGCATCGCTTCCTCTCCGAAACCGATTCCGAGGTCGTGCCCTTCCTGCTGGACGACGCCGTTCGCGCCGATGTGCCCGTGGAAGACGCCATCGTGCGGACGTTTGTGCGGCTCGATGGACATAACGCGATTGTCGTGCTCGACACCGACACGAACCAGATCTACGCGATGTCGTCCGGATCGCCGTTGCTCGTCGCCGAAAGCGACTTGGGCGCGTTCATCGCCTCCGACGCCATCGCCTTCCACTGTCAGGCCACCGCCATGACTCCGCTGCCGGAACGGACGCTCGCCCGGCTGGCCCCGGAGGGCGTAACGTTGCGTGCCGATGACACCGTGGACTGGGTTCGTCCAGCCATGATTCCGGTCGTGCATCGGGAGCTGGAAGGGCTCGGTGGCTTCGCGCATCACACGCTGCGCGAGATCGCCCAGCAACCCGGCGTCATCTCGCGCCTCCTCGACGACCGCGAGGAGACGGTTGCCCTGGCTGCCGCGCTCCGGGACGCGCGGCAAGTCGTCTTCACCGGCTGCGGTTCGGCCTTCTTCGCGGCGCGGTTCGGCGTGTCCTGGCTTTCGACGCTGGCCGGGAAGGCGGCGTTTGCGATTCCGGCATCCGAGTTCGCCGAATGCACGCCGATGCTGGGTCCGGAGACGCTGGTGATGGCGCTCACGCAGAGCGGGGAGACGGCCGATGTGATCGACGCCATCGCGATGGCCAAGGCGTCGGGTGCGCGGGTTCACGCCATCGTGAATGTGCCGTATTCGACGGTCGCGCGGATGGTGGAGCGGACGTATTTGCTGCATGCCGGCGTCGAGCAGAGCGTGCTGGCGACGAAGTCGTTCATGGCCAAGCTTGCCCGTCTCCTGCTGGCTGGCGGCGAACTCTCCGGCGACGGCGCGCGGGTCGAAGCGGACGTGCGACGGGCGGTCACGGTGACCACGCACATGCTCGAAGACCGTGAGACGCAGGCAAGGATCGAGGACCTGGCGGGACGGCTGGCGGAACACGATCACGTCTTCCTGATCGGCCGGGGCATCGGGTATGCCGTCGCGCAGGAGGCAGCCTTGAAGCTCAAGGAGGGCAGCTACATCCATGCCGAAGCGCTGGCGGCGGGGGAGCTGAAGCATGGGTCGATCGCCCTGATCGAGGATGGTACGCCGTGCATCATCTTTGGAAGCGGAACTGGTTCCGCCGCACAACTTGCCAACACGGCGCGGGAGCTTCGTGCCCGTGGGGGCTATCCGATCGGCATCGGGTGCGTTCAGGACGACTCGGCATCGTCGTCCTATCGTGAGACACTGGAGCTACCCGATTGCGGCGACGCATCCCCCTTGGCGCAGATCGCGCTGGCCCAGGTCATCGCGTATCGGGCTGCGTTGGCGCGTGGGGTGAATCCTGACCGTCCGCGCAACCTGGCCAAGAGTGTGACCGTGAGATGAGGAATGATGTCCGGGACTCTGACGAAGACGCCTGCGAACGATGCCGCCGATGAGGTTGCGGTCGATCGATTCCTGATCGACACGCACTGCCACCTCGACGATGCTGCCTTTGCGGACGATCTGGATCAGGTGCTCGCGGCGAGTCGCGCGGCCGGGGTGAACGCCTGGATTCAGGTGGGTTTCGAGCCGGCACGGTGGCAATCGTCCATCGACCTCGTGGAGCGCACGCCGGGTATGGCCCTCATGCTCGGCGTGCATCCATCCAGCGTGGATTTGTGGTCACCTCAGGTTGCCGCCGAGCTTCGGCGCCTCGTCGCAGCGCACGGGGCGGTTGCCATCGGGGAGATCGGTCTCGATTTCTTCTGGGATGGTAATCCGTCACTGGAGACGCAACGTGCGGCCTTCACCGCCCAGCTCGACCTTGCGCGGGAGCTCGGCCTGCCGGCGGTGATTCACATGCGGAATGCCGAGGACGAGATCCTGACCACCTTGCGAGGGCGGGAGCCGCAGCCGTTGCTCTTCCACAGTTACGACGGCGGACCGGCCCTTACCGACATCATCCTCGAATGGAATGCGTATGTCGGGGTGGGCGGTCTCGCGACGAAGGCGAAGTCCGACGCGTTGCGCGAGCAACTGCTGCGGATTCCGCTCGATCGCATCGTGCTGGAGACCGACTCGCCCTACCTGATTCCGGCACGCATGCGCGGTCGGCGCAACACGCCCGCCAGTGTCCGTCGTATTTCCGAGTTCCTCGGTACACTTCGTGCAGAATCGGCTGCAACAATTGCGTCGATCACGACGACCAATGCCCTGAATCTGTTTCCCATGCTTTCTGAAAGGGTCGACCTGGAATGACAACGCCGTCAGCCGCGGAAACGCCGCGGACTCTGGGGGACGCCCGTCTCACCATCGTGCTTGCCTCCGAGAACAAGGGAAAGCTCCGCGAACTGCGCGCCCTCGTGGGTGACATTGCGGAAGTCCACGATCTCGCTCCCTATCACCTGACACTGCCCGAGGAGACCGGCGAGACCTTCGCCGAGAACGCCCGTGCGAAGGCGGAGTTCGTCTCCGCTGCCACCGGTTTGATCGCGCTCGCCGACGATTCCGGACTGGAAGTCGATGCGCTCGACGGATTGCCTGGTGTCCGCACCGCCCGTTACGCCGGGGAGGGCGCTACCGATGCCGCCAACCGGCAGAAGCTTCTCGCCGCTCTGGCCGAGACTCCGGACGATGATCGGGGAGCGCGCTTCGTCTCGTTCGTCGCGGTAGCGCGTCCCGGAGGGGAGACCTTGCTCTTTGCCGGGACGTGCGACGGTGCCATCGGTCGTGAGGAGCGCGGCGAGGGCGGATTTGGTTATGACAGTCTCTTCGTGCTTCCCGACGGTCGGACGATGGCAGAACTCTCCTCCGAGGAGAAGAACGCGATCAGTCACCGTGGACATGCCATGCGTGTCGCGCTGCCCGCGCTTCGGGCCGTCCTCGCCGGACGCGTCGAAGGCGAGGTGCCGTGATGGCGACCTCCAGCCTCTTCGAGGATCTGGCACTGGCTCCCGTTGAGCGTGCCGTGCAGCGCTGGCAGCGCGACACGATGATGGCGGGCATGCTCCCCGTGATCGGCATCGCCGGGACAGGCGGCAAGACGACCGTGGTCCGCATGCTCGACGCGATCCTCTCCGAAGCCGGCCTGCGCACGGCTACGTGGACCGATCTCGGGGTCGAGATCCGGGGACGACGGCAGAAGGGCGAGCTTTCCGGCTGGTCGCTGGCACTCTCCCGCCTTGCGGAGGGCACCATTGATGTCGCGATCCAGGAACTTCACTGGTCGACCATCCATGCGGTCGGGCTGCCGGCGATGTCGTACCCTGTCCTTGCCTTGACGAACCTCACGGGTGGCCAGGCAGAGGGCTGGAACCCCGTGACGCTGCGCAATGCGACGAATGCCGCGACCCGTGTAGCCGATGCCGCGCATCCGGCGGGCATTCTCGTCATCAATGGCGATGACTACTCGCTGGTCGATGCCGCGACGACGACGAAGGCGACCCCGGTCGTGGTCGCGCGGTCGAAGGAATCCCCATCACTCAGCCGTCAGTTGAAGGCTGAGCGCCCGGCCGTCTGGAACGACGACCATGGGATCGTCATCTCGGCGGGGAGGGGAGCGGTCCAGGAGTCGCTGATCGCGCTGAAGGACATGCCGGCGACCATGCACGGGTCGGCGACGTTCCAGATCAGCAACGCGATGTCCGCTGCTGCGATTGCCGCCTCCATCGGGATCGGGACTGCCGAGATACAGGCTGGCCTGCGCGGGTTCCGCAGCGATCCGGAGCTGATGCCGGGGTCGTTCAATCATTGGGAGAACGCCTCGCTGCGGGCCGTCGTCTCACAGATGGCGTCGTCGTGGCAGACGCGGCTGGTGCTGCGTTCGATCAATCCGGGCGCGAAGCGTCGGCAGATCACCGTTCTTGGCGACCTCGCGACGATCGAGATCGCGGATGTGGTCGAGACCGGCAGGGTGCTGGGACGCTATCCGGGGGCGATCCTGCTCTACGAGAATGTCGATCAGCAGCGGTTGGACGCATTTCGGCACGGCATTACGGCGAACGAGTATCCGCCGCTGATCGTGCATTTGCCGACGGAGCGCAAGGCGATCAACCGGGCGTTGCGGACGATCCGTGAGGACGACGTGTTGCTGATGCTCCCGAGCGGCGATCCGATGGTGGCCTGCCGCGCGATCACCCGTCACATGGACGCGGCGGCGGACTGAGAAGACATAACGATTCCCGCCGGCTGGATGGTCGGGAAGGGGAGATATGATGCCCGCGTGTGCTTTCGAGCATGCGCGGGTTCCTGTGAGGAAGGGGTAGATGATGACAATCCTGTCCGCGTTCGACGATGTGTCCGAAGAGGTGATCCGGCCCGGCCAGATGGTGCAGCGGATCGACGGGTTCCCGGAGATGGTGGTTGCGACCTACTCTTGGGTCAAGTTCGAGCAGATGATCCAGCGATATCCGCACGAGCAGATCGCGACGCTGAACACGGCGTGCGCGCCGATCCGTATCTATCGGGTGACGGTCGATGGCGTGAGCCTCGCGGTCTACCTGTCGCTGATTGGCGGCGCGGCAGCGAGCGCGATCATGGAGGAAGTGATCGCGCTGGGAGGACGGCGTTTCCTCTTCTTCGGGTCGTGCGGCGTGATGGATCGCGAGATCCTGGAGGGGCACATCGCCGTGCCAACCGCCGCCTACCGCGACGATGGCACGAGCTACCACTACCTGCCTGCGGCACCTTACGTCGAGGTGCCGACGGCGGAACGCCTTGCTGGCATTCTGCGCGACCTGGATGTGCCGTATCACCTGACGCGCACCTGGACGACCGATGCGATCTATCGCGAGACGCGGGCGAACATGGAGCAGCGGATGGCGGAAGGCTGCCGCGTGGTCGAGATGGAATGCGCATCCACGGCGGCGGTTGCGCAACGGCGTGGCGTGGACTTCTTCCAGTTCGTCTACGGCGCAGACAGCCTTGATGGCGACGAATGGGACCCGCGTTCGCTGATCGAGGGTCACGATGCGGAGGGCGCGGAGATTGCCGACCTCGCGCTGAAGATTGCGGTGCGGTTGGCCTGAGGGGCGTCGCAGGCCGGTCGATCGTCGGGCGGACCCGGCGTGGATCGCTGCGAAGCGAGCGGTAGCCCTCCGGCGCATGAATGTATTTTGCGGACAACGCAGCTTATCCGCAAAACGATGAATCGGGCAGACGAGTCCTGAGCGACACCTCGCTCCAGCCCCGTCTGCCCTCTCGAGTTACGATGCCGGGACGACCAGCGCCGGTGGCGTCGGGTCTGGCACCCCGACCGCACCAAGGACGGTTCCCGGTGCGAGCTTCGCGATGTTAGCGATCGCACTGCCTTCGACCGGCTTGCCGCCGGCGAGTTGCACGCGTTCGAGCCGGAGCGCGTCGCCGCCTCCGGTCGCCACGAGTCCGCCGGCGAGCATTGTTCCCGGTTGCGCACCGGTATCCGTTTCACGGACGACCGACGAGCGATGCACTTGCATCGTCATGCCATCCGCCAGCGTCGTCCAGGTGCGGGGCCACGGCCAGAGGGCGCGGACCTGTCGCTCGATGGCCTCCGCCGGGCGCATCCAGTCGATCCAGCCGTCGGCCTTTGTGAGTTGCCGGGTCAGCGTCGCGCCAGAGGGCTGTGGTGTCGCGATCATTGACCCATCGAGTAGCGCATCGAGCGTTCCCGCAAGTTGATCGGCGGCAAGACTGGCCAGGCGCTCCGTGAGGACATCCGTCGTGTCTTCCGGCAAGATCGGGATGCGCGCGATGTCGAGGATATCGCCCGTGTCGAGGCCGCGATCCATGCGCATCAGGGTCACGCCCGTCTCCGCATCCCCCTGAAGGATCGCGGATGAGATCGGGTTTGCGCCGCGATAGGCCGGCAGGATCGACGCATGGAGGTTCACGCAGCCCCGCGGCGGCAGGTCGAGGATCCATCTCCCGAGGATCATCCCAAAGGCCGCGACAACGATCAGAGCGGGCTCGGTCGCGACGATCTGGGCACGGACGTCCGGATCGCGCAAGGTCGCGGTCTGGAGGATGGGAATGCCAAGCTCGACGGCCGCGACCTTCACTGGTGGCGGCGCGAGGGTGCGTCCACGCCCGGCCGGACGGTCCGGCTGCGTCACGACAAGCCGGAGATCGACTTCGTCCGATTGCGCGAGGACGCGGAGGGCGGGCACGGCGAATTCCGGGGTTCCCATGAAGATGACGGCTCGTGCGGCGGCTGGCTTGGCGATGATGGCACCCTCGCGGTGATGGCTCGACGTGAAGTCGGCGGGCGGGTCTGTCGGGTAGGATACGCACGACGGATGGAGCGGGTCGTCTACGCATTGCAGACCACCATCTACACCCTTTCGCTTGACACTATCTTGCACGGTGGAGCCGTTTCATGCACCTCATGCTGATGAATGCCCTGCTTCAGACCAGCAACCCGCTCACCTTCGATGGCCCCGTGGGAGATTTGCCCGTGGTGAGCGATGCGCGGTGGAGCGCGGCGTTCACGGGCAACTCCTGGGGCGCGTTCGTCATGTGGGTGGCGATGCTGGTCGTCCTGCAGGCGGTCGCGTGGCCGCTGGTGCGGGTGCTCTTCGCCCGCTTCCCGGATCGCGGCTGGGGTGTCTCCCGCCTGCTGACGATGATGGTCGCCTCATGGATGGTCTGGTTTCTGGCCAGTATCCCGGTCATCAGCTTCCGCGCGATCTGGGCGTGGACGGCGGTGATCGTGCTTGGTGCCGTCTCGTTCGTGCTCGGGCGCTGGCTGACCCAGGCGCGACCGGAGGCATCCGACTGGCGGTTCTGGAGGAACCGGACGATCCTGGCCGCGGAACTCGTCTTCTGGGCGATCTTCGCGCTCTTCCTCATCTACCGCCTGAACAATCCCGACTCCTACCACCCGATCTGGGGTGGCGAAAAGCCGATGGAGTTCGCGCACATCAACGCGATCCTCCGTAGCGCCCACTTCCCGCCGGTCGATCCGTGGTACGCGGGTGGCTACATCAACTACTACTATTATGGTGAGTACCTCGTCGCATTCCTGATCAAGCTGACCGGCATCCCCATCGAGTATGCGTTCAACCTCGCGCAGCCGACAGTGATCGCCCTGCTGGCGTCGGCGGGCTTCACGGTTGCGGCTGCATTTGGCAAGCATATCTTCCGGCGTAGCGTTCGCGGGACGATCTTCGCCGGGCTTGTCGGCACCTTCCTGCTCAGCATCGCCGGGAACCTCGTCGATGCTGCGCGGATGGTCGACCGTGCGCTGCATGGCGCGACGCCCGTCTATGCCTTCGGCTACTGGGTCTGGGACCCGAGCAGGTCCATCCCGAACGTCATCACCGAGTTTCCGGCGTTCACGGCTCTCTATGCCGACCTTCATGCTCATGTGGTCGCGCTGCCGATCACGGTCGCGATCCTGGCCGTGCTCTACACGCTCGTCCTCGACTGGCGGGCAGTCGCGGTGGCCACCTCGATCCCGGCCATCGTGCCTCGGGTCGTGGTGAGCCTGGGCGCTCGCCTCCTCCTGCTCGCGATCCTGATCGGGACCCTGTGGCCAACCAATGCCTGGGACGTGCCGATGTACGTGGCGATGAGCGGGATCGCGATGTTGATGGCGACGCGCGGTATCCCCGTGCTCTGGAGGCGGCTTGGCGTCGCGGTCGGCGCGCTGGCCGTGGTCGGTGCTCTCGCCTACCTCTCGATCCTGCCCTTCATGCAGCATTATGTCGCGCTCTTCTCGTCCGTGAAGACGAATGATGCGAACACCTCGCTGGTCGCCGTCGAGTCCCACTTCGGCATCTTCTTCCTGCTCATCTTCGCCGGGCTGATGACGACCCTGGCGCAGACTGGCAAGCTTTCCTACCCCCTGAGCACACCGGTGGTGCCCTACGCGCTCGTCGGCATCGTCCTGCTCTACCGGTGGTGGGCGGTCGGTCGAAGTGCGATGGCGATCGAATCGGCGGATGCGCTGACTGTGATCGTGGTGATCGGCCTGCTGGTGGCGGCGTTCATGATGGCCGCGCCACAACGCTGCGACTTCGGGTTGGCGGCATTCGTCCCGCGCCTGGCCGTGCTGGCCGGGGCGGCAGGGGCCTTGCTGTTGGTGACGATCGACCGTCCGGTGCCGGCGCTCTACCTGGGCTTCGGGGTTGTCGCGGCAGGTCTATGGCTATCCCTGACAGACACGACGACGCGTTTCCTGACCGCGATGATTGCCGGCGGCATGTTGCTTGGGACTGTGTTGGAGTATGTCTATCTCCAGGACAACCTATGGCAAACGACCGCCTTCCGCATGAATACGGTCTTCAAGTTCTACAACCAGCTCTGGGTGCTCTTCACGCTGGCAAGCGCGGGACTCATCGCGCGGATGGCGGCGGGTTGGCTGGCGCGTCCGGTCACGATCGAGGAGATCGAGGTCGAGGAGGTCAGCACCACGGATGAGGGGCTGGAAGTTGTCGACGTGAAGACGGTGACGGTGCGGCGCTCGGGGCCGACATCGGAGTGGCCTCTCGCCGGGTTGGCGCTTGCGGGCGTGCTGGCGGTGGCGTCGCTCGCCTTCGCGTTCCAGGCGACCCCGGCACGGCTGGACCAGCACTGGGACCAGCCGGGTCGGACGCTGACACTCGATGCCTACGACTGGATGACCTACGGTGAGATGCCGTTCACCGCGCAGGACGGTGCGACGACCATGGTGAGCTACAAGGACGACCTGGCGGCCATCAACTGGCTGAACGAGAACGTCCACGGTTCGCCGGTGATCGCAGAGGCGGCGTTCGGGGCGTATCGCTGCAACGGTTCGCGCTTCTCGATCGCGACCGGCCTCCCAGCCGTGATCGGGTGGACTGGCCACGAGTCCCAACAGCGGTCGAACTCCGACCTCTATCCCTCCTCCGACTCATCGGGCAATCCGATCCCGTCGCGAGAGCAGGCCATGCGGACCTTCTACACGGACGGCGACGTGGAGGCGAAGCGGGCGTTCCTGAAGGAATACGGGGTCGGATACGTGATCGTCGGGCAGACGGAGACGTTCTATCCGCAGGTGAACGGCAATGACTGCGTGATCACGGACACCAGCGCCGGGATGGCGGCGATCCAGTCGATGGTCGGGACCGATCTCGAGATCGTCTTCCAGCAGGGCACGACGACCGTCTACAAGGTCGTCTCGACGGGCGCGGCGACCGGCGGCAATTGACGGGTCGGCGCCGGAGTCGGTATACTGCCCGCCGTGATGGGCCGCGTCGGTGACGCGCCAGCCCTCGCGAGCCGGGGTGTGGCGCAGTTGGTAGCGCGCGGCGTTTGGGACGCTGAGGTCGAAGGTTCGAGTCCTTTCACCCCGACCTGTTCCGGCAGGAATCACGATTGAGACGATACTCCGCTGACCGGCACATGTCGGTCGGCGGTTTTCGTTCATCAGCGATCGGAGGGTGGCAATGGTCGTGGCTGGACTGGTGTTTGCGGGAATTGCGGCGGCGATTCACGTCTACATCTTTTACATGGAGTCGTTCGCCTGGACGAGCGAGAAGGCGCGGGCGACGTTCGGCACGACCGTCGCGCAGGCTGAGGCGACGAAGGAGATGGCCTATAATCAGGGGTTCTACAACCTCTTCCTGGCCATTGCGTCCGGTGCGGGCATCGTGCTGTATGCGCTCGACCGGACGACGATCGGGGCGACGCTTGTCCTGACGGGCACGGTCTCGATGGCGGCGGCGGGGACGGTGTTGCTGCTTTCCTCACCGGACAAGGCATCGTCGGCGTTGAAGCAACTCCTGCCGCCGTTGTTCGCGGCGGTTGTGCTGGTGGTTGGCCTCATGCTTCGCTGATCGCTCCCAGTAGACACAGAAACGGCCCCTTCCCGTAGGAGGGGGCCGTTTCTGGTGCGCCGGAGGCAGGGCGGCTGCGTCCCGCCTCCGATGGCATTAGCGAGAGTAGTATTCCACGACGAGGTGCTCGGCGCAGATGACCGGGATCTCTTCGCGCGGTGGCATGTAGTCGAACTTCGCCGAGAAGGCGGCAGCATCGACGGACATGTACGGCAGCACCTGGGAGGCGTTGCCGAGGTCGGCGAAGATGACGCTCTTGCGGCTGCGCTCGCGCACGGTGATCACGTCGCCAACGTTGAGGCGCATGGACGGGATCGTGGCCTTCTTGCCGTTGACCATGAAGTGACCGTGGGTCACGTACTGGCGGGCGGCGTAGATGGTCGGCGCGAAGCCGGCACGCAGGACGAGCGCGTCCATGCGGCTCTCGAGGATCTGGACGAGGTTGTCACCGGTCGGGCCGGCGAGACGAACAGCGTCCTTGTAGGCTCGGGCGAGCTGCTTCTCACTGATGTTGTACTGGAAACGCAGGCGCTGCTTCTCGAGCAGCTGCACGCCGTAGTCCGACGGGCGACGGCGACGGCGCTGGCCGTGCTGTCCCGGGGGATACGGGCGATTCTTGATGTACTTCTGTGCCTTGGGGGTCAGCGCGATGCCGAGGGATCGCGACTTCTTGACCTTGGGTCCGACGAAATTGGACAACGGGAGCTCCTTCGATCGTGCTCTCGAATGGATACCGGCGGGAATGGTGTCCGTGCGCCTCACGATGGGTTTGTCGAGAGGGCGCGATAGGGACGCGCCAAGCCGGTGAACGGTGGTCATGGTTCCAGAACATCCAGCCCACGCGTGCGGGGTGGATCGTCGAGAGCGGCACTACTCGCTCGCCGATGACGAGAAGTCATGGAAACGACTTCGGGTTCTGGGCATGCCGAACTGTCAGCGCAGCCATGCTGACAGCGAGCAAGTATAGCGGATTGCGGGGTCGGCGTCAGGGGACGTTCGGCGGCGTCGTTGCGGGATCGGTCGTTGGGCAGGTATACTCTCCCCTGCCGTCCGATGGGATGGCACGCGGGAGTAACTCAGTTGGTAGAGTGTCTGCCTTCCAACAAGAGTTTGCACCCGATTTTGCGGATTTCCGCGAAACGACGGGCTTTTTCGCCCATTCCTCCCACCATTCCAACGCGATAACATTCTGCTTTCGCACTCCCGACCATGTTGGGAGATTCACCATGTCTGTTGTCGATGCATTCCTGCTTGCCAAGCGTGCGGACGGCCTCACGCCGAAAACCGTACAGTGGCACCGCTCTAGTCTGCTTACGTTCAGTAAGTGGATTGAAGAGAACTCCCACCACCCCAATCCTGAGACGTGGAACGTCACGATGCTGCGGGAATACGTGGTGCATTTGCAGTCAACCACGTACACCGCTGCGACCATCACGACGAAGGTGCAATCGCTGCTTGTCTTCCTGCGGTGGCTTCACGCTGAGGACTACACCACCACCAACCTTGCAGCAAAGATCAAAAAGCCCGTTACGCCGAAGACGACGCTTTCCACGTTCAGTCATGCGGAAATGCGAAAGCTGCTCAAGGCGTGTCAGTCGGAACGTGACAAGGTGATCGTCTCACTGCTCTACGATTGCGGGCTACGTGCCAACGAGCTTTGTACGCTCACGCTTGACCGCGTGGTGTTTGAGCAGGGCGTGCTAACCGTTCACGGGAAGGGTCGCAAGGATCGTATTGTGCCATTCAGCGCGACCACCGCGAAGGCAATGAGACGCTATCTCAACAAAGAGCACTCAGGTTCCGCATACCTGATTGAGTCAAGGTCTCATAAGTGCCTCTCGCCGAACTCCTTGCTGCAAGTGCTCTACCGTTTGGGCACTCGTGCGAACGTGGAAGACGTGCATCCGCACAAGTTCCGCCACACCTTCGCGACTGAGTACCTGCGTAACGGGGGCGATCCCCTCACGCTACAACGATTGCTAGGGCACACCACGCTCATGATGACGAATCATTATGTCACGATGCAAACAAGCGACCTTGTACAAGGGCACCTGACCGCCTCACCACTCACCAACCTTACGAAGACACGGCGCTAACACAAGGGAATGCCCGTGTCGAAAGATTCGGGCATTCCTCACCCAAAATGAGCATAAATTTATTGAACTATCCGTAGTTTTTTCAACAATAATGTCAACGATATTATTCGGAATGATTGTCGAGATAATCCGAAATAAGTACCAACAATAAATGTTATAAAATCACAACATTTCACGAATGATACGTACGCTCGTGTCCGTGCCGAACACTTCGCTACGCTCGATCCTTTGCTGCGAACGGTGACACGTTGTCGGCATGATAACGTAGTCAATTCTCTGTGCGCTTCAACAGTCCTATTCCACCCCACCCTATCCGAAGGTAAACGGATCGTTCGATTTCGCCGCAAGTCCGTATCAGAGTGAGCGGCTTGTCTCAATACATACATGGTGGGGGTGGACACCCTATTGCATCGAGACAAGCTTGTTCACGACTTCTGTACCGTCATCCCATGAACCAAACGAGCGAAGCGAGTAGCATGCGGGGGTGAGCGAAGCGAGGGGGACGCTGCCTTAGTCCCCCTATTGTTCGCGGTGAAACATCTGAGGCGTAGCCGAAGGAGGGAGGGTGATACTTTACCCTCCCGACTGAGGCTTAGATACGTGTGTAGTTTTACTATAAGAGCATGTATTCCCACACACATCTATTATGCGACAGAGTAGAGTACTTCCCTCCTATCCTTTTTGTTCTCTCGTGACGTGATCGTGTCGGGATGCTCTTTCGCAAGGGTGGACAGTGACGATGCGTTCAGCTTTGGCCAATGCCTGACAATGCGTTCGTCTTCCAAGCATTGACGATGCCATTCTTTTTGAGACAATTCCTGAGAACCGAGAACGTCTATCGCGAGCAGCGCGAGGTTTGGCTTTTCGTCCGATTTCTGAATTGGTTCCGCGTCTAACATGATCCATGTCTTGTGGGTTCCAATTTGTCGTTGTTCAGTACGATACGTCGCTTCAAAGTCGTTGCCTTCGTTCGCGGCGTCTACCTTGACGTGAATCAATCCATCTTTGTTGACAAGTCTAACCTGAGCATCGAATGATCCAAGCAACGCACCGCCGCCTGCATAGTCGGTTTCTTGCTTTCGACCCGCATTGTCGATGCGTTGACGGTGGTCATGATGGATGACGATTGCGGCGCTTCCACTCCGTATACCATTCGTCATACGCTGCACTCGGACCTATCGCATTCCTACGAAGACGTGCGGCGTCACAGAGTACGCGCAAACGTGGCTCAAGCTGACAGAGTTGGTACCAATTTAGTTGACTGTTCGTCATAATCTCTCCTTACACTTATAAAAGTAGACAAAGTACGTTCCAATTCTTCAATATCCGAAACCAAAAGGTATCGATACCTTCGATCATTATCAAGACGATACTGAGTAAGTCCATACTTCAAAACCAAACGACGCATACGGAATACTGAGACGTTCAGACGCAATGCTGCGTCTGTCATCGATAAATATTGCATAAAACCTCCTTTCCACTATACCATCATACCACATAATTACCGTTTTGTCAAGTACCTGCAAGTACTATCCCCTAAAAGCCGCTCCACGTCCCAAAAGTCGTTGCCGTTGCAGGGGACTTCGTGAAACGTGCTCCAAAAGTGCCCTATGAGCCACTACGATGCCTCACAGCGAATCCGAATCGTCCGAACGGCTCATGACACGTTCGCATCATCGCAACGCAGCACAGACGATCCTAGAGCCTCAGACATGTTGGGTTGGGGTATGGGTGGGGTGGGAGCACCTTTGGCGTTCTTACCCACGCGCTAGAAGCGCTTAGGGTGGGACCATCACTTGAAACGCGTATTGCGCGAATAGGACGTGTCTGCTACGCTGCAAGCGGCGAATGATAACATTCTGCCATAGGCTTTTTTCGGAGTGCGTATCGGCATGATACGTTGTCTCGTTTGGATTGTGTGAGACGGATTCCATCCGTCGCATCGCTCTTTGACTCGAAACCAAGAATCCCCGAAACGACGGGGGTTTTGGGTCATTTGCAGCGTGCAGACGTTGCGGGATCGGTCGTTGGGCAGGTATACTCTCCCCTGCCGTCCGATGGGATGGCACGCGGGAGTAACTCAGTTGGTAGAGTGTCTGCCTTCCAAGCAGAATGTCGCCGGTTCGAGTCCGGTCTCCCGCTCCAGCAACCACGCGAAAACCGGTCATCTCAACGAGGTGATCGGTTTTCGCGTTTCCGTCGCCACGTAGACGCCGGGATGATACGGAGCGCCAGTCGAGGAGCGAGGGCCTCGGCCCGCCGGGAATTGTGCCGACCCGAAGTTCTCATACATGACGACCATGGCCTCCCGATCAACGGGAGGCCATGCTTGTCATGCACTTTGCGGAGTAATTACGACGCGGGAGCCGATTCGGCCTGGGGGCCGTACGAGTAGTAGTAGTAGTACCCACCCGTTTCACCCTCGGAGCGCTGGTTGAGCACCACGCCCACGAGGCGGATGTCGCCCTGCTGGAGGGCGTTGGCGCCAATCTGGAGTGCCTCGCGCTTGGTGACCCCGGAGCGGCAGAGGAGGAGCACACCATCCGTCTTCCGGGACGCGATCAGGGCGTCGCTGACAGCCATGATGGGTGGGGTATCGAGCAACACAATGTCGGCATCGGCGGTGATCCGCTCCAGCAATTGGTCGAACGCATCCACCGCCAACAGGTCGGCCGGATTCGGCGGGACCGGACCGCTCGGGATCAGGACGAGACCCGGCAAGGCCACCCGGTGTGCGTGCGACTCCCAGTCCTCCTCCGGATGCGTCAGCAGGTGGGATAGACCGCGATTGTTCGACACGCCGAAAATCTTGTGCTGGGTTGGGCGGCGGAGGTCGCAGTCGACGATCACCGTCTTGAACCCGGCCTGCGCCATCACCACCCCAAGATTCGCGGTGACCGTGCTCTTGCCTTCCGAGGGCGAGGTGCTGGTGATCGCCAGGGACTTGATGGGCGCGACCGCCGCCGCGAACTCGAGGTTCGTGCGCAGCAGCCGGACGGCTTCCGCGGCGGACGAACCTGGCTCGGCGACGGAGTAGACCTGGCTGGAGCCTTCTTTCAGCTTCGGCAGGGTCGGGATCGAACTGAGGAGCGTGCCACCGGTAAGGGCCTGAAAGTCCGTATCGGCCTTCACGGTGTTGTCGAGGTACTCGAGCAGGGCCACCGCGCCAATCGCGATCAGCAGACCGACAAACGCACCGAGTGCGGTGTAGAACATGGTGCGCGGTGCATAGGGCGCGCTCGGCGGCCGGGCCGGATTGGAGACGGAGACCTGGACCTGACCGGAAGCCACGCCCGACGCGATGGAATTCGATTGGGACTGGAGGCTATCGAGACGAGATTGCAGTTGGACCTGCTGGACGCGCAGCTCGTTGATGCGGGTCTGGACTTCGCTGTTGTTGGCGTTGGCCGGCACGGTGAGCGTGGTCAGTTCGGTCTCGACGGAGGCAAGCTGGTTCTGGATGTCGGTGATCTGGCCGTTGATGTCCTCCAGGTTGGTCTGGATCTGGGTCTGAGTGTTCTCGGCCTGGTAGGCGATGAACTGGGTGGCGATCGTGTTGGCGAGCAGGGCCGCCTGGTCTGGATTCGGATTGGAGACGGCGATCTTGATGAGCTGGGTATCGCGAATCACGCTGGCGGTGACGTTGGCCCGCAGTTCGATGGGACCATAGGGGAGGTTGAGGGAGTCGACGACACGCTGGAGGACGGGATCGTAGGTGATGAGCTGGCGGTAGGTCTCCCCGAGATTGGTGGTGACGTTGAAGACCTGCTGGTTGAGTTCGGAGTTGACGGGAGGGCTGACGCGGAGGACAGCGGTGGCGGAGTAGAGCGGCGTCTGCCGGTTGGAGACGACGAAGGCGCTGGCGGCGGCGATGATGGGGGCGAGGAGGAGGAGCCACCACCACCGGCGGGCAATGCGGGTCAGGTGCCGAAGATCGAGTTCCACGGGGGGCCTCTTTCGCTGGGGGCCATCTCGTATGGAACGATTGCCCGAGCCGAGGGGCGGCGCTGCCCCGAGTCAATTCTGGCAAGTGTAGTGCAGGCAAATCGTGCAGGCAGTGGTCCGGAGGTCATGGCCGGATCAGCGACTACCCTTGCATTGCCCGATTGTTGTTGTCTGGATAATCCGTCGTGGAGCCGAGTTGATCCGAACAAGCTCTCAATGACATGAGTCCTCTCTGCATATGCGTGGTGGCGCGTTGAGGAATACGTGCCACCACGTTCCGATTGACGTCTTGTGAAGCCTGAGACGAGCGAGCGCACCCCCATTCATCGGGGTGCGCTCGTGCATGGAAGCGTGAGGTACAGGTGGCGTGGTGATGATCGATCAGCGGGTCGTGATCTGCACGTCCAGCCCTTCGAATGGATCAGACGCGCCGCGGGGGATCCAGAGGGGAACAGCGGTGGCGCTGAGCGGACCGACCGAGGGGTCGGGTCGCTTCACGGTACCGTCCTCGGCGGATTCGAGACCAAGCAGGATAATCTCCATGTTCCGGAAGCTCTGCTCGATGGTGCCGACCGGGGTCGTGCCGTGAACGATGGCATCATGGAAGTCGAGGAACTCGTTGTAGTAACCGCCGTCGCGCTGGGAGATGGTGTAGTGGGTGATGGTTCCATCCGGCTTGGCGAGCTGGATCTCATTCCGCGCCAGCGACAGCTGGCCTTCGGTGCCATAGATGCGGAGATCGTTCGGCTCATCGACGACCGGGATCTCGGGATACGAGGCGGTATAGCCTCCCACCGCCCCACTTGCGAAGTGCAGCGACATCGTCATGATCGATGGACCATCGTGCGTCGAGTTCGCGTCCTGGATCTCGGCGTGGAAGCGATCGGCATCGCCGGCCAGCAACCGGATCTCTGCCGTGTGGTGCACGCCTCCGTCGAGGTGCGCGCCGCCGACGTAGTCGATCGTGTGCCGCCACGGGGTCGATGAGAACTGGTCGTCGCGCGGGATCAGCTGGCCGACGCTTCGCCAGGAAACGAGGCGGGTTTCACCGATCGCGCCCTGGTCAAGCAGATCCGCGCGAATCGGAGATCATCGCGATAGAACCAGTTCTCGGCGACCAGCACCACGCGATCCGGGAACTGCTTGCCGAGCTCAAGGAAGTCGTACGCCTCACCGAGGTTCGCGCCCGCGGGCTTCTCACAGATGACGTGTTTGCCTGCCTCCAGCGCCTCCCGCGTCACGGTATACGTGAGTCCGATCGGCAGCGAAATCAGGACGGCGTCGACGTCGTCCCGGGCGAGCAACGCGCGATAGTCCGCATGGTAGCGTTCCATCGGGACGCCGGAGTAGCCGGAGAAGTGCTCCGCTTTCGGTTGCGTGTGGTTGGCGAAGGCCGTGATCTCGAAGGCATCGGTGAGCCGGACGAGGGCTGGCCAATGCAGCTTCTGGACTGCGAGGCCGGTGCCGATGATCCCGAGGCGGACGGCAGGCGACGTCGATGACATGAGGACTCCAGTTCGAGTGGATGATGGATGGGTGGCGATCGGTCGAAACCGCGCTACACTGGCGCAGATGACCACGTTCTCGGCTTCGAGTGCCGCTTCATGATACCGGGATCGCCATGGGTCGCAAGACCGCTGTCGCGAGAATCGCGCGATTCATCATCGGCCATTCGACGTCCGTTCGTCGCTGTTGGGACACAGAGCATGAGGTTTTCGCCGAATCAGAAACTCGTCGTCGCCGCGGTATACGTCTGCGGTATGATCCTGAATTCTCTTGACTCCACCATCGTCAATGTCGCCCTCCCGACCCTGGCGCGGGAGTTCTCGGTTCCTCCCGATTCGATTGATACGGTGGTGACGGCGTACCTGATCAGCCTGGCGGTCTTCATCCCGGTCTCCGGATGGCTCGGGGATCGTTGGGGGACCAAACGGACCTTCCTCCTCGCGCTTGTACTTTTCACCGGAGCATCCGCGCTCTGCGGCATGGCGCAGTCGATCGATCAGCTGGGAGCGTTCCGGATTCGGCAAGGAGCTGGTGGTGGCTGGTGGATACCGGTCGGGATGGCGATGCTCTATCGTGCCTTCCCGCCGGCGGAACGGGGGCAGGTCTCGGGCATCCTGATGTTCGCGACCATCCTCGGGCCGGCTGGGTCGGTGATCGGCGGGTTCCTGGTTGAACGAATCTCGTGGCGTAATGGATCTTCTATGTCAACCTTCCGGTCGGGCTGGCAGCGCGGCTTTGGATTGTCTTGCACGAGCATCGGGAGGAAGATGCAGGATCGTTCGACATTCCCGGCTGTCCTGTTAGCGGGGGTCGGATTCGGGAGCTTCATGTTCGCCGTCGGGCGGGGGCCGGTCGAGGGATGGGACGCGGCCGGAGGTAGTCCTCTTTGGCCTGATCGGCGTTGTGGCGACGGCCTTCGGCGCGGGTGAAGAGCCCGATGGTGCAGTTGCACCTGCTTTCCAATCGCCTCCTAGGTGCTGTTCGGATCTTGATTGTGTTTCCCTATTAACCTTAGCAATACGAAACTGAACG